>CAMLKG010000036.1 GCA_946480695.1 uncultured Cellvibrio sp.
ACTTTAAGCTTGCAGTGGACGTCGGTAAATTCAATATCAACTGGTTTAAATTTGAACCCCTGGCCCCTGCCGCACCAGATACAGGTAGTGCCGGAATTGTTGCGACTGACGCCTGGTATGGTTCCCCAAGTGATAGGGTTTCGTCGGTACTCATGGGTACCGAACCGGGCGTATTGTCTTCGCAAATAGATACACTTGTTCAATCTATGGCCTCTTTTGCTCCATCGACGGCAATCGACAGCAAGTTAGTCGATCGTACTACTATCGAGTCCCCAATGCTCATGGCTGTGGGTGCCTGATTTTACGACCTGCGTTCTTTTTCTAAAGACCAATATGCAAAAAAGCGGCGTTTAGCTAAACGCCGCTTTTTTGTTGTACTCCAGGCGGCAATGCGACTCCTTCACACATTTACAGACGAACCGGATTCCCCCATGGCAATCCGGGCCGCATGTGGTATGTTACGCCGCATTTCCAACCATGCGTCCCCCCGAAAAATAAGAGGAAGTTGTCTGTGATTGAGATCTTTTTAGCCGGCGGTATTTTGATGTGGCCAATCCTGGCCTGTTCGCTGATTGTCATTGCCATTAGCACAGAGCGTTATTGGACGCTTAACCCCGGTAAAATCGCCCCTAAAACCTTATTGGCTCAGGTGTGGACCTGGATTAAAAACAACCAGCTTGACGCCACAAAACTGCGTGAGCTGAAGCAGTCCTCCCCATTGGGACAAATCCTGGCGGCCGGGTTGAGCAATTCCAAGCACGGACGGGAAGTCATGAAAGACTCGGTACAAGAAGCGGCGAACCAGGTAATCCATGAATTGGAGCGTTATGTGAACATCCTCGGTACTGTTGCCAATATCGCTCCATTATTAGGTCTGTTAGGTACGGTATTCGGTATGATCCAGACCTTTAACGCCATTATGCTACAAGGTAATGGGGATACAGCCGTATTGGCGGGCGGCATCTCTGTGGCCCTATATACAACTGCCGCCGGTTTGATCGTTGCTATCCCGGCTACGATTGCACATCGCTTTTTCCAGCGCCGGATTGATTCAATCGTTGTCACCATGGAAGACGAAGCCATCAAGTTGGTCGATGCCCTGCATAGCGACCGCCGTGTTGATGTAAAACTGGTTTAGCGGGCGGGGTTCTATTGTGAAATTTCGTCGGCAACGCACAGAAGATGAAGGTATCAACCTGACGCCGCTGATTGATGTGGTCTTTCTGCTCCTGATTTTTTTTATGGTGTCTACTACATTTACCAAGCGTACGCAGTTAACGGTGGATTTACCCGAAGCCGTCGGGGAACAAAATAGCGAGCCACCCAGGCAGATCGAAATCCTGATCGCGGCCGATGGCAGTTACGCCGTAAATGACCAGGTGCTGGTTAACAACAAGGCCGAAACATTAAAAACGGCTATTAGTAAAGTTTCTGAAGGGGATAACAAAATTCCTTTAGTCATTACAGCCGATGCCAAGACCCCGCACGAGGCTGTGGTACAAGCCATGGATGCTGCCGGCCAATTAGGCTTTGCACATTTGAGCATTACCACCCGCCAGCCTGACCCTGAAAAAGATTAGCGACTCGGCTACAATCATCGCCACGTCATTAATGGACTTTATAGATAGCTGAAAAACTATCTCAAAAGTCCTTTTGTTGTTTTAAGGCCAATCAAATTGAGTGTCCAGCCCCATCACAAACCATCGGTAAATTCACAGGATGCCTGGTTAAACGCTTGGTATGGCTCAGCGCGTTGGACCTTCTGGCTACTTCCGGTAATGGTAATTTTTATAGCGCTTGCCCGCGTACGCCGGTTTTGGGTGCTGCGCTATCGGCAAAGACATTTGCCGACACCGGTTGTTGTGGTAGGAAATATATCAGTTGGGGGTACCGGCAAAACGCCGTTAATTATCGCGTTGGTAAATTGGTTGAAGCAGCATGGCTATTATCCGGGCGTTATTAGCCGGGGCTATGGCGGAAAGGTAGAGGCTTATCCCCATTTGGTGGGACCAACGACTACGGCAAGTGAGGCGGGCGACGAGCCCGTGGCGATTTTCCGGCAAACCGGTGCTCCGGTAGTTGTAGGGCCTGACCGTCTTACTAGCGGCAAATTATTGGAGGACCAGGGCTGCGATATTTTGTTGAGCGACGATGGATTGCAACATTACCGCTTGGGCCGCGATATGGAAATTGCTGTAGTGGATGGCATGCGCGGTTTGGGAAATGGATGGCGCTTACCGGTTGGTCCTTTGCGCGAATCCATCGCCCGGTTAAAAACGGTGGATTGGGTTGTGGTTAATTCCCCCACAGAAAATTTTTCATTGCCTGTTCCCGGTAGCGGGGCATTTTTTTATGTGCCGATGCACATTCGGCCGGGCTCCCTGATACACCTGCGCTCAGGCGAGGAAATAGTCGATGGGGAATTACCCAGGCAAGTCAACGCAGTTGCCGGTATAGGTAACCCCCGGCGTTTTGCCAATACGTTAATACAAATGGGATTCGAACCGGTTTTACATCCGTTTCCAGATCATCACGCGTTTGTTGCCGATGACTTTAATTTTGCAAATTCTTTCCCGGTCATCATGACTGAAAAAGATGCGGTTAAATGCAGGGCTTTTGCACAGGATAACTGGTTTTACCTACCAGTTATGGCAGAACTACCGGAATCCTTCTGGAGTGCGTTCGCGCAAAAACTGGAGCGGGAAATTATGAAAAAACGATCTCGCTTTCCAATTAAATAACGCAAATTTTTTCATAAACCGGATCACATTATGAGCTTCTATGTCGTAATTCCCGCACGCTATGCATCCACGCGTTTACCGGCAAAACCACTGAAGGAAATTGCCGGCAAGCCAATGATCCAGCATGTTTATGCGCGCGCCTGTGAAAGTGAGGCGGCAAAGGTTGTTATCGCTACTGACGATGCGCGCATTGAAACTGTTGCACGGGGTTTCGGTGCCACGGTGTGCATGACATCCGCTGCCCACAATTCAGGTACAGATCGGCTGCAAGAAGTTGCTGCGCAACTGGCGTTGGCACCGAGCGATATTATTGTGAATGTGCAAGGCGACGAACCTTTAATTCCCCCGGCGGTTATTAATCAGGTAGCAAAAAATCTTGCTGTAAATACCTTCGCCAGTGTTGCAACCTTGAGTGAACCTATTCATAACCTGGAAGATTTTCGCAATCCTAATATTGTCAAAGTTGTAGCGGACCAGCGAGGCAATGCGTTGTATTTCAGCCGCGCGCCTATTCCATGGCCGCGCGATTATTTTGCTCAGGCAAATGTCAGCGCATTACCTGCGGATTTTCCGGCCCAGCGCCATATAGGGATTTACGCGTATCGCGTTGCGTTACTGAATCGTTTCATTACCTGGCCACAGGCGACATTGGAAAAAATAGAATCCCTTGAGCAATTGCGCGTGTTAGCTAACGGCGAAGCTATTCATATTGCTGAGGCTTGCGCGCAAGTCCCCGGAGGGGTTGATACCGAAGCGGATTTACTGCGTATAAAAGCATTATTGGAACGTTGAGCACAGTTAGCGGAAAAGCCATGACGAAAATTTTATTTGTTTGTTTAGGAAATATTTGTCGCTCACCAACGGCGGACGGCATATTCCGTGAATTAGTGAAACGTGAAAAACTGGATCAAAAAATCACCGTGGATTCGGCGGGGACCGGCGACTGGCATATCGGCAAGGCGCCTGATGCCCGTACCATCGCTGCCGCCAGAAAACGTGGTTATGATTTATCAGCTTTGCGCGCGCGTCAGGTATGCAGTGCAGATTTTGTTGAATTTGATTATGTATTAGCGATGGACAACAATAACCTGTGCGATTTGCATAGGCTTAAACCCGCAACATTTGCGGGTCACCTTGGTTTGTTTTTGGATTTTGGTTCGCGCCAAAGCCATAGTGAGGTTCCGGATCCGTATTACGGGAGTAGTGATGGCTTTGAATTGGTACTGGATTTAGTGGAAGAGGCCGCGGAGGGCTTATTGACGCATATTCGCCAACGACTTTATTAATTATTGCCAAGCGTTTTTTATACTTTTCTAATTGACGAAGGTTATACAGTGCCACTTTTTTTTCCGCATTTTGATATCCAAAAATTCAACACGCTCGCAGTTCCTGCGATAGCCCGTTATTTTGTGGATGTGCAAAGTGAAGAAGACCTGCGCGAAGCAATGGCTTTTGCAAAGACCGAAAAGCTTCCTCTCCTGGTATTGGGCGGCGGCAGCAATATTGTTTTGCGCACTGATTTTTTTCCCGGATTGATTATTCATATGAAAAGTCGCGGTTTGGACGTCATAGCGGAAAATGAGGAAGCCGTTTGGCTCCGGGCGGCGGCGGGGGAAAATTGGCACCACTTGGTAACCTACGCATTGGGAAATGGTTATTATGGTTTGGAAAATCTTTCATTAATTCCCGGCAGTGTAGGTGCGGCTCCGATTCAAAATATTGGTGCCTATGGCGTAGAACTCAAGGATGTATTTTCAGAATTAACGGCCGTAAATATCCAATCGGGTTTAACCGTGACCTTTAATAAAGAAAGCTGTCGGTTTGGTTACCGGGATAGCATTTTTAAGCAATCCTTAAAAGACCAATATGTAATCACAACGGTCACTCTAAAATTACGTAAAGTTCCGCAGTTAAACTTGAACTATCCCGCGTTGCGTTCAGCGTTGGGCGATATTCCTGAAAGCGAGATCTCACCGGAACAGGTTAGTGCAGCGGTAGTTGCGATTCGCCAAT
Source organism: uncultured Cellvibrio sp. (assembly GCA_946480695.1). The sequence goes on from CAMLKG010000036.1 coordinate 4,755, forward strand.
CCAAATTGCCTGATCCGGAAAAAATTCCCAACGTGGGAAGTTTTTTTAAAAATCCCGTTATTCCAGCGGATCAATTTAAAGGGTTGAAGCAACGATTCCCGGGGTTGGTTTCCTATCCGGTGGATGAAAGCCGGGTTAAATTGGCGGCCGGGTGGTTAATTGACCAGGCGAATTGGCGGGGCAGGGAAATGGACGGGGTAAGGGTTCATGCAGAGCAGGCATTGGTGTTGACCAACCCAGGAAAACGAAGCGGCGCGGCTGTTTTACAGCTTGCGGCCCGGGTGGTTGCAAGTGTGAAGGAAAAATTCGGTGTGGACCTGGAAATGGAACCCCGGGTTTATCCCGAGTAATTCCGCTTCGGTTATCGTTCTGGTGCATAACCGCAACATCTGAAGGTACGTACTTGTATAACGTCATTAAAAGTTCATCGCCTTCGGATTATTGGCATTTAAGCCAGCTCAAAGAATTAATAAAGGGTGGTAGTTTGGCCGGAGTCTCACTACAATCTCTAAAAATGTGCCAGCCTTTCGTCTGGCTTCAATAACAACAACGTCAGTCAGGTATCCGGTTTCCGGATTTGGGGGCTAGTTTGACAAAGATTCTCGTAGTCGATGATCACGATCTAGTTCGCATGGGGATAGTGCGTATGTTAGCCGACATAGACGGCTACCAAGTGGTTGGGGACGCCAAGAGTGGTGAAGAGGCGGTCACGAAGGCACGTATTCTGAAGCCTGATGTAGTCCTGATGGATGTAAAGATGCCGGGGATGGGCGGCCTTGAAGCTACCAAGAAACTGTTAACAGTGAATCCGGCGATTAAAATTATTGCTGTCACCGCCTGTGACGATGACCTTTATCCCACTCGCTTGATGCAAGCGGGAGCCGTTGGTTATGTGACCAAGGGCGCGGAATTTACCGAGATTACTGACGCAATCAATAAAGTGATTCGCGGTGATCTTTATATGAGCAATAGCATTGCCCAGCAACTTGCGCTGAAAACGTTTTCCGGTGGCAACAACCAGGAGTCGCCGTTTGAGAAGTTGTCGCAGCGCGAATTGCAAACAGCCATGTTGATTGCGAATGGTCAAAAGGTGAACGATATTGCCAATACTTTTTGTGTTAGCCCCAAAACGGTTAATTCCTATCGTTACCGTATTTTTGAAAAGCTTGATATCAACAGCGATGTAGAGCTGACACTCCTGGCAGTAAAGCACAATCTCCTTGACCCGGAAGCAGTCGTGTAAGCGACTGCTTTTTCCCTGCACAGAATGGTTTCAATGACGCACGACAGCGCTGAGCTTTTTGATTCCACCCGTTTCCTCGCCAGTACGACCCAGCAGCCAGGCATTTACCAGATGTTTGGCCGTGATGGTTCCATTTTATATGTCGGCAAAGCGAAGAATCTAAAAGCCCGTTTATCCAGTTATTTTCGCAAGGCCGGTTTATCACCCAAAACCCAGGCATTGGTTTCGCGCGTTGCAAGGGTTGAGGTTACGGTTACCGCCAGCGAAATTGAAGCGCTGATCCTTGAGCAAAACCTCATTAAGTCCAATCGTCCCCCTTACAATATTTTGCTGCGGGACGATAAATCCTATCCTTATATTTTTATCTCCAGTGGCGAAGACTACCCGCGTATTTCCTTCCATCGCGGCGCGAAGAAAAAGCGTGGTGATTACTTCGGCCCATTTCCGAATGTTGGGGCAGTAAAAGAAAGCCTGAATTTTTTGCAAAAAACATTTCGTGTCCGGCAGTGCGAAGACAGCGTATTCAATAATCGCACACGACCCTGTTTGCAATATCAAATCAAGCGCTGTACCGCGCCCTGTGTCGAATTTATTTCTCCGGAAGATTACAAAACGGATCTACATCATACCCAGTTATTTTTGACCGGTAATAGCGACAAGCTGTTGAGTGAACTGGCCGATAAAATGGATACGGCGGCCCAGCAATTACAATTTGAAAAAGCAGCCGCCTATCGCGACCAGATCACTGCGTTGCGCACTGTCCAATCCCAACAAGTCATAGAAGAGGGTAACGGGGATATTGATGTAATTGCTGCCGAAATGCGCGCGGCAGCAATTTGTGTCCATATTTTATTTATTCGCCAGGGCAGGATTCTCGGTAGCCGCAGTTTTTATCCATCATCTTCATTGGCGGAGACCCCGGCGCAAATTCTGGAAGAATTTATTCCGCAATTTTATTTAGCCAGTAGCGGTCGGGAAATCCCGCGCGAAATTATTGTAAGCCAGCCGTTGGAGGAAGTGGATGTAATCGCTTCGGCGTTACAACAAGCGGCGGGGCGACAAGTATTTATAAATCACCAGGTGCGCAGCCATAGATCAAAGTGGTTGCAGATGGCCGCCACAGCGGCTTTGCAGAATCTCATCGCCCATGTAAATAGCAAAAAGAATTCGTTGGATCGCTTTATCGCATTGCAAGAAGCACTTGGCTTGGATGAAACCCCGCAGCGGTTGGAGTGTTTTGATATCAGTCACAGCAGCGGGGAGTTAACCGTAGCGAGCTGCGTCGTGTTTGATAATAACGGTCCGCTTAAATCGGATTACCGCCGCTTCAACATTGAGGGAATTACCGGTGGCGATGATTACGCGGCTATGGAGCAGGCCCTGACCCGCCGTTATACGCGTTTGCAGAATGGCGAAGGTAAAATGCCCGACATTCTCCTGATCGATGGAGGAAAAGGGCAGCTGGGCAAAGCCATTGAGGTATTGAGCGAATTGGGTGTGCAAGGGGTAAAGCTGATTGGCGTCGCTAAAGGCACTACGCGTAAGGCGGGCTTTGAAACCCTGTTTGATGGTGAAACAGGTGCTGAAATTGTCTTGCCGGGGGATTCACCAGCGTTACATTTAATCCAGCATATCCGCGACGAATCCCATCGTTTTGCCATAACCGGGCATAAGCAGAGGCGTGACAAAAAGCGTAAAACCTCGACGCTGGAGGATATCCCCGGTATCGGTGCCACGCGTCGTCGGGAACTATTGCGGCATTTCGGCGGGTTGCAGGAAGTGCAGAATGCGAGCCTGGACGATTTGGCCCGGGTAAGTGGAATTAGCCGCAAACTGGCTGAGGAAATTTATGCATTTTTTCATAATGAATAAGTTTTAGCGCCGAACTCCCAAGCCACGGGATGTGAAAGCCGTCTCGCTGGTGTATTATCGCGCCCGTTTAGTGATTTGATCATCTGGCCCAGAGAACTGCCTATGACGCTTGCCAACCAGTTGACCCTAATGCGGATTTTCCTCATTCCCTTGTTCGTTTTGGTGTTTTACCTGCCGTTTAGTTGGGCTCATTTTGTATCTTCCGTGATTTTCAGTATCGCTGCCATAACGGATTGGGCGGACGGTTATGTTGCGCGTAAATATAACCAGAGCACACCTTTCGGTGCATTCCTCGATCCGGTAGCCGATAAATTAATGGTAGCCATTGCCCTCCTTTTATTAGTAACCCTCCACCACAATTCGGTGTGGTTTGTTGTAGCGGCGGCAGTGATTGTCGGACGGGAAATTATTATCTCGGCGCTACGCGAATGGATGGCGGAACTGGGACAAAGGGCAAGCATCGCAGTGTCATACATTGGGAAAATAAAAACTACCCTGCAAATGACCGCCATTATTGTATTGCTGATGGATATCCCTTTGTTATTGCCCATCGGCTTCATTGCTTTGGCAGGGGCTGCGGTTTTAACACTGTGGTCTATGGTGCTTTATTTGCGTGCCGCATGGCCATTCCTCCTACCTCAAAACCCTGATTAATAACGGCTTTTGAACGATCTGAGCAGCATTTAAGCAAACTTGAAAAAACCTTCGGTTCCGTTATATAAAAGACTAGGATTTTCAAAACGAGTCCGCTAGAATTGCGGCCTCTCAAAAAGGCGCGATAGCAAAGCGGTTATGCTCTGGATTGCAAATCCAGCTAGTCCGGTTCGACTCCGGATCGCGCCTCCACTTATTTTACGTGCCGACGTAAAAGCACTCTGCCCGAGTGGTGAAATCGGTAGACACAACAGATTTAAAATCTGTCGATCTTTTTGATCGTGCCGGTTCAAGTCCGGCCTCGGGCACCACCTTGAAATTCCAAGAAATCCAAGAACGTCTCAAAACCCGCAGAAATGCGGGTTTTTTATATGTTTTTAGTCTCAGGACGTCCACCAAGATCCTATTGAAGCTACAGCATTCTGGGGGCACAATTGGGGGCATAAATTTGGAGGCGTAAATGGCTACAAATAAGCTTACCGAAGTCGCAATCAAGAAGGCTAAACCTAAAGAGAAGTCATACAAGCTCTCTGATGGTGGCGGTATGTATTTGGAAGTCATGCCTAACGGCTCCAAATATTGGCGAATGAAATATCGTTTCGGTGGAAAAGAAAAACGTCTTGCCTTTGGTGTCTATCCTTTAGTCTCTCTTGCTTCAGTACGCGAAAAGGTTCGACTCGCAAAGCTTGAATTACTTGAAGGCAATGATCCTGGTGAACTAAAGAAACAGGAAAAACTAAAAAAATTAATTGCCTCAACAAATACATTTTCTGCAATTGCCGATGAGTTCATTAAGAAGAGGGAGATTGAAGGCGCAGCTCGTGTAACCCTAGTAAAACTTAAATGGATAATTGATCAAAAATTATCCCCCTTTATTGGCGATACTCCTGTTTCCGAAATTACCTCGGCAAAATTACTCATACCATTACGTCAGATTGAATCTGATGGGCTACATGAAACAGCTAACAGGGCCAAAAGAGTTGCGGGTCAGGTTATGCGCTATGCGGTCGGTTTAGGGCTGGCAGACCGAGACCCATCCCAGGATCTTAAAGATGCATTGGTCATCGCCAAAGCCAACCATAGGGCTGCCATTACAGATCCCAAAGAGCTGCGCAAAATACTCATTAGTATTGATGGTTACAGCGGCACACCGGAGATTAGAGCAGCGCTAAAGTTGACCCCAATATTATTCCAACGACCTGGTGAAATCCGCCAGATGGAGTGGGAAGAAATTAATTGGGAAAATGAATATTGGGAGATTCCGGCTGATAAGATGAAAATGCGCTTTGCCCACATAGTGCCGCTTCCGACGCAAGCCCTCAAGATTTTGAGAGAGCTGGAACCGATTACAGGACGGGGGCGTTACGTGATGCCGAGCGCTAAGCATGATGGTCGCCCCATGTCAGAAAATGGTGTCCGTACTGCTTTGAGGTCTTTGGGGTACTCAAATGATCAAGTTACGCCTCATGGATTCAGGGCGACTGCTCGTACTATTCTTGACGAGATTTTGCATGTTCGTGTTGATTATATTGAGCAGCAGTTGGCCCACGCTGTTAAGGACACGAATGGCCGGGCGTATAACCGAACCAGGCATCTTCCTGAGCGGAAGGAAATGATGCAGGTTTGGGCGGATTATCTGGATCATTTGAGGGGAAAGTCAAAGTTTTAGGGTCGGGGTCTACTGAAAGTACGAAATATACTTTGATATATATAGATTTAATAATTTATGTAGCGATAAGTACCCCAAAATTGATGAATGAAGGCCTCTTATCCTCTTTTTATATTCCATATGGGGTAGCCTTTTCGTTATGGTATACCTTCATATTTTCTTAGGAGGTTAGCATGGCACAACAAGTCCCAATAGTTATCTTAGAGGCTGCAGCAAGGGGTGAAACGAAAGCGCTGGCTAATTGGATCGAACTAAACAGGACTGTTGATGGGGTTCCATTTCAGCTTATAGCGGAGCTTATCAGGAACTCTTCGGGTTGCAAAAAAACGGCCACCGTTCATGAGGACGAATGTGTAGTTTATGGTGAGGATATAAATGAGTTGGGCGAGCCCCAGCGATATATAAAATCAATAAAAGGATATGTAAAACACATGTTTCATCCCCCTGGCGGTATGAAGGACCAAGCGAAGTCGTATCGTGAAAACAAAATGATTCTCAAAGAATATTTGGCTCTAAAAGGTAGGAAGCCTAGGGAGGTTTTGTTGCATGACTTAGGCATCAAATATCATAAAAGCCCTACCACAATCAGCGGTATTCTTGCGGATACTAAAAAAAGTATCGAGCAAGCTGAGGAAATGATGAGATCCTTGGGAGTCTATGAAAAGCTGAATAAACCTAAGTAAATACGCTCGGCCTATACCACATTTTTGAAGGGAAGTGGATAGTGACTTGAATAAATCATCTCACTATCCCGTTGCCTCCACACCGGCTATACCGTGACAACCGTCTCAACAAGTCCTAAGGGAGCTCAAGACGGCTATGTCAAAGCAAAACCTACCATCTTCCCAAGATGCTCTTTTACGTTTACCTGAGGTCCTTCGGCTGATTCCAGTAGGGCGTTCCACTTGGTGGCGATGGGTTGCCGAAGGGAATGCTCCGAAAGGTATCAAACTGGGTCCACGAACTACCGCCTGGCGTGTCAGTGATATCCAAAAGCTCATCGATTCTCGAGCTTTGGAGCACAATCTATGAACGCTTTCTTTTGCATAGATTATGGTTTTTTCCTTCCGAAATTCGACCCCTGTTTTGTCGAAACTGGAAAGACCGCAGGCCAGTATTCGCAAGGGTTTTGCGCTTTTCAGCTTAGATCGAGTGGGTCGGTATTTAATACTATCTATAGTTGTGTATTTATATTCATCCTGGCAGTAATCATCTTTAACGTGGTCCAACAGGAAGTGGTCCCGTTAAAGCGCATGAATGCACAAAATTACATTTGATCAGGACATCGAGTTTGAGGGTCAAAAATTTAGAATCAATAATCCTAACGGTTGTAAGGGATGCTTCGTCGGGATATTGGATAGAATTGTTTCTCAACTATCAGCGATTCTTAGCCATCATTGTAAAGTTTTTGTGTGTATGGAGATCTTTCCTGTGACTGACTACTCTGCGGATAACAAGTTATTCTCCAAATTTATAAAGAAGTATACGAAGCGATTGAGGATACGATTTGGCTTGTCGCGGGTCGGTTATGTTTGGGTGCGGGAGCAAGGCGTAGGTGAGGCACAGCATTACCATTTGGTCTTGTTTCTAGATGGGAACAAAGTGAACTTTCATCACAGTGTATTCAAAATTGCAGAGGAAATGTGGACGGCTCGAAACCAACCCCGCCCGGCGTTCCCTTCTTTAAGAAGTTATTACAACCTGACCCGCTGTAAATGGCCTGAATTTGGAGCAGTGATTTATCATTTATCTTACATGGCTAAGGTGCATACAAAGGAAAACAAGCCATTAACAGCTAACCGATATGAGGGTAGCCGTCATTCACGGCTTAGTTGAGGGGGGCATGCTAGAACTCCTCGTTCTACTTCACTCACATCTAACATTCACTCCTGACTGCAAGTCAACTGAGAGGGCGGAATAGGGGTGAATGCTCTTCACTAGTTGCCATTGTCCAATATCAAATCAAATTCACCCTCCCTATAACCTCCACTTAGAGAGCTGGCCTCATCAACCGACCTGTCACTGGGCGAGCCTGATCTAACTGATGCGCTCAAGTCAATGCTAATGATTTGTTGATAGTCGATGCGTTTGGGCTACTTAATCGCACCAGCGTTATTATGCGCAACACTACAGCTGCCATGCGGCATGGAAAAGCTGAGCTAAGAGAGTAATACACTTGTATAAAATTCCTTAATGATTTCGAAAAAACAGAGGGGAAAATGGGCGGATTCGGAAGCGGTAGGAAACCATCAGGCTCACGAGGAACCACCTCGTCAGTGCCGCAGTTGAACATAAATGAGTTTCGTAAAAACGATGCATTGTCAGAGGGACGTTACGGAGTTATTGAGATAGCGGTTAATAACGTTAACTCAACTTTTTACTTTAGAGCTGGCGAATCGGAAGTCACTTTATCCTATTCAGCAGACGTGTGCGGTCAAAGTATAGAGTGTCATTCATATTCAGTTTCTGTCCAGTGGACTCATTGCAATTACGGGGGAGTACGCCCTTGGTTCGTTTGTCCCGGATGTGCCAAACGCTGTCAAATTTTATATGTTGGACAAGAGAACCGAATTTTTCAGTGTCGGAAATGCCAGAATCTATGTTACCGAAGTCAATTGGAGGGAGTATGCGAGCGAGCTATTAACAGAATTTATTCTTATCGATCCAAGCTGAAAATGAACGGTACGCTGATTGATCGATTTCCGTTGGTACGCCCTAGATACATGCACGAATCGACTTATCTTAAGATCTTAATCAACTTGCTTCGTGAAAGCGAATCCCTCCAGCGACATTGGCTTGGTTTGAGTGGAGGACGCTTCCGGTCGAGTAACGGTGCAATATCAGCATATTCTGTAGATGCCTCGGATAATCATGAATACGAAGGCTAATAAAATGGAGCTAATAACTGAATACCTCGTACGAAAGGTTTAAATAAGCATGTTCCATGACGGCTTTGGGGAGTTAATACCAAGGGTACCTACAGCTACTGTGCGCTAATTACGTCGATCATCTCATGCGGATCAGCATTAACTATGCGGCACACCTCCAGCATTTCAATCAGGTCCAGGCGACGATCTCCGTTCTCATATTTGGAAACATAGGATTGGGGTTTTCCCAATTGCTGCGATAGCTGCGCTTGGGTAAATCCGGCAGCTTCCCTGGCCTCTCGCAACAAGGCTAAGAGATATCTGTACTTCTCGGAATGAATGGTCTTCAAGATGCTGTCCAGCTAATTGACTGGACATTTAAATAAACCCATATTAGGATTATCCCAAAATGGGATATTTCGGAATGTAATGGGGGCTATTTATGAGTGATACAGAATTACTTCTATTGGTCGAGTCAAGAAAGAAGTCACGCTTTGTGGCGATACTTCTTAACTTATTTCTTCCTGGTGCGGGCTACATGTATTGTGGGCGCTGGTTTCTCGGGATAGTTGCGTTCTTTTTTGTAATAACCCTCGTTATCGCCAGTTGGGGCTTGGCTGCTTTTGGGTTGATCGCCGTGCTTGTGATTGACGGTGCTCTTTGTGCTGGACGCTACAACCGTAAAATGACTGAACAGCTAATAAAGGAAAGGGCGCAAATGGTCGTTACATATCAGCAAGGGGCCGCGCAATGAAAACAATGAGATTTTTGATTTTAATGCTGTTCGTGACTTCTCCTGCAAGTGCGCAGACTTGGAACCTATATGAGGTTGCATATAGTGCGGCAAATGAAGCGCACGAGCATTACGTCATAGGAGGCGAGAAACGAGTTGGAGAGGCGATAAAATTTTGCCATCAGTCCATAACTGTAAAGACAGCCTTTAACGCCGCAACGGCGCGTTGTTTTGCTATGGATATGACTGGAACATTGCTCTACCTAAGTGAGTTCAAGGACGCGACCGTCAAGCCAACTGGATATTTAATGGAAGGCGGTAGCTACATTGGCAGGAACACTTCCTATTTACTCACGGTACCTGCGGATGATATGGATGCAGTAGTGCAAATCATTAAAGAGGGAGTTATAGATGCGGTGCCTGAGCTGCAATCAATATTGCTGCCTAAGGCTTTGCAGAATTAGCTTTTTTAAATTTCCCTTGCTTTTACCTCTTAACTTGCTGATCGCTCACAAGTAAGGGGTTACCCGTTTATGACTCGATCGCTATGAGACAGGGCATATTTTCGTCGCTATCTGAGTCACGTATTCAATGGGGATAAATTACTGAGAGTCTTGTGAGGTCGGTTGCTATTATATTCGTGCCATCATGACTCGATTTTTCTCGAGCATCTTCATAACCGAAGCTAGCTCTACGTATTGATGCATTAATAATGAGGTCCACTCTGCATGGCCTTTTATACTCCAATAATTTCATCATCCTCAGAGATTTCCGCAATTAGCTGAATGTCGTCATAACACCAATAGACCATATTGCTATTGTTATTTATAAATTTCCTATGGTGATTATCGAGTTCTTGGAGTGAGGCCGCTCTCACCTCACGTTCCTCAATGTGAACGAAAAAAATAATAACCTTAATGCCAGTGACTTCCTGGGTTTTTAAATAGTTATCCCAATAGGGAATATCTATACCGGTGGTGCGGTACCTAAAGTTACCTCGGTGGCCAAACGGGTAACCACATTGCTTTTTGGATTTCACTTCTACCCAATGGGTTATCCCATCCTTGGCAATTTGCAGGTCCGGAGCAATAAGTGATTGTTCACTGGGTGTGATATGCAGCTTGGGGGATTTTTTTACACCGTCTACAACTGGCGTATATTCGTAAACATTCAGGACATAATGTTTATTGTCCTGGAGCCACTGCGAAACCGCGAGTTCCCACTTTTGACCAAATTGCAGTCTGTCTTGAAAATAGCTATCCGAAAAATCGTTCATACCAATAGTCTTTTAAAAAAGGAAGTATCCCAATGGAACAAAGGCAAGCAACACAACAAATCCCAGGCAACCAGACCCGGCATGTTTTGGAATATATTGCGGTGCATTGTTTGGTTGCGGGTTGGATAGCCGCCAGGCTTTATGGCAGGTATCGCAATAAAACGTTTGTTTGCTGTTTTGCCAAGCCGTTAAGGTTCGATGGTTGTGCGGAAAGTGCTGTTTGCACTTCCGGCACTGAAACGATTGAGGGGCAGGGGATTTCCTTCGTGTGCTAAGCAGCTTGAGTACAATGGTGACTATCAACAATAAGCCTATCCCGGTAAGAATGTTAAATTCCATGGCCCAATAATTCCGAATGTTAGTAATTTTCCTGGATCACATTGCGCGAGTAATCCCTATTTGGAAGCGAGTGCGATATTAAGTGAGGCCACCAAAGTTTTCTATCAGACACATAGATTTTGTCGTTTAGAATAATGTTTTTTGCATGGTACTGGGGTGTTAATACAATTCACTCTCTGTGAATCAACTATCCAAAGGAATGAATTTTATGCTGGGTCTTACACTCTCTGGTGAAAGCATTAACCTACTACTTAAAAAGTAACTGACCCCCTGATTCAAAAAAAGTGTTTGTTGTTCGGCATAGGGAATCCGTAACACGCCTTAAACAAAATCCTGTTACCTTTAATGAATAGCTTGGGTGTGTTTACTTGAGTATGATGGGGAAATTATAAGTGCTCAACAATGTCTTGTAGGTTTCTCCTCGATTTATACCTGCTTGTCGCCTAATTCAGTATACAAAATGGCGCCACTTGGTATCATTCACGCTTGATACGCTCGCTGTAGTTGATATCAAGAATGCTTCAATTCAGTAACCATTTCGATCACATTGGATGTAAACATGGACGCCCTGGTAAAATTGATTCCTGCCTATATACCATTTCTGCACAATCATTCCTTTCTCTTTTATTTAAATATCCGTGGTTTTTCTGTGTCTATTGCGTAAGCAAAATTGCAACTACTTATATATGTAGTCATTAATGATTACGTTACGAATTTTGAAATATATCAAGAGGCTTACCTGTTTTATAGGGATTTTCTATGAGGGTTTACCTAAAATTTTCCTTGTTTTTAATTTTTTCTTTAGTTTTTTCAGCGTATGGCAACGAAATTTTTACTAATGAGTTGTGTGGAAGTTCATCTAAAAAAAGCAGGCCGTGTCATTATGTTAAAAAATTAAATTTTCATTTAGATGGAAATTTACATGGGAAAGAATTATTTCATGTTTTAAGTCTATATTTGAATAAAAGAGTGGCTGAAATGAATGAAATGTTTTCTCAGTTGGGTGTTCATGCAGAATATAAGCCGTTTACTGGAAGTGCTTGGGTGCGTAGGCCGAAAGAAAAAGATTCAAATATAGAATTAACATTTTTATTAACAGAAACGCCAGATAAAGAATTCATAATAATAACGTTTTATACTTTTTCAAAAGGCCCTTTTTACATAAGGACAAGCCTGTGCGCTTCGAAAAAAAATGAATGCGTTATTGCTCAGATGCAAAGTTTTATTGATGAGATTGTAGTTAAATCCATTATTCAAGACGGAAATTAATTAGATTAAATAGGATTTTTTATGTCTATTGCGGAAGATATTTTGGCAGCGTCAATGCTAATCAAAGAGTTTTTTGGGGATTTTGCCAGCGGCAGATCAATAGTAATTTATTTTTCTACTCCGAGCGATAGTTTTATTCTTAAAGACTATTTTTCTCAACCAGAAGAACAAACTGATTATGGTGTTAATCAATTAAAAGATACTAGCCAAGTACAGAGTAAAATTTTGCAACAATTAGACATGTACGTAGAGTTAGGTATTATAAAAGATTATCAGGTATCACCTTCATATAATTCAAATGTAGATATTGTTATCGGAGTCTCAAGTTTTAGTCCGGAAAAACTAAGCGCTGGCACATTAGGGGCAACTATATCTCCTAACTTGGAACTTTCAGATAATTTTCGGGAAAGTGCCATATTGTTTGATGATAGTTTGTTGAATAATAATGACTCTGATCTAAGCAATATGCTTATTTTTCATGAGATAGCTCATGCACTCGGACTAAGGGATCTGCATACCGTTGGGCTGACAGGCAGATACGATAGTTATAAATATTCAGCAATGTCCTACAACCCACACCCCAGTTTATCTGGCACGGATGCTCCCACATCTCTCATGCTATTAGATTATCTCGCACTTGATCAGCAAGGACTGCTGTATAAAAAAGATTATGAATCTGGAGATAATGTCTATCACTGGAACAAAGACGATAAGGTCCTTCATACAATTTATGATACAGGTGGGACGGATAAAATTTCCGCTGATGGCCACGAACGAAACACAATAATCGATTTACGCGAAGGGCATTTTAGTTCTTATGGTGCAAGTGATAAAGATACCAAAGTTCCTGTAGAAAACCTCGCCATTGCATACGGCACTGTGATTGAAAACGCAGTGGGTGGTGATGGCAACGATGTGTTAATTGGGAATAGCACCAGCAATGAATTGATAGGCGGTAAAGGGCATGATGTCTTATATGGGGATGGTTCCAATTACAACCCTGCCGGGTGGGATTTTTCCGAGGATCACCTTTCTGCCTATGCCGCAACCGTTGATAATTCGGATGTTAGGGCGGACGACCATGACACCCTAATCGGTGGCGAAGGCAATGACTATTTGTTTGGTCTGTCCGGGAATGATCTGTTAGACGGTGGCGAAGGTAACGATGTTCTACAAGGTGGGCAAGGCAACGATACGTACATTTTTGATGGCAGCTTTGGTCAAGATACTGTAATTGATACCGATGGCAGCGGGTCAATAGTCATTAACGGCAAGACCATTGGAAACGTTAAAGGCATTCACGGTACTGAGAATATATTTACGCTGGATAATCAGATTGACCTCGTAAAATTCAGCGATGGCACATCCACCCATTTAATGATCTCTACACGCCCTGCATCAGGCTCAACGGGCGGCACTCTTGTTATCGAGGATTGGCAAGAAGGCAACCTGGGCATCAATTTGCTTGATGCCGATGAACCCGTGATTGATAACGCGACAACCGGTACGTTTAATGGTGATGCATTAGCGAATGTCATCACTATTCGTGATTTTAAAGATACCCTGGCTGATGATGCTGATGGTGCCCCCTACATTAATTTGATCAGTGACGGTGGTGCTGGCAATGATTTTTTGATGGGCTTGCTCAATGGCAGCGATACCTTAAAAGGCGGGATCGGTGACGATTTTATTCTCGGTGGCAATACTATCGAGGAAGGCGATGCCAGTATGTATATGCTGCTAAATCCCGATATCCAGGGTAGCGACCGGTTATACGGTGATGCGGGAAGCGATTACATTGTTGTTACCGGGCGAAACTCGGTTGCCCACGGTGGAACCGAAAACGATTTTATCCGCGCTGATCAAGCGCTATTTGCACAATTCCAAGCGTACGAAGCCGATGGTGGTATTAGCGCGAATGATCCTTACGATGTGTCGGAAGATCAGGTGTGGGCGGATTTCTCCAAATTTTTGCGGCCGAAATACATTTATGAAAGCACAGGGGTTATGTTAACTGAATATAACCTCGATCTCACCTCACCAGATTGGAATCAGATCTTATTTTAAGGCGTCAGTAGATACGTTGTTGTCTGTTATCCAAGTCTTTACAGCTAAATTAGTTAATGTGAACTACCTAGCTTATTTAGCTGTAATGATTGCGTTATAAATTTTGTGAAAATCTACCAAGGATTTGAAGTATGAAGCTTAAAGATATTACTGTTTTATGTTCTTTGATGTTTTTTGGGGGTTGCCTATGCGCTTGCGCTAGTGATAATTCATGGATTGTCGCAGAGCAGTTAGATGATGTCAGAGGTTTAACATATTGTTCTTTTAAGGAAAGCAAAAAAGGTAACTATAGCTATTGCAGTGAAAAAATAAAAAATATTGCTATTAGTGTAAGTTTCGATAAGGAAGTACCCATTTCTCATCATCCCCAATCGATGAGTATAGATTATATATATAGATACATCGCCAATTATTATGAAAGCCTTGATTCGCAAATAGAGGAGTTTAAATATGATGTTTACTTTTTGCCATCAAAGGCATGGAATGAAATTCCCAGAAAGAATTATCTTTATTTGCATGTGAAATTTTTTACAATAAATGAGAAAGAAATTATATGTTCTATTTTTCTGAGTAGAAACGGAAAGAGTAATATCGACAGCTTTTTGATAGATATATCTGAGAAGGATTACCATAATTCTTTTAAAAGAGGGTTGGATAACATAATCTATAGGATTGATCGAGAATTTATTTTGAGAAAAGGGATGTAAGTATGAGTTTACGAAATCATTTATATAATTATTTAAATTTAAACGAGGCTTATATGGGTTTTAGGAATGTAATTTTTCTGGCTGCCTTTCCTTTTTTAATTTCAAGCTGCGCAACTAATAATGTGCTTGCGACTGGTGATGATTTCGTTGGGGACGAGCTTTGCGGATCAATGGTTGATTCCGGGGAGGATCCTTGTCAGTTTTTGAGGGAGATTAATTTGTACAGTGCGGTCCGTCATGAGGAATATAATGATGTGACAAGAGTTTCGCACGTAAAAATTGATGGTATTTTGAAAAATTGGGTAATTGATAATGATGATAGATTTTTGAGTAAAAAAATCAATGTGTATCATAAATCAAAAAGACCTAATGTTCGCAAGAGTTACGGTCCAGAGCATGTCGTTAATGTATATTTTTGGTCGGTTGAAGTTAAAGACAAAGATATTTTGGATATTATATTTTTGTCTAGGTCCATGCATGGTCATATAGTAACGTCAAGGCAATGTGATCTTGGAAATGATCTGGATGTCTGTCTAAGCAGAGTGGTTAATGAACTTTTGGATAGAAATGTTTCCGGTGAAATATTCAAATATACTCGATAAATTTCTGAGAATATTAAAACCGCTATTTTTTAAATTTATACAGGAATGTAGGTAGATTTTATGTCAAAAGCTGATGATCTTGCTGCTGCAAATACCATTACTAAGCTTCCCTTCGGCGAATGGATGAATGAACGTAGCGTAACAATCTACTTTTTGGGGGCGACTGAAATATCGGAAGTGTTTCCTTATTTTGAAAAACTCGATGGATCATATATTGATGATGCATCAGGGTACTTTGAAAAATATGGTATTGATGAAAGTAAAAGCTTAATGGATTCGATCCTAATTCAAAGTGCGGTTATTGGTATGTTAGATCACTTGGTTTCTCTTGGTGTTATACCTTCTTATCAAGTGGTTTCTAGTTTGTATGATGCTAATGATAACCGGGCGGATTTGGCTATTGGTGTTTCAAATTTCGCTCCGTATGGGGATGAAACCTATGGAACTACAGTCACTCCCGCATCTACGGAGCCGGTGAGAAAATCACTTATTTTACTCAATGATTTACTGCAATCATCAGATGTCAGATTGAGAAATCATACTATTTTACATGAATTGGCACATGCAGCTGGAATTCGTCACCCATTTGATAAAAATGGAAATCCAATTGTAAGTGATTCAAAATATAACAGCTTAAAGTACACAGCATTGGCTTATAGCGCGCATCCATCATTCAGTACAACGGATTTGCCTACGTCATTAATGCTGTTAGATTATCTGGTACTTGATCAGCAAGGACTGCTGTATAAAAAAGATTATGAATCTGGAGATAATGTCTATCACTGGAACAAAGACGATAAGGTCCTTCATACAATTTATGATACAGGTGGGACGGATAAAATTTCCGCTGATGGCCACGAACGAAACACAATAATCGATTTACGCGAAGGGCATTTTAGTTCTTATGGTGCAAGTGATAAAGATACCAAAGTTCCTGTAGAAAACCTCGCCATTGCATACGGCACTGTGATTGAAAACGCAGTGGGTGGTGATGGCAACGATGTGTTAATTGGGAATAGCACCAGCAATGAATTGATAGGCGGTAAAGGGCATGATGTCTTATATGGGGATGGTTCCAATTACAACCCTGCCGGGTGGGATTTTTCCGAGGATCACCTTTCTGCCTATGCCGCAACCGTTGATAATTCGGATGTTAGGGCGGACGACCATGACACCCTAATCGGTGGCGAAGGCAATGACTATTTGTTTGGTCTGTCCGGGAATGATCTGTTAGACGGTGGCGAAGGTAACGATGTTCTACAAGGTGGGCAAGGCAACGATACGTACATTTTTGATGGCAGCTTTGGTCAAGATACTGTAATTGATACCGATGGCAGCGGGTCAATAGTCATTAACGGCAAGACCATTGGAAACGTTAAAGGCATTCACGGTACTGAGAATATATTTACGCTGGATAATCAGATTGACCTCGTAAAATTCAGCGATGGCACATCCACCCATTTAATGATCTCTACACGCCCTGCATCAGGCTCAACGGGCGGCACTCTTGTTATCGAGGATTGGCAAGAAGGCAACCTGGGCATCAATTTGCTTGATGCCGATGAACCCGTGATTGATAACGCGACAACCGGTACGTTTAATGGTGATGCATTAGCGAATGTCATCACTATTCGTGATTTTAAAGATACCCTGGCTGATGATGCTGATGGTGCCCCCTACATTAATTTGATCAGTGACGGTGGTGCTGGCAATGATTTTTTGATGGGCTTGCTCAATGGCAGCGATACCTTAAAAGGCGGGATCGGTGACGATTTTATTCTCGGTGGCAATACTATCGAGGAAGGCGATGCCAGTATGTATATGCTGCTAAATCCCGATATCCAGGGTAGCGACCGGTTATACGGTGATGCGGGAAGCGATTACATTGTTGTTACCGGGCGAAACTCGGTTGCCCACGGTGGAACCGAAAACGATTTTATCCGCGCTGATCAAGCGCTATTTGCACAATTCCAAGCGTACGAAGCCGATGGTGGTATTAGCGCGAATGATCCTTACGATGTGTCGGAAGATCAGGTGTGGGCGGATTTCTCCAAATTTTTGCGGCCGAAATACATTTATGAAAGCACAGGGGTTATGTTAACTGAATATAACCTCGATCTCACCTCACCAGACTGGTCTGCACCACAAATCTCCGTTACAGGCTTAACCTATTTCTATTTGCAGCGTCCGGTCACCGAGGGATCAAATAATTTTGTCACTACAACTTATTACGGTGACGCAGCTCCTGGCTTTGGCCCCACTGTTAACGGGCAATGGAGTTTTCCCAATATTTCCGTTCAGGTGGATTGGTTGAGCAGTAATTATATAAATAATGCTGCCATTCAGATTGCGAACTACCAGGATATGAAAGGCCATAATTTGTATGGCGATGAAGGCGATGACGTCGTGTGGGGCGGCATCATGAGTGATTATATTTCCGGTGGGCAAGGCAAGGATACTTTGGCCGGCCTGGATGGTCACGACATTATTGATGGTGGCACTGAAGACGATGACATAAGAGGTGGTACTGGAAATGACATTCTTATCGGCGGTGGCGGCAATGATGTGATACATGGGAATGGTTTTGCCTTGGCGCCTGCACAAGCCAACTTGCCGGACAATAATGTGATCTATGGAGGTGATGGTAACGATGAATTGTATGGTGATCGTGGCAAAGATTATCTTGATGGCGGTGCTGGGGAGGATACGTTAAATGGTGGTGACGGCGACGATTATTTATACGGCGGTGATGATACGGATAAAGATATTTTAAGTGGAGGTAAAGGTAAGGATACCATTGTTATCAGAGAGCAGGATTATGGTGCAGGTAAAGAGGACGATGATATCTACATTTTGGATAAGCGCCAACTCTCTATTCCTTCCACACAATTACAATCAGCAACTGTCACTGCGGATGGTGCTTCATCCAATTCGACCTTGGGAGATATTACCGTCGCAAATGCCAGTATGTTGCCCACGGTAGATACGTATATCATCGACAATGAGGGTAACAACACGCTAGCGCTCGTAGGCGAGCAGGATTTTACGAATTTTTCAATTGATAAATCTGCTACGCATTTGGTGTTGAACCTCGGGAATAATCATCAAGTCATTTTGCAGGATGCATTGGTTTATTCCTCAATAAATATTGTTACGGGCAACTCAGTAGAGGAGCTTGCTGCCGGAAATGTTCTCATAAACCCGATTACCGACGATACCTTCCTAAATGGTACGGATTTGCTGGCGCAACAACAAATATCCACGACCGCACTCATGCTCAGTAACTTGCAACGCGCCGTCGTAGCACAGGCAGCAGTGACAAATACCTATCTGGCGGGTGGCTTGGTAGATGACACCTTGACCGCGCATGTCGATGGCAGCCGCTTTATCGGTGGAAAAGGTAATGATACTTACGTGGGTGGTGTGGGAGGCGATACCTATTTAATTCGCAAGGGAGATGGCCACGACATTATCACCGATACAGGCGGCGACAATGTTATCAAACTCGATAAAAATATTGCCGTAGATCATGTGAGGATATCCCGCATTGGTGGTGATTTGCTGATTAAAATATCGGAAGAGCAAAGTATTACTGTTAGGAACATGTTCGATGCAATAACCGGTGCACTTATCGCTGAAAATACGGTTCAAAACATCCACTTCTATGATGGCACTGCATGGGATATCGACAGTATAAAACAGCACGCGCTAACTGGCGGTGCCGGAAATGACTCCATCGGTGGGTTTGAAACTAATGACATCATCGTTGGCGGTAAAGGCAATGATCAATTAAATGACCAGGCTGGCGATGATGTGTATCAGTATGCATTAGGCGATGGCAATGATGTCATTACTGATGTTGAGGGTAATGATCGCATTGAATTAAGCGGTGGCATTTTACCCGATCAAGTTATCGTCTTCCGCGACGTTTATAACAACCTGGTTTTAAAATTTGCCAATGGTGAAAAGATAACCGTTGCAAATGCCTTTGATGCCTCAGGTTCTTTCACACCACAAACCATAGAAACGATTCAATTTTCAGATGCGTCCACGTGGGATGCGTCCCGGATTTTGCAAGAAGTTGCAGAATACACACCGCAACATATTAATGGCACCGACGACTCTGATGTACTGGTTGGTGACGCCGCCAGCGATATCCTTTCAGGTGGTAAAGGGAATGATCATAGTCTGGGCGATGCGGGAGATGATACTTATCGCTACCGCTTGGGTGATGGTAAGGATCTCATTACTGATATCGCTGGTGTAGATCGCATAGAGTTGGTTGATGTCACGCAAGACCAACTTATTGCTCGATCAGATGGCCGTGATTTGGTGCTTTCATTTGCCGATGGAGGCAGCTTAACGGTCGTAGATATGTTTGTGAGTAAATCACAATTGCCGGTAGACCCTCTCATTACAAAAATAATAGAGGAACTGCAAACGAATTGGATTGCACAAGCAGAAGTGCTAATAGAAGAACATTATGGCTTGGTGGGTAGTGGTGAAATCACGCTGAGCTTCGAGCGCAATGGAACTGTAGGTGTCAATAGGGCGCACATTGAAGTGGTTCATGCGGGGGATGCCAATAATCCGACCCGATTGATTCTTGGAATTAACCTTGATGCGTTTGCTGATATGCCAGGCGGTTCTGGCCCTTGGTATTACGACCGAAGTATTGCCCATGAAATGGTACATGCGATCATGGCAAGCAATATGAATATTGCTGAAATGCCAGGGTGGTTTTTAGAAGGAACCGCCGAGTTTATTCCAGGTGCGGATGAGCGCGTTGTGAATGAAATGGGCATCATCGATAACCAGAGTAATTTTAATTTATTGTTTAAGACCACAGTAGGTTCACCAACAACAAATGCGGGTTACGCCGTCAGTTATATCGCCGTTAAATTGTTGGACCAGGACATTAGGGACAGCGGCGGTGTTGGCATTAAAGAATTATTTCAAGAGTTGCAAACGGGCAAAACATTGAATCAGGCATTAACGGCAGTCAGCCTTGCGCACAACGGCATGAATGGCCAGTGGAATAATTTAGCCAGCTTTGAGGCGTATTTTAGAGCCGTTGGCTTTACGAGTATGGATGCTCTTCTTAATTTAAGTAATGCCGATACAGGTTCAATTGCGGGCTCTGATTATGGGCATGCTGCCCTGGATGCAAGCTCGGTATTATCAAATGCACATATTGGCGCCTCCAGGAACTTCACTATTGTTATCCCGGATGAATATATCAATTCTGTAGGCGTTCATAATGAAATTGAAAGTATCAAGTTTGCTGATGGTATTGTTTGGAATGCAGCGGAAATTCAGCAAGCGGTTATCCGGGGCAATTTAATCGGCACGGATGGTGATGATGTCATTACTGGTACTGATGGCAATGACAATCTTCGTGGCTATAAAGGTAATGACCACTTAAGTGGCGGCCTTGGTAATGATGTGTATTTCTATGCGTTAGGCGATGGGAAGGATTTTATTGCTGATACGGTTGGCGTTAATGAGCTGCAATTATCGGGCACTGCGGGCAATCAAGTAAAAACCACACGAGATGGCAGTAACAATTTAGTCTTTACCTTTGTGGATGGTGGCACGGTAACCGTTACCGATGCATTTGATGCCTATGGACGCTTAAAGGCAGAGCGTATTACAACGGTTAAGTTTGAAGATGGGTCAATATGGGATGTAACGCGAATTAGAGAAGAATCCTTGCGTGTGCAAGGCTCGGTTCTTAACGCGCCTGAGCGTGGAAATTTCTCTGGTACAAACAATGACGATACGCTAGTCGCCGGAATAAATAATAAACTTTATGGCGGTTATGGAAACGACACCTATGTTATTAATGCTGGCGGCGAGCAATATTTTATTCAGGATAACTATGGTGCAAACACACTGCAATTTGGTGCTGGTGTTACCAAGGATCAATTGAGATTTACCAGGGAATCGTATGGGACCGACTTGCGGATTAGTTTAAATGGTCAGAATTATGTTTTAGTAAAGTATATGTTTACTGGAATATACACAACGGGACAATACGCCAATAATTACTCAACCCCCGCCATAGAATATATCCGTTTTGAAAATGGCGACCAACTCAGCCTTCGGGATATAAAGCGTGAATTGCTATTGTCAACGGATGGCGATGACAGATTGTATGGCTATGAAACAAATGATTTGCTGGTTGGTCAAGCAGGTGATGACACCATCTATGGGTTTTCTGGAGATGATATGTTATCCGGAGGTTCGGGTAATGATTATTTACGGGGCGGCGATGGAAATGATGTTTTAGATGCGGGTCCAGGCGGTTATGACCGATCCGAAGGTGGGGCCGGCGATGATACGTTTATCTACAACCAGGGCGATGGTTATACAGTTATCGATGATGACTCTGGTGTAGATATGTTGTTGTTAGGTCAGGGCATTACCAGGGAACAGATTAATTTTTCGGGTGGTTATTGGAGTTCCTCATCGGAGTACGAATATAAACTTAATATCCAATTCGATGAACTTAATGTGATGGAGATAAATGGATTATTTGAGTTTAATAAAACAGATCCGCTCATTGTTGAGCGCTCATCCATTGATGTCATTCGATTTGCCAATAACGATGAGTTAAATCTGACGGATCTAAGGAATATTTTATTAACACCCACTAATGGTGATGATCATCTTACCGGGTTCATCACAAATGAATCATTTCGTGGTGGTGCCGGCAATGATGAATTCTATGACCCCATGGGGGATGACCGCTATTTTTATTCGCTAGGTGATGGTAGTGATGTTATTTACGATGAAGAAGGCAATGATGTGCTCGTATTTGGAGAAGGCATTTCCCGCACGGATCTTTCATTTTATCGTGAGGACAGGGATTTAATAGTTTCGCTTGATAATGGTGGAAGCATTCGGATTGCTGATGCGTTTTATAGCGGCTATTCGGAAGCTATATTTTCAGATTCCGTGATTGAGTCGTTTAGGTTTTCAGACGGTTCTGAAATGAGCTTTATGCAAGCTGTCGGAGAGGTGCCTGGTGCACCGATTATGCCTACGGCCGTTTTCGATAGCACCGGAAAAATAATCGCGGGGATGGCGGAGGTGAGTAATACCGTAATTGCCAGGAATGCTTCTGGTGTCGTTTTGGGTTCAGCCGTCGCTGATTCAGTTACTGGCGAATATGCCATCACGTTGGTTGAGCCGCTGATTAATAAGGAAACAACGAACGTAAACTCTATTGATGCGGACGGACTTAGCTCTGGTATCCGATCCATCATTGCGCCGGATTTGACTGCTCCACTTTCACCAACAGCAACATTCGATTCTCTTGGCAGTATTATCAGTGGTATTGCAGAAGTAGGTAGCACCGTTATCGCCTGGGATAACCAAGGAAGAGAGTTGGGTTATGCGAGCGCAAATTCAACTACGGGTATTTATACAATATATCTGGCAATTTCCTTAACCAATAAAGAAGCCGTAAGTATCACCGCTAGAGATTATTATGGAAATGTTTCACCTGCTACGGTAATTAATGCACCCGGCTCTACAGATCCTGATCAACTAACGGCATATTTTAATAACCTTGGAACTGTGGTCAGTGGTATTGCCGAGGCCAATAGTACGGTGGTTGTGAAAAATGCAAATGGTGATCTGCTGGGTAGCGTTGTCGCAAATATCGATGGTGTCTATTCGATTACGCTCATGAATCCTTTAATTAATAAAGAGGTGGTCAGTGTTACTGCCATGGATGCCGCAGGAAACGTATCGACGATTAAAAATATTGTTGCACCTGATTTAATCGCGCCTTCTGTGCCCACGGCAGCATTTGATGCTGCGGGCAAAGTTATCACTGGTGTGGCTGAAGCAGGAAGTACAGTGATCGTCAAAGACAGCGCAGATAAACAGCTGGGCAGCGTGAAAGCAAATTCGACCACGGGTGCCTATTCTATTACGCTGGTTACCGCATTAATCAATAAAGAAGCGGTAAATGTCACCGCTTCCGATTTGGCAGGGAATGTTTCTGACATAAAAACAATTATCGCACCAGATAAAACAGCGCCTGCTGTACCGACAGCTGCATTCGATGCTACTGGTAAAGTGATTAGCGGTATCGCAGAGATTGGAAGCACGGTAGTAGTTAAAAATGCCAGTGGTACGGAGTTGGGTTCAGTGGTTGCTAATGCGACTACAGGTGTTTACACCGTTACCCTTGCCACAGCCTTAATCAATGAACAAACCGTGAATATCACAGCGAAAGATGCTGCTGGCAATATTTCCCCGGCACGGGCCATCATTGCACCGGATCTTACCGCTCCCACCGTACCGACAGCCACATTCGATACCGCCGGTAAAGTCATTACAGGGATGGCTGAAGTGGGCAGTACAGTAGTGGTGAAAGATACCGCAGGGGTGGAGTTGGGGCGAGTAACCGCCAATGCGACGACAGGGGCTTATTCGGTGACCTTGGTGACCGCGTTAATCAACAAGGAGACGGTAAATATTACGGCTGCGGATGCATTTGGTAATGTGTCTGGTGTGAAGGCGTTAATTGCTCCGGATAAAACAGCGCCTGTTGTACCGACAGCCAACTTTGATTCAACCGGTAAATATATTACGGGTGTTGCCGAGGTTGGCAGTACGGTAATCGTAAAAAATACAGCGGGCTCACAACTTGGGACTGCTGTAGCCAATGCGACCACAGGTGTTTACACCGTTACCCTTGCCACAGCCTTAATTAATAAAGAAACCGTTAATGTTACCGCTACGGACGCCGCAGGGAATGTATCTGCAGCCTATGTCATCCAGGCGCCTGACGTGGCGGTGCCGAGTCCAACGGCAATTACTATCCAGGCAGAAAGCTATACCTCCATGAGTGGTATTCAGAAAGAAAACACTACCGATGTCGGCGGTGGCCAAAACCTGGGTTACATTGATCCGGGTGATTGGATGGCTTACGACAATGTTGCCTTTAACGTACCCGCAGAAGGTCGTTATAAAGTGACTTATCGTGTTTCAAGCCTTAATGGTGGTGCGCGTTTTACATTAAAGGAATCGAGCACCGATAGCGCGTTGGGCTCGGTTGATGTTCCTAAAACCGGAGCCTGGCAGAGTTGGATTGATGTTACCCAGGAGATCACCTTAAGTGCCGGGGTGCATAACTTTAAGCTTGCAGTGGACGTCGGTAAATTCAATATCAACTGGTTTAAATTTGAGCCACTGGCTACCGCGCCAGATACCACCGCGCCCGCTTCACCCTCGGCAACGATTGACGCAACTCTAAAAGTGATTTCCGGTACAGCGGAACCTGGTAGTGTTGTTGTAGCTAAAAACGCAAATAATACCAGCACTCTCGGTACTGTTACGGCACATGCAACAACGGGCGCTTATTCAATTGTTCTCACTACGGCACTGGCCAATAAAGAAATTGTAAACATTACCGCTACAGACGCGGCAGGGAATGTATCTGCAGCCTATGTCATCCAGGCGCCTGACGTGGCGGTGCCGAGTCCAACGGCAATTACTATCCAGGCAGAAAGCTATACCTCCATGAGTGGTATTCAGAAAGAAAACACTACCGATGTCGGCGGTGGCCAAAACCTGGGTTACATTGATCCGGGTGATTGGATGGCTTACGACAATGTTGCCTTTAACGTACCCGCAGAAGGTCGTTATAAAGTGACTTATCGTGTTTCAAGCCTTAATGGTGGTGCGCGTTTTACATTAAAGGAATCGAGCACCGATAGCGCGTTGGGCTCGGTTGATGTTCCTAAAACCGGAGCCTGGCAGAGTTGGATTGATGTTACCCAGGAGATCACCTTAAGTGCCGGGGTGCATAACTTTAAGCTTGCAGTGGACGTCGGTAAATTCAATATCAACTGGTTTAAATTTGAACCCCTGGCCCCTGCCGCACCAGATACAGGTAGTGCCGGAATTGTTGCGACTGACGCCTGGTATGGTTCCCCAAGTGATAGGGTTTCGTCGGTGCTCATGGGTACCGAACCGGGCGTATTGTCTTCGCAAATAGATACACTTATTCAATCTATGGCTTCCTTTGCGCCTCCAGTAGCTGCTGAAACAACCCTGATTCCACTACATTATGATGTTTCGCAATCAGTTATCGCAGTGAATGTGTAATTTGATATGTTGATAAATTTGCCGTGATGTTTACATCACGGCAAATTCCTTAGGTTTTTTTATGCTACAAACTATGAGTAATAATGGAATGGAATCTGTTGATTCAGGCCTGATGTGTTTGGTTTTATTGGCCCGCTTTCACGGTATCCCCTCAGACCCTGCGCAACTAAATCATGAATTTCGCTTAGCGGATAAACCATTTTGCGTTGCGGATATAATGTTGGCGGCGAAGAAATTAAATTTACAAGTCAAGAAAGTCGCAACCAGTATTGATCGTTTTGACCGGACACCGTTACCGGCAATGATGTTAACAAAAGATGGCCGTTTTTGTGTCTTGGCAAAAGCCCATAATAATCAATTTCTGGTTCATGATCCGGCCGTCGAACGCCCGCAAGTTTTGTCCCATGAAGAGTTTTCATTGTTATGGAATGGTGAATTAATACTATTTGCCTCGCGTGAATCCGCATTTGGTTCGCTGGCAAAATTCGATTTTACCTGGTTTATTCCCGCTGTTGTTAAATATAGGAAATTGCTCGGTGAAATTCTACTGGTGTCTTTTGTCCTGAATTTATTTGCGTTGGTGACACCGCTTTTTTTCCAAGTGGTCATGGATAAAGTATTGGTGCACCGTGGATTGACGACCCTGGATGTCATCGCTATAGGTTTGTTAGTTGTATCTATTTTTGAAGTGGTACTGTCTGGTTTGCGCACTTACGTGTTTGCACATACGACGAGCCGTATTGATGTGGAGCTGGGTGCAAAGATTTTTCGTCACTTATTGGCATTGCCAATGTCTTATTTCCAGGCGCGGCGTGTAGGTGATTCCGTTACACGTGTACGTGAGTTGGAGAATATCCGTTCCTTTCTTACGGGTAATTCTGTCACAGTAGTATTGGATGTATTTTTTTCCATCGTTTTTATTGCTGTTATGTTGTTTTACAGTGGCTGGCTCACCTTGATTGTGTTGGCATCCCTACCTCTTTACGTTGTGATTTCGGTGCTCATTACTCCGCTGTTGCGTGCGCGTTTGAATGAAAAATTTAATCGCAGTTCGGAAAATCAATCGTTTCTAGTAGAGTCTATTTCCGGTATCGATACCTTGAAAAGTATGGCCGTAGAGCCACAAATGACACGTCGTTGGGATAATCAATTAGCGCATTATGTATCTGCCAGTTTTCGTGCAACAACTTTGGCCACTATTGCACATGAAGGTGTCAATTCAGTGGGTAAGTTAGTCGTAGTCTGTACGTTATGGTTAGGGGCTCGTTTGGTTATTGATGGAGATTTAAGTGTAGGTCAGTTAATCGCTTTTAATATGCTTGCGGGGCGTGTGGCGCAGCCAATAATGCGCTTGGCACAATTGTGGACTGACTTTCAACAAATAGGGATTTCTGTGCAACGCTTGGGCGATATTTTAAATGCACGCACGGAATTAGCCGCAGACAATCGTTCGAGTTTGCCAGCATTAAATGGCCTCATTGAGTTGGATCAGGTGAGATTCCGTTATCGCCCTGATTTGCAGGAGGTGCTAAGCGGTGTGAGTTTACGTATAAATCCTGGTGAAGTCATTGGTATTGTCGGTCGCTCAGGATCTGGAAAAAGTACATTGACACGATTAATCCAGCGCCTCTACGTGCCTGAACGCGGACGTGTTTTAGTCGATGGCATTGATATTGCCCAAGCGGATACGGCGTCATTGCGTCGGCAAATTGGTGTCGTATTACAGGAAAATTTATTATTCAATCGCTCAATTCGAGAAAATATTGCATTGGCTGACCCCGGTGCTCCCCTTGAGCACGTGATTGCCGTTTCGAAATTGGCTGGTGCACATGAATTCATTTTGGAGTTACACGACGGTTACGACACCATGGTGGGTGAACATGGTTCAACACTATCAGGTGGTCAGCGGCAGCGGATTGCCATCGCCCGTGCTCTTATGGGTAATCCGCGAATTTTGATTTTCGATGAAGCGACCAGTGCGCTGGATTATGAATCTGAACGCATTATCCAAAACAATATGCACGAAATTTGTAAGGGTAGAACGGTTATTATTATTGCACATCGTCTATCAGCGGTACGCCGCGCAGATCGAATTATAGTAATGGAGCGCGGCCACATTGTTGAAGAGGGACATCACGATCAGTTGCTTGGTAAGGCGGACGGTCATTATGCCCGGTTGTTAGAGCTGCAAGGAGGCTAATATGGGAATTAGAAAAGAAGCCTTCGTTGATTTGATGGATCGTTACAAAGAAGTATTTCGTGATGCCTGGCAGCGTCGTCATGAAATGGCTCCCATGATCCGTAAATCGCATGAGGCTGAATTTTTGCCCGCAACATTGGCATTACAAGACACACCTGTTCATCCTGCCCCGCGTCTATTTATGTGGCTGATTTTATCGTTTGCTCTTTTAGTATTGCTATGGGCGATTTTTGGTCGTATTGATGTGGTTGCAACAGCGACTGGTAAAGTGGTGCCAGATAGCCGCAGCAAAGTGATTCAGCCGATTGAAGTATCGGCTGTCAGCGCTATCCATGTGCGTGATGGCCAAGCCGTAAAAGCCGGTGATGTCTTAATTGAATTGGATGCTGCTGTTGCGCAAGCGGATATTGACCGATTAACCAATGAAGGTTTAGCGGCGGACATGGATGTAGTTCGCTATCGCGCGTTATTAACGGCGCAGGATCAACTCTTGTCTGCAAAAAAACAGACCAGTGCTACTCCCGTGCTGGAGCATTTGCCATCCACAATAGATTCTGTTCGTTTGCAAGAACAGCAACGTTGGGCTAGTGGAGAGTTTGAGGCCTACAGTACACGTTTAGCGCAATTAGCCGCCAGTATCAATCGGCGTGAGGCAGATCAGCGTGCAACGCAATCACTGCTTGAAAAACACCGGGAAACAATTCCAATTACCCGTCAGCGGGAAATAGATTATCGCGATTTACTCGATAAAAAATTTATCGCCAAACATGAATATCTTGAACTAAAAACAAAATTAATTGAACAGGAGCGTGATTTAATCGCGCAGCAAGAACGATTAGCGGAAATATCAGCCTCACGTATCGAGGCAGAAAGAGAGCTGCTGCAATTTGTTGCAGAACGTCGTCGTGAGTGGTTAGATAAACTGCACGATGCCGAGCAGCGTGCCTCATCGCTGTCCCAAGAGCTTGTAAAGGCTCAAACCAGGGGTCGTTTTATGCGTTTGACTGCTCCCGTGGACGGGGTAATCCAGCAGCTGGCTGTTCATACATTAAATGGTGTAGTGACGCCAGCTCAAGCGCTAATGGTGGTGGTGCCCGAAGAAGGCCCGATCGAAGTCGAGGCATATTTGCCTAATAAAGACATCGGGTTTGTGCATGCTGGGCAGAAAGTCGAGGTAAAACTGGAAACATTCTCCTTTACAAAATACGGCACTATTGACGGTGAGGTAATATCAATTTCCTCAGACGCGATCCAGGATGAGAAGCTGGGTCTGGTATTCAGTGTCAGGGTTCGCTTGGATAAAGATCATTTGTGGGTTGATGGAAACCGTGTAAACCTTTCACCCGGTATGGCAGCGACGGTAGAGGTGAAAACCAAAGAGCGTCGTGTAATCGAATATTTCTTTGATCCACTTATTCGGCATACATCTGAAAGTTTCCGTGAGCGATGAGTGGTTGCATGAAGCTATGGAAGCGATAAGCGGAATATTGAAAAGTATTAGTCTTAAATTTTAAAATGATAGGCAAGGTCAGGCGGTTAAGTTAGTTTGACGGTCTTCGTGCCCAAAGCGGAAGTTCGTATGAAATTGCCAACCCTGATGCTTGGTCTAATGAAATAATTGTGAATACAATCGAAACTTGTTTAATAGGCTTGAGATGGTCGATAAGAGCGAAATAGAAATAGCTGCCCCTAAATCAGATGGGCACATATTGACCTCGCTTGAGGTTTCTTCTGGTGCACCTGTTTCGCAGTTAGACCATCTCAAATTATTCAGCGCTGATACTTGGGAAGATCTGACACTAGAGCTGGTGACACACTGGAAAACCCAATATTCGCGTGTAGTCCGCTGTGGTGCAGGCGGTGATATGGGTAGAGATGTGATCGCTTATTCGCATGAAGCTCCCATTTTATGGGAAAATTTTCAGTGCAAGCATTACAGCAATAAGCTTAATCTGGCGCAAGGCCTATTGGAAATAGCGAAGCTCATTCACTACGCTCATGTGGGTGAATTTACAATGCCAGCCCATTATTACTTCGTTGCTCCTCAGGGCGTATCCAATGATTTTCTAAAGCATCTCAATGACCCAGCTAGATTGAGGACTCAGCTCATATCTAGATGGGATAAGGATTGTAAGAGCAAAATCACCACCAAGAGAGATGATGATATTGAGCTTACTGACGAGTTGCGTGCCTTTATTGATTCAGTCGATTTTAGTATCTTCGATCACTTGCCTCCGATTAAGATTATTGAGTTGCATTCAAAAACAGAATTTCATGCAAAGCGCTTTGGTGTTCAGGTGAAAAAAAGACCCAGATTTGAATCTCCGCCCGAAGTGTTGTCTGAGAATGAAGTTGTTTATACAAATGAACTTTTAAACGCTTTTGCTGATGCTGAAGGCATATCAGAATTTAAAGCTTCTTCCTTAGAAATCGGAAGCGACTATAAAGAAGAATATGATAGTGCTCGCAAAAACTTCTACGCTGCTGAGGGACTTGAGAAGTTTTCTCGTGATTGGCTTCCTGAAAATTCATATGGCGATCTGGTGGACGAATGTTATGAGGCTGTTTCAGCAACAGTTAGAAGTGAACATAAAAATGCCTATGTACGCTATTTGGAGACCAATACACATGCAACCAAGATTACATATGATTCACACCCCTTGAACCCGTACATAAAAATTCAAGATAAAAAGGGAATGTGTCACCAGCTAGTTAACTCAAATCGTATCAAGTGGATCAAGGGGGACGGCTCATGAAGGAACGTTATCAGAGCTTTAACAGCCCTATTGAACTTGGTACACGGATTTGCTTGATGTTGACGGCTTTGAATTCTAAGCAGAGCCTAGATGACCTAGTTTTACTCGATTATGCCTTGCTCTACTCGAATGAGCTCAATGGCCCGGACAATTTGCATCCAGCATTGCCAAATCATTTAGCAGAAATTGCTCACCGTAGGGAGATGCTCCCAAAAGCTATAGATTTTCTTTTGAAAAGGGGCCTGATACGTTTGGCTATCGAGCCTAATGGCCATTACTACGAAAGCAATCATAGCACTATTGAATTTGTATCATGTCTTCAGTCCCCGTATTTCAAAAAGGCATGGGTTAGATTGAACTGGATTAATGAAAACAAGCAGCGCATTGTTAATATGAAAATTACAGAGCTGGCGAAGAGTTTTACATGATTATTAAAAAGCTAGAAGTAAAGGGCTCAGGAAAAGAGACAGCAACTGTTGAGTTTGAAGCTGGTCTGAACGTAATTGCTGGTGCTTCAGACACTGGCAAGTCATATATAACAAAGTGCTTTCAATTCATATTTGGATCGGAGCAGCCTCCAAAGCCAATTGAGCAATCTAAGGGATACACGCATCTCGAAGTTACAATTGAGTTGAACGATGGAAAACAGGTTCTCTTGTCGAGAGAGCTTGCAGAGAGGGCAGATATTACCCTCACCGAGCTTGACAATGATAATATTGTGACCGTATTGAAGCCGAACCATAAAGGGAACCCAAACCTGTCCAGCTTTTTCCTAGATCAACTAGGGCTTGATAATAAAACATTGGTTATGGGCTTAGAAAGCATGCGACCATCCTCACTAACTTTGAGGATTTTCGAGAAAATATTGTTGGTTGACGAAGAGCGAATTATTTCGGAAAGCTCCCCATTCGGTAAAGGACAGAATACGGAAAAAACATTAGAAACGTCCTTTATTAAAACTTTGCTCACTGGTGAAGATGACGCATCAATATTGGCTTGTAGGGATGAGAGGGATTCCAAAGAAAAAATTGGCAGGAAGATTGAGGGTCTCCAAGAGTTTTTGGATAGGTTCTTCCCTCAAGAAGAGGATAGAGAGAATACATTGGAGCAACTGGATACTGCTCTTGACCAGTTAGAGCGTGCGTACGAAGAAGCAGAAAGAGAATTAAATGAGCTTGTTCAAGCTAATAATAATATTTTGAGAGAAAGAAATTCTGCCAAGCAGCAGGTTATGGGTATCTACGAGAGGCTCGCCGACGATAAAGCGCTTTATCAAAGATTTGGAATGCTGGAAAAAAAATACCTGTCGGATCGAGAACGGCTTGAGGCTAATTCCGAAGCGGTTATTTATATGGAGCATCAACGTTTAGTAAGCTGCCCACTTTGTGGTAGCGAAATTATCGAACAGGATGATGTTGATGTAGGCACAATTGTGCAAGCTAACATCGCTGAGATAAAAAAGATTGATGTTCATCTCAACGACTTAAACTCTACCCAGGAGTCTGTACAGTCTGCTCTCGATGCAAACGGGAATAAATTGGTAGTAATGGAGGGGGAGGTTGAACGGCTGGATGAACTTTTAGCCCAGAATATCGTAGGCAAGCTCAATGAGAACCGCGCTGTACTAAAACAGCTTGATTTGGCTCGTTCCAAATTTAGAAAAGAGCGGGATCAGGAAAAGAAGCGTCAGGAAATATTTGAGGAAATTGGAAAGCTACAAGTAGAGCACGATAAAATCTCAGATAGTTATGAATTTCCCGACTTCTCAAAGCAGGCAGTTGAGCTGGGCAATGAAATATCTGAAATATTGAAACGATGGGACTTTCCGAATGGTGATAAAGCTGTTTTCGATATAGCAGCTAGGGATATTGTGATCAATGGTAAGCCTAGAAGTCATTATGGTAAAGGGTACCGTGCAATTTGTTTTTCTTCAATTCTGCTCGGTTTGATGGAATATTTATTTCCAAAGGGACGTCATCCTGGTTTTGTAATTTTAGACTCACCTTTAACGACCTATAAAAAACAAGACGAGAGCCAAGTAGCATCAAATAATGAAGTGTTTCTCGCAAATAATTTGATCTACGCATTTTACCGTGATTTATGTGATTACTATTCTGGCAAACAGATAATCGTCTTGGACAACCAAGAGCCTGATGAGGATTTATATGAATCCATGAATTATATTCATTTTTCCGGCAACGATAGTGTTGGGAGATATGGTTTTTTCCCTTTACTGCAATCTAGCAAATAGAAATGGTTGAAGGAGGATTTAGTTTGTCTAACTCAGTGTCCGCAATTGGCCGTTATTGACTTTATTCCTTTAACTGGAATATCGTAGCTCTACCCAGTTATAGGCCCGTTTCGACTCGAACGCGTGCTTGGTACACGTCAAACCGTGGCGCTGATTGATCGAATCATCAGCGTACCGAACGACCCCATGAGGGGCGGTCGGCTCACATATGAGCCTGCGCCCCCGCAAGTACCGCAGGCTGATTTAGGAGCCTATTATGCGGTCAGATAAAATTATTCACTTACGTCGAATTGCTGCAAGAAAACAAGCGCAGCATTGTTATTACTGTAATTGCATTATGTCACGGCACTACCCACAACTAAGTTGCACAGCTGAACATTTAATTCCTCGCTCAAATAACGGAAAAGACACTAGATCCAATATTGTTGCAGCATGTAAATTCTGTAATTGGATGCGGCATCGGCAATACTCCGGCGTTTCCCCATCAGATTATGTACAAATTGTTAGGAAACTGGTTGGCTCAAAAATGTGGCATCAACACCATTCTGCATGGTCTAGTCTTGCGTAAAAGGTGGAGATTTAAACGTATTTACTTTGATTTCTGAATGCTAATTATTTACTGGCAGTGTCTGCAATTGGCCGTTTGGTGCAATCTAGCTTTTTTGTACAAAAGTGTTCCGTAATTCCAAATCTTAAAAACCGCTACTAAAATCAGCGACTGTAAAAAAAGGAAGCCATGAACTACGCACGATATGAAGAATGGGTAACAAGAAGTTTTCGCTGGATTCGAGCGGATAAAGATTCTGGGCTTCCTCATCACATTCAAATGCTGGGAATTGTTGATGCAGAGTTAAGGGGGGTTAGGTATCCGGATATTTTTAATGAAGAAAATAATCCAATTGAGGATGAGTATGGAATTTTGAAGTTGGAGAGGTTTCAAATAAATGCCCACCTTTGGGTTTTAGGTGCATATGAACTTGTTAGAATGATTTCTCAAAGAGTTAGAGAGAATCCCGAGCTAGCTAGTGATGCATCTATTCTTGAAATACAAGAAACTAAAAAGCTATTTGAGCGGGTAAGGGTCCCTCTTGCCAAGCTTGAACCAAGTAAGCGTCACGAAAAAACAGATTACGAAGTGGCCTTTGCTGGAATTGGACCGGAAGGACTCGGCTGGAAAATAAATGAAGATCTTATAATCTATCAGGAGGAACTCTCTGATCGTTTATTCGCAATGTTCAGTGCTCTATGGCCAAGGGTATATCCAGATCCACAAGGTTAATGTCTGCTCTTGGCCGTTATGCGATGTAATTGACGCAAAATAGCTTTCAATATATTGAAGTGACTCAGTGGTGCCAAACGCGGAACTTGGATTTTCTTGATGATGATAATAAAGCTGCCAAAATCCCAATATAGTGAAATAGTGGTCAGAAAATCACTATATTGGATTGATCCCAATGAACTGTGGACACTTACTGCCGAAGAAGGAGAATGGGCGATTTCGGTGAAAGCCCCATCGAAAGACTTTGAATCCCTCCTCCATCACCACCTTAATGACTTCTTGCTGCGAGAGCGACTTGATGCTCAAACACAAATCTTGCGTCATGCCATGATTTCAGCATCCTTACAGGCGGTAATGCGCAATGTCAGCAAATCTTGAGCTGCTCCCCTTTAATTTTAGGCAGATTTCAGGACAGGAAAAGTACTTGTTAACGGGGCCGTCCGGAGAATTTGCTTTGCTTGAATCCCGTAATCAGTTGGAGTCTATCGTTGAGCGTAAGTTTGACAATATTGATGATGACTTGATTGAGACGCTAATAGCGAAAAACCTTGTTTCAGAACAAGAA
Organism: uncultured Cellvibrio sp.; assembly: GCA_946480695.1. Next base: position 39,232 of record CAMLKG010000036.1, read on the forward strand.
GAGACTAATTTGAGGACCAGGATTGTTGCCTCTCAGATGGCCACCAATCTTTCAAAATCCGTGAGTAAGCCATCGTTATTCATGATTATCCCATCGCTACGGTGTGACCATGACTGCCAGTACTGTCAGGTCAGCAGAGTGCCAAAGGATAGGACCGGATTTGATTTGGATACCCAGCATGTCGAGGGGATTCTTAGGGTTATTTCCTCTGTAGGGAGTGACCGCTTAAAAATTGAGTTTCAGGGTGGCGAGCCATTATTAGCCTTCAGCTTTATTCAGCAGTTTTACGAGTGTGCAGAGAAAATACTGCATGATATTGATGTTAGTTATGTTATTTGCACCGCTGGAGGCCCATTAAATGACGAAATCATTGACTGGGCGCAAAACAAGCGAGTTGATTTTTCTATCTCTTTGGATGGACCAGAACACGTCCACAACCAGAACCGTCCTTCCCGGTATTTTAATGCCCATAAAGTGACTATTAACTCGGTCAACAGTGTACGGGACAATCTTGGGTTTCATCGCGTCAATTGCTTGACCACCATTTCCCGGCATTCATTGGATTACCCTAAAGAAATAGTCGATAGCTACTTTGAGGCAAATTTTCCAGGGGTGTTTCTTCGCCCACTAAGTCCCTTCGGGTTTGCTGCCGCAACCCATCATCGTATTGGTTACGATGTTGATGAATACATGGCCTTCTATAAAGCAGCACTTAGCCACATTATTGACCTCAATAATGATCGGGTATTTATCGAGGACACCGCGTTAATTCACTTGCGCCGCATCTTACAGCCTGATTCTACAAGTTACATTGATCTTCAAAGCCCTGCTGGCTATATATTTGGCGCACTTGTATTTAACTATGATGGAAACATTTTTGGTTCTGATGAGGCAAGGATGTTATGGCAGTCTACGCGGGCAAATGAGCTTGTTCTTGGAACTGTTAATGATGACCCAAGTACATTGGTGGCCGGTGAACCAGCAAAGAAACTGCTTACCGCATCGTTCACTTGGGCTAATCCAGGTTGTGAGGATTGTGCTTATCAACCCTATTGTGGATCTGACCCTCTTCATCATTTAGCGACACAGGGTGATCTTATTGGGAACAAAGCATCCTCTTTCTTTTGCCGTTACCAAATGGCCATGTTTGACTTGCTGTTTACACTGTGGGAGACCGACCAACAGGCTAGGAGGGTGTTTCAATCATGGTTAGCCCGTTAAGAGTTAGCAAGCTTCGCTACGAGGGTAGTATTCCTGGGGGGCTATACATTGTCGGCAATTCTTCTGTAAAAAACGAAGATGTCCCCCATCTGCCGACCATAGGCTCAAATAACCCAATTTCGGGAACAATAAACCTTGAACTCGGCAATGACCTGAACTGCCCAGAACTTTTTAGCTCTTATGATCAAGGCGATATCATATGGGTTGATAGTCGCCAAAAATTACTTCGGAGTATTTTGTCCGGCAGAGCCAACTCCAATACCCTGCTGGTTACAGAGCAGTGCGATAACCGTTGCTCATTTTGCTCCCAGCCACCCAAAGATCTTCCTGATGCCGAGCTATACCGCCGAGCAACATTGGCGCTGCTGAATTATGAAACTGATGGTTTCATTGGTATATCCGGGGGTGAGCCAACCCTCAACCGCCAAGCATTCCTTTCAATGATGCGTATTCTTCAAAGCAGTGGTAGTCAAACAAAACTCCATGTTTTAACCAATGGACGCAGTTTTTCTGACGAGACTTTCTTAAATCAACTTAATGAACAGCTTGTTGGTAGGGATGTGATTTGGGGAATCCCGGTTTATGGCCACAAAAGCCAGCTGCACGACACCCTGGTTCGCGCTAAAGGGGCCTTTCAGGAAACAATAAGCGGCTTGATTAATTTGTCGTCCATTGGGCAATCCATTGAATTGCGAGTTATTCCGGTGCAGGAGAACCTAAATCACCTTGGCCACCTTATTAAGTTCATTAGCTCATCCCTGTCTTTTGTGTCCGTTATCTCTGTAATGAATCTTGAGCCGAAGGGTTGGGCCAGAAACAATTACGATCAACTGGTCACTAGTGTAAGGGAACAGGCGCGATGGTTATCCCTGATGATTGATGTTGCTAACACCCGAGGCATTGCGATTCGCCTTTTTAATTACCCGCTTTGTCTCCTGCCGGAGGAAATTCGACCCTATGCTTACCAGTCTATTTCCGATTGGAAGAATTATTATCCAGAAAAATGCACAGGTTGTGATTTGATTAAAAACTGCGGAGGTTTTTTTACCTCCGCCATAGGAAATTTTATTGAAGAAGTGGAGCCAGTGATATGGAAAAATTAAAAACCAGTATGAAGCGTCTAGCTGCTTTAATCTCTGCGTCACTCGCAAGTGATATGGCACATGCATCGTTTGAACACGAGTTCGTATTTTCAGATAGCAGCAAGCATTTTATTAAGGCAAATGTATTAAATACATCACTGCCTTCTGACTTAATTGCACATCGAAGCCACCGATCTCACTCATCACATCGCTCTCATAGCTCACACAGATCGTCATCTGGTGGATATGGATCATATAGCTATCCACAGACTCCTGCCCCAACAACTACAACGAGGCAAGCCACCAGTAATCAGGGGGCAGCCGCCTCTGACAACACTGCGAATAATTCAAAAACCATATCCAATGACGCACTCAAAAACACCATCATGAATGTGCAGTTAGCATTGACATATGCAGGGTATTACAAGGGGAATGTGGATGGACTGATGGGGCCTATGACGCGGTCGTCAATTGAATCCTATCGCAAGGACAAATCATTGACGAAGGGCAATCTTATTGATGCTGAACTTTTAAATTCATTAGGCATCATGTATTCGAGCGCGAATACCCAGTGAAAATCGCACTCGCTGTCTTTGAAAGATGACTGCAACAGTGGACAATTCGACAATTGGTACCCATCCTTCTTAGGGTGGGTATTTTTATTCATATTTTTCGAATTAATCCAACGATGGATTTTATCTGGAGTGATGTAGTGATTTACAGGTTTATAGGAATAGCATTAGTAATTTTTTTATCTTCAGTATTTGGTCATGGAGGTGGTCTTGATAAAAATGGAGGACATCATGATCGAAAAAATGGCGGATACCATTGTCATCGTGAGCCCTGTTTTAGCACTCAGCGCAATACTGATTCGGCATTGAATGAAGCAGTCAGCGAAAATCGTCAATTTTCTTATGTTTACCGCCGCGAAGACTGGAAGCACTGGTCCGATTTCGATGGCGATTGCATGAAAATGTAACCATCCCCTAAAATCGAGGCATTCATAAATAGAGTTCTCCGGCTTACACTGTCCCAAACGGAGAGCACCTTATGAAAAAGTCACGTTTCACAGAAACCCAGATCGTCAAAACCTTGAAAGAAGTTGAAATTGATCGGTTGATAAAAAAGTCAAAGATTTGACGTTACGTTCATTGAAATGGACAAAAAGCATTATAAAGAATACCTTGGCTGGGGGGCTTTGGCTTTACCAGGGCAATAAATTTAAAACTTATCAACTGATTTGGCCTACCACAGCCGGCATTTGGCCGTGGAGCGAAAACAAATCAGAATATTATGGTTGAGCGCAGCCAATTCTCAATTCATCGGGTGTGCTTGAAAAAATTTAACAGGACACTCCAGCATCGCGCACTTCGTGCGCTTCACAGTTTGCAAGTCGATTTTTTGTGATTTTGCTGTGCAAAAGTATTTCACAGAGAACCAACTTACAAACTGCTGCTGAGCTTGGCGTTAGGTAAAATATGCTAAATAAAGAAGAAAAAATCATCGCAAAGGTGTTTTCCACCGCCATACTTGATAACGTGATGATGATATTACTTAACGAATGTTTCCCCGGCTGTTCACTCGTGAGCGGCCCAGTAGTAATGTTCCCAACCCTGCAATGATCAACATTAGCGGATGCGGTTCCGGAACATCAATCTTTTCATTCATCCAGTTCTCCACATTGCTTGCAGCCTGTTGGTGGACCTCCACCGTATTCACGTACTCCCAGGTGTTGAAGGGGCGTTGGT
>CAMLKG010000037.1 GCA_946480695.1 uncultured Cellvibrio sp.
ACCATTTCCATGGCTAAGCTCGTGGTATTGTCCAATTTCTACCCAATTAAGCAGGCTTATAACTTTTTGATGTTTAAAGGGAGCATACGATTTAAAAATAAGTGGATTGATAGTATACGAAATAGACTGCACAGCCCTGTGCAGTCTATTTTTTGCTCATGCTGCTTTCACTTTAATTTGTGAAGCCTCAAATGAGTTGCATATAAATAACAAAGTTTCTCTTGTTTGTGGATCACCGACTTTTTTTGCAATGGTTACGGCTTCACCAAAACGACGCTGCATACACAGTATCCGCGCTGTGCGAATAAGTTCTATATCATTCAGTTCAGTTCCCATAAGTCCTCACATTCGCTCCGTGGCTGCTTTAAAGGGTGAATATAAAATCCATCTGGAAAGTTTCCTTCTAATGGCCGCTCCTGGCCTAACTGTCATATCAATATGCTTACCGCACTTAAATGTAGCTAACCAAGTCCGCTTTACCCACTGGTCATAGGCGGAATTTTGTGTAGGAAATAGCTTACAAAATGATCAAATCACCCCATCCAGGGTTTGGATTTGTAAACCCCATGACATTTATCTGATAATTCGGCTAGGCTTTCCAAAACGCTAATAACCCACAGGAAGCCCCACCATGACTGAAAAATCCCGCTCGCAACCTATTGCCTTTAGCATTCTGGCCTTTTTGTTAATCCCCAACCTTTATGTCGCGGAGACGCTAGCTAACCCGGATGTGGAAGAGTGGGTGGACCTGTTCAATGGTAAGGACCTAAGCAACTGGTCGCCGAAGGTACGGGGTTATCCGTTGGGGGTAAATGCATTGAATACCTTTCGGGTAAAAGATGGGGTAATGCAAATCCGTTACGACAGCTATGACGAATTTGGCGGTAGGTTCGGCCATATTTTTTCCAATGCAGGGCCATTTTCACATTACAAAATCCAGGTGGAGTATCGTTTCGTTGGCGAGCAAGTTAAGGGAGGCCCGGCCTGGGCATATCGGAACAATGGAATAATGTTCCATACCCAGGACCCCAAAACCATGGGTGTTGAGCAGGATTTCCCCGGGTGCATGGAATATCAACTATTGGGCGGCAACGGCACGGACCCGCGTCCTACCGGAAATCTGTGCACTCCAGGGTCCCAAGTGGTAATCAATGGCGAATTACGTAAAGACCATTGCATGAATTCAACCAGCGAAACCTATCACGGTGACCAATGGGTGACAGCGGAACTGGTAGTGCACGGCAGCAAATTGGCCCAACATTACATCAATGGGAAAAAAGTTTTTGAGTACAACGATTTGCAATGGGATGATGGAAAGCCGATGGAAGGAGGGCACATTGCACTGCAAGCCGAAACGGCTCCGACAGATTTTCGTAAAGTCCGTATCTTGAATTTGGAAGGGTGTATGGATAAAAAAGCCAGAAACTATAAGCGCTATTTTGTGAAGGACAATCCTGAAACCTGTACCTATTAATTAAGGTAAACCTCATTGGAATAATCCGCAATTTAGCTGTTCCTCAAGCCATCCATGGCTTGAGGCTTTTAACTAGAATGCCCCCGATTCGCTTCAGTTGATACAACATCGTTAACCATTACTTCGAAAAAATTAATGCTTTTCCTGCACCTCAGCGGTAAGTGTAGACAAATACGCAATTAAATCGCGTAATTCCGCTTTGGTTAACCCCAATCCCATCGGGGGCATAGGTGATATCCCGCCGAATTCCAGCTTTTCTATATCCGTTCGCAAAATGGTTTGCGGTTTGTTATTGGTCGTAATCCGAATATCATTTTTGGTTTCCGCATCGAATGATCCCTCAATGCGCTCGCCGCTTTTCAGTACCGCTGTTACGCGGCCAAAACCGGGAGCAATGCGTGCGGCGGGAGCGACTAATGCTTCCAGCATTTGTTCGGGGGTAATACGGGTGGCGATGGTTGTTAAATCCGGCCCGACTTTATTCCCACGTGAGCCAACCATATGGCAGCGAATGCATTGGGTGGAATTGCTGTAACGGAAAAGGGCAACACCTTTTTCAGGGTCACCCCCGTAAATTGCTTCACGATACATGTCCAGCGGATTATTTTTGTCTTTTTTACTTTCGTAATCAGCCAGCAATTGTTTCAGTTCCGGCGACTCAATCTTTTCCACCGCTGTGATCAGTTCGAGCTGCACTTGCGAGGCGACTTTTCCGTCAATTAATGATGCCATTTGTTCACGGAACAAGGATTCCGCTTCCGGCCCTTTCACGTTTGCTAGTGATAGGAGTGCCGCTTGTTGTTCACCAGGAGTACCGTTTTTAATAAGCAGGCTGTGCATTTCCACAACCTGTGATACCGGCATATTTAATTCGGGCACCAATGCCAAACCGGCCATACGAACGGATTGTTCTTTATCCTTCAAGGCGATGAAGACCAGATCGCCAATTTTTTCATGATTAAATTTTTTCAACGTATGCAAGGCAGCGATGCGTACATCCGCCTCTTTATCATTTGCAAGCATCGATTCTAATTGCGAATTTGCGTCCTGCAAATCCAATTCACCCAATGCGAAAATAGTAGCCTTGCGCACATGGCTGCTGTTGTCGGCTAACAATTTCGCATAACCGGTTTCCAATGCCGCAATAGCATCTGATTTAGGCCGCTTCAAAGGGCCGCGATACATACCGCTTACCCGATCATATACAGACGCATCAGTCCAGACTGCAACGGCGTGTATGGCTTCCGCGCGAATGGTTCCGGGAAGTGATGATTGCTGCGCGAAGCCAACCAGGCGTATGGCATTTTTATCGCTATCCTCGCCATAGACATTGGCGTTAATAGCGCGACGCAAGAGCGCTTCGTTAGTAAACGGTGGTTTATCGAGGATTGCGGCCAACGCGGGCAGGGCATCCCTTACCAAATCATCGTCATTGATCGCACGCGCTGCGTTAGTCACAACATATTCGCTTTTGTCTTCGAGGAATTTTGCAAGTAATGGACTGGCCATTTTTTTCAACGCAACGACCGCGGCGATACGTACCGCTTCCGAGTTATGCACGGCTAATTCACCCAGGGCTTTTTCGTCACCGATACGCGCCAGTGCAACGGCCCCCGCCTGGCGCAGATAGACATCGCGATCATCGTTCACTTGCAGCATCTGGATAATCGGCTGGATCGCATTCGATGCCGCCATCCTGCCCAGGGCCTGGGTAGCGTATAGCTGTACGCGTGGATTTTCGTCGGCTAATAACGCGATAAGTTTTTCCGTCCCCGCTTTCATTTTCGCATCGCCCAGCACCTTGGCCGCCTGGGCGCGAATTTCCGCATCGCTGTCTTGCAATAGGTTTAGCAAGACGGCATTGCCAGCGGGGTTCTTACGCAATATCTGGCCCAGGCCCCAAACGGCGTGGATACGGGCTAATTGGTGTGGCGATGAAACAGCCACTTCTTGCAAAGCGGTAACCTGGTGCTGTTCCGCCAATACAAATTGCGCTTTCTGACGCACGCGCATATCCGCATGATTCAAATATCCAAGCAATTGTTCCAGAGCAAACTCGCGGAAATTGCCAGCAAGTAATTTTTTTACTTGTTCGCGTTCCGGTGTTATACCGGTTGCCAAATCCATTTTCCATACGCGGCCCTTTTGTTTGAGGCCCCAGCCTTCAATCCAGTCACTGAAATAAAGTGCACCATCGGGACCAAAATCCAAACCTGTTGCCAGAACGCCGCGCATGACGTTTTCATCACTGGCTAACTCAAAGGACGCCCCCTTGGGTTTCAAGGTAAACGCATTAATACCGGCGCGTGTTGCTGAGCCGACAAATTCAACTACAAAAAAATGATCTTTCCATTTATCGCCCAAACCTGTACCGGGATGATAAGCCATACCGGTAGGGCCGGCATGGTAAGGGGCAACTGGCGGCAATAGGTGTGCGGCCTGCTCTTTAAATCTGGGCTTGTAATAATCTTCGTCCATCCAGATTTTATAGGTATTGTTTTTAGGGTCCTTATATTTCCCAAGCTGCCAGTTAATTCGCCAGCCGGTGTCGGAGCCTTCAATGAGATGCACCACGCGCTCGTATTCACCTACGTGGTCGCCATCATTATCGACACTGATAAAGTTGCCGTACTTGTCGAACGAAAACTCGTAAATATTGCGTAAGCCTGCCGCGAATACTTCAAAGTTACTGCCATCAATTTCACTGCGGACAATTACACCCTGGTTGGGATAATGCCATTGGGTTCCGTATTGGTCGGTTACGCTGGTGCCAATGTCGCCCATGCTGTAGTACAACATGCCATCCGGGCCGAGCATGGCACCGGAAAGGCCATGGCCGCTAAAACCGATGTGCACAGCAAAGCCATGGACAAGGGATTTTTGTGAGTCCAGATAACCATCATTATCGGTGTCTTTTAACCGCCAAAAATCCGGGGCGATATTGATAAACATTTCATCGAGCAATTCGTGGTAGAACAATCCACCGATCACGTCGGTTACTTCTGTATGAAAATCATCGATTGCCGTTTGCGCAAGGTCCGCTTTACCGGAACCCCGGGTATCTTCCAGGCGGATTACTTTTTCAGTGGTTATCGCCAGGTCGCGCCAATCGTGGCTACCATCATTATTGCGATCAGGAATTTTTTTATTTTGTTCGCTTTTTTCCGGTGCCAATTCTGAATGCAAAAATTTACGTCGGTCTTCGATGGTGGAAAATGTCATGGAAGCATCTTCCCATTCAGGCACACCGCGAATATCAAATTCCGAATTATTGCTGCGCTGGGTTATGCCGGCCCAAATACGGCCTTTATCGTCGACGTGGATGGCAACCGTATCGCCCAATAACTTTTCCGACGCCCAGAGTTCTGTCTTGAGCCCTTCCGCCGTAGTAATCGGAACCTGTTGTTCTATTGCTTGTGCATCGGCCTTGGCTTGCTCGGGTGTAACACGGGTTATTTCCATGGCCACATTACTCGCCGATGAACCCAGGCTGGCAGCGGATTGGATATTTGAATCAGTTTCTGTTTTCTCTCCACAGCCGCTCAATAGCATGAGTACAACGGCGATGGGCGAAAGTGCAAAACGGGATAGGCTAGGGCGAAAAAATTCCGGGGTCATGGCTACTCACAGCATTATGTTTATTAGTGACGCACTTATGGTCACGGGGAATTATAGGTGAGCAAGCAATTTCCGGCGCTTGAATTGACGCTGCTGAACATTAATTAACACTTTGTCATAGGAAACAAATCCTTGTCTCCATTGATCGCATATGGATTTAAACGGGAATACCTGCGGGTACTTCACTGACCTTTCTGGCCTGGGTTCCCGCAGGGGCTTCGTAAAAACCCGCCTGGGTTCCCAATTCGTCGCGCACGCGAATCATTGAAAACATTCCACCCATTTCCAATTTTCCGTAGCGGCCTTCCCCCATCATCATCGGTAAGGTATTTTCCGGGCCCGGCATATGGCCCATATCCGTGTGTAATTGATGCTCCGCCATGCCGCTTTCGCCCATTGCCATATAACCCGGCAATACTTTATTGATTTGTGCCTCGGGTTGTTTAACCCCAAGCATGTTCGGGACTTCGTGCCCCATGGCATTCATGGTGTGGTGACTCATGTGGCAGTGGAACGCCCAATCGCCCGGAACCGCAATAAACTCCAGGTCGCGCGTTTGACCGACGCCGACTATCTCCGTTACCTCCCTGCGCCATTGGTTTTGTGGCCAGCGGCCACCATCCGAACCGGTCACATCGAATTGCACGCCATGCAAATGGATCGGATGGTTCCACATGGATAGATTTCCCACGCGGATTCGCACCCGCTCGCCGGTTTGCGCAACCATGGATTCAATTGCGGGAAACACCTTGCTGTTCATTGTCCATAAATCAAATTCCGTCATCACGCTTGGATCGGGCCGATAGGTACCCGGATGCACCGCCCAGTTATGCAAAAGTATCGCGTAATCGCGATCAATTGCCGGTGTAAGCGGCTCTTTGGGATGGATAATAAACATCCCCATCATTCCCAGCGCCATTTGCACCATTTCATCGGCGTGCGGGTGATACATGTGCGTGCCATGCTGTTGCAAAGTGAATTCGTAAACAAATGTTTCACCGGGTTTTATGGCGGGTTGGGTTAACCCGCTTACGCCATCCATACCCCAGGGCAATAAAATTCCGTGCCAGTGGATACTTGTGTGCTCAGGCAAGTTATTCGTGACATAAATCCGCACACGGTCACCTTCAACCGCTTCAATCGTCGGCCCTGGTGTCGTGCCGTTGTAACCCCAGGCTTTGATTGTGGTTCCCGGTGCAAATTCGTGTTCAATTTCGCCTGCAATCAAATGGAATTCTTTCACACCATCATTCATGCGATAGGACAAGGTGCGGCCATTCGGAGTGATGACGGGGCGATACCCCTGCGCGGTTACTGCCGGTTTTAGCGTACTGACGGCGGGAATACGTTGGGTGGTTTTAATGGATTTTTTTGCAGTGTGGACAGGGTGTGAATGATCCGTGCTTGAGGCCTGGACCGAATGCGCACCGTGATTATGTTGCGCGCGAACCGGTAAACTGGCCGCAACCAAACCGAGTGCGCTGCCGACTAACAAATCGCGACGATTAATCATGGTGATGTTCCCCGTGTTCGGTGTGATCGGTATGTAATCCACGGCTATTTCCCGCCAGCGGAATTGAATGTCCCACAGCCAGTTCCAATTGGGCACGGGCTTGCCAGTAATCCGTTAATGTTTCGGTGAATTCATGCGCGAGCTGGATTTGTTGGCGTTTTATGGATAACAATTCAAGCGGGCTGGTTAACATGAAATTTACTTCGCGATTGGAAAGTTCGACACGCTTCTCCGCTACCGCTAATGCAGCTTCCAGGTTTTTTAATTGGGTACGCGCGGAATCCATCACATTCAGCGCCTGGGCTATAGCGCTGTCTGCATCTAATTCCAGTTGTCGCAAGCGTGCATCCAGTGTGGCTTTTTGCGCATCGATAGCTGCCAGTTTTCCCTGGCCACGATTAAATAGCGGTAATGCCAACTCCACTTCAGGTCCATAATTCCTGGTACCGTCAAATTCGCGTTCCGCAGTGATGCCCAGGTTGAGATCGCGCCAGCCATTTTGCTCGCGAACCAGTTGCCTGCGCTTTTCCAGCAACGCCAGTTGACGCTGGGTAATTTTTATATCCAGGCGATTATCTTTTGCCTGCTCCAATAACTGCGAGTGGGTAATGCTGTCAGCGGGTAGCGCCGGGAGTTGTGCCGGAACATCCATCCGCCGGGTAGAGGGCAAGCCGATAAAATTCAGCAGCACCAGTTGCTTTTCGTAGGCAATGGTTTGCCGTTTTTCCATTTGCTGTTGCACACGCCGCAATTCATTGTCGTAATACAAAAAATTATTTTCCGACATGTTGCCCGCGCGATATAAACCCAATGCCAACTGCTGCCTTGCCCGGGTGGCTTCCAGCATTTTGTCCTGTACATAGCAATGCTGCATTGCCGCCACAGCCGCAAAATAATGTGTGCTTGTTTCAGCAATCAACTGTTGTAATTCGCCTTGTAATTGCAACTGTGTTTCCAGTACTTTTTCCCGGGCCAATTGACGTCGCAACGGGCGCGTAAAAAGCGCTAATAAAGGTTGGCTCAGGGAAGTATCCAATTGCCAGCGCCCGCCGCCCTCCGGTTTTAACGCACCTATGCTGATATGCGGGTTATCAATCAGTTCCGCTTGCAACGCCGAGGCTTCAGCGATGCCCACAGCCGCCAGTTGCATACCCACTCGCGGAGATTTTGCCAATAAAATCTGTATCGTTTTTTGCAAGCTCAGCGGTTGGTCCATTACCAGCGGAGCATCCGCCTTCCCCAACGAATTCGCTGAAATATTTACAGCGGGATAACGCATATTGAGTTGCTGCTCAATGGCGGCAACAGAAGGCGAGGGTGGCGTATTGGCACAGGCACCCAGGAGCAGCGTTGATGCTAACAGGCAGGCTAACCGCCCTCGTGTTCGGTGATTCTTCATAAAAATTTCCTGTTTAACGCGGTGTTACCGCATCAATTTTTGGTTGCCATCCGCGCAAGCGCAATGCGTTAGTCACAACGAACACGCTCGACAACGCCATGGCCCCGGCTGCCAACATCGGCGATAACAGCACACCCCAAAACGGGTAGGCAACACCTGCGGCCAAGGGAATTAATGCAACGTTGTAGGCAAATGCCCAAAATAAATTTTGCTTGATGTTACGCAGCGTCGCTCGTGCCAGGCCGATACTTTTAGGGACGCCTTGCAAATCACCGCCAACTAACACCAGATCGGCGCTTTCAATCGCAATATCCGTTCCAGTGCCTATCGCTAATCCCAGATCCGCTTCAGCAAGCGCGGGGGCATCATTGATACCGTCACCCACGTAAGCAATGGCGCCGTGTTGCGCACGCAATTGTTTTATCGCCTCAACTTTTTGCGCGGGCAATACTTCCGCAATAACCTGGTCTATGCCCAATGTTTTAGCAATTGCTGCGGCAGTCCGGTGGTTGTCGCCGGTGATCATGGCAATGTTAAAACCGAGCTGGTGCAGTGCTTTTAGCGCGGGAAGCGTATCCGGTTTAAGCGTATCAGCCAGAGCCATCACCGCGGCGATGCGATTATCGATGGCCAAATAAATAGGTGTCTTGCCCTCGCTTGCCAAGCGTGCGGCACTATCTGAAAAAAATGATAAATCGATTGAGTGTTGACCGAACAAACGATCCGCGCCTAGTAGCAAGGCATGGCCTGAGACCCGCGCCCGCAAACCGAAGCCGGGGATGGCCTCGAAGGATTCAAGGTCAGCAGGGGCAACCCCCGCTCCCTGCGCTGCATCCAGGAGCGCGCTGGCGATGGGATGTTCGGAGTGCTGTTCCGCCGCCGCCGCCAGGGCCAATAGGGCATTTTTCTCGAAGCCTGGCGCTACCCCGAAATCAGTGAGCCGGGGTTTGCCCTGGGTCAGGGTACCGGTTTTATCGAACGCAATGGTTTTGACTTCGGCCAAACCTTGCAAGGCGCTGCCCTGGCGAAAGAGCAGCCCCATGGTCGCGGCACGGCCCGTCGCCACCATAATCGAGGTGGGCGTCGCCAAGCCCATGGCGCAGGGGCAGGCGATGATCAGTACGGCAACGGCATTCACCAATGCGAAGCTCAGGGACGGCTCCGGGCCGAAAGCCAACCAGACTGCAAATGTGAGCGATGCCAGGAGAATCACTGCCGGAACAAACCAGCGGGTGACTTTATCAACAAATGCCTGGATAGGAAGTTTCCCGCCCTGGGCGGTTTCAACCAACTCAATAATACGCGCCAGCAAGGTTTCACGCCCGATCCGGGTAACTTTGTAAGTCAGGGAGCCATGCGTGTTCAGCGTACCGCCAATAACTTCCGCTCCGACAGTTTTGCTTACTGGCATGGGTTCACCCGTCATCATGGATTCGTCAACGTATGAGTTGCCCTCGGTGACTTCGCCATCCAACGGGATACGCTCGCCCGGACGCACCAGCAGCAGCTCACCCGGCGCGATTTCTGCAATGGCCACCGTTTCCGCCTGGCCCTCGCGCAAGCGGGTTGCCATTTGCGGTTGGAGCCGGACTAATTGGGCAATGGCATCACTGGTGCGGCCCCTGGCCTTAGCCTCCATCAGGCGCCCCAGTAATATCAGCGTCACAATAACTGCCGCCGCCTCGTAATACACATTCACTGTACCCACCGGTAACAGATGGGGAAGGAATGTCGCAACCAGCGAATAGGACCAGGCGGCAAGGCTACCGATGGCCACCAGGGAGTTCATATCCGGCGCGAGGCGGGCGAGGGCAGGCAACCCTTTTTGATAAAACACCCGGCCCGGCCAAAACATCACCACACTGGTTAAGGCCGCCTGGATAATCCAATTCCATATACCGAGGTTTTCCATCAACCAGTGGTGAAACGCCGGCATTAAATGGGCACCCATTTCCAGTACAAACACCGGCAGGGTCGCAACCAGGCTCCATTTGAATTGACGAACAAGCGTGAGCCGCTCCTGCTCGCGCTTTATCGCGCTGGCTTGTTCCGCTGTTTGGGTGAGGTGGGCGGCGTAACCGGCTTGCTCTACTTTTTGGATGAGCACGTCCGCCGCGACCGGCCGGGATAACTGCACATGCGCGCGTTCTGTCGCCAGGTTTACATTGACGGTCGCCACCCCCTCAACCTTCGCCAGCGCCCGTTCGACATGCCCGACACAGGAGGCGCAAGTCATCCCCTCTATCGATAAATCCAATTCATGCGTCTCAATGGTCATTGCAACCCTCCTGAACTGGCTCAGCCGGGTAACCAGCCTCGTCAAGTAAATGCAAAAGCTGCCCGGCGCCGAGATGTGTTTCCACCTCTAACCGATGGATAGGGGGAAAAGCCCTCACCTTGGCGGATTTATCCACGGCAGTAATCGCGCGGGTGATAGCTGCCGCGCAACCGGCACAAGTCATTGTCTTTACATTCAATAGATACATTTTGGTCTCCCAGGAATACCTATGTGTTCACGGGCCCAGCTTAAAGTTTACCCTTGGGTCAAGGTCAAGAAATAAAACAGGCAATTTTGGATTGCAGTTAACGGCGTAAGCCTCTAGGATTTCGCCCTTTTATGGTGCGCCGAGACAAGATATGCGAGTAAAACATTGGTTGCATGAAGCCCGGATGCTCTTCGGTATAGAGCGTAATACCACTAACCACGGGGAAAAAATTATTTCCGGCCTGGGCGCCTTCCTTGGAATACTGGCGGTTTATTGGGGAACCCGCTGGTGTTTTCCCGAGGGCTTTATGCACACCGCAGGCACCTTATTAATGGTGACATCCATGGGAGCGAGCGCGGTTTTATTATTTGCGGTTCCCCAAGGCGCCCTGTCGCAACCCTGGGCGGTGATCGGGGGCCATCTATTGTCAGCCTTCGTTGGCGTAAGTTGCCAACAGTTGTTTCCCGACCAAAGCTGGACCCCCGCCTTGGCGGTGGGCCTAGCGGTGGGGGTTATGCATTATTCGCGCTGTATGCACCCCCCCGGAGGTGCGACCGCCTTGGCGGCGGTCATCGGCGGAGCGGAAATTTACCGGCTGGATTATTGGTATTTAATGTTTCCGATACTCATTAATGTCGGCAGTATCATGTTGACGGCTATCACCTTTAATGCTTTTTTCCCCTGGCGTCGCTACCCGGCTCACCTGGTTCGCCGCAAAATCCTTAAACCCGCCGTAGCCTCCGAACGCCAATTTGAACTAACCCAGGAAGATTTTTCAGCCGCGATGGAGCAGTTGAACTCCTACGTGGATATTACCAGCGAAAACCTGACCCAACTGCTTGAGTTGGCCAAGCAACACGCCGAGAAAAATATCACCCACCCGAAAGAAATCATTGCCGGTCATTTTTACAGCAATGGCAAGCTGGGGAATTTATGGAGCGTGCGCCAGGTCGTCGATGCGGCGGATAGCGCAATCGCCAGCAAGGACCAGGTGATCTATAAGGTAGTTGCCGGCGACGGTGGCTATGCAACGGGAATTTGTTTGCGCTCCGAGTTCCAACGCTGGGCACGCTATGAAGTCAAACCCCAGGCCAACGGCCATTGGAAAAAAGTGACTGATGAGGACTGACCCTAACCCGCCGCCCATAGATTACAAAATCCAACAAATTTTGCTTATTTGGTGGACTGTAACCACGCTAAGATGCGGTGGTTAATAGCTCTCCGGAGCGGAAGCATCCTATTTTTATAACGAGAGGTTTCACATGCGTTTGTCCAACGGATTTGGGTTTTCCTTGAATTGGCTAAAAATAACATCGGCTTGCTGTGTGGGTGCGAGCCTTTTATTAAGCCAGGCGGTATTAGCTACCACAGTGCAATTCCAAACTGTATTGGGTAACTTTGAAGTTAACCTATTTGATAAAACCACACCCAAAACTGTAGAAAATTTCCTCACCTACGTTAAAGCCAATGCCTATACCAACAGCATTGTGCATCGTTCTGTACCCGGTTTTGTTATCCAGGGTGGCGGTTACACCTATCAAAACAAACTCCCGCTGGTCGCCGTTACCCAGAATGCCAGGGTGGAAAACGAGCCGGTCTATTCCAACTTACGCGGAACCATTGCGATGGCGAAGTTGGGGAGCCAACCAAACTCGGCAACCAGCCAATGGTTCATTAACCTCAATGATAAAAATGCAACCGATAAAAACCACGGCTATATCCTCGACAACAATAATGGCGGTTTTACTGTATTTGGGCAGGTGATGGGCAATGGTATGGAGGTCGTGGACGCAATAGCAGCCTTAAGCCGATTCAATATGGGCAGCGGATTTGAAACAATTCCGCTGCGTAATTACTCCGCGAGCGATGCAACTGCCAATAAACCTGTCACCGGTGATCATTTTATGTTGATCCAAAATATTGTCATTTTGAATGCCGATCCGGATACTGCCGCTTCGTTAAATCCAACCAAAAATACACTGATCACTAAAAAAGAGGATGACGGTAGCGGCAGCATCGGCTTATTCACCTTGTTGGCGTTGGGTTTACTTGCCTTGAGTCGCAAAAGCCTGTTGAATAGGAAGTAATTTTTATTCCATCAAGAGGGAAATATTGTGATTACGTATTTATATTGGATCGCGGTTTTCAGTGTTGCGTTATTTGTTTTTTGGGGTGTTGGACGTTATTTCAAATGGCAGGCCGGCTTCATCGGCGGCCTGTTGGTAGTGATTATTGGTTGGCTGATGTATACCTTTCACTATGAGCAGCACTTCGTGAAAAATTATGGCGGTGTCATGTCCATTGACGTACCTAAAGGACAAATGCATATACAAGCCACCTGGAAAGACGACAACCTTTGGGTGGAAAACTACGATCCAAAAACAAATACTTGTATCTTTAGTGAATATTCAAAAGGCAATTTACTGGAGGGAAGGGTAACTGTTAAAAACTGTAATCCATTGATGCCTCACTCACCTCCGGCAAACACAACGGAGTAAGCTGCTTAGTTGATACATAAGGGACCATAGGTCCCTTTTTTTCGGAATATACCAATCGACTATTGCCGTGCCTTTGGTGTTGTCCCCAGCTGGATGTATTAGTGAAGGTTATGCCACCGCAACCTTACGAACAGATGCGAGAGGTTTGGATAATTCGGCCCAATTGAAGTCGCCATCATCAGGCAAACCGGCATAGGATAAAAATCCAATTTTGTCGAATTTTTCCTGGACACGTTCCGTCAGTAACCCCACACGCCGTAAATTAGGAATAATCCGGGAGAATAAGCTTTTTTGAAAACCTACCAGCAGGCCATCGTTAAGGGAAATTTCCCTGCAAGCTTGAACGTCAAACCCCCAATGTTGCCACACTTCAAACTGCATCAGGCGCTCCCGGCTGAGGACACAGGCTTCGTACGCAAATTGGGCTCGTTCTTCAACTTCCTCTTCCGATAAAGTTTTGATGTGATCAATTAAATAATGTATTCCAAATGCGGCGTGCCTCGCTTCATCGCGCACCACCAGTTCCAGTATCTGGCGTAACACAGGATCCATGGTTGTTGCCTTTATTGTATTAAAGGCACCGAGCGCAAGCCCCTCAATGATAATCTGCATACCGATAAATTTGAGATCCCAACGTTTGTCCGTCAAGACCCTGTCAAGTATTGATTTAAGTGGAACACTGATTGGATATATAAAACCTAATTTTCGTTGGATGTAACGATTGAATACCTCTACATGGCGCGCCTCATCAAACGTCTGGGATGCGGCATAAAGCTTCGCATTAAATGTTGGCGCACATGAAACCAATTGTGACGCAACTAATAACGCCCCCTGTTCACCGTGCAGGAATTGGCTATATATCCATGACTGGCTATGCCATTGGAATAATGCCTTATCTTCATCACTTAAATTGGCGTAGGGTGGGTAATTGTTGAGGGGATGCTCATTTACCGGTTTGGTGCGTTTAGGAAGTTGGTGCCAATCGAGTGAGCGTTGCCATTCAATATCCTTATTCGCATCCCATGCGAGTGATTTACCCAGTTCATATAATTTTTTAATACGATTTTCGTGTTCAAGGTAATCCCAATTGTAAGAACCGGTCAGCGGCGTATTAAAAATTTCAGCGATAGTGGCAACCTGATCAGCTTCCAGTTCAACCTCTTGACTCTTGGCATCCTCGGGCTTGTCCATATAATTTATATCGCGATAACTATCGTTAACATAGGTAATTTTCATTTTCTGATTTCCTGTATAACCAAACGCTTGCGGAGTATGTAGCCATCCATGGCATAGTGGACGACGTTTAATGTGCAAAAAAATGGATTGCTTCAGCCAAATCACAAGGTATCTATATATCAAGATTCACTAGGCGGCTTCCCGGTCGAGCAATAAGTCGCCATGAGATTTTTTCTGGTTAGCCGGTAGCCCTAACAAATAGGTAACACCTATCGCCAAATCAATAATACCAGCCACAATTGCAATCTTGCCGAGTTCCCCAAACAAGCCAAAGCCTGCGAGCATAAAGAATCCGAGTATTCGCAGCACGGCATTTGCGTAAACAATTCCTGCCCGCTCTTTTAAATTGCGTGAACAATATATGAGGATAACGCCAACAAAGGTTACAAAGCATCCGGTATTCAGCGTCCAGTACATGGCATCAGGTGTTTTAAAACCAAAAAAAGCTAAATAGCCGGGGATGAAGAAAGACACACCCAGTGAAATGGTATAAACGCCAGACCAGAATACAAATTTTTGCATGTTCATTTTGCTCTCCTGTTGAGATAGGTTTCCGCGAAGCACTCGGGAATTTTTAGTGTCGACTCCTTGTAAACTTGTCCTTTTATCTTCAACTTTTACAGGCTCCTGTTGTGTAACCCGATCATTGAAATGATAGGTTTCCAATTCAAGCTCTTCCTGGTTAAGGAAATTAACCACGCGTACAAGGTAAACGAGGTCTTCCGGTGCAACCCTTGAACGGAATGAATTTTTTTCGACCTTATCCCAAAAAACGGGAAAGCCCCAGCGGTTGCAATAAGTAACGTAGACATCCGCCTTGTCAAATATTTCATTGTCGAAGGTAAGCTCAAGTTGCTGTGATGCATTAATAATTCCATAGCGATAGCGTGTAATTTGCGGGTCGCCAACTGGCAAGTAAAGATGGCGGACCAGATTTTCAGGTAAAAAACTTTTCCACCGTAAGAGCTGAAAAATATAATATTGGGTAAAAAAATAAAAAATTCCTTTGCGATTGACTACATTTTTTTCAAAGAACGCCAAACTCTTACCCATTTCGTCACCGACATCACGCGCGTCACTGGCAACCATTCCATCTATTCGGACGGCGGGAAAAACAGTATTACCGTGATAACCATAGTAGCGAACCAAAATCCGGTATTGATCGGGAGGTAAATCAATTTTCACCCACCCCTCGTCTTTACTGTTTCCCGGGTAAATTAATTTGACTACCTCAAAATCACCACGGAATACAGTGATAATCCAGCCACGCGCTGATTTCCTCGGAGAAGCCAAATCAATCTCTATCTGTTCCGTTACATTAAAGGGTCCTAAACTCCCTAATGGAGCATGAGGGTTCCAGCGCGAGGTAGTGCACATCATGTAAGGCAGGGCGCCAGGAATCTCAAGGGATTCGGAATAGGCGGTCCAGGAAAGCTTTTCCCGCGCTTTTAATTTTTTTTCAAAAATTCGCCTGGCTGCGCTCAGAATTAAAAGGCGTGTGCCTCGATAAAAAAAAAAGGAAATTACGAATCCCGGTATTCGCCAGAACAAAGCTATAATTTGAAATAAAGTGTTCATTAGTCCTCCAGTTTTTCCCGCAACCTAACCTTCAGATACAGTCGCAATCGTTTCACCCGAGCGGGCATGAAAGCCGCAGATGCTTTTAGCTAATCGGCGTTATCAGGCGCTTTTCGGCTTCGGGAGCGTCATCGAGTAAATAACCAAATTCTTGTGCGAGCGCTATAGTCGCCGGGTTCAGGTAATTTACTTTGTCAGCATGGTGCTTCCAGTTTTCCGCAAAATGACTTTCAATTTTCCTATGTTGATTAAAGTTAGGATCACCGATTGGCAGTGAAGCTTCACGCAGTCCATCGGTCATTTTGTTACCTTCATAAGGCTTGAGCATTTCTGTCTCAAAAGGCAGTTCCAACCAGGTGCACAGGGAACGCATAATATTTTCGGGGTGCGCGACGAGGTCCTCATAGCGGATTAAACGGCTTCGCGAAGATGGCACCTGACTTAAATGTTGCAAAATATTGTTATTCATATCGCGCCATAGCTTACCTGAATACTCCCATGGGTTTTCGTTCACACCAAACATCTTGGCGAACCGATTCCGCACAAATGACTCCATAACTGCAAGCGGATGACGAACCAAATGGATATACAAAGGCTCATCGCAAACAGATTCCGCATTGCGTAGCGTATTGATATCCAATGCATGATTTGGCGATTTATCGATAACAAAACGCCCCTGGGCTTTTTCCAAAAGCAATTCGTAAGTTTGTTTTACCGTAAAACCTTCTTGTTGCAAATGATCCAGGCGCTTTATTGCGGCTTCCGCATTAAGTGACTCAAGTTCCGCAATCGCTTTGGTAAGGCCTTCTTTAATGTGCTTTTGGTTCAAATCAATTAATCGATTACTCCATTGCTCCAGGGTGTTATATGGCAAAAGGTGCAGTTCCGGCGGTGAGAAAATACCGCTGTGGCCTGCCAACATAACCCTAAATAATGTTGAACCTGAGCGCGGAGTGCTTAGTACGAAAATCACTCTCTTTTTTGTTTGCTTTATGATTTCGGGAGCAGCACTGACATAAGTTACCTGGCTTTTCCAATCAAACTCAGGCGCAACTTCACTATGACTCCCTGAACTTGAAAAAATAACATTTTCCGAACTGTCAGTATTCAGTGTTGCTTGCGGAGATTCTACGGCCGGCCTGGGTTTTAACGACTCGGCCAATTCCGCACTGAGGTAAGCCTCCAGCTTATGCAAGGTGTTATATTCAAGCATTTCATTAGGATACAAACGAATTCCGTATGTATGTTCAATATTTTCTATGATTTTCATGGACAAAATGGAATCTAAACCAAGCTCCCAAAACTCTACATTAATATCGATTTGTGCTTCATCTACACCTGTCGCGGCTGCTACCTGGCCTTTCAGGAAAGGCAAAAGCCCGGTGCTTGGTTGAATGCCCCCGGAATCGGATTCTCCGGTCTGAATGACAACATTTACCGCTGAATCAGTCCCCACGGCATGCTGTGCGATTTCTCCCTTGGGCTGTGCACCAATTTCATTTTTGAGGTAGGCACTAAGCTTTTGCACGTTGTTATATTCAAGCATTTCGTTTGGATAGAGTCGCAGGTTCCATTGCGCTTCTATTTTTTCAATAATCTTCATCGATAAAATGGAATCCAATCCCAGTTCCCAAAATTCAACGGTATCGTCTATTTTATTTTCAGGAACACCTGTCGCTTCAGCAATTTTTTCACGTAGGAATGTCGCTATATCTGTAGCAACAGAGGGATAATTTGTCTCCTCGGAAACAAGGGTTTTCTCCGGGGTGTAAATGTTTTCCTGAACCGCTACATGACTGTCAACCAAAGTGCGGCATTGTGTCAGTCGCATGGTGTCGTAGCGGCTCGGCGCTTCCCGCTCGCTAATACCAAGGGTTTCATTGATTTTATTGGGGAATCCGCTCAGGGCTATCACTTGTTCCAATTTGGAAGATAAAATCTCTTCAAATGCGAGCAGCCCCAAACGAGAGGAGAGGCTTACAAATCCAAGGCTCTCTTCCATCCAGGCTTCAGTCTGGCTATCGGCAGACATGCCACCGTTTTGCCACAAAGGCCAATTGATGGATAGGCTGCGACCATAGCGCTTTCCGTCAGCGATGAGGGTATTGCGATAACGCGCATAGTGATTCTGGAATCCATTGGCGTAGGCGTAATCGCTTTGCCCAATGTTTCCCATCACACCAATTATTGAGGAAAAATAAACAACAAAGTCGAGCTGCTCTTTAGCGAACACGTTATCGAGGGCTATGGTTCCAGCAACCTTGGACTCCAATACCTGGTTTATTTCGTCAGCAGTTTTGTTAGCGATAAGGCCATTTTTTAACACACCAGCCGCGTGCACAATCCCGTTAAGCTCACCGAAGGTTTGTATGCAAAGAGCTCGGCAATCCTCCAATTGTTGTATATCGCTAACGTTGCAGGAAAAGTAAACAACTTCACCACCCAATTGTTGCAAGCGCTTCAGTTGCTCATCAATTTCTGCATCGCGCAGTCTGCGCCCGGTCAGTACGAGACGTGCCTGATAGTGCTCACTTAAGTACCTTGCAAACAGTAACCCCAAACCACCCATGCCGCCGGTAATAAGGTACACGCCATTTTTTCGCAAAGTTGAATTATTGCGATCCAGCGCTGGAATAGATGTTTGCGGGCAGGGGAGATAATGCTTAACCCTGCGCTTGTCACCTTCATAGCGAATCTCATAATCATGCAAGCTGAATTCAGCGAGTTCATTTAGGGCCTGTTGTGCAACAACCTTAACGTCGGCAGCGACAGCGAGTGTTTTGACATTGATCCTGGGATTTTCGTAGCTCAATGTTTTCAGGAAAACACCACACGCTTCGTAGCAGGGCTGAATGTCGTTTCCTTCATAGAGGTAGAGTATTTTTACTTTTCTTGAGGACTTTACTACTTGTTTTGCAATTTCATTCAGTGAGAAAAACCCGCTGCTTAATTGCTCTGCGGTGTTACTGGCATTACTAAATTTTTTCTTTGACCAATTGTGAATGATATTTAATGAAATATCGTCCTTTTTTGCAAATTCCGAAAGTACTTTTTCGTAATGGGATCCGTTGCCAGGATCAATTTGGAAGCCATCCTGACCATTGCCCCAAGTGATCTTTTTAAACGCTTTACCGGCTTTAATAAGATAGAGATCGTCTTTAACCGTTTCCCTGAGTAAATTGCATAGACGATCATCGCTATCAAACACCAAGGTGGTGCCAGTAAGGGAATCCGCAGTTTTTATCTGGCGATCAAGCCATTCAGTCCTGTTATATTCCAACTGGCTCAGATTTAACTGGGAACTCACCACCACCGCAGATCCAGCTGTACTTTGCCCTGCGGATGCGATGTGCGTAAAAGCAACACCGCTGAGCTTTATTGCCTGCCGGCCAGCCCCATCTATCATTGCTATATCGTAAGCTATCTCATCCGGTGCCAGCTCGCTAGCCGTACTACGAACAATGTGAAGATGGCATTTATCCGAAATCTTGCGATGAATATCCACTTGCAACG
The DNA here is from genome assembly GCA_946480695.1 of uncultured Cellvibrio sp. The sequence goes on from CAMLKG010000037.1 coordinate 19,316, forward strand.
TCGAAACCGGAATCAATTTAGCAGGTGGAATTTTATTTAGCTGACCATGGAAGAGTGCAGCAGCTTGCAATGCATTTTGTAACAATGCGGGGCTCGCCAAAAATTCCCGGGCTACATCCATGGAATGGTTTTCTAAATCGGTGGTGATATTTTCCTCGCGGCATTCAATCTGGACAATTGCTTCGTTTTGGTTAAATTTAAATTCGCGCAATACAGGGGGTACGGTCTCGGTTAAAAGATTTTTTTCACAACGAGATTTTATGAGCTGGCAATCAATATATCCGTCAACCAACCTGATGTTATCCGGGGACGCGAAAACCAATTCAGCCAGCGCCACATCACTGGTTTTATCAGCTCCCTGCTCAAGCGCTGAAATCACACATTGGACCAGCGGATTATCCGGCTTGGTGTAAAGCTTCAGGAAGTATTCGCATGATGCGCTATTGGGGATTTTGGGCTCCGCCCAATGCAAATGCCCAATCGTTATCAGTCGCTTACCTTCGGCAACCTGGTTTGCCGCCGCATGCAACATTTCCAGTAATACCGCGCCACCGATCGAGTAATGGTTATGGTCAGCCAGCTGATTTACCCATACCGATTGATTTGTAAACGTTTTGCTAAAGCTAAGTGCGCTTAGGCTAGCCCGGTATTGATCAAGCAACGGGTGCAAAACCTGCGGCGTCGCTTCTTGTCGAATGATAGGAGCGACATTACCCTGTGTATTTGTTGCAACATGGACTCGGGGTACCCAATACGACTCCCTGGCAAAGGGATAGGTTGGTATTGTTATACGTTGACGTACCACGCCTTGGTGGAGGTTATGCCAATCAATAGCAATACCACTGACCCACAATGTTGCAAGTTTCGTCAAATTCCGATGCCTGATAAGTACATCTATAAGTTCCCTGGCCTCATCGCCACCGACAATCGATCCAAAATTGGATTTATCAGAAGTAACATTGCCTGAAAAAACATTTTCGAAAAGGTTTTGGTTGCCAAATTCGCGCAGGCTTTCCAGCAGTTTACCGGGGTTATCCGCCAGGATTGCCAAACGTTCGGGCATGGCTTCGCGGCCTACTTGCGTGGTATAGGATACATTTGCAAATTGGTTCGCTGAGAAATTTCCATTTTGCTGCTCAAGGAACGTTATCCATTTATTTACATATTCAGTTAAACGAAGTTTGTTTTTTGCGGACAACAAAAACAAATGTTCGGCTGTGCTTTCCTCACCGGGTAATGGTTCCCCGTATCCCGCGCGCGAATCATTTTCAAATTCTTCCAAAATAATGTGCGCGTTTGCCCCACCTGCACCGAACGAACTTATACCGGCAATTCGTTTTCCAATGGAACGTTGGTCATTTACAGAAGAATTCCCTGGCAGCCATTCGCTTAGCTCGCGTTGGACATAGAAGGGCGTATCTTCAAATCGAATATTTCGATTCAATGTTTGGGTGTGCAGTGAAGGAACCAGCTTTTTATGACGCATTTGCAATAGCACCTTGGTAATAGATGCCACGCCAGATGCAGCTTCAAGATGGCCGATATTGGATTTCACAGAACCCACAGCACAATATTGTTTTTTATCGCTGTAATCCCCGAAAGCACGAGCCAAACCATTAATTTCAATCGGATCGCCAAGCGCTGTTCCTGTACCATGGGCCTCAATGTAACTAACTTGTGCAGCGTCAACCTTCGCCTCATCCAATGCTGACCGAATCAGCTCCCCCTGTTGCACAGGGTTAGGAACAGTGTAACCATTGGTTTTCCCATCGTGATTGACGGACGTTGCCTTAATAACCCCCAAAATCTGATCGCCATCTGCAAGCGCGGCATCCAACCACTTAATAACAATTGAGCCAACACCTTCGCCCGCAACCATACCGTCACCCTGGTCGGAAAATGCAGAACAGCGACCATTGCTCGAAGGCATGTTCATTTGAGCGTGCATAAGGTACTTACTGGGGTGCAATGAAAGATTAACACCACCGACAATGGCGGCATCGCATTCACCACTTTTCATACTTTGCACCGCTAGATGCGCAGCAGTGAGCGAGGATGAACACAGGGTGTCTATCGCCATGCTGGGTCCCTTCAAATTTAATACATAGGAAACCCGGTTAGCGATGGACCCAATACTGTTGCCCAACGATATCGAATTACCCTTGGCGATTTCCTCCGCTGCAAACAGCTGATACTCGTTATACATGACGCCTACAAAGACGCCTACACGGCCATTTAATCGACGTTGTAAATCTTCACGCGTATAACCGGCATTTTCGATAGATTCCCATGCAACTTCCAGGAACTGTCGTTCCTGTGGGTCCATGATTTTCGCTTCTGTGGGTGAAATATTGAAAAACAGGGGATCAAACTTATCAACATCCTGAATAAATCCTCCCCAGCGATTTTTCATTGCAAAATCCTGGATACGCCATCTTTCTTCAGGAATTTCAGTGATACAGTCTTTTCCTGCACACAAATTGTTCCAAAATTCCTCAAGGTTTCCTGCTTGTGGATAGCGGCCGGCCATACCTATAACCGCAATATCGCGATGGGTTGCAAATGTGCGCTCTACGCGTGCGCCAGGATATGGTTGAGTGCCAGATAAAGCGGGATAAGTAGTATCAGGATCAACGCTGTCAACTTTTAAAAGTTTTACTAGCTCTGCGCGATGTTTGTTTAGAAGATAGGCCGCCAGATCGGTAATCGTCTGGCATTCAAACATCACCGTTTTGGAAACATTCTTAAAGTGGCTGTCTATTTCCGTATTGATCGATTTAATAATGACGGAGTTTATACCGTATTCTATGAGTGAGGTGTCAACATCTATCCTGGATTCGGAAATACCGGAAAGTGAGGCATACAAACTACGCAGCCATGTTTGCGTCTCTTTTAGCAAGTTGGTATCAAAAGTATTGGTACTTTTATCAAAATAACTGTTATTTACCATGGGCATGTTCCCTCTGGAAAATGTATTTGGTTCGTAAGATTGCCCACTAACTTCAGCCTGCAAGTCAGCAGTGTCCAGCCAATGGTTTTCCTGGATAAACGGATAGGTGGGCAGGGCAATGCGACGTTCAGTTCCCGATTGGACGGAACGCCAGTCAACGCTTTCATTGGCCATCCAATGTGTTGCGAGCAAATGCAATTGCATATCCGAATTGGCTTGGTACTCGATTCCGGACATGGTGGACGCTGCTATTGGAGGGTTTTCAGGGTCGTTAATAAACGCTTCGAGCGATTTTTTTAACTGGTCTATTGAATTCACTACTAAAGCCAATCGTTGCTTTAATGCCACACGACCTTCTTGCAGGGTAAATGCAATATCAGCAAGACTGCATTCAGTGGTCTGTGAATTTATAAAGTGGAGCAGGGCGCGCGCGATTAGGATCAGTTGGTTCTTTGACTGCGCCGATAACGGTATAACAACCGAGGCGTCAATAGCGCCGCCATTGGTCGTGCGAATAGCTTCCTCAACGATTACATGGCCACTGGAACCGGTAGCCCCGAAGGAGTTAATCAGGGCTCGTTTTTGCGGTTGCCGCGATGATGTGTTTATTGGTTTCCAATCTTTCAGTTCAGTATTGATGTAAAACGATGAACTTGAATAATTAATCAGTGGATTCCTGGGTTCGCTATTAATCGAGGGAGCAATTTTTCCGTGCTGGAGTTGTAGAAGCACTTTGGTCAGCTGTGACATAAAAGAGGCTGACTCCAAGTGGCCGATATTGGGCTTAACTGAGCCGATTGCAATTGGAAAATCAGCAACAGCTTCCGCAAAGCTAATTTTAATAGCTTCCGCTTCGACACTGTCGGCAAGACCGGAACCGGTAGCTGCCGATTCAATGTAGGAAATGTCTTTTGGAAGAACATTTGCCTGTGCGAAGCAAGCCTTGATAGATTTTGCTTGCTTTTCCGCAGAAGGAAAACCGTAACGAAGTGTTGCACCACTATGTGAAATTGACGTTGCCAGGATATTCGCCTGGATATTATCCCGAGCGTGCCGGGCAGTTTTTTCTGGCCTAACCAATACCGCACCCACACCTTCACCAACAACCCAGCCAGTACCGTTCTCGCCAAACGCACTACAGGTTTCCGATTGGGACAGCAAATTTAAGCCACAGAGTACATTTTGGTGGTAAGGATGCGCTATTAAATTAATGCCGCCTACAATTGCTGCATCGCATTCACCGGCAGCAATACTTTGGCGCGCTAGATGCATTGCGCTTAACGCGGAGGAGCAAGAGGAATCAATGGCTAAACTCGGGCCTTCAAAATCAAAGAAATGGGATACGCGATTAGCAATGGACGAATGGAAACTGAGAGCTTGTTGAATATTCCCCTCACTCCATCCCTGCATTGCTACACTTTGATAGTCGCTCCACATAACTCCCACAAAAACGCCAACCCTTCCTGCGCTAGCCTTGAGGGTCTGCGCTGTATAACCGGCGTTTTCCAGGCACTCCCAAATAACTTCAAGAAACAGGCGTTCTTGTGGATCAATAAATTTTGCCTCGGAAGGGCTTATTTTAAATAGCAAGCTGTCAAAACGCTGTATGTTATTTAGAAAGCCGCCCCACTTGCTATAAGATTTTTTATCACTGGCATCACGGCTAAAATAGCGCTGGGCATCCCAACGATCTTCCGGTATTTCAGAAATAGCGGATTTACCGTTTTGTAACAGTTGCCAATATTGCTCCAATGAGTCCGCTTGGGGATAACGGCCTGCAACACCAATGACGGACAATTTTTGATTTGTTTTTTCTTCCTTATCCGCGTCCTGTACCAATGACTGGGCAAGGAGCGTCGATTGGGTAAGGAGCGGCATGTTTTCCGAAAAAATGGGCGATGAAATCTTTCCAACATGATCCCAGGCGCCGATAAGCATGCAATGCAAAAATAATTGGTCCTGATTCAGATTAAAGTAATGCCGAATCTTGTCAAAGCGCATACCGCCAATCGGACAAACCCCCAAACCTAATTCGGACTGGTGTTGCATCATCAGCTGTCCAATTTTCCCGGCTTCAATAAATGCCTTACGAATACCATAATTGCCGAAACTGGCTTTAGATTTTCTTAAATCGCCGATAAGGAAAACATTAACTTTTGATTTCTGATAATGCGTGCGATTGAAGGGCACATGAGCCGATTTAATATCACTCTCCAGCGCATCGATATTTACCGCAATTCGCTCCAGGCAGTTTTTCTTGTCATTGTAAAGATAAAGCCCCGCCGCTGAATCATCCTGTACCCCTCCAGATTTAATAAACACATACGCATCCACTTGGTGGGGGAGAGCATCGGCGGTATAAAGCTTTTGCTGCGGGACGCCTGTTAGATTCTGCATGAGAGACATTAATTGCCCCAATTGCACCAGCGTTAGCGCAGTCTCCTTATATTCTCGTTGACACGCGCGCAGCACATAATCTTCACTACTTATGAAAGTTGAATCCAATTGTATAGCGGGTAAATGTTTAAGGTCGTTACGTAAATGACGAGCTTCAGCCGTGATAGCTGCCTGCTCTTCTTTTGACAATGTGCTATACCGCCCATCGGTATTGGCTCGCTCAATATCCTCATGCGACCGTAACATATGATTGGTTTGTTGCAGATTTTTTGATGGAGTAAACGCAAGGACAGGCTGTCCTTCGTAGTCAACCCCAGTTTGCACAGGCCTGCCACCCCCCAGTAAACAACTTATAAATTGCTGGCTACCGGAGAGTTGGAAATGCGCTTGGCATTGGGAATAGTCAACATCGTCTACTGTAAGCAGACCAAGGTTGTGAGTCCCGGCATTCTGTTGTAATAGCTGCGTTATGTATCCAGCATCCAATTCAATCAGGGTAGTTGAAGAATCTGCGTAAAAAGGTTCGATTGCACTGTATTCTGCAACCAGAAAAATTGTAAACGCAGAAGCTTCAAACGCTTTGCGATAACTCTGATTGAAAATTTCCTTATCCAACCTTTGTGTTGATGGCAAGCTAATCAATTGGTTAGCCGCGGGATGGTGATAATAAAAACCACCTGCAATGGACTCAACACCACCATCACTCACATAGATGTATACCTGCACCGCATTCTTTCCGCCACCGGAAGGGTAACGGTAACGTGTTCTTCCCTCGATATAGCGCTGTGCCAGTAATGATAAAAATGAGCTGAAATCATTAAAAGAAACGGGACGGCTTTTAAATTGTTCACCGGCCATTAGTGTGGGCGATATGATGCGGGATAAAATATCCTGATTAAATTGATGGCGTAACAGATCAAAGCTTTGATTGTCGACTAAATATTGCGAAGGACTGTTAGCCCCGGTTTTTCCGGTAATGGGTAATGTTGTACCGCCGGTAGTCAATTTGTTAACTACATAGCGACTGATACCCGCGATCGTGGGATTTTCTAAAAACACGTCTACTGGAATTTCAACCCCTTCACTTTGCTTGACTTTTTGAGCAAGCTTAACGAGTGTAAGCGAGGTAGCCCCCATATCAAACAAATCATCAGTTGGTTTAATCTCGCTTGCGTTCATCGCATCCATAAGAATCCTGGATAGCAAGCTTTCAATTTCCTGGAGGCTTCTTTCCTTAACAATCATTTCTTTATCGTTCACTTTTTCGGGCTCGCTCACAGGCCAAAGTAAAGCCTTCTCATTTAACTTACCATGTTCCGTTGTAGGTAAAGCATCAAGAATGACCACAGCGTTTGGTAACATGTAGTCAGGTAGAAACTTTTTGATTTCTTGGCGCACAAATTTAAGGGTTAAGGTATCACTAGCTATTTTTTTGTCTGCGACAACAAGCCAAGCAACTAATTTCGGATCATCAGTGCTTTCATCCCTGATGCGAACAACCGCTGAACGAACGCTATCAAGCTCACATAGTCGCGTCTCTATTTCGCCCAGTTCGATGCGCAAACCACGTAGCTTCACCTGTGAGTCGCGCCGTCCCAAATATTCGATATTTCCGTCTGTGTTTTGGCGGGCAAGGTCACCTGTGCGATATAATTTTTCAGCGCTATTACCAGAAAAATGATTCGGTATGAATTTTTCAGCGGTAAGCATTTCCTGTGCAAGATAACCCTTGGCAACCTGGACTCCACCAATCAGGATCTCGCCGGCTTCACCAGGGGGAACGAGCTGCAACTCAGTATCCACAATATACAGTTGGGTATTCGCAACAGGTTTTCCGATAAATACACGTTTTTCGGGATTCAGCTGGCAATGCCAGTAACTAACGTCAACGGCGGCTTCCGTGGGTCCATACAAATTATGCAACTGACAATTTAACAAACTCAGAAATTTTTCGATTGATGCGTATGCAAGGGCTTCACCACTGGTAAAAACACGGCTTAATGATGTGCATCGACTGACCGATGGTTCATTGAGGAAAGCGTTCAACATTGAGGGAACGAAATGACAAACAGTGATTTTTTCTTCTCTTATGATTTCCGCCAAATAACCTGGATCCTGATGGCCTTTAGGTTTTGCAAGCACAAGAGTGGCACCACTTAATAGCGGTAAGAAAAATTCCCAAACAGAAACATCAAATGTATACGGAGTTTTCTGCAAAACCCTGTCTAGATCATCTACTTCATATTCATCTTTCATCCAAAGCAATCGATTGACGATAGCTGAATGTGTGATCATGCACCCCTTGGGATTTCCGGTCGAACCCGACGTATAAATAATGTAAGCAAGGCTGTTGGAGGACTGCGTACGCGCCAGATTCTCATTTGAAAACAGTGCCATATTTTCTTGTTGCTCATCAAGAAAAACCAACGAGCAGGGCATCGCAGATAATTTTTGTGAAAACCGGCTATGCGTTAATACGAGTGCTGTAGAAGCATCTTTCAGGATGTAAGAAATTCGCTCATCAGGAAAATTCGTATCTATAGGCAGGTACGCAGCACCTGCTTTTAAAATAGCCAACAGGCTTACTAACAATTCAACGGATCTTTCTTGAACCAATGCAACTACAGAACCGGGCTTTAATCCCTGTTTGATCATATACCGCGCAAGTTGGTTAGCTCTCTGGTTCAGTTCAAGGAAACTTAAGGTATCTTGTGCGAATTGAGCAGCTATACGGTAGGGTGACCGGAGGACCTGGTCTTCAATTAAATAATGCAAGCAATCCTGTAAAGGGTAATCTCTGTGAGTATGATTCCATGCTTTAATCCGGGATAAATAATTGGTGGTAATTTTTTTGTCCCCTTCATTGATTACAGAATTGTCTTTAACGGTTGTGTTTTCACCCAACGCTGATTCCTTTTGATAGTGCTGCATAGGTAAAAACTTATCCATATCCACACTTATCCAAACTCCTGCATTTATGTTGGTTTCAGCGGCCAACGCCATCATCAAATCTGAATACCCGGAAAACATATTCGACATCAATGCAGGTGAATAAATACTGGTATCGGTATCCCAGTGAAAATGCAATGTGCCATCCAGCTCAACACTAATGTTGTCCAATGTCACCCCAGGAGTTTGTGACAAACCATAAGAAAATTTTATATTTTCCGGCATGGTGTGGATGCCGTGCGGCATAAAATTGGTAAATACCACAGATAAGTTTGCCGCAACGCCATTTTTATTTTTGGCTACAAACCGGCCTAGCTCACCTAAACCATTTTTATGTTTCAGGTCTTCAACCAGCTGCCGGTGTAAGGTCAAAACTTTTTGCGAAAATGGTAAATTATTTTTTTCTACCTGAATCCAGCTTATTTGCGTAAAGTCACCCACAATTTCATTTACATCCTGAATGGCTGGCCTATCCCAGTTCACAACCACAAGAGTAAAAGCTGTATTTTGTGTCCAGGCCAATATCGTCTCGGCATACAGCGTCAAGATAATGCTTGATACCGGAACATCCAATATTTTCGCGTGGGACACAAGATTTGGCCAATTCTCCAACACCCCATCAAAGCGCTGCCTGACTGTGGAAGAATTTTTTTCTTTTAATCTATCCGACCTCGGCAAGCTGGGGCCAGGGTACATTTTTTCAAATTTTTCCCGCCAGTAGGCCTGGGATAAGCTTTTATCATTCGAGCCGTTTTCACCTTGCTGATATAGCAAGACATCACGATAGCGTAGCGCGGGAAAATAGGGAGTTTTTCCCTGAATCAAGGCAATGAGCTGCTTAAAGAGAAGCTGCATACTATTTGGATCACACAACAACATATCAATTGCAATGTGAAAGCAGTGGTTTTGATCAGAAGTTGAGCTTATTCGTACTTGCCAAAAAGGTCCTGTATCTATGGGAAAAAATAGATCTTGCATAGCGTGCCGAATGGAGAGGCGTTTCTGCAATAGCTGATTTTTGTCAAACCCCTTCAGGTCTACATGCTGAATATGGGTATTCTCCAGGGCCTTGTTAACTTGCTGCTGTCCATCGGAAGTTATAATAGTGCGCAGTGCATCGTGGTAATCAACTAGCACTCCCCAGGCATTGATGATGCTGTCCGTGGAAACGCCATCAATTTCTATTTCCTGATAAACAAGGCAGTTGTTTTTTTTGTCGGTTCCGAAACCAATTTGACTAAGAAAATAACTTTGTTGTATTGGGCTAAGGGGATAAGGATCGAATCGCGACTCTTCCTGGGGCAAGAGCCTGATAACGCCCTCATGATTTGATACACAGCGTTCAAGAAGCTCGGAAAAAGTAATTTCATCCAGGGAATCAACTGTCGTCGCTATAGAATGAAGCAAATCAGAATATGTATTGATCATTTCGATCATTAGATCCTGAGCAAAATATCCTTTAGCGTAATCCCAGGATATACACAGCTCATGATTTAATACAAATGTCTGATGATCCAGATAGACACCCGGAGTTTGGGTAACACTATAAGCAACACGGGACAACCAACTAGCTTCTTCGCCATAAATTGCGTCCGCATTTGCCAACATACTGGTAAATACCACAGGAAGCATAAAGTTATTGCTGATTAGCTTTCTGTTTTTCAATTCCCTTAGGGCGGGTATAGCACCGACATTGCTATGATCCATGTCCGCCCATAATTGATCCTGAGCGGCCCTGATAACGGCCTCTATTGGTTCGCGGATGCTCTTATGATGGATATATATACTTGTCGAAATAAATGGACCAACAATGGATTCGACATTTGGAACAACCGGTTTTCGATTAAAGAATGTGAGAACCAAGGAAAATTTCTCACAGCGGCTATATGCAGTTAATACCTCATTAAAAGCACTCAATAAAAGGGCGGTGGGTGAAATATTAATTTTTTGGCAGTAACCGATGAGCTTCTCCCAGGATTGTTGGGGTAAGGTTCTACTTAAACGTTCGCGAACGAATGCGGCATCAGGGTTAATAGCTTGTTTTTGCTGCACTAGCGGAGCTTCGGGCATATTTGCCAATTTTGTTAGCCAGTACCGAAGGTCTGTCTCATTTGCGCTAAATACATTAGAAGACCGCAATGCAACCTGGTAATCGTTAAAACCAGGTGCGCCAGGTGATATGGATGATTCATCATTTTTATATAACTGATACCACTGCCGGAGTAGTATCCACAGACTCATCCCGTCTACAATCCACTCGTCAATACTAAAATGAATGATTGATTTTCGATCCGGAAGGTGGGTAATTTCAATCGTATACAGTGGCCAGTCATCGGCACTATAAAACTTCTGCTGCAACCTATCACGACAACCCTGAATGTGATGGGCAACCGTTTCCCGTTCATCTAACTGTAAATCATGGCATAAAAAGTCAAAATCATCCGGCACCGGCATTAGCATTTGCCGACTCTCATCAATGATTTTCGCATGCAACATTCTGTGAGCTTTTGACAATTTTGCCCAGGCTGTTTTCAATCGTTCGTAGTTAAGGTCAAATTCTTCTATCTCGAGGTAAATGTGGCAACCAATCTCGTCTTTACCGCGACTGAAATGTTTACTGACCAAAAATGCTTCCTGCATTTCTGTGAGGTTGAACACAAGAGGTGATTCATTAGCTGTGTCAGTTGTGTCCTTGACCTTCAATTGAATTATGCGATCCCTGACATCTGTGAACTGGTTTTCATGGCAGATGCGCATCGCAAGCTCATCCACACTGTGACAGTTAGCAAGCAGGGATATAGCCAGCCTCGTATCAAGAAGCCTTTCAATATTAAACTTCAATTTTAGTTTGGTGACGGAATCCAGCTCATCCAATACCTCATGCTCCCCCGAGCCTTCATCGCGATCACATACCCGATTAATTTGACGGGTAATAAAATCCCGGACACGCCTCACTTGTTGTTCAGATACTTTCAGGAGCGAACTGCCTGCGGGTTTGTTGGTACTGATCAGTTGAGACTGAACGTTCGGGGCCGCGGTGCTAAGGTAATAGTCAATGAACATGAAGGGTTCATTTGTGCCTGGTACCATAGGGCAATTCTCAGGCAGTTCCCCTTCGCGGTTAGCAATGAAAATATGTTTGGGAACCTTGTAATTTGGGATGTCTACTGTAGCTTGATCTATTTTTCTTATGAGCAAATCAGATATTTCACCAGTATTGAAAGTTTTCCCCAGCTCAGCTTCAAGCGTTTCTATAACCTTGTAATCCGGGAACAGGACTGCGTGCGGGCATTCGCCTTCAACGGTATCTATCCATGGAAATATATGGATACTTTTTATGCACTTTTCTTTTTCCAGTAGTTTTTCAATTTCGCGTGGATAAATGTTTTTACCACCGGAATTTACGATGATGGGCTTTTGCCTACCGCTGATAAATAAAAATCCCTCATCATCCTGGTACGCGATATCGCCGGTTTTAAGCCAACCATCTTCAACAACTTCTTGTGTTTCTGCTTCTAGCCCCGCATACCCCTTCATTAAACTGGGTCCACGTACCCAAAGCTCACCATGGTCACCGGCTTTACCATTGATAATACGCGTTGTTACCCCAGGTATTGGCCTTCCAATGGACCCCAGACAATTTTTACCGGGTATGTTCACTGTCACAACGGGAGAAAATTCGGTAAGCCCATATCCTTGCACTACCTTGCAACCTTTTGCCTCCATGGACTCAAGAACAGATTTTCTAACAGAAGCCCCACCAATGAAAATAAAGTTCATGCAATCCAGCGTTGCCTTGGTTTTATTGAGTTCCTTGTCTATAGATTCGAGTAAATAGGGGACAACTACGGAGTATTTAATATTCCCGCATTTAACCGCCTCGACAAACCGTTTGGCAGTGAATCGCGGCAACAGAACTATCTCGAGGTAACTTGCTAAAGGTAAAAGAAATCCGCCCATGGTAGGAAAGGTATGGTGGAAAGGCAAAACGGCCAGGCTAGCCTCACCCGGCCGGAGATATTTTCCACCTTCATCAAGTACATCCAGTATCCCATATAAATTGGCCATTATTCCCGCATGGCTGAGTTCGGCAAACCGATTTTCAGTCATGTAAATAGCTGCCGCGACGTCTTCACCCTGGGGAACGCTGAGAATATATTTTTGGTCACCGCTTGATGTGTTTCTTTCACCAAGCTTGATGAGATCAGGTGCGTATAAAAGCCTATGCGAACTAAAAGGATTGGTTTTAGATAGTTCCTTATTTCTTATATTTTCAAGGGTTTCCGTCAATGTAAGTGGCTTTTTTACCGATTTTTTTTCAGAGGATGCGACCAGCAGCGAATGTTCATCAAAGCAAATAACTTTTTTAAAAGAAGAAATACGCCCGGAGAGCAAAGCGAGCCGCTCGATATAGGTCGCTGAGCAGAAGCAACAGCTAATATTACTCTTTTCGATGACGTTTACTAATTCCCCTTCACCCAGGAAAATATCCAATGGAACTATAACCGCACCAATATTCGTAACCGCTAAATAGGTAAGTGGCCACTCAATTCTATTTTCCGCCAGCAACCCTACGCGATCACCATTCTTGATCCCGATAGAAAGCAGGGCGTTACCTAGGTACTGAACGTTTGCCTTTAGTTCCCCATAATTCAAAGAAAGCCCAGGCTCACCGCGATATTGCGTGACAGCCTTAAGCGAGGACATGCTTTCGTCAAAGGTATCCACAAACTGGCGTAACGTCTTGACACTCTCAAACTTGTAACGGATCTCAGCATTTTTAAAGGTAGCAGATTGATCCTCTGAAACGGGCGTGACATCTTTTTTTCCAGTGAAGGCTGCATCATTCCCAGGAATCGATATTAGCTTATTAGATTCCGTATCAGGCTCAAGGCGGCCCTCTGTAATCTGGGGTAAGGCGTTATAAATATCCCTCTGTAATTTACTTAAGACTTTACCTGGCCCCAACTCAATATAGTTATTCATGTTACGAGCATACAAATAAGCTATGCTTTGCGACCATTTTACCGGTTTAAAAATCTGCGCTGCTAAATTAGAACCTATTTCATTATTTTTATATGGCATAGCCGAAACGTTGGCAATCACAGGTGTGTGTAAGGAACCAAATGCAACTTGACTAAGGGATTGCGCAAAAGAATCGCTGGCTTGTTTCATGTAGGCTGAGTGAAAAGCACCACTGACTTTGAGCGTTATATATGCTCTGGCACCATTTTTTTCGAACAGGTTCCTTGCATCCTGAATGTGCTGAAAATTACCAGATAAAACAAACTGTTCGGGAGAGTTATAATTAGCAATTGACAACTGATATTCAGGATATACCTTGAGAAGGTCTAGTATTTTGTCTTCACTCATACCGATTACGGCTGCCATACCACCGCCACCGGCATTTGCCATTAGCTCAGCACGCAATTTCACTAACTTGAGACCAGTGACAAAATCATATGCACCAGCGGCAAACAAAGCATTGTATTCGCCCAGGCTATGCCCTAAAAAAAATTGGGCTTTTTCACCTTGGGATTGGGAAAACCGAAGGTAAGCAAGCGCATTCACAACATATAACGCAGGTTGTGTAAATTGCGTAAGGGCCAATTTATTATCCGGATCATTAAGACAAAGTTCAGTGATGGAATAGCCCAATATTTCGCTGGCTTGATCTGTTAAGGATGGATAATCCACAAACAAATCGCGACCCATACCTTTTGCTTGCGATCCCTGTCCGGGGAACATAATAACTGTTGCTGATTCTTTAGTGACCACTGCTGCTGTTCCTGCAAAATGAATCAAGGATTATTGCGAAATGCAATCTACGATTACGTTGGCGAGTGTTTGTGCATGCGACTCCATATGCGGATAATGGCCACCAGGAACCAAAATTTGTTTTGGATTCGCGCATAAGGCTTGCGTAACCTGCAAATGACGATCCTTATCTGTCTTAATGAGTGTGCTATCTTTGCCATAAATAAAAACAGCTGGCTTTGATAACTTAGCCAAAGATGTGGCAATGATGGACATATCAAAGGTGTTATAGAGTAACCGGTAATTCAATATTGCCGGGTCCCAGCTCCAGGTAAAGCCTTGGCCTTGGGAATCGATACGTGCATTTCGCTTGGCAACATGCAAAGCAATTTCTATGGGCATGGGGAAGGGCGCACCGATAATGGAGCGCTCAGCAACCTCTTCAATATCTTTCATAAGTTGATGTGATTGAGGCGATTCCATTTTTTGTAAAAAAGTACGCACGAGGCCAGCCTTGGCTGTATCTTCCATGGGAACCCTGGGTGGAATCGGGAATTGAATATTAATTAACTGGTTTATTTTTTCAGGACGCGCACCGGCCAACAGCGTTGTAATCATGGATGACTCACAATGACCAACGACATTTATTGAGTTGCAATCGAAATATTCGAGAATATGGTTAAGGTCAGCAACGTAATCCAAGAGGTGATAACTATCAAAATGGTCCGACATACCATGGCCCCTACGGTCCGGCATAATGACCTGAAAGCCGTTTTTATGGAGCAGGCGCGCTAATTTTTCCCATACTGCACTGTGAGATTGTATACCGTGCTGTAACAAAATTTTCGGCCTATTATCTTCCCCCAGCCTGCGAACGCGTAAATTCTTGCTTCTTATAGGAACATTAATTTCTTCAAAATCCAGTTCGATAAATGGCGCTGTATTCTGGCCTTGGTTATTAATAGTTTCTGCTAGCATACAAAAATCCCCTAATGTACTTTGGCTTACCAGTGTTCCAGCAATTGTTCAATGTCAGTTAGATTATTGTAAAAGTGAGGCGAGATGCGCACTGTATTTTCGCCGCGGCTCACTACCACTATGTTTCTGGCTTTCAATTTTTCAATCCATTGATACGCATCATCCCGGACAATTGTGACAATGCCCGCGCGCTCAGCGGAATTGAGGGGCGTAAGGATTTTTGCTCCACTCTGAGCCAGCTCCTTAATAAGGAAGCCGGTAAGCCCTGCAACTCTTTGTTCGATATTCTCCACCCCTATACCCTGAATATATTTTACCGCGGCATCAAGGCAGGCAATGGGCACAAGGGAATTCAAGCCGAGTTCTAAACCTGGCGCGTTGCGGCTAAGTGTATTTAGTCGATTATTAGTAAAACTAAATGGTTCAGCGGTCAGCCAACCCGCCAGCGGTGGAAAGGAATCGTCACGCAACTCTTTCGAAATGTAGAGTGTGGCAGCGCCATAACCAGCCATCATCCATTTGTTACCTGACACAAGCATGGCGGCAACAGGTGTTTTTGCCAGATCAATTTGAATGCAACCGGCAGCCTGGGTCGCATTTAAAATCAGAGGTATGTTTCGTGTGTGCAACTCATCGGCAAGAATCTGTAAATCGATCTTGCATCCCGTTCCCGATTGCACATAGCTTGCAACTACAGCCTCTGTTTGAGGCGTTAGCGCATCCAATATGCTCTCTACAGTTATGCGATTGCCTTCATCAGCTTTGACATAGGTCAACTCAAAACCGTGTACAGCCCAGGGAAGGGTGCTAGCGGGAAATTCGTCTGCCAAGGTAACTATATGCTTGCCGCGTTTTTTTCGGCGCGACAGGTGAAGAGCAAGCATATTCATACCAAGAGAGGTGGTATGGACAAATGCAATGTCGTTTATATCTACACCATAAAAATCGGCAACACTCTGATGCGCCACTATATTCACAAAGAGCATATCTTCAGCAAATTTTTTAGCATCAAAATGCATTCGATTCAGTATGTCCACACCGGCCTGATGAACTACTGAAGGCAAGGGAGTTACACCTGCGGAATTTAAATAAACCGTATCGAGAAGACAGGGAAAATCGTTCCGAATGGAAATCCAATTATTGTCCATAAAGGCTATCTCAATCATGTACTAATGCGCGCAATGAAAATCTGAATTCCATCTCGGATATAAGAAATAACCAGATTACATCGCTTCTAAAAAGCTGGAAGTTTATCCACCAAAAAACAAAATTATCCATTTATTTATTATTGCGATGAGAGCGCATAATATTTTATTGATAATATTTTCCTTAAATCATCTGAAAATTAATTTATCACGTGAATATATTTAAATGCAAAGAAAAGTTATTTAAAGGTGAATATTCACCAAAAAGATTAACTAATTATTCCTATGTTTACGTGACGCCATTCTTAGTCATACAGTGTGGCGCACCAAGAAACCTAAAATACACCTGTTTTTATAAGCGATGTGGCTCATATAAGAAATATCATCAATTTAACTAATCTAAACTGATGAGTTAAGCGACTGACTGTTTTAATTAACAGGAATAAGTATTGGGTGGGTACGTATTTCGGTTTTTTCATATCTTGTTAATTTTAATATT
>CAMLKG010000038.1 GCA_946480695.1 uncultured Cellvibrio sp.
TGTGGCGAAGGATATTGAGGATGATGTACTGGGTTATACCATTTCCAGCCCGCCAACAAATGGCGCGGTAACGATCAATCCCGCCACCGGCGATTTCACCTACACGCCCAATCCCGATTTCAATGGCGCTGATTCGTTTGTCGTGACAATTGCCGATGGCAAGGGCGGCACTACTACCAGCAGGGTGACTGTCGGTGTAACACCGGTAAATGATTTGCCCACCAGTGCCGATCTATCATTCACCACCCATGAAGAGGTGGCGGTTGCGGGAAAAATTGTTGCGTCGGATCTGGATGGCGATCGCTTACAGTATTCGATCACCACCACCGCGACTAACGGTACCGTAACGATCAATTCCACCACCGGCGATTTCACCTACACGCCCAATCCCGATTTCAATGGCCCTGATTCGTTTGTCGTGACAATTGCCGATGGCAAGGGCGGCACTACTACCAGCAGGGTGACTGTCGGTGTAACGCCGGTAAATGATTTACCCACCAGTGCCGATCTGTCATTCACCACCCATGAAGAGGTGGCGGTTGCGGGAAAAATTGTTGCGTCGGACCTGGATGGCGATCGCTTACAGTATTCAATCACCACCACCGCGACTAACGGTACCGTAACGATCAATCCCGCCACCGGCGATTTCACCTACACGCCCAACGCCAATTTCAATGGTTCTGATGCATTTGTAGTTTTGATTGCCGATGGCAAGGGCGGGACTGCTACCAGCAGGGTGACCATTGGTGTAATGCCGGTAAATGATTTACCCACCAGTGCCGATCTGTCATTCACCACCCATGAAGAGGTGGCGGTTGCGGGAAAAATTGTTGCGTCGGACCTGGATGGCGATCGCTTACAGTATTCAATCACCACCACCGCGACTAACGGCACTGTAACGATCAATCCCGCCACCGGTGATTTCACCTACACGCCCAATCCCGATTTCAATGGCGCTGATTCGTTTGTCGTGACAATTGCCGATGGCAAGGGCGGCACCGCTACCAGCAGGGTGACTGTCGGTGTAGCGCCGGTGAATGATCTCCCTGTTGCCGGTAACGATAATGCGTTCACCAACGAAAATACGGCCGTCATTATTGCGGTGCGCGCTAATGATTCTGATCCGGACGGGCATAACCTGACGGTTATTGGCGTCACCCAGGGGGTACATGGCTCGGTGGTAATCGATCCGGTCACGGGTAATCCGCTTTACACACCAAACAGCGGCTTTGCAGGTAACGATAGTTTTACGTATACCATCAGCGATGGCGCCGGCGGCGCTGCCATGGCAAGCGTACATGTGACAGTGAAGCCGGTTAACCAGGCTCCGGTTGCTGTGGCTGAGAGCATTACTGTTGCAGAAGGTGGCGTCGCGACCACATTAAATGGCGGCGCCACCAGTGTCCTGGCCAACGACAGCGACGCCGACGGCGATCCGATGACTGCCGTACTGGTATCAGGGCCCGCACATGGCTCATTGATCCTGGATCCCAACGGCACCTTCCGTTATGTCCATAACGGGGGTGAGACTAGTTCCGATAAGTTTTCCTACAGGGTTAATGACGGCACTGTGGATGGCAACCTGGTGGAAGTAATCGTCAACATCACCCCGGTAAATGACGCTCCTGTGGGTGTCGCCGATAAGATTGACGTCAACGAAGGAGGCACGGCTGCCGTTTTGGCCAGCGGCGCAACCAGCGTGCTGGCAAATGACCTGGATGCCGAGGGCAATCCGCTAACGGCGGTTCTGGTTTCGGGTCCTGCCAACGGCGCCCTGACCTTGAATGCCGACGGCACTTTTAGCTACGTCCATAACGGTAGCGAGACCAGGGTGGATCAATTCACTTACAGGGTTAACGATGGTTCCGCCAACGGCAATATCGTCACGGTCGATATTGCTGTGACACCGGTAAATGATCTTCCTGCCAGCGATGATGTGAGGGTATCCGGCAATGAAGACACCCCCATAGTGGTAAACCTGTCGGGTAGCGACGCTGATGGCAGCGTGGCGGGTTATGTCGTTAAATCCCTGCCGGCAAATGGGGTGTTGTACAGCGATGTGTTGATGGCCAATGCTATTGTGATTGGTACTTTAGTCTCCGGCCCGGTTTACTTTCTGCCGGATGCAGATTGGAACGGCAGGACGGGTTTCACCTATGTCGCCCGCGATAACGAAAGCGGTGACGACCTGACCCCGGCAAGGATAACCATTGATGTGATACCCGTTCCTGATGCGGCGCTGGTCGGTGTTGGTTCGGGTAATGTCAAGGAAGATACGCCGGCCCAAACCAGTGTTTCGGGTATCCTGGCTATTACCGATGGGGATGCAGGTGAAGCCTTGTTTAATGCCAGGGCCAACAGCCCGGGCACCTACGGCAGTTTCTCCATCGATGCCAGCGGTAACTGGACCTATGTCCTCGACAACAGCAAGCCGGATGTACAAGCCCTTAAAGAAGGTGAGACCCGCGAGGACACCTTCTCTGTCACCAGCCTGGATGGAGCCAGCACCTGGGTAACGATCAGGGTTTCCGGTACCAATGATGGCCCGGTTGCAACCGCGGATACCGCAACGGTAAAACAGAACACCGTTCTAATACTGACACCCGCCCAATTGCTGGGTAACGATTTCGATGCGGACAGTGACAGCCTTGCCATTGAGTCGGTGCAAGGGGCGGCCAATGGCACGGTTAGCCTGTCCGGGGACAATGTTGTTTTCACCCCAACGC
Source organism: uncultured Cellvibrio sp. (assembly GCA_946480695.1). The sequence continues at coordinate 2,727 of CAMLKG010000038.1, forward strand.
CGGGTTACCACGGTCCCGCATCCTTTACCTATACCCTGGGTGATGGCAAGGGTGGCAGCTCAACGGCCAGTGTTTCCATCACTGTAATTCCCAATAATGCCCCGGACGCTGGCGCCGATATGGCGGGCGCGGTTCCCTATTCCGTTGCACTGGGTGATGCGTCGCCCACCGATTCATGGACCAACCTGGATAGCAAAGGCAAGGGCGTATATATCACCGCATACAAAACCTCCGGTGAAGCCACATTGCTGTACACAGGGTCGGTAGATGGGAACAACAATGTGTTGGGTGTAGCGGGAACGCCGCGGGCAAGGTCCGATGTACCCAACCAGATCGAATACGACGTTGCTACCGGAAAGTCCGAATCCATCCTATTAACCCTCCATGGCAACCTTAACCAGGCAAGCGTTGGGGTGAGCCGCTTATACCCCGGCGAATCCGGGGGCGAGGTAGGGATGTGGGAAGCTTATTACAACGGTGTGCTGGTCGCTTCCCGCACGTTCCGCTTATCCGGTACTGCCGAATATGGGACCTTCACTATCGATACCGGCAACCTGCCGTTTAATAGCATCAGGTTCAGCGCCTTGCATACCAACAATAACACCGGTGATGGCGGGGATTATTTCCTGACCAGCTTTGCCGGGTCCGGCCCCGCCAGTATCAATAGCAATTTGTCAGTCGTTGCGGATACCCCCAATACCCTCAATGCCGGTATGTTGCTGGCTAACGACACCGACCCGGACGGCGATAGCCTGGTTATTGCCAGCGTGCAGGACGGCATCAATGGGAGTGTCAGCCTGGTTGGCGGCAATGTAGTGTTTACGCCGGCAAGCGGTTATACCGGTCCGGCCAGTTTCACCTACACCCTTGCGGATGGTCGCGGTGGTACCGATACCGCGACCGTGCATTTGATGGTTGAGCGTATTAACCACGCGCCCGCGACTACTGCCGATACCCAGGCCACAGGTATAGGCACCGCCCTCAGCATTCCTGCATCCAGGCTGTTGGCCAACGATACGGATGCCGACGGCGATTCGTTTATGCTGGTAAGTGTCCAGGATGCGGTGAATGGCAGCGTTACTTTGTCCGGTTCCAATGTGATTTTTACTCCCATTGCCAACTACGAAGGCCCTGCGAGCTTCACATACACTGTCAGGGACGCACTGGGGGCGACCAGTACCGCTGTGGTGAATGTCGGGGTGGGAGCGGCCAGTGCGCCGAGCCTTGTGGTGAGTAAATCGCTGGTCGCCATCGCCCACGGCAGTGGTGGTACCAGCGTCAAATTTCCTATCATTACCCAACTGGTGGATGCGGATGGTTCTGAATCATTATCGATCAAGGTCAGCGGCGTACCCACCAGCCTGGGCTTCAACGCAGGGACGGATCTGGGCGGTGGGATATGGCAATTTACGGAAGCAGACTTGCCGAATTTAACCTTGAACCTGCCGGGCAATTATTCCACCGCTACGAATGGCACCAATCTAACGGTACAAGTCATTTCGACCGAAGCAAATGGGGGCTTTACCGCGTCTACCCAATCCGGCGTCACCTTGAAGGCCGCCTTTACTACCACTGATATAACCACTACCGATGCCGGTAACTACTCCGGCAATTCCGCTAACGACTACATCCTCGGAGGAACTGGCAACAACACCATCCATGGCGGTAACGGCAATAACATTATCGAGGGTGGTGCCGGTAACGATAGCTTAAGCGCGGGCTCCGGTTCCGATGTTATTTATGGAGGTAGCGGTGATGATGTCATCAATACCGGCAGCGGGACAGACCGGATATACGGTGGTTCAGGTAACGATACCTTGAAAGCTGGCAATGCCGGTGAAAATTCTGTCGATGTATTCATATGGACGTTGAATGATCAGGGAACCGCCGGTGCGCCTGCGGTTGATACCCTCCAGAATTTCTCAACTTCCGCAGCGGGAATAAATGCGAACGGCGGCGATGTGCTGGACCTTCGTGATTTATTGCAAGGGGAGGCGCTGGGCCCGAACAACAGCGCAGGTAACCTGGCAGATTACCTGCATTTTGAAATCGCGGGCGGTAGCACCCTCATTCACATCAGCCATACCGGCGGCTTTACCGCGGATTCCCATGCCGTTGGCGGCGGTTATACCAATGCGGCGGAAACACAGCAAATCATACTGGAGGGGGTCAACCTGCAAACGATTTACGCCGGTGCTAGCTCGGATCAGCAAATCATCACCCAGTTGCTTAACAGTAATAAGTTGATTACCGACTAAAATGGGCAGTAGCCATTGATAGTAAAATCCCGCTGTAACGGCGGATGTTTACCGGGGGCAAAATGTATATAAAACGAAATCACACCGGGGCGATTGTGGCGGTCAGCAAGGAGCCCTCGGTCGAATTTGCGGAGTCCATCGACCGCGACGCGCCTGAGTTATTGCAATTTCTCCACAGTGGGAAAACCCTCGAGCAGCTTGCACTTGAACAAAGCGACCAGACAATGGCGCGTGTTCTGGAAGACGTTGTTGGCCTGTTGGTTGAGCAGGGAGTGATCCGTTTTACCGATTTGCCTGAAGCGGCGCAAATTAAATTGCTTGCCCGGCGCGAGTTGCGTAGCAAGCATCAGGGGATTTATTTGCTCGATGATGGCGATCAATTACCGCTGTAATGAACAGTAAATCCCGCCGCCTCAAGCGAGCGGGGTTTCTACTGGATTTGTGTTCCTGTTAAACCATCCATACCGAGCTTTAGCAACGTGATTTGCTCCTCTTCGGTACTCACGCCCTCGGCAATGATATGGATGCCCAGGGAGTGGGCCAGGGTGCAAAGGCTTTGCACAAAACTCTGGCTGCCGCGGTTGGTATCGATAGCGCGGCTGATAGCAGCGTCGAGCTTTAAATAGTACAACCCCAGGTCTTGCAGTTTACCGAATTGGGTAAATTCCAGGCCCACATGTTCCAACCCTGTTTTACAACCCAATGCCCGCAAGCGAACAACAAAAGCACGCAGTTCCTCCACATGGCGCAGCACGCAAATTTCGGGGAATTCCAACCATAATTTTTTTGCTTCCAGGGGATGCTCGGCAAGCAGTGTAATTGTTTGTTCACGAAATTGAGCGTTGCACAGGGAAAGGGCCGATATATTTATCGCCAATTCAGTAGGCTGCGAGACTAATTGTTTAAGGGCAATTTTTAATACCGCCAGATCCACATCGGCCATTAACCCCAGGCGAACGGCCCAGGGCATAAAATATCCCGCAGGTTGGTATTCGTTGTTCAGCCGCAACCGCACCGCTGTTTCGTGATGCAATAATTTACCCTCGGCATTTTTTACCGGGAAACTGGCCAGGCGTAATTCCCCGGCAGCCAGCGCGTCGGCGATGCTGCAACGCCATTCACTGAGGTTGTATTGGCTGTAGTCCCGCTGTTCGTCATGGGTAATGACGGCGCGATTACCCCTGAGCTCCGCCTGCGCAAGCGCACCATCGAGCTTGTGCATTACCTGGTTTGCTTTTTCACCCTGGATAAAACCACACAACGCCAGGGGTACAGCAATCTTGTCGAAGCCGCCAGCAATTAATTGGAAATTCAATGTTTGCGAAATATCCACGCTCACAATATCGACGGGAGTATCGGTGGGAATTAATAAGCAAAAGTCACTGCCATTCAAACGGCCCGCATGGCTACCGGGAAATTTACCTTCGAGGTCGACAAAAACACTGGCGATCGCGCGCAATAATTGGTCAACCTGGTTGTGGCCCAGTTGCTGGTTGAGTTCATGCAGCATCAACACACGAGCGATTGCTAATATGCCGCGCTTTTCCGCATCTTCGCGTGTTAGTTGAACCTCCAGCAAGTTAAAAAAATGTGTGCGGTTAATTAACCCGGTCAAGCGATCGGTTTGCGACTCGCGGCGCAATACTTCGAGCTGTCTGGCTTCCTTGTCCAGCATATTCTTAACGCTGGTCGATAAGGTATTCATAGCGCGTACCAGGCGCTGGAATTCCCTGGTCTTCGGTTCTTGCGATACGATAAAACGACGCTCGCCGATGGCTTCCGCCTGGTCAACCACCACATCAAGTGGGCGCGAAATATATTTTAAAACCAGGCTTCCGATTAAACCGCTCAATAAAGTCGCGCACAAAAACCAGTCGAACAAATCGCGAGTGTTTTTCCACAGGGCTTCCAGTGCATAACGCGAGTGACTTTTCACAATGAGGGTACCCGCTTGTTGCCAGCCATCCTGGACCTGGGCAATTCCCGGTGCGACATCAAAGCTGACGCGCCGTGCAAACCAATCGGGAACGTAATCCACTTTTTCCTCATCAAAATTACGCGCCACAATCGGTTTTTTATTGGCGTCCTGGAAAATAATGTATTCGTAGTGACCGGCATCAAACTGCGCGGTGATTAATAATTCCAGTGTTACCGGATCCTTTTCCGCCATTTGTGAAATGGATAAAGCCAATGAATTGGCATTATCCATATTTTTCAAGCGCAATTGTTCCTGCAAGTAGGTTTTGGCCGTGATTGTGCTGATTGCAAAATTTCCACCCAATACCAGCAGTAACATAATGGTGATGCCAATCCACAATTGTTTAATCAATGACATTGTTTGTGCCTTTTATGTCTGCGGATGTTTTTTAAATGCGTAGGGAAAGGCATCTTAAAAACCTTCCTCCTGTGCTCGCGCCAAAAGATCGCGCCAGCGCGAAAGGCGCGCGGTCGGATCAGCCGTTGAACGATGATCGCCAACCCATAGGCCTTCGCTGTTAAAACTGAATACCGGACGCAAATCCGGGCGCCGGTTTGCCGGTTCGATCGTACCGACCAGGCTATCCATAATCAGTGGAACCGAGCCTGGCTGCGCATAGTAACCAAGCACCATATGGGCTTGGAAAATTTTGCTCTGCATCCCTCCGATCCGGGCGCGTACATAGATCAGGCGCAAATGTTGGGAAGGGACACCCATGCGCAACAGGGTGAGGTATTTTGCGATGGTGTAATCCTCGCAATCACCGGCGCGCGTGCCGATTGTTTCAAGGGGCGTCGCCCAATAATCGCTTTTTTTCCAGAGGTCCAGGTCCTCGATGTAGCGAAGGTTTTGATTAAAAAACTCGTTGACCTTATGGATTTGTTCCTCGGGGGATTGCCGGTTGCCTTCAACAACCAACTGGTTCCAGCGCTCCAGCAACAGCACACCATCATCGCCATAGCGCTGTTGCATCAATTGTTTCATTTGTTGGAGGTCGGTGCTGGCGAAGGCGAGCAGGGTACCGAGCAGCAATACCACTAGACCCGCACGGGACCAATATTTTTTGGCGGTAGGGCGGGAAACTGGCGCCAGTTGGAATGGAATGTACAGCAACAAGGGCATTGTTTACTCGTTGCAGATGTTAAAAATCAAGCAGCACATTGGCGATATGGCCCGGAGTTCAAAGTTACTGGAGTATAGCTGCTGTTTTCGGAAAGGAACGGTGGCGGGAACGCTGGCGTGTTAAATTCCCTTGGCTGCTGAATACGTATTCACCGGTGCTTTGCTGCTGAATACGTATGCAGCACTTTGCGCGTTTGTATTTTATTTCATCAAATAGTCGTTCCAATAACATAAGCATAAAGGAACAACCATTATGAAACCCAAACACATCCTCCTTTCATTTTTGCTGGCTGTGTCAGCCACGGCCCAGGCCGATTGGTATCTTCGCGGCACGCATAATAATTGGGCGGCAACGCCGATGAACGCCGCGGGTACCAATACCGTAGAGTTAACCAATGTGGTATTTGCCGTGGCCGGTAGTATCAAGTTCGATCGCTATGGAAACTGGGAAGAAAGCTACGGTGTCGGAGGCCTTAACGGTTCCAATATTGCAGTGGGCCAGGGTACCTGGAATATTAAATTTTTTACCGATACCAAAAACTGGAATATCACTTCAGCTGCCAGCGTTAATTATCACCTGCGCGGCACGTTTAATGCCTGGGCCGAAGGAACCTTGATGACTCGCGTCGGTACCAGCGATGTCTATGAGAGCTGCCAGAATTTTGTAAGCGGCGATGCCGGCGGCGGCCCGCGTTTTAAGATTGATCCCTATGGCGGCTGGGGTAGTGATGCGGTCCCTGCCGCGGACTACACGGTTGCGGCCGGCTGGGTAAAAATTAATTTCAATGCGGCTACCAAAGCAATCAGTACGCAACAAAACCTCGCTGCCAATTGCGGTGTAACAACATCCAGCTCAGTAGCTTCTTCCAGCGTTGTCACCTCAAGTTCACCAATGAATTCTTCCAGCTCATCGTCACTACAATTCCATTTGCGCGGTACACACAATGGCTGGGCTGAAGGTGATTTATTTACGACCGCCAGCGGTGTAAACCAATTGGAAATTTGCCGCAATTTTACTGTGGGCGATGCCAATGGTGGCCCGCGTTTTAAAGTGGACCCTAACGGCGGTTGGAGCGATGCTTTCCCGGCGGCAGACCAGGCAGCGAGTGGCTGGACCAAAATTGTTATTAACACCGGTACCCCTGGTTTGGTAAGCACCACTACCAACCTTGGGATTAATTGCGGTGTTTCCTCATCCAGCTCGGTTGCATCTTCGGTAAGTTCATCATCAAGCAGTGTTGCAATTGCAGATGATTTCCGTGCGCGCACAATGTATTTCGTATTTGTGGATCGTTTTGCCAATGGCAACACCACTAACGATAATGGCACCAATCCGACAGCAACTTCCACTACCAAATCGGCCGGCGTCCAAAGTGAGTGGAAAAAATATTGGGGCGGCGATATTGCCGGGTTAATTTCCAAACTTGATTATTTGCAATCGCTCGGCGTGTCGGCCATTTGGGTAACCCCATTGGTGGACAATATTAATAGTGGTAATGAAGGTGGCTATCACGGTTACTGGGCGCGCGATTTCTACGCGGTCGATGAACACCTCGGCGATTGGGCATTAGTGGATGAACTCGATGCACAAATGGAAGCGCGCGGTATGAAGCTGGTGCTGGACATTGCGCTCAACCATTCCAACCAGGATGATCAATACGAATTCGGTGCGCTTTATAAAGAGGGCGCGTTTATTACGGATTTTGCCAGCGGCAAAGGTAGCTGGTATCACGCAAACGGCGCAATTTCCGATTGCGGTGACACCAACCCTGCAACCACCTGCAATGGCGAATGGGATGATCCCTGGTCGTTCCGCAACAAAAGTTTGTTTAACCTGACCGATTTTAACCACGGCACCAGCAGCAATTCATTGGCGGACCAATACCTGATTGATTCCGCACTCAAGTGGATGGATCACGGTGTGGATGCTTTCCGTATCGATGCGATTAAACATATCGAGCCCTCATTTATTAATCGCTTTAGCGCGGCGGTGCGTGCGAAAAAAGCCGATACCTATATTTTTGGAGAGTGGTATAACGCCGGTGCGGGTGACTCGATTTCCATGGGCTTCCTGAATGAGCGCCGCGGTTCAGAGTTGCTGGACTTTAAATTGCGTGATGCGATTGAAAACGCCATTGCGGGCAATACCACCATGGTTAATTTGAGCAGCCACATCGCATCACGTGCGGCGGCGATGAACGGTTTTGAAGACCAACAGGCGATTTTCCTTGATAACCACGATGCAACGCGCACCAGCGTTTATTTGCAAACCACAGGTAATACCAATCGCGGTGCAGGTAAAGGAATGGGTAAGGTATTTGCGGATGCGCGCCAGAACCTGGGTATGGCATTGGTAATGACCTTGCCTGGTGTCCCGACGATTTATTACGGCACCGAGCAGAACTCCACCTGGTTCACCGCAAATGGCGATGGGCAGGTTGGCCATGATCCCTATAACCGCGAACAGATGCCGTCGTTTAGCCAATCTACCGCGGCATTTAGCCTAATCAGTGCCTTGGCTAACCTGCGCAAAAACAGCGCTGCTGTGCAACGCGGTACTTATGCCGAACGTTGGGTGAATTCGGATGTGTTAGTGTTCCAGCGCCAGGAGGGGGGCGATTGTGTCGTAGTCGCTGTGAATCGCGGTGCGGCGACTAATATCAGCGTACCGAATTTGTGCTTGGCCAATGGTGCCTATACCAGCAAGTTGGGTAGCGATATTGTGAATATTACCGGCGGTACCGGTAATTTCGATCTCTCGCAAAATGAAGTGGTAGTCTTGCACTGACTTCCGCTGGCAAAAAAATAAAAAGGGGCGCATTTCTGCGCCCCTTTTTATTTTTTGTTTTTACTTTTTCAAAAATTCTTTATTCGGATTACAGTAAGGAATGATTTTTTTCCGTCGTATTTGTTTTTACAGTATCTGGGGCAGTTTCTTTTTTAGGATCAATTGTATTCGCGGAAAGGCGGTTAATACTGCTGGCCGTTGCCAACCGAAACTCTTCCTGTTGTTGGTGCCATGCGATGATTTTGTGATAGTTGCGCACGTTATCCACAAATTTTACCGGTTCCCAACCGCGCATATATCCGTGCTTGGCGCGACTGTAATATTGTTGCTTGGATAACAGCGGCATATATTTACGCACATCCTCCCATTTGGTTGGGTCGCCACCCATACGCTCGGTTAATACCCGTGCATCTTCCAAATGACCTAACCCCTGGTTGTAAGCAGCCAATGCCATATTGAATCTATCTTCACCCTGGATTCGCTTGGGTAATCTTTTAAACAAAATGCTTAAATATTTTGCACCGCCATAAATGCTTTGCTTGGGATCTTTTCGATCACTGATACCCATCGCGCGCGCCGTATTTTTAGTGAGCATCATCAGGCCTTTTACCCCTGTATGGGAAACCGCATCGGGCAACCAATGGGATTCCTGGTAGCTGATCGCGGCGAGCAGTTGCCAATCCAGGTTGAACTCAGCCGCCGCGCTTTTCATATGATCCACCCACTGCGGCAAACGCTGTTCCAGTTGGTAAGTGAAAGCCATAGCTTCGCCACTGGTGACTTCTTCTATATGGCGATCAAAAAATTCTTCAGTAACGCGTGCGAGGGTGCCATCCGCTTTAATCGATTGCAGATATTTTTGTGCGGCGTCAAATAAGGTGGAGTCATTACTTTGCGGAAATGCCCAGGCAACCGGTTGCGGATCGCTGACATCAAACGCCAATTCCGCCTTGGGGTAAGAATAGCGATTTAATGAATACACAGTGGAGTCGATCACAGCGTAATCGGCTTCGCCTTTATTAACCATTTCCAGCAAGTCAATCATTTCCGCATTGACAACTTCGCGCCATTGCAACTCGGGGAAAGTAGTTCTCAGGGCTTTTATACGGGCGCTATGGGATTCGCTCGCGAGGATTAATACCTCTTTATTTGCCAGCTCTTTAATACTGGCGGGCGGTCGCAGGCGCGCGTTATAAACCAGTTGCTGGGTTAATTGCATAAAGGGCGTGGCAAAATTAACCGCTTTGCCACGGCTTTCCTGTGCAGTTAATCCTGCTGCCGCCAAATGGTATTGTCCGGCGATAACACCATCCAGCATTGCATTGGTGTCGGTGTTGTTATCCAGCACCAATTTCAGGCCAAGCGAATCCGCAAAGCCTTTCACCAGGCTATATTCGAATCCTGTAAGGCCATTGGGGCCTTCATAATAAGTAGTAGGACCGTTGGTAGATACAACACGCAACTCGCCTGATTCAAGCACTTTCTCCAGTAATGTGGGAGGCGTGCTGCGCACCAGCGATGCACTGCTGGCGGTGATTAACAAGCCGGCAAACAGGCTTGTCACTACGGATTTTAAAATCACTAACGCTGATGGTTTGCGAATTTCCATAAGGGGGTTTCTCCGGTGATCTGAACTGCATCGCGCGAAAGGGTACTCTCTGTTCGTTTGTGTGCATTCATGCCGAATCCAATCCGTTAATGACCCGTGCAAATACGACGCCATGGTATAGCCACTTTTTTTGTATGCCTAGCTTGTTTTTTGAGCAGGATTGGGTTAGCTCTGTGGTTGAAATTTGATCATTTTTTCAATAAAGCCAGTATTGGCGCAGGATTCGGCGAGGTGCGGTGCAATATAGACGCCCGACGAACGGTCAAAAAAATAATAAAAAATGTGACTTTTTACGCCAAAACGGACAAAAAAACAGTCGGAAAATTGAGCATAAATACAATTTCCTGTTAAAAAGCGGCACATAAATTCAGATTTTTTTGTTATAAGCGATGTAAAGCGGGGCTTTGGATTTGTATTTATTTCATAAAAAAATTTTATCGTTATTTTTTTTACAATTTGCGACAAGCGCGAGTTTATCCCGGCCGGTAAAAGGAAACCAGTCTGATCCCCCATATGGACACTGAATTTTATTGTTGGAATGCAGCAATAAATTTTTGCATCGCTGCGCGCATATTTTTAATCCTGCTAATTTTTTATTGGTAGGACGTTGTAATGGCAAGGGTCTTAAATTACCGGGAAATATTCACACAAGTCGAGGTGCGAATTTTCATCGAAAAAATAAAAGGCAAAATACGGAGTATGTTGGACGGGGATTAACCAATATTAAAATACTGAATATTTTCAGGTTCGGCTTCAACGCGAGGAGGAGGGAAGATTTTTGTTGGACAAATATCTCTTCTTTTTTTGAATTCGAATTAATAAAAATGTTTGGAGAAATAAACCATAAGAAATTTATCAAATCTTATTGGTGTAAGGTAAATAGTGTGGAGGGTAAATAATAGGTCGTTTGAGCGCGCTGGCTTCACCGGATTTTTTGATAATTGTTTAGAGGAAATTGGCGAGTGGAACTTCTTTCGACACGGTTTGTGTCACTTAAGCGTGGAACCTCCTATGACGTAATGTGTGAGCGACCCATACCCGGCGGCTAAACGGGAGGATGCGTGTTTGAGGCACCGGGGAGGGGAAAAAAGTCTCTCGGGCAGGGCGCAAATCCAGTACAATGCGCGCCTCTCTTTTGTCATTACCCCATGCCGAGGCTCTTCCCACTATGTTAATCCTGCGTGGCGCTCCCGCTCTCTCCAGTTTCCGTAACCAAAAACTCCTGTCCAACCTGCAACAACGTATTCCTGGGGTGACGGGCGTTAGCTCGGAATTTGTCCACTTCGCCCATGTTTCTTCCCCCCTGAGTGATGCCCAATTGCAAGTGCTCAAGCAATTGTTGACCTATGGCCCCAAGGTAGAGAAAGAAGCCAGCCACGAAGGGGAGTTATTCCTGGTGGTTCCGCGCCTGGGCACTATTTCACCCTGGGCTTCCAAGGCAACGGATATCGCAAAAAACACCGGACTGGAAAACATCAAGCGTATCGAGCGGGGTATCGCCTATTACATTACCGGGGTTTCCGCAGCGGACCGCGCAATTCTCGCTGCTTTATTACATGACCGTATGGTGGAAACCGTATTTGATCGCCTGGAAGCGGCAGAGCAACTCTTTATCCAGCAACAACCGGCGCCGCAAACGTCTGTGGATGTCCTCGGCGGTGGCCGCGCTGCCCTGGTGGAAGCGAATAAATCCCTCGGTTTGGCACTGGCGGAAGACGAAATTGATTACCTGGTAGAAAGCTTTATCGCCCTGGGCCGCAATCCCATTGATGTGGAATTGATGATGTTTGCCCAGGCCAACTCCGAGCACTGCCGCCACAAAATCTTCAATGCTTCCTGGACCATTGATGGTGTTGACCAGGAGCGCAGCCTGTTCAAGATGATCAAGAACACCAATGAGGTCGGCGGCGACAATGTGCTGTCCGCCTATGCCGATAACGCTGCGGTCGTGGTAGGCCACGAAGCCGGGCGCTTCTATCCCAATCCGGAAACCGGGGCCTACGAGTACACCCAGCAGCCCATCCATATGCTGATGAAAGTGGAAACCCATAACCACCCGACCGCCATTTCACCCTTCTCCGGCGCGGGTACCGGGGCCGGTGGCGAGATTCGCGATGAAGGTGCGGTAGGCCGTGGCTCAAAACCCAAGGTGGGGCTGACCGGCTTTACGGTTTCCAACCTGCAAATCCCGGGTTTTGAACAACCCTGGGAGCAGAACTATGGCAAGCCCAACCGCATAGTAACCCCGCTGGATATTATGATCGAAGGCCCTATCGGCGGTGCGGCGTTCAATAACGAATTCGGCCGCCCCAACATCTGCGGTTACTTCCGTACCTTTGAAGAAAACTTTGATGGCGAGCGTCGCGGTTACCACAAACCCATCATGCTGGCGGGTGGTTACGGCAATATCAGGGCCGAGCATATTGAGAAGCCGCCCTTTGGGGCAGGTACCAAGCTGGTTGTGCTGGGCGGGCCAGCGATGCTGATCGGCCTGGGCGGCGGTGCGGCATCCTCCATGGCTTCCGGAGCTTCCTCTGAAGACCTGGATTTCGCCTCCGTGCAGCGCCAGAACCCGGAAATGGAACGCCGTTGCCAGGAAGTAATCGATGCCTGCTGGCAGTTGGGTGATAAAAACCCCATCGCCTTTATCCATGATGTCGGCGCCGGTGGCCTCTCCAACGCTTTCCCGGAACTGGTGAAGGATGGCGGTACCGGCGGCAAGTTCGAATTGCGCAATGTACCCAACGACGAACCGGGCATGAGTCCGTTGGCCATCTGGTGTAACGAATCCCAGGAGCGTTATGTATTGGCGATTGCACCGGCAGACTTGCCTCGCTTCGAGGCTATCTGCCAGCGCGAGCGCGCGCCTTATGCGGTGGTTGGTGAAGCCACCGATGAAAAGCATTTGCTGGTTAACGATAAGCACTTCGATGCAAAACCGGTCGATTTACCCATGTCAGTCCTGTTCGGAAAACCACCCAAAATGCATCGCACGGCGGAAAAGCACCGGGCCGGGACAACTGAATTCAGCACCGCCGGTATCGAATTGGACGATGCCGTTGAACGCGTACTGAAACACCCGGCGGTAGCCAGCAAAAGTTTCCTGATCACCATCGGTGACCGCTCGGTAACCGGTATGGTTGCGCGCGACCAAATGGTGGGGCCGTGGCAGGTTCCCGTTGCGGATGTGGCGGTAACCACGGTGAGCTATGACTCCTACGCCGGTGAAGCCATGAGTGTGGGCGAGCGCACCCCGGTCGCCCTGCTGGATGGCCCTGCGTCCGGTCGCATGGCGATTGCTGAAGCAATTACCAATATCGCTGCAACCCGCATTGAAAGACTGTCCGATATAAAACTTTCCGCTAACTGGATGTGTGCAGCGGGCCATAAAGGTGAAGATGAAAAACTGTTCCGCACTGTGCAAGCGGTGGGAATGGAATTATGTCCGGCATTGGGAATTACCGTTCCTGTCGGTAAAGATTCCATGTCCATGCGCACCGCATGGAAAGAGGGCGGTGAAGACAAAGCGGTCACTGCGCCTTTGTCGCTGGTAATTTCCGCGTTCTCGCCTGTGCTTGATGTGCGCCAAACCCTGACCCCGCAATTGCGCACTGACAAAGGCGAAACCGAATTGCTGTTGGTTGATTTGGGCAATGGTAAAAATCGTCTTGGCGGCTCGATCCTTGCGCAGGTTTACAACCAGCTTGGGCAAACACCGGCGGACCTGGATTCTGCGGATCAACTCAAGGGTTTCTTTAACGCGGTACAAGCGAGCCTTGCCGCTAATGAATTACTGGCCTATCACGACCGTTCAGACGGTGGTTTATTGGCAACACTCGCTGAAATGGCATTTGCCGGACACACCGGGGTGAGTGTGGACCTGGGCGGTTTGGGTGATGATGCGCTTGCCGTTCTGTTCAACGAAGAAGCGGGTGCGGTGTTACAAGTCACTCGCGCGCAATCGGGCGCGGTGCAAAAACGTTTTGCGGATGCGGGTTTGAAAACCAACGTCATCGGCGGTTTAAACAGCCGTGATTCCCTGGGCATCAGCGTCAATGGCAAGGTACTGTTCGACCAACCGCGCGCGCAATTGCAAGCGCTCTGGAGTGAAACCAGCTATCGCATTCAATCTTTACGCGATAACCCTGCTTGCGCTGAGCAGGAATTTACCGCTATCGGCAAATCCAATCCGGGTTTGAGCGTGAAACTGGGCTACAACCCCAACGAGGATGTCGCTGCTCCGTTTATTAACACCGGTATTCGCCCCGCTGTCGCGGTGTTGCGTGAACAAGGTGTTAATGGCCAGGTGGAAATGGCGGCGGCATTTGATCGCGCCGGTTTCAAAGCGGTTGATGTCCATATGAGTGACCTGCTGTCGGGACGTGTGTCCCTGGCGCAATTCAAGGGCCTGGTTGCTTGCGGCGGTTTCTCCTATGGCGATGTATTGGGTGCGGGTGAAGGCTGGTCGAAAACCATTTTGTTTAATAACAAGGTGCGCGACGAATTTGAAGGTTTCTTCCATCGCACTGACACCTTCAGCCTGGGGGTGTGTAATGGTTGCCAGATGATGTCCAACCTGAAAAACCTGATTCCCGGGGCCGACCATTGGCCGCGCTTCGTGCGCAACCTGTCCGAGCAATTTGAAGCGCGTTTCAGTTTGGTCCAGGTGCAGGAATCAACCTCGGTATTATTCACAGGCATGGCCGGTTCCCATATGCCGGTCGCTGTTGCCCACGGTGAGGGTTACGCCGAGTTTGCCAATGCCGAAGCGCTCAAGCGCTGCAACGACAGCGGCACTGTGGCTATGCGCTTTGTCGATAATCACCTGCAAGCCACTGAAAGCTATCCTGCCAACCCTAACGGCTCACCGCTGGGTATTACCAGCGTCAGCAATAAAGACGGTCGTGTAACTATTATGATGCCGCACCCGGAACGCGTCTTCCGCGCAGTCACCAATTCCTGGAAACCGGATGACTGGAAAGATGATGGCGCCTGGTTGCGTTTATTCCGCAATGCCCGGGTATTTGTGGGTTAAGGGCATTTCCTTACTACAAAATATTACAAACTGTAACGGGAGGCATTGGCCTCCCGGTTTGTTTTTGTGCTTCAATAACCAGGATTTTGAATAGTTCAGCCAATCGGTTGTTCTTGTCAGTTCAGCGCAACCGATGAACCTGGATATACCTATAACGTCTACATGGCGCGGAGAATCGCACATATTCCCGGGAACAAAGGCAGGTAAATCATGAACACTTTTTTCAAGCACACCGCTTTGAAACTGGTTTTAATTTCATTGCTCGGCAGTGTTGTTGCCAGTTGTTCAATGACCAAGAAGCATGAAAAAGAGGCGCAAATCAAAGCCGATAGGGAAGGCTTGTCAGTGGTAGAAAAATCGACATTCGACGGCACTTTTGTTGCGCCCAACGCGCAGTTTGCACAGTATAAAAAATTGTTTGTTGAACAATTGGATATGACTGATGTAAAAATCCGCAAGCAAACGGGCAACAATCTAATTAACGATACACCCTGGGAATTGAATGATAGCGACCGCCGCTATTACCAGGAGCGCTACACAGAAGCGCTGATGAATAATTTAATTGTGGATGGTCGCTTTACCACCACCATGCAGGCGGCGCCGGATGTAATGACGGTGCGGGCTAAAGTGTTGGAAATTGCGCCCCTTGCGAGCAAGGATGATATGAAAGGCCGCCCGACCCATATGAAAGTGTACAGTGAAGGCATGGGTACCATGACATTGGAAATTTCGCTTTACGATTCCATGTCGGGAAAAGTGTTGGCCATCATTACCGACCAGCGCGACCTGGGGAAAATCTGGGAAGAAAATAATCGCGTTTCCAATAACGTACAGGTGCGTTTGGCATTTAATGCCTGGTTGAAAAAATTGCGTACCGAGTTGGATCGTTTATCCGGAAATTAACCGGCAAGGCAAATAAAAAAAGGGTGGTCGATCAAGCGACCACCCTTTTTTTATGCGATTGATTGGAGAATTATTGCAAATCATCCAGGTATTTTTCCGCATCCAGCGCAGCCATACAACCGGCGCCTGATGAGGTAATAGCCTGGCGATAAATGTGGTCTGCAACATCGCCGGCGGCAAAAACGCCGGGAATATTGGTTGCCGTTGCATTACCTTCCAAACCGCTTTTCACCTTGATGTAACCATTGTGCATATCCAGTTGGCCTTCAAAGATATCGGTATTGGGCTTGTGGCCAATCGCGATAAACACACCGGCTACATCGATTTCCCGGGATGCGCCATCAGTGGTGCTTTTCAAACGCAAACCGGTCACCCCGGAATCGTTACCCAATACTTCTTCCAACTGGTGGTTCCACAGGATTTTCACATTACCGCTTTCCGCTTTGGCGAAGAGTTTGTCTTGCAAAATTTTCTCGGATTTCAATTTGTCACGACGATGGATCAAGGTAACTTCACTGGCGATATTCGCTAAATAGAGCGCCTCTTCCACAGCCGTATTACCGCCGCCTACCACGGCCACTTTCTGGCCGCGGTAAAAGAAACCATCACAGGTTGCACAAGCGCTTACGCCTTTGCCCATAAATGCTTCTTCCGAAGGCAATCCCAAATATTGGGCAGATGCGCCGGTGGCGATAATCAAGGCATCACAGGTATAAGTGCTGGAGCCGATCAATTTGAAGGGGCGTTCAGTCAGTACCGCTTCGTGGATATGGTCAAAAATAATTTGCGTATCAAAGCGCTCGGCGTGTTGTTGCATTTGCACCATCAAATCCGGACCTTGCAGGTCATGCGGGCCGCCTGGCCAGTTTTCCACTTCAGTGGTGGTGGTTAATTGACCACCTTGTTGCATACCGGTAATTACAACCGGCTTGAGGTTGGCGCGCGCTGCGTAAATAGCAGCGGTATAACCGGCGGGCCCTGAGCCGAGGATAATTAAACGGTGGTGTTGTACTTCACTCATAGGAAATCCTTGATTTGTGCAGTTGGATTCAAAAGGGGGCTAAACGGGTGTTGCCTAATGTGGGGGCATGATAGGCGAATCGCAATGGCGGCGCAAAATTGTCTGCTTCAATGCGTTGTATAAGGTTTGCCTATATAAATCCTGTAACACCGGCAGGGATAGCTTTTATCGGGCCAGTGCGCCCAGGACGGAAATATGGTTATGCCATTCTGTCGGATTGTGCTCGCGTAGCAATTGTTCAAAGGCCGCGGGCGATAAGGGTTTGGAGAAAAGGTAGCCTTGTAGGAAATCGGCGCCGTAGTCGCGGCAGATTCGCGCTTGTTCCCGCGTTTCCACGCCTTCAACAACGACGGTTAAATCCAGGCTTTTGGCAAAGATAATCATGGCGCGCAGGATGCGGCAATCAGCGGGATTTTCCGGTACACCGGTAATAAAAGTACGGTCAATTTTTAAGGTTTTCGCCGGCAACTCCTTCAAATAAGCCATGGATGAGTAACCGGTGCCGAAATCATCCACGGCAATTTCGATTCCGTACGCCAGCAATTGTTTCAGGCATTGCGCTGTTTCTTGCAAATTTTCGATTAAAACGGATTCAGTAATTTCCAGGCTGACACAATGCCCGGGAACACCGGTTGTCTCCAGGTCGCGAATAATATTTTGATAAAGATCCTCATCGGTAAGCAATTGCGCACACACGTTGAATTTCATGTTAAATCCATTATTTACCAAACCTTGTTCGCGCCAGCGCGCAATTTGCTGGCAGGCTTTCAAGCGGCTTTTGGAATCTATTTCGCCGATCAAGCCTATTTCTTCGGCCAAGCCGATAAATTCAATGGGAGGCAGGATGCCGCGTTCAGGATGGTCCCAGCGGATCAAGCCTTCGGCACCACAGACCGCAAAAGTTTGCGCGTCGACGATCGGCTGGTAAAAGAGCACAAAGTGATCGGTGGGAATAAGGCGGCGCAATTCTTTTTCCAGGCGAATACGCTCTTGCATTTGCGCCTGCATGGCTTGCGAAAAAAACTGGTAATTATTGCGGCCATCTCGTTTTGCGCGATACATCGCCAGGTCGGCGGCTCGCAATAAATCGCTCGCGCTTTGTCCCGCATCCGGGAATGTGGCAATGCCGATACTGGTGGAAATGATATTTTCAATTTTTTTAATGATGATGGGTTTGCGCAGGTCATCCAGGATGCGCTGTGCCAATTGGCTAATCGCTTCCTGCGAATCGAAATTATGGGCGAGCACAGCAAATTCATCGCCGCCTAACCGACAGACAATATCGCCGGCACGCACAACACGTAATAACCGTTGTGCGACCTCTTTCAAAACCTGGTCGCCAATAATGTGGCCGAGGCTGTCATTAATAATTTTGAAATTATCCAAATCCAGAAAGAGCAGGGCTAGCCGATCATTTTGGCGTTTCGCACGTGGGATTGCCGCGCGCAAACTCTCATCAAAATAGTAGCGATTCGCGAGGCCGGTTAACGAGTCATTTTCGGCCAGCGCGCGCAGGCGCTGGTGGCTTTCCTGGAGTTGCCGTTCGAGCAAATGGCGCGAACGCGCATGGGTAATTGCGCGCGTTAAATGTTTGTGGGCAATTTCCGATTTGAAGAGGACATCCTGGGCACCGGCTTCGATAAATTCGCGCTCCAGGTCCTCGTCGGCGGCGGCACCCGTCAGGATAATAATAGCGGCGTGATGTTGGGGATGTTGATTTAATAATTGCAAGACTTCCATGCCATCGACGTCAGGCAAGCGATAATCGAGTAGTACCGCATCAAAATCCTCGCTATCGAATTGCGCCAAACCTTCGGCGGCGGAACTGGCTTGGGAAATCGTAATATCCCATTCGGTTTTGCGAAAGGTCCGGATGATCGCTTGGCGGTCCAGGTCATTATCGTCAATCAACAGCAGCTTCATGCAGGTCAACCCTCAATAATGTCATTTATCCGCTACGGGTAATTCAATGATTTTCCAATAATGGTCCAGCAGGCTTACCACTTGCAGGAAATCACTGTCCATCCGTTGTTTAAGTAAATAACCGGCAACGTGCTCGCGATAGGCCGCCAAAATATCTTCATCGGATTTCGATGTTGTTAATACAAAAACAATCGCGTGGGTTAAGTCGGGATCGGCGCGCAATATTTCCAGGAACTCTATGCCGTTCATCCGCGGCATATTGATGTCCAATAAAATAATGTAAGGGGATGGGACCTCGCCATTACGCAATATTTCAAGCGCTTCTATTCCGTCCCTGGCGCGATATAGCGGGTTAAGTAATTTAAGTTTATGCAATGCACGTCGCAGCGCCGTTGCGTCTATATCGTCATCGTCAACGATTAGCAGGCTTACCGTTTTAAAATGCTGGTTACCGGTCGGCGGGTGTAATTTATTGATCATGGGTTAGGTTTCTCATCAATAGTTTGAGGCCAGGTAAATGTAAAACGGCAACCCCGACCTTCGGAAAAAACCTGTATGGTGCCGTCATAGGTTTCAACTAATTTTTTAATTAGCGCCAGGCCCATGCCGCTGCCTTCCAGTTCGTCGCGGGATTTTAACGTTTGGAACATGCCGAACACCCGCTCCTGGAACCGGGCCGGAATACCCGGGCCGTCATCGCTGACACTGAATTCAAAAAACTGGTGACCAATTACCTGGCATTCAAGCCGTATGACTCCATGGTCCCGATCATGATGTTTAATGGCGTTGGAAAATAAATTACGCAGGATTTGTTCAAAGGGAGTTGCCAGGGTTTCAAATTCCGGCAGGTAATCGCCCAACTCCAACTGTAAACCCGGCTTGGTATTTTGAATTTCAAACAATCCCATTGCCATATGCCGAACGTCCACCCTGGTGAGTTTGCCATCGGCTTTTCCCGCGCGATAAAACACCAGCATGTCATCCAACAGCCTTTCCATGCGGTGGATACGATTGCGCAATATGGCTGTGTGTTTTTCCACTTCAGTAAATTCTTTTTCTGCGAGGTCTTCTTCAATCCATGTCGATAATTGGGCGATTCCGCGCAACGGGGATTTCAAATCGTGGGAGGCAACGTAAGCAAAGGTTTCCAGTTCCTTGTTCGTTTGTTCAAGGCGATGGTTGCTGGATTCCAGGTCCGCCTGATGTTTTATCAACAACAACGCGTTTTGTTTGCGCGCCTCGATATTTTCAGCAAATACGGCCAGGGTTTTCGCCATAACACCCATTTCATTGGGATGATCCAAAAACGGAATATTGATGTCGGTATTACCTTTTGCCAGGTCTTCCATGGCGGCGCGAATTTTTTGCAATTGCCAATTCAAACTGCGCGTTATCAGTGCGGCCACCAGCATGCCCGCCACCAAAAAGCCGCAAATCACAATGAGCATCAGGCTGCCGGCCTGTTCTCTGGTTTGCACCACTTCGTCATTAAGCTGGAGCATTCGCTTTTGCGCTTGCTGGATTATATTTTCACAGAGGCTTTCAAGTTTTATGGTCAGTTCCTGGATTTCCGTTAGGGTCCTATCGCGGTACGCCTGGATATTGCCCGCCACGAGTTGTTCATGGTTTTCAAGGATTGCTGTTTGCCATTGAATAAACGTGGTGTTCAATTCCGCAATATTGTCGGGCGAGGTTTTTTTGCTGATGATGTTCAGTTCTTGCGCGGCTTCAACCTGGATTTGTCGCAATCTTTCCGGAATTTTAGTTTGATTGGCAAGTTGGGGGTTTACCGCAATATCTTTCATGTCGCGATTGAAATTGCCAAGACTGCTTTTGATTCTCAGTGCCGCATTGTTGACCTGGATGGGATTCTCATAAAGTTCCTGGGTCACGGAGGTGACGTTGTTTATTTGCAGCGAGCCGATGGACCCCACACCGACAAATAAAAGGCTCATCAATACAAACCCGGTGGCCAGGCGGCTAAATACGTTAAATCGGTTGAATGAATCGACTGCTGCTGCGAAGCGCAAGCTAATCAGCCCAACCGCAAATAAGGTAAAGCCCACCGCGGTGTGCGGGGCCATTTTGATACCGAGCCAGACGAAGGTTGGCAGCACGCCAAAGCCTTGCCCGAGCATTGCCGTCAGGGTAATAAATAAAATCACAATTCCTAGCAGGCAAGTAAGGACGGTCCTGGTTCCCTGCTGTTTAGTGCCCGCAAGGATTGCGCAACCCGAGAGTAAAAAAGCAAGGCTGGCGGTGGGTGGTACCGGTTGGTTGCGTACCGGTGTTTCATTTAAAAAAAGTACAAACCAATTTGTGGTATTAAGGGGGACACTCGATAACACATCAAGCAAACTCAAAATACCGATGGCAAATAATATCGTGCATGAAAGTATTTTCAGCTGCCAATGTTGTGTCATGATGGCGTAAAGCCCCAGGCCACATGCGCAAAAGCCAATCGCTGAGTTGTAAGCCATAAGGGTGGCGTAGGGATATATATCGGCGAGTAAATGCGGACTGTGCCAGCTAAATAAAACACCTGTGCCCAAAAGGCATAGCAGCAATGCTATGAACCGCGGCGTGAATTGTTCAATAGCTGGATGGACGTTCTTTTGTTCAATCATAACCCTTGGGATTATTCAGCGTGTGGTTGCGCGTTGTGTGTCGTTAGGTTCCGCTTGTAACTTTAAGTTTGGTAAAGGCAAATCTGAGTGTAGTTTCAACATAATAAATATTCTTGGAATGGCAGGGCTTACACTGAAATAATTAGCTATGTGAATTGGTTATAGTATTAAGTCATGTATAAATGAGCGTCATATGAAGCCGGTTATCCATTCGCCCTGTGTGCGAAATTGTTGTTTGAATGAAGAGGATGTCTGCCTAGGGTGCTTCCGCAGCCTGGCGGAAATTACCCAGTGGTCAGTAACGACGAATGAAACCAGGCAAATGATCCTGTTAAAGGCGGAGGCCCGCCGGGACGAGTACCAGCGGAGAATGCGACGGATATAGCAATTCGCTGAGCGGTTTGGCTGGCGTGTGGGAAGTGATTCGTTTAACCTGCGCGCCTTAAAATAAAAGTTATTGTTATACATTGTTGAATTATTAGAACTAGACTTGCTACAAGCCTGGTGACCGGAATTAATAAATAAAAAACACCGGGTTAATGATCGCTGTCTGGCCACGGCAGGCAACAAGGCTACATAACCTGATCCAACACAACTATCCTTACAGTTTCTTTGCTATGCAATCGTCAAGGGCGTTCAAACTCTGGTTGAACATGCAGTGCCAAATGTTGGGCAATGCGGGCGCAGCCATGCTCGTACAGGTGACGCCGACAACCAGCCATATAGTCGCTAAATGGCCTGACAAAGCAATTGACTCCACGCTACTCCGTGGCCTGATCCAGCCGGTGATGGAAAAACAGCGCTTGCAATTACAGCCCCTGGAAGCCCACCGCTATTTATTGGGTTATCCAATCGTCATTGACGGGAATCATTGGGGTGTGCTGGTTTGCACAATTACCCTGCCCGATAAGACCGAGTTACCCGTGTTATTAAAGTCGCTCAGGCTCGGTCAATTCTGGTTGCAATTCATTGTGCAATTGGGTGGTGTTGGGTCGCCTGACCCGAACGAACCGGTGGATATCCCCGCAGGCCACACTGCGCCGCCGGCATTGCAAGCTCCGTTACCGGAAACCGTTAATGCTGCGTTGGCGCAGGTCAATTCCAGTTTATTAAAAGAAAATTCATTACAGGAAACCGGCATTACGCTGGTGAACTTACTGGCGGGTTTTTTACAGGCAACGAGGGTCAGCCTGGGGCTCCTGGATGCCCAGGGAAAAAACCTCCAATTGGAGGCGGTATCCTTTTCCGCTAATTTTGACAGGCGTACCCAGGCGATGTTGGCAATTCGCGAAGCAATGGCGGAGGCGGTTGACCAGGGGGTGCGTATTGACTGTACAGCGGCGGCTGGTAATGACGACTCCAACAATCCCACGGTATTGATCAAACAAGCGCATCAGCAATTGCTGCACATGCAACAACTGCACAGGGTAAGCAGTTTTTTACTGCGCAAGGGCGACCGGATCCTGGGGGCTATCACGATTGAGTTGGATCGCAATACCTTTAACCCCGATCAGGAACTATTGATACAACAGGCGGCCCATTCGGCAGCCGCGATAATCTTGTTACAACGCCAGGCATCCGCCGGTTTTTGGCAAGGGATAAAGCAACGGGTTGTGTCCCGGTTGCAGCATTGGTTTGGTAAGGAATCCTGGCGGGGGAAGTTAATCGCGGCGGCGTCAACCCTATTGCTGGTTGCGTTGTTTGTACCGGTCGATTACCACCTGTCGGCCGATGCCAGTTTGCAAACCACTGAAAAATATTTAGTGGTATCACCGCAAGACGCCTATTTGGGAAGTATTTCCGCGCGCCCCGGGGATGCGGTAAAAAAAGGCGCACTGCTGGCGCAATTGAACGATGAAGACTTGCGCCTGGAGCGGCGCAAAATCGCCAGCCAGGCCCAGCAATACCGGCAAGCCTACGACTCGGCCCTCGCCAATTCCAATCGGGTGGAAGCAGCTATCGCCAGCGCGCAATTGGAGCAGGCCAATATCCAGTTGCAACTGCTCGACCAACAATTGGCGCGAACCCAATTGGTGGCACCCGTGGATGGTGTTGTGGTGTCCGACGATATTTCGCAGACACGGGGCGCGCCGGTAAAACAGGGCGATGTGCTTTTTGAAATTGCGGCGGGGCAGCATTACCGGGTGCAATTGTTTGTGGATGAACGCGATATTGCCCAAGTGCAACCGGGACAGGCCGGTGAGCTAAAACTCACCAGTTTGCCCAATGAAATATTTAATACGCGCGTTACATTAATTACACCGATCAGTGAAGTGCGCGAGGGTCGCAATTATTTCCGTGTTGAGCTGGAATTTACCGGGCAGGCAGGCACGGTTGCGGTATTGCGGCCGGGCATGACAGGTACTGGTAAAGTACATGCCGGCACGCGCTTGCTAGGCTGGGTCTGGTTCCATGATATTTGGCATTGGATACGGTTGGGCCTGTGGTGAGCGACGTGACTGGCCATTCCGATCAACAACCCGGTCCTGTTTGGCAACGCCTTGAGTCCCTGCGCCCATCGTTGCCGCGCCATATCCATATCCAGCGCCGCGATTACAAGGGGGAACGCTGGTATTTATTGCATGATAAAAGCAACGGCCGTTTCCATCGCCTTACCCCGGCAGCCTGGCGACTCATTTCCGCGATGGATGGCCGCAATTCGCTGACGCAAATCCTCGCCGCCGCCAGCAACGCCGATTTTTACGAATCCGTGGATGATATCCCCACCCGCGAGGATTTAATCCATTTGTTGCAATACCTGCATGTAGCCGACCTGCTGGTTTGCGACTTGCCGCCCAATACCCAGGAGTTATTTGCACGGCGCGAGCAGAAAAAACGGCAGCGCTGGTTGCGCCTGTTAATGAATCCGCTTACCTGGAATATTCCCCTTGGCAACCCCGATCGCCTGCTGGATAAATTAATGCCGCTCGCGCGTTGGCTGGCTACTCCCGCCATGGGGGTTATCTGGTTGCTGGTGGTGGGGTTTGCACTGTTGCAGGCCGGTAGCCATTGGCAGCAACTTACCCACGGGCATCTGGACCGGGTCTTGTCGCCCGGCAATTTATTGTTGCTCTGGCTGACCTATCCGTTTTTTAAGGTTTTGCATGAACTCGGCCATGGCTTGTTCACCAAGGTTTGGGGTGGGCAAGTAAACGATTGCGGTTTGATTTTTGTGGTCGGCACACCCTTGCCCTATGTGGATGCGAGCGCTGCGACCGGCTTTTATGCCAAGCGCCAGCGCCTTATGGTCAGTGCGGCGGGAATGGCGGTGGAGTTATTTTTGGCGGCGCTTGCGCTCTTGCTCTGGGTGCAATTATCCGCTGGGTTCCTGCGTGATTTCCTCTACAACATTATTTTGATCGGCGGGGTATCCACGCTGTTTTTTAACGGCAATCCGCTGATGCGTTTTGATGGTTACCATCTATTAACCGATGCGTTTGATTTGCCCAATCTGGCGACCCGTGCCAACCAGCAAGTCAGTTATCTGGTGCGTCGCTACGCTTACGGGGTGATTGGTGTATTTTCACCGGCCGCCTCGAGGCGTGAAGCCTGGTTGCTGGCGACCTATAGTATCGCCGCCTTTATATACCGGGTATTTGTGTTGTTTTTTATTATCTTGCTGGTTGCGAATTATTTTCCGGCGTTGGGATTGTTGATCGGTGCATGGCTGATATTTTTCCAATTGCTATGGCCTGCGATAAAAGCATTGCGCTTTCTCGCTAACGACAAGCAACTTGCCATCCAACGCAAACGCGCCTGGGTTGTAACCGGCGTGGCCGGCGCGGTGGTGTTACTGGCCATTTTGATTGTGCCTTTGCCCCAATCAACCTCCGCCGAAGCGGTACTGTGGCTGCCGGACGAAGCGCGTGTAAAAGTGGAATCCAGCGGTGAGGTTGCGGAATTATTCGTGGCCAATGGTGAAGAAGTTAAGGAAGGGCAGGTGTTACTGCGTTTACAAAATCCGGTGCTGGTTGCGCAATTGGCCACACAACGGGCGCACTTGCACGAATACGAAGCGCGCTACCAACAGGCGTGGGTAGAGGATCGTGCGCAGGCCCAAATGTATGAGCAAGACATTGCCGCTATTAAGGCAGAAATTAAATTATTGCAAGCGCGGGTTGCTAACCTGTCGGTAGCTAGCCCTTCAACCGGAACCTTGCGCGTAACCCGCGCCCATCACCTTATCGGTAGTTACCTCCACCAGGGTGATGAATTTGCATTAATCGAAAAATCCGGCGCTGTGCGTGTCCGCGCCGCGCTGTTGCAGGAGGAGGTTGGGTTGGTGGGCCAGGCAACGCGCGGGGTGAGCGTCCGCTTTGCCAGTGAACCGGGTCAAGTGCTGGTAGCAACAATGTTGCAAGGTGAGCCGGTTGCAAGCCAACAACTGCCCAACCCGGCGTTAGGTACCCAGGGTGGGGGACGAATTGCGGTGGATGCCACCCAACCCGGCGGCGTGCAGGTGAAGGAAAAAATATTTTTGCTGGATCTCCGGTTGCAGGATGTTGAACGGAGCGGGCATTTTGGCGAGCGCGCGTATATCAGGTTCCATCACCCGGCCGAACCCCTGGCGATGCGATGGTATCGGAGCTTGCAACAAGTTTTTATCCGTCATTTTTCGTAAGTCGCTTTTTTAAACTATAGTAATAACCAAATTTTGTTTTTATATCGAGTTGACCATGCTTAAAGCTTTACGGGTTCCGTTGCTGGCACTTTTATCCAGCGAACTACTCGCCCAAACACAAGAGCCGGCCCAGCTCAATTGCCGCATTGAACCCTCGGTGACGGTGGAAATGAGTAGCGCAGTAGAAGGCGTTATCAGCGAGGTATTGGTTGATAAAAATGATGTGATTAAAAAAGGTGATGTGCTGGCGCGCCTGGACGCCGGCCTGGAAAGCGCGACCGCGGAGCTGCGCCGGGTGCAGTCGGAATTAACCAGCGATGTGCAGGCCCAACAACTTGCGTTGGAGTTTAGCGAACGTGCGCTCACACGCGTGAAAGACCTTTACGAAAAGAAAGCCGCCTCATTTTCAGAATTGGATAAACACAAAACCGAACACGCGATTGCCCAACAACAATTGCAACAATCCCTGGACCGCAAACGCCAGGCGGAACTGGAATACAAAAGGGCACTGGCCGATTTGCAGCGCCGGACATTGGTGAGCCCCATTGATGGTATTGTTGTCGAACGGATGAAAGAGCCTGGCGAACATATCGATTTTGAACCGGTATTAAAATTGGTGCAGCTCGATCCCTTGCGCGTCGAGGTCTACGCACCGGCGAGTTTGTACGGAAAAGTTAAACCGGGGATCAAAGCCAGCGTGGTACCCGAACTGGGTGCGGACACTCGCAGTTATCCGGCGGAGGTAACCCTGGTGGACCAAGTGATTGATGGGCCGAGCAACACCTTCGGTATTCGCTTGTCCATTCCCAACCCGGGTAATCGCTTACCGAGCGGCTTGAAATGCCGGGTGACTTTTGAGGGGATTACGTTGAATCTGCTTGAACCGGGCAATTTGCCCTAGGAGCAGGGTTAAAACGAAAACCGAGCCTTTGCCGGCAAGCTAGATTATTTTTTTATGTAGCCTGCTTTGGTGGTTTTTTGTGCCAGAATGGATCCCCTGGTGTTTTTGTAGCTATGTTTTGTACTGACTAATAATTGATAAATAAGATACCAGGGTGCTAACCGACACTTCCATGTCCATCGGTTACTGGCGCGTCACCAGGGTCCCAATCACGGTTTGGCGGGCCGGCTGCCAGTACTAAAGGATGCCATTGGTATTTATTCACCAATCCTTAAACCAGAAGCGCCGCGAGGATAAGTGCGCGAGCAACAGCGAAATTATGTCCAAAACACCGCGTCATCGCCGACCATTAATTGAAACCCTGGAGCCGAGGCTACTTTTTTCTGCCACTGCGGATATCGCCGTGTTTGATGATGGCAATTCCGATGCCCAGATGCTGGCGGATGCTGCCCGTGAAGTCGATCTAACCCAAATATATTCCCTGGCCGATGAGCCTGCGCTGGCAGAATCCGACCCGGTTCCGGATACCACCGAAGGCGTTATTGTTTTTGTGGACACGGCGGTTAAGGATTATTCCACGATAATCGAGGACATAAAAAATAACAGCGACGGCGAGATTACCGTCATCTACCTCGATACCCGGCAAGACGGTGTTGAACAAATCACCTCCGCCCTTGCGCAATATTCCAACCTCGGTGCGATCCATATTATTTCCCACGGTTCCGCCGGGTCGGTGGAGTTGGGCAACGCCATCCTCACCAGTAATAGCCTGGTCCAGTATGAAGATGACCTGGTGGCCTGGGGAAAAGCGCTGGGCGCGGAGGCGGATATCCTGTTTTATGGTTGTGATGTTGCCGTCCACCCCGCCGGGAAGGCGTTGATTGATGAGATTGCCCGCTTAACCTCCGCCGATGTGGCCGCCAGCGAAGATTTTACCGGCCACGAATCCCTGGGCGGGGATTGGGAATTGGAATACCAGGTCGGCACGGTTGAAGCCAGGGTCCTGGCCAGCGCGGAGTTGCAGCAGTCCTTTGTCGGCGTCATGGCCACAACCCATTACATCAACGTCCAGGGCGGCGCCAGTAGCCAGTCGTTCAGCTCGTCTTCCAATGTGGGACAAACGTTCCTTTACGATAGCGCCGGTGCCACTTACACCATCAACCAGATCAGCGTCCAACTGCGAAAAGATCCGACGGCGGCGAACCAGGACATTACGCTTGAATTGCGCGATGGGGGCTGGAATGGCAACTGGATGGCAGCGAAGACTATCAGCGCCAGCACCCTGACAGATACGTTCCAATGGACAACCTTTAGCCTTGGCGACCTGGTACTGAATGATAACCAGGTGTACTGCTTCCGGCTCATCAGTACCAATTCGGACGGCAAGGTATTTGTAGCCTATAACACCTCCAACTTGTGGAATAACTCCGACATGGTGGTCAATGGAACCACCAATTCCAGCAACGACCTGTCATTCCTGGTATCCAATTACGATGGCGTCAACAGCGCGCCCACGGTTGCGAATGCGATTCCCGACCAGAATGCGACAGAAGATTCTCCCTTTAGCTATCAATTCCCGTCCAACACCTTCAGTGATGCTGACGTCGGCACAACGCTCACCTACACGGCGCAATTGGCGGGTGGGGGGGCTTTGCCCGGGTGGCTGGGTTTTAACGCTTCAACCCGGACTTTCAGCGGCACGCCGGCCAACGGCGATGTAGGTACGGTGTCCGTGGCCGTAACGGCCAGCGATGGCAACGGCGGCACGGTGACCGACACTTTTGATATTACGGTGGCGAATGTCAATGACGCGCCTACCGTTAACATTACCCCCGCAAGTTACAACGCTACGGAACAAACCGCGATAAATCTGCACGGGACAGGCATTACCGTGGCGGATGTCGATAGCAGTTCGCTCAGCGTAACCATCGCCGGGCCAGCACCCCACAGCCAGGTGACAGTAAACGCGGGAACTACCGGGGTGGTGGTATCGTCCGGCAACAATACTGATTCGCTGGTGCTAACCGGTACGGCGGCCCAACTTAATGATTTGTTCGCAGGCAATAATGGCGGCACCTTGACCTATCGGCTGGCCGGGGATACCCCGCCGGCAAGTGTCACCCTTAGCATTACCGCCAGCGATGGTGCCCTGACCGGCAGCGACACCGCGGTTATCAATATCACCGCAGTCAATGATGCCCCGGTCAATTCGGTACCGGGGGCGCAAGCCACTAACGAAGACACAGCCCTGGTGTTCAGCGCGGGTAATGGCAACCAGGTCCAGGTAGCCGATGCGGATGCCGGTTCCAGCGCCATGCAGGTTACCTTGTCGATTACCAACGGTACCCTGACCCTGGCGGGTACTGCGGGACTGACTTTTACCACCGGTGACGGCACGGCAGATACGGACTTGGTATTCACCGGTACGCGCACAGATATCAATAACGCGCTTTCCACCCTGACCTACAACCCCACTTCCAACTACAGCGGTTCGGCTGTGCTCACCCTGACCACCAGCGACCAGGGGAATACCGGGACTGGCGGCACGCTCACGGATACCGATACGGTCAACATCACGGTAAATGCCGTAAACGATGCCCCGACGGTTGCCAACAGCATTCCCAACCAGAATGCCACGGAAGATTCTGCCTTCAACTTCCAGTTTGCAGCGAACACCTTTTCCGATACGGAAGCCAATACACTGTCTTATACTGCGCAACTCGCGGGCGGCGGCCTGTTGCCTGTATGGTTAAGTTTTGATCCGGCCACCCGCACCTTCAGCGGTATCCCCGCCAATGCCGATGTCGGCACCGTATCGGTTGAAGTGGTCGCGGATGATGGTAACGGCGGTACGGTGTCCGACACGTTCGATATAGTTGTTGCCAACACCAATGACGCCCCCACGGTGGCCAACCCCATTTCCGACCAAGCGACCGATGAAGAAGATTTTTACAGCTTTACCTTTCCAGCCAACACGTTTAACGATGAGGATGGTAATAGCCTGGCTTACACGGCAGAGTTAGCGAACGGGAATCCCTTGCCTGCCTGGTTGAGTTTCAACGCCGGGACCCGCACCTTCAGTGGCGTACCCGACGATGCGGACGTGGGAACCCTGAGCATCCGTTTAATCGCGAACGATGGCAATGGCGGGACTGTGAGTGACACCTTTGACCTGGTGATTAACAATGTTAACGATGCGCCCTTCGTTAACGCGACCATTCCCAACCAGAACGCGACCGAAGATTCCCCCTTTAGTTTCCAATTCGCGGCAAATACCTTTGGTGATGGCGATCTGGGTGCAACTTTTACCTACACCGCCACACTGGCGGACGGCAGCGCTTTGCCGGCCTGGCTGAATTTCGATTCCGCCACACGTACCTTCAGTGGCACACCGGCGAACGGTGATGTGGGTACCATTTCCATCCGGGTTACAGCCGATGATGGTGCTGGCGCAACCGTATCCGATACCTTTGATATCCAGGTCGCAAATACCAACGATGCGCCGGTAGTGGCCAATCCCATTGCCAATCAAAACGCAACGGAAAATGCATTATTTAATTTTTCATTCCCCACCAATACTTTTAATGACCCGGATGCCGGCGATACCCTAACCTATACAGCGCAGTTAGCCGGTGCCTTACCCCTGCCGGGTTGGTTACAGTTTGATGCCGCGACACGTACCTTTAGCGGTACGCCATCCAATGGCGATGTGGGCACTATCACCGTGCGTGTAACCGCAACCGATGGCAGCGGCAGTTTTACCACCCATGATTTCGATATCGTGGTCCAGAACGTGGGCTCAACCAATTCGATTATCGATTCGTCCGGTCCGACGACGGATTCCCAGGTGCTGTCTCCGGGCCAGGCGATCTACCAGTCCTTTACCAATGATTTTGGCACCGGTACCTACACCATCGATTCGATTATTTTGCAATTGCAAAAAGATCCCGCCGCCGCGGCGCAAACCATTACGGTCACTTTGCTTGCCGGTGCCTATAACAGTGCAACGGTGGTGGGTACGGCCACTATGTCATCGAATGATCTGGCCACCTCCTTGACCTGGGAGGCTTTTGATTTCACCGATAAGGTGTTGGACGATTCCGTTGTCTATTACATCAAGGTGGAATCCGATGGTACGGATGGGTTGATTGCGGTGGGTATCCATAACGCTGATGCCTACCCGGACGGCACCCTGGTATATGACAGTGGTGTGCCTGACGCAGGACGCGATTTGGCATTCCAGGTCGCGAGCGGCTCAAATACCGATCCGGTATTGGCGAACCCGATTTCCAACCAGAATGCGACGGAAGATTCTGCATTTAACTTTCAGTTCGCCGCTAACACTTTCACCGATGCGGATGTTGGCGATACGCTGACTTACACGGCAACGTTAGCCGATGGCAGCCCTTTGCCTTCCTGGTTAACGTTCGATGCGGCGACGCGGACATTTTCCGGTACACCCGCCAACAGTAATGTAGGAATAGTTTCAATTAAGGTCACCGCGGACGACGGCAATGGCGGTGTGGCGGCCACCGATACCTTTGACATTATTGTCGCCAACACCAATGACGCGCCCACGGTGGCCAATCAAATCCCCGACCAGAATGCGACGGAAGATAACCCGTTTAATTTCACCTTTGCCGCCAATACCTTCGCGGACCAGGATGTGGGTAATTCCCTGACTTATTCCGCGCAACTGGCCGGTGGCGGTGCCTTGCCATCCTGGTTAAGTTTTGATGCGGCGACGCGTACTTTCAGTGGTACGCCATTAAATGCCCATGTGGGTACGGTATCCATTGACGTTATTGCGAGTGATGGCAATGGCGGTACGGTTACCGATACCTTTACGATTGCTATCGCCAACACCAACGACGAGCCGACAGTAGCCAACACAATTCCCGATCAAAACGCAACCGAAGATACCGCGTTTAATTTCCAATTTGCTTCCAACACCTTTAGCGATGTGGATGTTGGCGATACGTTCACTTACACCGCGCAATTATCAGGGGGCAGCCCCTTGCCTTCATGGTTAAGTTTTGATTCCGCGACCCGGACCTTCAGCGGCACTCCCACGAACAGTGAAGTAGGCACCATCACCGTTGAGGTTATTGCCAGCGATGGCCATGGTGGCAGTGCCAGCGACAGTTTTAACATAACCGTCGCCAATACCAATGATGCCCCCACAGTCGCCATAGCGCCGGCCAGCTACAACGCGACTGAACAAACGCTATTGAATTTGCACGGTACGGGCATCACGGTAAATGACATTGATGGTGATGCATTGACCATCACCCTTACTGCGGCGGGCGCCAGCGAGTTAACGGCAAATGGGGGGACCAGTGGGGTAGTGGTTTCATCCGGCAACGGAACCGATACCCTGGTAATTACCGGTACCCAGGCGCAGCTGAATAATTTCCTGGCGGGTAACAATGGCGCAACCCTCACCTACCGCAATACCAGCGATACCCCCCCGGCCAGCGTAGTGTTAACCATCACCGCCAATGACGGTACAACAACGGGTAGCGATACAGCCAATATCCTGATAGCGGCAGCGAATGATGCCCCGGCCAACAGTGTTCCGGGCGCGCAATCCACCAATGAAGATACCGCCCTGGTCTTTAGCGCCGGCAATGGCAACCAGATCCAGGTTAGTGATGTGGATGCAGGATCGGGCAACCTGGAAATTACCCTGTCGGTAACTAATGGTACCCTAACGCTTGCAGGCACAGCGGGGTTGAGTTTCACCACCGGTGATGGCACCGCCGATTCCAACCTGGTGTTTAGCGGCACGTTGGCGGCGATTAACAATGCGCTGGCGACCCTGGCTTACAACCCCACGGCGAATTACACGGGTGCGGCGGTTTTATCCATTGTCACCAGCGATCTCGGTAATACAGGGAGCGGTGGAACGCAAACAGATTCGGATATTGTCAATATCACTGTAAACCCGGTCAATGATGCGCCCACTGTTGCAAACGCCATCCCCGATCAAAACGCAACCGAAGATACTGCGTTTAATTTCCAGTTTGCTTCCAACACGTTTGCAGATGCGGATAGCGGCGATGTACTGGTGTATTCCGTTCAATTTGCCGGTGGAGGCGCTCTACCATCCTGGTTAAGTTTCGATGCGGCAACACGCACTTTCAGCGGTACGCCTGCTAATAGCGATGTAGGAACTATCTCAATTGATGTCATTGCCAGCGATGGCAATGGCGGTACGGTTACGGATACTTTCTCCA
>CAMLKG010000039.1 GCA_946480695.1 uncultured Cellvibrio sp.
CTGCGTTATTAAACTCGATCAATTCCAATACACGTTCTACCAACAATCCCGCCTTGAAATTCATTCACCCCAGGGAAAATTTTTAACCGCGATTGCGCAGCCCTTTCCCAACAAGACGGAGGAAGATGAAATTTATCAATTTTGGTATCAGGCGTGTTTGTTGGAGGTACTGTTCGAGCAAATGCAGGGGCGTGTGAAATTGCCCGAGAAGGCGATCAATGCCATTGCGGCTATCCTCAACAGGATTGATATACAGGTGAAGGAACAACGAGGAATGCAGGAAAATATTGCAGGAGAGTAGCTGTATTTATTAATGACGAGAGGCAATTAAAAGGCGAAACCTTGAAATTTCGCCTTTTTTTAATGCTGCGAGGAGTTAAGGCCTGAACCAGAAATAGCGCTGAAGTGAACGAAGATATCTGCACAGGATTCTTGTTGGATAAGCCGAAACCATTAACTTCGTTAAACCATTTTTCGGTGCCAAAATTTTTCTTTTATAACAGCCTTACTACCCCGAAACCTGCGTTTAAACCCAGAGTCAAAGCTGCAACACCTTTTACATTTACGACGTGTCGTTGCAGCGAAGCCGCTGGAGTTTTTTATGAATATTCCCATTACCAATCGCAGCGATGCAGGCAAGGCGCTTGCCATGCAACTGATTGAACTCGACCCCCGTGATAATTTGTTGGTGCTTGCATTACCGCGTGGCGGAGTACCCGTCGCTTACGAAATTGCGGTAATCCTGGAGGCAGAGTTGGATGTGCTGATTGTGCGTAAATTGGGAATGCCGATGCGACCTGAAGTGGCTATGGGCGCTATTGCCAGTGGCGGTGTTCAGTTCATTAATAAAGAATTGATTGCTTACAACCAAATAAGCCCAGCGGCAATAGACAATGTTTTACGCGAAGAAACGGCAGAGCTTATCCGTCGCGAGCGTGCTTACCGCGGTTCACGTAAAGACCCGCTGATAAACGGTAGGTCCGTTGTGTTGGTAGATGATGGCCTTGCGACGGGCGCATCCATGCGTGTTGCGATTGATGCGGTGAAGCAACGCGGCGCAGCGCGAATTGTTATTGCCGTTCCGGTAGGCCCCTTACACACCCTGGAGCAATTGCAGCAATTGGTAGATGGTGTTGTTTGCCTTGCGACACCGGAGCCCTTCTTCGCTGTTAGCAAATGGTATCGCGAATTTCCGCAAGTCAGCGATGGGGAAGTCAAAACCTTGTTGGAGCGGGCCTGGTCGCGCGAGTTAAAACGCGCTGTTTAATTTAAATCACGGTCGGATTATTTTTACAGTGGAGCTGGGGCCATGGTTAGCAACACAACAAAACTCATCGAGATGATTAAACGGAACGCCCTGCCCGTCAGGCAGAAGTCTGGTGTAGCGGATTATCAA
The DNA here is from genome assembly GCA_946480695.1 of uncultured Cellvibrio sp. Next base: position 1,397 of record CAMLKG010000039.1, read on the forward strand.
GAACTGGCTGATTACCTTGGCGGTCACAATTTTATTTTATTGGGCGAGGCAACCCACGGCACGGCGGAGTTTTATCAAGCGCGTATCGATATAACCAAGCAGCTTATTCGTGACCAGGGGATTTCTGCAATTGCCATTGAAGGTGACTGGCCCAGCGCTTTCCACGTTAATCGCTATGTGCGTGGGCAGGGAACCGATAAAACCGCTATCGAAGCGCTGGGTGACTTCAAACGTTTTCCATTGTGGATGTGGCGCAATACGTTAGTGTTGGAATTTGTTGATTGGCTACGTCAACACAATGAAGGACTCGCACGTGAGCAACAGGTGGGATTCTATGGATTGGATATGTACAGTTTGTATGAATCCATCGCTGCGGTGCTTGAATACCTTGACCAGGTGGACCCGGAAGCTGCACAGCAAGCGCGTAACCTTTTTAAATGCCTGGATCATGTGGATGAACCCCAGGCATATGGATACTGGGTAAAACTCGGTTACCGGCATTCCTGCGAGCGCGAGGTCATAGCGTTATTAATATCCATGCGCGAGCGTTCGGTGACATATGCAAAACAAGGCGATGCTGCGGCGGAAGACGATTTATTTGAAGCGGAACAGAATGCGCGTTTGATAAAAAACGCCGAGCATTACTATCGGCAGATGTTTGATAATCGTACCAATACCTGGAACCTGCGCGATTCCCACATGACGGAGACGCTATTTAACTTGCAGGAATTTCTGTCACGTCAAAAAAAATCGCCCGCCAGGGTGGTTGTTTGGGCGCATAACTCGCACGTTGGTGATGCGCGCGCTACTTATATGGGTTCCCGACATCAACATAACCTTGGCCAATTGGTACGTGAAAAAAATAATTCCTGTGCCCTGGTTGGTTTCACAACCTATAGCGGCAGGGTTACCGCGGCATCCGAGTGGGATGCGCCGGCGGAATGCAAACGGATAAGGCTCGCCCTGGAGGGTAGCGTCGAAGCGCTTTTTCATAATACGGATATACCTGTATTTATGTTGCCAATGAAGGGAGAAGCTGCGGATTTATTCGCCTCACCGCTGTTACAGCGCGCTATTGGCGTACTTTATTTACCTGAAACCGAGCGCAGCAGCCATTATTTTTATACGCAGCTTGCGCGCCAGTTTGACTGGGTAATCCATCTGGATACAACATCTGCATTGGAGCCACTGGATCCGGTTTCGGAATGGATTAAAGGTGAGGAGCAAACTTATCCATTCGGTGTATAAGTTGCCAAATGAATCGCAACCATAAAAAGAAAGAGCGGATGATAGAAAGCAATCGATGGATTACGCATTCCCTGTAATCAGGCAGATGGCAGGGTTAATTGTCCAGCAATTTTAATTCAAAACGGTGGATGGGCCGTACCTCCAGTTCCCACCCCAGGTATTCTCCTGTGGCAACCTGGACTGCGGGATGGAGCTTTGCCAGCTCCAGGGCTTCCTGGATGGTCTCGGCATCCAGCACAGTAACGCTGCCGATCATTTTATCTGCGCATAAAAGCACTTCCTGGTTTTTTTGTTCGCCATTTTCACGGAAGATTCTATACGTATCCTTTTCAACCCCAAGGTCAACAATTAATTTCCCTGACGCATGGAGGTTTTTTAAATGCGGCTCACATTCACTCACTGCTTTATGGATTTCAACGTCTGGATGGGATGCCGATAAGCTGGGAGAAAAATATCCGATGCATAAATACTTCATGGTTAAGACTCCGCATCTATTACCGAGCCTATTGAGGCTGGTAACTATTAGGCATCTTTACCGATGGACAGTTTCATTAAGGCTACTAAAACGTAAAAAAATCATTCGATGACACAGTTAAAAGGCGGCCGCTGCCGCCTTAATAGCTTGTCTAATTTCGCAGTACAGGGCTAACAACGGAATGACATTGTTATACGCATTGCTTATTCGATGCGGGTAGAAGTTCGATTGATATACGCAATGCGGATGCCGGATGAAATGCCTTGCAGGAAATCCACAAAACGCCCCACTGTTGAAATAAAGAGATTTTTCCAAACGTGTGCAAAACGTACCTCAATAACCTTGTGAATAAAGAATGCAATGGCGAGTACCAATGAAAAAGTCATCACATAGATTAAAACCTTGTTTTCTTCAGTCGCAAATTTACTGATCAACATATACCCGAAGTGGGCGTGGATCAGGTAGATCGGATAAGTGAGCGCACCGGCAATTCCAGAAAACGGCAAGCGAAGGGATTGGGCCTTAGGAAGGTTCTGGCAGGCGAACAAGATAAAAAACAGGCTAATGGCTACACCGATCACCACCGGTGAGAATTCAATGCCCTTTGACTGTGTCAAAAACCCTGCATTGCCGGTGGAAAATACGATGCAGCAAACATACGAAACCAGCAGGCTTAACATGGCTGGCCAAGTGAATCTTTCCTTAAGGATTGCGAATAACGCACCAGCACAAAAGTAATAATAATAATTTCCCATGAACGGCATATGCTGGATTTTCAGTAAAATGCCGATAAAAAATAAGATTGGCCAGCAAATGAAAATTGAATTCAATTTTTCCCTGAATCCGCAGAACAGTAGGAAAAACACTGCGGCGTAAAAGGTAATTTCGTAAACCAATGTCCAGTAGACACCGTCCACGTGTTGAATGCCCAGGTAATATTGCAGCATCGATAAGTTGGCAAGGATTTGCGCGAGGTTCACAGACATTAAATCGCCACCGTAATGCAAAGCGAACAATGACGTAAATAGCACAGCAAACCAGTAGGCGGGATACAACCTGAGTGCCCGGCTCACCGCAAATTTGGCGGCAGTTGCATTGCGGGCAGAAAAGAAGATGACATAACCGCTGATCATAAAAAACAGTTCCACCCCCAGGTAACCGTATTTGGTAAATGCAATTACCGATGGGATGTGGCTGATTGAACTGATTTTCCCGTTCGCGATGCCATTGAATGTGTAATGAAACAGCACAACGATGATGACCGCAAAAAATCGTCCGTAATCCAGCAGCGCTAACCTTTTCATGATCCCCAAGACCCTTTGTTAATTTCCACTTATACCTGGCAATAGGTATCCCCGATGGCAATACCTTTAACCATTTTTAATAATTAAATTCATTGAAGTTATGTGATTGCACTTACGTGCCTAAACAGATCGGACGGAATCTATCCGATTCCGGCAGTGATTTAAGCGTTACCAAGCCAGTTCTATACCAACGCGGTGGGCGCGAAAAAAAACATTCAGGAATTGTGAAATGCTGCCAATCTCCGTTTTGGCTAACAAATTGCTTAGCGTCCCCACCATAAAATCTACCTTTTTCGTTTTATGTTGCATTGACGCGGAAATTATTGTTTTTAAACACTTTTTTCGTGGGTAATGAGGCTGTTTCAATGATAATCAAACCATTGCCTTTGATATTGCCAAACCGGGCGCGGCGATTGTGAAAAAAGCTTCAACTGGCGTTGATTGTGTAAAGCCGGGCGTCTATACCTTTAATTTTGAAAATTTTTCAAACCGAGATGCCCCATACCGGCCATCCTGATGCCGCTACCCGCCCTTTTTTTGTTCAAGGCTGAATCCATGCATAAGACTTCGAATAACCATAGTTTCCTGTCCGGCGGAGGGGAGATGGGGCGACGTATTCGCGAATACGATTGGAATAATTCTTCCCTGGGTAACCCTTCCACATGGCCGCGTGCACTTAAAACCGCCATCAGGCTTATGCTGTCATCAGGCCACCCTATGTTTATTTGGTGGGGGCCGGATTTAATCCAGTTTTACAATGACCCTTACTATCCTTCCATCGGACCCGACCGGCATCCGAGCGCACTTGGGCAAGAAGGGCGTATTTGTTGGGCTGAAATTTGGGAAACCATTGGCCCCGCCATTGAAAAAGTGATGCGCGGTGAAGGAAATGTGTGGTGTGAAAATCATTTTATTCCCATCACCCGCAATGGCCGGCTGGAAGAAGCTTACTGGACCTACAGTTATGACCCTATCTACGATGAGACCGCACCTGATAACGTGGGCGGGGTATTGTTGATACTCACAGAAACCACGCACATTGTTCTGGAAAAACAACGGCATCGTGAGGCTGAGGCGCGCTGGCGCGAACTATTTACCAATTCACCGTCATTTATGTGCCTGTACAAAGGGAAGGACCACATTCATGAATATGCAAACCATCGCTACCACGATTTGCTCGGGGGCAGGGAGATCGCCAATAAAAAGTTACAGGAGGTATTGCCGGAAGTTTACCAACAGGGCCTGGGTGATTTACTGGACCAGGTTTACACCACCGGTGAATCCCATATCGGACATGCCGCGCCCATAGCGCTTTTTGACGCGCAAAATAATAGGCATAAACATTACCTGGATTTTGTCTTGCAACCCATCCACAACGCCGATGGCGAGGTCACGGGTATATTTGCCAATGGCTACGACGTCACCGAAAGGATCCTGCTGCAACAATCATTGGAGGAGCAGGATCGCCGTAAAGATGAGTTCCTGGCTATGCTGGCACATGAACTGCGCAATCCGCTCGCGCCTATCCGTAATGCCAGCGAACTATTAATGCAAACCGCGCAATATGGTTCCATGTCCCATTCGCTCGGTGACCTTATTAAACGGCAGGTCGTCCAGCTCACCCGTTTGCTGGACGATTTACTGGAAGTGTCGCGAATTTCACAAGGGCGGATGGAATTAAAAATGGGGCCGGTGTTGCTGGACCAGGCTATAAAATTTGCAATCGAATCCACCAGTGTTGGGGTTTTGGAAAAAAGGATTCGCCTGTTCTACGACTGCGATGAGGCGCATTTAATTGTCAACGGGGATTTTGCACGGCTGGCGCAAAGCCTGATTAATATCATCATCAACGCCACCAAATACACCGAGCACGGTGGCCAAATAAAAATCAAGGCATATCAACACGACAGCGAGGCGGTGATCGACATAACCGATACCGGGATTGGTATTGAGCACTCCATGATTGAAAAAATTTTTGAACTCTTTACGCAGGTTGATACTTCCATCGACCGAAGCCAGGGTGGCCTGGGAATTGGTTTGTCCGTAGTGCGGACGATTATGCAGATGCATGGCGGCGCCATTACTGCGCATAGTGATGGCCTGGGTAAGGGGTCGCGGTTTTCGATACGGCTGCCGCTGATGCCCGAGGTGCAATCCGTTGTGCCGCAAGCCGCAAGCGTTGAACTGGCCTCCATGAAATTCCTGCTGACTGATGACAACGTGGACGCCACCAATTCCCTCGCATTGCTATTAAACACCCTGGGCCACCAAACGACCGTGGCTTATCGGGGTGCGGATGCCTTGCGTATCCTCGCGCAGGAAAACGTTGATGTGGTGTTGATGGACATAGGTTTACCGGATATTGACGGATATAAAGTGGTGGAAGTGATTCGACGTACCGACCAGGATTTAATAGTTGTAGCTATTTCGGGTTACGGCCAGGAAGAAGATATTCGAAAAGCAATGGAAGCCGGGTTTGACGGGTACCTCACCAAACCTATCTCCCTCAATACGCTTGAAAAGAAAATCAGCGCGTTAATTGCAACCAAACGCGAATTGGAAAAAGCGGGTTAGCGTTACGCCCGTTTATTCCTGTTACCGGGCGTCCTGGTTCATAGCGGGCGCACCGCTTTTTTCACGCAGGGTGTTGTTACAATCTTCAGGTTGATAGGTTTTCTGGATTCCGCCGGTTACAAACCCGGTAAGGAACGTCAATATCAACACTGCGCAGGCGACAATAATCTGCTTGATCGGCTTCTGCGGCATAATTATTTCCTTCATAGGAATTTTAACCTAACGCGTTAATTGCGGCCGTGGGTGGTCTTACCGCCTTTACGCCCTGACTCCGACGCATTTCCGTGGCCACTGCCAAGGTTCCCTGTTTTTTTGGATTTGCTGGTGCTGTGAGTTTTTTCGCTGCGTTGTTGGGGATGCTGGCTCATGTTTTAACCCTCTTGGAAATGAAATTGCATTCTATTTTTTAGTTTTTCCAAAATCCCTTTAGTTCAACGATTCCAGTCATTCAATAACTTTTAATAGCCCAAGGATTTTTGGATCGAGCAGTTCAATGCCAGGTTTTGGATACCCCATCCATACATTGGCATGGGTTTATTTTGTGGCGGCAATGAGTGCATGGCAGTCCACGTTTTCCGCATCGCCACGTTCAACAAACGCAAGCAGCGCAGCAAACGGTGTGAGCAATGTTCCTAGGGCGATTGCGGCAGCACTCCGTGCCCCTGTCCGCTCAGGGTCAAGCCCAATGGATGGGGATTTCAGGTCGCCAGATAACGTAATAGGAATTCGCGCCGACAGAAGGCTTTGGTCTTTGGGTTTTGCATCCAGCCGCGCATTGATTTTTTCTTCCTTCAAATTGATATCGGCCCTGCCGACCAGCAGTGAATCCCCGGTATCCAATACCAATGTTTTTGATTTCAACATACCGTCCCGCACAGCGAAATCCAAAACACCGCACCGAATGTTCGTGGATTTATCCTTGCCTAAAAATAATGGCAAGGCTTCGCCAATATCGATATCCGATGCCTCAATTAATAACCGACTGATTTGGCCACCGGACATGATAAGCGCCAGTTCCCCATTGCTGGTTGCGAGGACATCGGCAAGCGATGCGCCGGTACCCGCCAATGCTACCTTCCCGCCAAAAAAACCTTTAGTCGTATTAGCGAAACGGGTGTTATCAAAAAACCGCCCCAGGCTGAGGTTGCGCAAATTCAACTGTGCTTTCATGGGGGGAATATCGGGGCGGGCATCGATATTAATGACCCCATCCAGGGTACCATCCGCCAGGATAACCTTGAGCGGGTCCAGCGTTAATTGCCCGTCGCGCAGATTAAATCGAACTTCCATGCCTTTAAACGGCACATTAGGCGCATTGATTTTTTTTGCGTTTAATTTTACATCCAGATCGGTTGCACGCAGGCGCTCCACATGTAGCGGTACATCCGGAATCAAACGGGGGCTTGCTTCCTTTTCCGCTGCCGCCCGCTTTTGCTCGGGCGTTGCCTTTTCATCATCAAGCGGTGGGGGCAAACCGATAAAGCCCCCAAGGTCGGCGCTATCCAATACATTGGACAGCAGGTCCGCCCGGAGAAAGCCGCGCGCGCCACCGATGTCATAGGACAAGTTGCCCGACAAATCACTTCCGCCTACCTCACCGGTAAATTCGCGATAACCCCACACACTGTCCTGTTTTGTCAGTTGTCCTTCCAGGCGATACGGTGGGGTGGGAGGCAAAGGAATGGCGGTGAGGTAAAACAGGTCCGCCAGGTTATCGCCGGTAATTTTTAAACTCGCATCGACACCGCTAAACCTAAACGGGTCCTTAAAGATTCCTTTCATTTCCACGCGGGTTTTATCCATGGTTATTTCAATGTCCAGTGGAAAATCTGCCCCCGGATCACGCAAGGTTTCCAGCGAACCCGCCGACGCCTGCAATGTAAATGGATGGTTTTGTAAATCGCCTTTACCCGTTATGGTGAACTCGTGTTTTATCTGCTGACTGGAATCAACGTCATCCGTGCCGCTCACCGAATCCAGCGTCAATTCGAGATTCATTTTCCTTATTGCATCGCGGTAAATAATATTTCCTTCGGTGACCTGGAGCCGTTCGATTAGCGGGAATTTGGGCCGGTCCTGGTCATTGACCGTTTCATCGCCTTTATTTGCAGTGGAAAACGTCCAGTTATTATCCTCCAGTGATTTACGCTCAAGGATAATCACCGGCTTTTTTATAATAACTGTGCCAATTTCCATTTTGCCGCGCAACAGCCCAAGCGGTTTGAAACTGATTGCCAATTCCTCCACCGCAACCATATTTGGCTCCCGGTATCCGGTGGCATTGGCGAGGCGAATGCGAGTGGCACGAGCCTGGGTATAAGTCCAATGCCAGTCAATAACAACCGGGCCATCAATACGCAACTCCCGCCCGGTAACCTCGCTTCCCTTACCTTCCATTAACCTGCGTACTATGGATTCTGAAAATATAATTACTGTTGCTATGGCCACCAGCAGTAACAATATTACGCCGGCGATAATAACTGCCAACTTATGCGTATAAATTCGTGATGCCATTGGAGTACCCACCCGTAACACTGTGCTGACGATTAGACGACAGGTCCCATCGTTTCGTTCAGTAATAAATAGTGGTTATGCCGGGACATGGAAAACCCACGGAGAATTCTTGCAGAAGACGACTCCAAATAGCGTATGTTTATTTGCAGCCAGTGAGAGGAATAAATCCATGCGAACCGCCATTGTCGTTTTAGTATGCTTATGTACCCTACCCTATGTCATGGCATTGATTTCCGGTTACTATCGCCAGAAGCAATTAGGCAACTACGATAATAAACAACCACGCGAGCAATACGCGCAATTACAAGGCCCGGGCGCACGTGCGGTTGCGGCACAACAAAACGCGTGGGAAGCCCTTATCATTTACAGCGCCGCATTATTGGCTGTGGCCGCATCCCGGGTTGAAATTACTTACCTGGCCGAAGCGGCATTCATTGTCCTTATAGCGCGCTTGCTGCACGGGGTTTTCTACCTGGCGAACCTGGACAAACTCAGGAGCCTTGCATTTTTGGTGGCGATAATTCCCTGTTTCTATTTATTTTTTGCGGTACTTACCACGCTCTATTCGCGTTAGCCATACATTCGGAAACTGTAGCAACAACCCCATCCGGGGTACGCATTATTGCTTGATTAGCATCAAAGCAAGGATTTACCATGTGACAAAATGCAGGTTTAATGGCCTGCATTCATTCTCCTAAGCTTTTCATCCTTAGGTCGGAACTCAAGGTAAATGCCCCACATACTAATCCTCGAAGATGAACCATCCATTGCGGAAAGCCTGGTGTTTGTGCTCCAGGCCGAAAGTTTTTCCACGCATTGGGAAATGCTGGCACACAAAGCTATCGATTATTTAAAAACCACACCGGTGGACCTGGTGATAATGGACGTCGGATTGCCGGACGCCACCGGGTTTGAAGCCTGTAAGCAACTGCGGAAATTTTCCGACGTGCCGGTAGTTTTTTTAACGGCGCGCGGCGCGGAACTGGATCGCGTGGTCGGGCTGGAAATAGGTGCGGATGATTATGTGGTTAAACCGTTTAGTCCGCGCGAATTGGCGGCGCGCGTCAAGGCAATCCTCAAGCGTACCCGGACCGTTTTTGCGACAGCACCCGAAAAAATCACATCGCATGTTGGTGCGCATGAATTTTTTATTGATGACAACCGTAAAATAATTTTTTATCACCAACATGCCTTGAACCTCACCCGCCTGGAATTTTCTTTATTGCAAACACTCTTAAATCAACCTGGCAGGGTTTTTAGTCGCGAACAATTACTCGATGCAGTCGGCATTAACCCGGATGCCGGTTACGACCGTAATATTGACAGCCATATCAAAACCCTGCGCGCAAAGTTGCGGGTGGTGGCAGCGGATGCCGAACCGATTAAAACCCATCGCGGGTTTGGTTATGCCTATCAACCACTAAAGAATCACCCTTAAAACCATAAAAAATGCAAATGGAATGGCTAACAAGCGGAACACATCAAATAGGAAAACGTCATGAGCCTGAGTGCGCGTATTTTTATTGTTTACCTGTTGTTTGTAATCTTATGCGGCTATTTCGTACTGCGCACAGTAATGGATGAAATCCGCCCCGGTGTGCGCCAATCTACCGAAGAAACGTTGGTGGACACCGCCAACCTACTGGCAGAATTTTTGCGCGAACCCTTACTGGAAAACCAACTGCAATCGCCGCGTATCCGTGACATCCTCCAGGCGTATGGACGCCGCCAACCCAACGCGACCATTTGGGGCGTCAACAAGCAACAGGTTAATCACCGCATCTATGTTACGGATGGCAAAGGTACAGTGTTGCTGGACTCCAGCGATATTGCGGTGGGGCAGGATTATTCGCGCTGGAATGACGTTTACCTCACCTTGCAAGGAAAATACGGTGCTCGCTCTACCCTGGAAGCCCAGGGTGATGAAAGCTCCAGTGTCATGTATGTTGCGGCGCCTATTACGCATGAAGGGAACATTATCGGCGTGGTGTCGGTAGCCAAACCCAACCGCAGTGTGCAGCCCTATATAGATCGCACCCAGCGTCGCCTGGGGTTGCTCGGCGCTGCGTTAATTTTATTGGGGCTTATTTCCGGGGCGGCGTTTTCCTGGTGGCTTAGCCGGGAATTACGTCGTTTACGTGAATATGCGTTAAATGTAAGCCAGGGCCAACGCGCTGTCTTAAAACCCGGATTTATTTCCAGCGGCGAATTGGGGCAATTGGCGCAGGCACTTGAATCCATGCGCATCCAGTTGGACGGCAAAGCCTATATCGAACAATATGTGCAAACCCTTACCCATGAATTAAAAAGCCCGCTCGCCGGTATTCGCGCGGCCAGTGAATTATTGCAAACCCCCATGAGTGACGATCAACGGCAAAAATTCCTTGCCAATATCGATTCAGAAAGTTTGCGGTTACAGCAATTAATTGAACGATTACTTAACCTGGCGTTGGTGGAACAACAGCAAAGTTTACATTCGCCCCAAAAAGTCCTGCTTAAACCCTTGATCGAATCGCTATTGGATACCCGTTCCGCACCCGTTTCGCGCAAGCATATCGAGCTGCAATTGAACCTGGATGAAAACGCGGAAGTCTACGGCGAACGTTTTCTCATTGAACAGGCGATATTAAACCTGCTGGATAACGCACTGGATTTCGCACTTGATGGCAGCCTGGTCCAATTGGAAACGCGCGCCGCGGATAAAAGCTGGATAATCAGCGTGACCAACCAGGGTGAAGCGATTCCCGATTATGCAAAGGCGCGCCTGACCGAGCGTTTCTTTTCATTACCGCGCCCATCCACCGGTCGCAAAAGCACCGGCCTGGGTTTAAGTTTTGTGCAGGAGGTCATGAACCTGCACCATGGGGAATTGCGCTTGGAGAACACCGAAGACGGTGTACGCGCAACCTTGCATTTTCCGCGCTAGATGACTCCCCGAAAATATTGCGCCAGCCATGCACCATCGCTTCTCCCTATAAACTCCATATTCCCTCCCTGCAAAACCCACCATCAGTAGCGATCATAGGTTCACCCAACTTACGAGGAGAAACCTATGAAAAAGTCGCTGCTGTTTAAATTACTGACCATCGGTGTACTGATGGTATTGCTATTAATCCCCATCGCGATGATTGGCAGCTCCATTGACGAACGCCAGCGCTACAGCGAAGGCGTAGTGAGCGATATCGCCCGGAGTTCCAGTTATAGCCAAACCCTGACCGGTCCGGTGCTGGTCGTGCCCTATCGCAAAACCGAATACATCACCACCGTGAATGATAAGAAAGAAAAAATCACCGAAGCGCAGCAGGTTGATGGCGAATTATATTTTTTGCCCGAATTGCTCAGGGTAAATTCGGTTATGAACACCGAATTACGCAAACGCGGCATATATCGCGCGCACCTTTACCATGCAAAAAATACCATCGACGGCAAGTTTACCTTGCCACCCGCATTTGGCTTGGGCGATGAAGTAAGGCATTACGAGTTCAAGCCCGCTTATATCGCCCTGGGCATCAGCGATATTCGCGGCATCGAAAATTCATTGAGTTTGTTATGGAACCAAAAAGCATTGGATGCGGAGCCAGGGGCGCAATTAAAGATACTCGGCAATGGCATACATATAAAACTCGATTCTGTCCAGGCGGGGCAACATTATCACTTTGCGATGGACCTTCAACTCCAGGGCACAGGCCAATTCAACCTGAGCCCCTTGGGAAAGGAAACTCATCTCAGCCTGGTTTCCGATTGGCCACACCCCAGTTTTACCGGGAATTACTTACCGGTTGAACGCAGCATCGATGAAAAAGGCTTCAGTGCGCGCTGGCAAACCAGTTATTTTTCCACAAATATGGAGGAACACTTCCAGCGCTGTAGCGCATACAAGGAGTGCGGAACCCTTGAGCATACGACGCTGGGTGTCAACTTGATTGATCCGATTAACCATTACGTAAAAAGTGATCGCGCGATTAAATATGCGTTGCTATTTATTGCGTTGACCTTTGCCGGGTTCTTCCTGTTTGAAATCCTCAAACATTTGCAGGTCCATCCAATCCAATATGCGTTGGTGGGGTTGGCATTGGCATTCTTTTACTTGTTATTAATCTCTTTATCCGAACATATCGGTTTTGCATTTGCTTATGGAGTTTCCGCAACTGCGTGTGTAAGCCTGATTGGTTTTTATGTGAGTTATGTACTGCAAAGCGTTTTGCGCGCCCTGGGTTTTACCGCCGCGCTCGCGCTGCTTTATGGTTTGCTATACGGTTTACTCAGCGCTGAAGATTACGCGTTGTTAATGGGAGCAATCCTGTTATTCGCGATGCTTGGTACGTTTATGGCACTCACGCGCAATGTGGACTGGTATAACCTGAATAATTCAGCAAGCAATTCCATTGGCAAAGCGGCAGCTACAACCGCTGAATAATCCAGATCCCTACAGCGCCCTTGAAAGTGCGTTATGCGGCCAGTTTGTTGAAAACATCGCCAACAGACTAATGCAGCCATCCACAAAACCTGTGGATAAATTTGTGGATGGCCCTTTGGTAAGCACCGCAAGGACAGAAAAACAAAGGCGCGCCGCTTATTGGTTAATATAAAAACAGTGAAGCTCACTGCACCAGGCGACCTGACGGTAAGTGAATACAATCGAGAAATCCATTTCCCTCAGCCTACCTTGTATTGAATCCAGTTGATTTACACGGACCCCACAGTATCCAGCCCCGGTACTTTATTGAGATCGCTGATTTTTTTAGTCCTCTCCAGGGCCGCATGGAGCGATGTGGCTATCTCTTCGGAGCGAATGGCCAATACGGAGAGCAAGGTATCACTCAACCCATGGGATGATTCGCAGTATCCTTGTAAAAAAATCGGGACCTGGAACTGTTCATGGGTTTTGACCTGGTAATTCCTGTCCACCTCGAAGCCTCCCATATATTCCGCGATAGGTGCCAATATTTCCCGATGCTTTTGCCGTTGGTAGCCCGTGGCCAAAATCACCATGTCATATTCACAAACGTTCAATTCACCGTTAAGGGTATTACGGATACATAATTGAACGCCTTGTTGTGTCGCATTCACTTTTTCTATCACACTTGAGCTGCGAAAAGTGTGGCGCATTACCTGGGAAACTTTCTGGCGATAGAATATTCCGTAAATCTGCTCGATCATCGGAATATCAACTGCGGAGTAATTCGTGTGTCGATATTCATGCAGCCACTGCTCCCGCTCCGCCTGATTTTGCCCAAATACCAGGTCCGTTGCATAAGGAGAGAAAATCTCGTTCACAAAAGGGCTGGAGTCTGCGGGTTTTAATGAAAAACTGCGCACGATTAAATCCACCTGCGCAGAGGCGTAGTGGTCATTTAAATCGATAAACACTTCTGCTGCACTTTGTCCTCCGCCAACAATAGCGACACGGGCTGGCTTGCCCGCTACCATGCAGGCCTGATCCGCCATAGCTTCCATATATTTTGCGTGATGGAAGATGCGTTTATCTTCTTTAAACGGTCGGAAAATATCGGGAATGTAAGGTGTGCCTCCGGCACTGACCACCAGGGATTTCGCTTCCCTGGTTTTTTCCCTGCCCTGGGTGTCCAGCGATAATACCCTCACGGATTTTATCCGTCCCTGGTTCAGCAGCGGCTCCACCGAAATAACGTCTTCACCGTATTGGCACTGGTGTGCAAAGTGTTTCGCCACCCAACACAGATAATCGTTAAATTCCAATCGGCTCGGAAAAAAAGTACCCAGGTTAATAAAATCCACCAGGCGCCCATGCGCGTGTAAATAATTAATAAACGAGTAAGGGCTGGTAGGGTCTCGCAATGACACAAGATCTTTCAAAAAAGAAATCTGTAAATCACTCTGGCTGGTAATAGTGTTACCGTGCCACCGATAGTTGGATTGCTTTTCTATAAACAACACATTCAGAGCGCGATGGATTTCTTTTTTTGCATCGAGCGCAATGGCCAGGGCGAGGTTTGATGGCCCACACCCAACTCCGATCAGGTCATAAATTACTGATTCCTTATAAATATCCATTGTTCATGCCTATCTTTTATTTGGACGTTAATAACGCGGTTCTTTTGTAAAAGTTCATTACAAATTAACCGGCAGCTTTACCACCCAGGGGGCAACACTGCCGAGCTTTTCAGTGGTCTCGGTTAATTCACGTTCCGGGTGGGACGCACTCACAACGCCAGCCCCTGCCTGCAACCAGGCTTGCTGGTTATGTCCAAGCAAACTGCGCAGCACCAAGGCCGCATCCAGGGTGCCATCGTGATCAACACGCAATACCGCACCGGCGTAGAGGCCGCGGCTTGTTGCCTCGTGACGGCGGATTTCAGCAAAGGCTTCGCGCTTGGGAATTCCCGAGGCGGTAACGGCTGGAAATAAACTGACAAAGGCATGCCAGGCGTTGTAATCAGCGCGCAATTCACCACATACGGTTGAAGCCAGGTGCTGCACTGAGCCGCGCACTTTACGCTCCATGAATTGACGCACCGCAACCGATGAAGGTTCGCAAACCTCATGCATTTCCTCTACGGATAAACGAACCGAAATAGCGTGTTCGTGGGTTTCCTTGGGATCGCTATAAAGCTCATTGAAACGCGACAGGTCTTCATCGGCCAGGCCATCAAGGCGGCGCGTGCCCGCGAGCGGTTCTGTTGTAACAAGGCCGTGTGGATCGACGGACAAAACAATCTCCGGACTAAAGCCGCTTGCCTGCCAACCGCCGAGGCGCAAGGAGAACGAACGCGACGGCGTATTCTTGCGGCGCCCAAGCAGCCAGGTCGCGACGAAATCGGGCGTGAAATCCAGCAATTGCCGACGCGACAAAATAACTTTTTCCAATTCACCGTTATGGATTTTTTCCAGCGCGCCGCTCACCGCATCCTGGTACGTCAGGCTATTGGCGATTTCCACACCCGCAGTAGTGAGCGATGGCAAAACCGGAGCGCGATTTAAAATGTCGCGTACTTGCCGTTCCAGCCCCGGTTTTTCCGAGCGGATACGTACCGGACCTTTACCGAGGGATACGGAAATTTCGGGCTGGCACAGGTAAAGCAGCGGAACATTTCCGGCACGCTCATTTTCGGTTAGCAATTCAGGGGTTTTTAACGCGTAGGAAAGTTCAAAGGTAGACCAACCACCTGCTTGCCATTGGCCTTGCCAACTCGCTAATTCCCTGGCGAGCGCCTGGCAGAGTTCAGAGCCGTTGATTTTTTTTGCAGTGACGGTTTCACCCTGGCGGGTTTCAATTCGATCCGCGAACAAGGTTACCGAACGGACAACACCACCACCGAACCAGCACTCGCCGCCTTGCTCGTAAATTAAATAATCATCAAACAATTCGCTGTTAGCGAGCGCCGCTGCATATTCCATGGTTTGGTTGTGGACATTTGCGAGGCTCTTTAACGGTTCCAATGTATCAGTAGTCATTTTTAGCTTCTCCGTAATGGTTTTGGCGACAATCTGGTATCACAGAATTAAATGTATTGAAAAAGTAAACAATTATCATTTAGATTACAACAATCATTATTATTAAATTTTATATTTGCTATAAATTGTCGTTTAACTTTGTTTATCAATGGGATCTGATGATGACTACCGATGACATCCGGCGAAAATTGCTTCAACGCCTGGCTGAAGCGCGCGGCTTACAAAATTCGCCAGAAAATAATGCAGGTGGGAAAGGCGCGGAACCGGCGCGCACTATTCCGCCAGTTTCCCGGGATAGTGTTTTGCCGCTTTCCAACGCCCAGGAACGGATGTGGTTTTTGCACCGGCTCGATCCATCCGCATCGGCTTATAACGTGTGCGTGCTCTGGCATTTGCGCGGCAACCTGGACCGGGAGGCATTGCGAAAAAGTGCGGAACGGATTACGCAACGCCACAGTATTTTTCGCACGATTTATGTCACTGACGAGAGCGGCAGCGCACGGCAACACATCCTGGCGCAGCTCCCGCCCGAATGGAGTACTGCGGACCTGCGCAATTTGTCCGGGGATAAACGCGCGACCCAATTAACGGCGCTTGCGCAAGCAGCGAGCACCGCGCCTTTCGACCTGGGTTCCAAAAGTCCGCTGCGATTGCTGCTGGTTGCCTTAACCGACGAACACCACGTACTGGTGATGGTGGGCCAGCATATTGTGTGGGACGGCCCCTCGTTTGGTGTTTTCTCGGGTGAACTTGCCGATGGCTATAACCTGTTTTGCAATCCAGGCAGTGATAAGGATGCTGACCGGTTTCCGTCGCCGCCCGCGCAATATGTTGATTTTGCCCATTGGCACCGCCTCCAATGGCAAACGGCTTCGGCAAAGCGCTTGTCGGAATTGGCGTTTTGGGAATCGCAACTTTTACCCTTGCCCGAGCCTTTGGATTTTCCGGCCGATTTTGATCGCAACCAGGGCAATGATGAGGCGGGAGACTGGTGCACAGAATCCCTGGATGCCGCCGCAACAAAAGCCTTGCTCCAACTTGCCGGGCAGGAACATTTGACCCCCTTTGAAATCCTGGTCGCCGCCATCGCGTTATTGATGACCCGCCTGGTGCGCTCCCCGGAAGTCACCATCGGCACTATCGCGTCCCATCGCAACCTTCCGGAACTCCATGGCGTTATCGGTAACTTTGGCAATGTTGTGCCCTTGCGCCTGGCGGTGAACAACAGTTGGAGTTTCCGCAAGTTGCTGCGGCAATGTGCAGCGCGTTGTCGCGCCGCATTTGCGCACGCCGATTTGCCCTTCGAATACCTGCTTGATCATTTCAATATTCCGCGCGGTGAATCCCGCAGCCCCTTGCTGGATACCATGGTGACTTTCCTTAGCCACGGCATGGCAGCGCCGGCAATGCAAGGATTGGATGTGCAATGGCAAAAACATTTCAACGGCACCTCGCAAATCGATCTTTCATTTGATGCCTTGTTGCAAGACGGTTGCCTGCACCTGCAAGCCACCTGGCGGCGTGCGCGTTATCGCCCCGATACCGTGCCCAGGCATTTGCGGCGCCTGGCGCGTTTGCTCAGCGAATGTGTGGCGGCGCCCGATGCGCCCTTGGCCGGACACTCACTGCTCTTACCCGAGGAATATTCCCTGTTGCGTGAATCCTGGGGCAGGAGGCCGGTGCAACCCGCCGCTGCGGATACCCTGGTGGGCTGGTTTGAAAATACGGTACGCAGGCATCCGCAGGCCCTGGCCCTGTGCGGTATCGACGCAAACAACGGGCTTAGTTTTACCGCGTTGAATGCCCGCGCCAATCGCCTGGCACGCTGGCTGGTTGCCCGCGGCATAGGTCCCGAGGATCGGGTGGCCATTGCCCTGCCGCGCCAGCCCGAATGGTTTGTTGCGATGCTTGCAACCCTCAAGGCGGGCGCCGCTTTTGTGCCCATTGATCCGGCCTATCCGGCGGACTATATCAAGCGCGTGATTTCCCTGGCCCAACCCGGATTGGGCTTTATTGATAGCTCGGTCGAGCTTGACGCGCCGGGATTATTGATGACCTTAACGGCGGCGGAACAGGCGGCGGCGGGGTTGGCGGACGATGACCTGCGCGATAGTGAACGCCGCGAACCGTTACAGCCTGCGCATCCGGTCTGTGTGATTTTCACTTCCGGTTCCAGCGGCAAACCCAAGGGCGTGGTGGTTGCCCACTCCGCCCTCGTTAACCTGCTCGCAAGCCATCGCGAAGATCTCTACCAGCAGGCGGCCCGGCACACCGGCCGCGAGTTGTTCCGCGTCGGCCACGCCTGGTCATTTGCCTTTGACGCATCCTGGCAACCCGCGCTATGGATGTTTGATGGCCACGAGCTGCATGTATTTGACGTAACCGTCATGCAAGACCCTATCGCGCTGGCGCGCGAGATTATCCGGCGGCGCCTGGATTTTATTGAACTTACCCCTGGAATGCTCGATGAAGTCCTGCCCTGGCTCCAGTCCGGGCTGACCGACGCCGGCGGAAAGCACCTGCCCGGCCATGTGCCGGCGATCCTGGGTTTCGGCGGGGAATCGGTGAAGCAAGCGCTGTGGGAGCGCATCCTCACGTTGGAAACCAGCAGCGGGTTTAACCTTTACGGCCCCACCGAAGCCTGCGTCGATACCATGATTGCAAAGGCGGCAGCCAACGAACCGCCGAATATCGGCAAGCCCGTCGGCGGGGCGCAGGTCTATGTGCTGGATGCCTGCCTCCAGCTCGCCCCGCCCGGCGTGGCCGGGGAACTGGCGATTGCCGGCGAAGGCCTGGCGCGCGGCTACATTACCCGTGGCGACCTCACCGCCAGCCAGTTTATTGCCAATCCCCACGGGGCGCCCGGGGCGCGCCTGTATCGCACCGGTGACCGGGTGCGCTGGCTGCCCGGCGGGGTCATGGAATACATCGGGCGCATTGATGAGCAAGTGAAAATCCGCGGCTTCCGCGTTGAACCCCTGGAAGTGGAGGCCACGGTGGAGAAGCTACTCCAGCGCCCCTGTGCCGTGGTCGCCCGGCCTTCGGCATCCGGCACCCTGCAACTCCTGTGTTTTATCGAAACCGCCGGAGCCGGCGCTGCGGCATCCGCAGATACCGATGCCATGTTGCAGCTCTGTGCCGCCTCCCTGCCCGCGCACCTGGTCCCCAAATACATCATTCCCGTGCAACGCTTGCCCCGATTACCTAACGGCAAGATCAACCGCCGCGCCCTGGTCATGCCCGCGGGACTGGAAACAGCCCAGGGGCGCCGGCCCCGCACGCCGCTCGAACACCAGCTTTGCCGACTCATGGCGGAAGTGCTGGGGCGGGCGCAAATCAGCATTGACGATGGGTTTTTCGAATTGGGCGGCGATAGCATTTCGGTCATCAAACTGGTCAGCCTCGCGCGCCGCGACGGCCTGACCCTGACCGCGCGGCAGGTTTTCGATGCCCGCTGCGCCGCCCGCCTGGCCCCGCTCCTAGAAGCCGGCGGTGCATCCCCGAACCATAAAGCCCCGGTCCACGATACTGAAGACACCGGCCCAGCCACCCCCACGCCGCTGATGGCGCGCTATCTGTCCCTGGGCCGACCATTGCGGCGCTTTGCCCAGGTTGTTTCGCTGGCTTTACCGGCCACCATCCGCGAAGCGGAAATCCAGGCGCTGCTGGACGCGCTTTTGCAACGCCACGCCATGTTGCGCGCGCGCCTTGTCAATCCGGCTGATACGCAAGGAAGTTACCTGGAACTCCCCGCCATCGAAGACGCGGCCCAAGTCCAGCTCGCCGACCTGAGCCACCTGGGCGACAACGCGAGTATCGCGCGCGCCGTGTGCGAACGCCTGGAACCTTCCGCCGGGCGGATGCTGGCGGCTGCCCTGGTGCGCGACCAACAGCGGAATACACTCTGGCTGGCGATAAGCCATCTGGTTATGGATGCCAGCTCCTGGCACATAGTGGCGGGCGACCTGGCATTGGGCCATTTGGCCCAGGAGCGCGGCCAGCCCGTTGCGCTGCCGCCGGTCCCGACCGCCTGGCGGACCTGGTCCGCCGCGCTTGCGCCGGAGCCGGCAAGCCCCGCCGTTGCACACGGAACCCTGGCGGACGCGCAACGCAAAAGCTGGGTGTTGCCGCTGGAGCAAGGGCATTGCCCCGCCACCGCCGCCGCGCGCCGCCTCGGTGTGCCTGTCGCCGGTTTCCTGCCCGCGCTTACCCTGCTGGCCGCCGTGCGGGCGGGCCTGGTTCCGGGGCGTGACCGGACGCTGGCCCTGGTCATGGAACGCCAGGGGCGGGAACCCAGCGCCCCCGGCCAGGACCTCTCCCGGACTGTCGGCTGGTTCGCGCGGGAATCCAGGCTCGAGTTGCAAGTATCCGCCATAGACTCCGACGAAGCCCTGGCGAGGTTGCTGCAACAATGGTGCGGGGCGATTGCCCGGCTCGACGACACCGAGCCGCTGGCCGAAGGCCCCCTTTCGGCCGCGGCATCCGGGCCGGAATCCTGGCAATTGGGGTTCAATTTCCTCGGTGATTTCGCCGCCGGGGGCCAGGACGAGCCCTGGGCGCCGCAGCCGCGTATGGAGTTACTGGCAGAAGCCTGCGGTGAGGATTGGCCGCTGCTGCATAACCTGGATGTGAGCGTACGCTACATCCAACTGGACAGCGCACGCCGGCTATGTTTCGACGCCTTGACCGGCTCCACGCACTTGGACAGCGCCGCCCTGGATCGCCTGTTTGCCCAGTTGCAGGCTGTGCTTACCCGGCTCAACCGGCCGACCCGGTTGGTGCCGGATGAGTCCGATTTGAAGGAAGTGACTCCGCTGCAATATGAAATGCTGCGGCACTGCGGCGGGGACACCGACCCCTGGACCACCCAAATGGAAATTGCCCTGGAGACGCCGCCAGCACAACCCTTGTCCGCCGAGGCCCTGCAACAAAGCGCGGCCCGGCTGCTGTCCCGCCACCAGGCCCTGCGCGCCGGCTTTTTGCGCGATGGCGCAGCCACCTTTATCCCCGAAGCCCTGGAACCCGATTGGCAAAGCCTGGATTGGCGCGGCGAAACGGCCGAAGCCCAGCAACACCGGTTGGATTCCATCCGCGAACAATGGCACCGGTACCGCTTTAACCTGGCCCAGCCACCGCTGGTGCGCTTTATGGCCCTGCGCCTGGGCGAACACCAGTGGCGACTGCTGGTGAATTGCCACCATCTGTTACTGGATGGCTGGTCCGCGCCGCGCATATTGCAGGAATGGCTCGATGGCGCCTGCGGCCGGCTCCCGCAGGATGAGCCACAGCTCCCCTGGGGCAACTACCTGGATTGGCTCCATTCGCAGGATCGCACCCTGGCCTGGCGTTACTGGAACCGCGCGTTGCACGGGTTGGAAACTCCTTCGCTGCTATGCCCCGGGCGGGCAGTCCGCACCCCCAGCACGGACCTGCGGATCGCCTTATCCGCGAGCCACAGCAAAACCCTGGTGGAACGGGTACGGAAGGCCGGGGTTTCGTCCGCCGCGCTCTACCAGCTGGCCTGGGCCTTGACCCTGGCTGGTGAGCTTGGCCAGGACGATGTGGTCTTCGGTCTGTTTGATTCCGGCCGGACCGCACCGGTCGAGGGGCTGACAACGCTCGTGGGGTTGGTGACGCAGCTGATCCCGCTGCGCATAAACACCGATTCCACGGCATCCGTAGCCACCCAACTGCGCGAGCTGCAAGCACGGCAATTTGAATGGCAGGCCCAGGTGCCGGTACGTATGGATAACCTCGAACCTGCCCATCGCTTCGGCGAATTCCTTGACACCCTGCTCGTGGTTGAAAACGCGCTGGACGGGGACGCGAGGATGGAATCCCGCACTGCACCTTCCACCCCCGCATCGCTCGCGCTGATCCGCGAGCAGCGCTGGCGCGATTCCATCGGCCAGGTTGCCGGGCTGTTCGTGTATCCCCAACACCCCATTGAATTGCGCCTGTGTTACGACCCCTTGGCCCTTGGCCAGGCGCGTGCGCAGCAACTACTGGCCCGGTTCCAGCACCACCTGGAGCAACTGATCCTGGGCCTGGATGCGGAACCGACGGCCCCGGCCAGCACCGGCTCACACCAAAACCCACCCTTGATCCCGGCGGAGACTGACCATGAGTGAAAGCCTTTTTGACGACGATACAATTCCCTTTTTGATCCTGATAAACGCTGAACGCCAATATTCCATCTGGCCCGACGTATTGCCCGTGCCCGCCGGTTGGCAGCCTGTCCGTGGGCCCATGTCGCGCCAGGGTTGCCTGGACTGGCTGGAAAGCCACTGGACGGATTTGCGTCCCTATTCCTTACAAAAAAGCCAGCCCTTGCAACAAACCCAATCCGTGCAAGACAACCCGGAACAGGCAGCGAAGGAGGAACTCGCATGAGCACGCGGGAAAATCCCCCGACCGCGCCGGACAGCCTGCACGCCCGCTTCGCCGAACAGGCGCAACGCTGGCCGCAACGGGTCGCCCTGAGCTACCGGGACCAGCAGCTCACCTACCGGCAACTGGAGCAGCGCGCGAGCATCCAGGCAGCCCAACTCCGCGCCCAGGGGGTGCGCCCCGGTGATTTGGTTGCCTTGATGTTGCCGCGCGGCCTCGAACTGGTGGTACAGGTACTCGCCATCCTCAAGGCGGGCGCCGGCTATGTGCCGATTGACCCCAAATACCCGCTGGAACGGGTCGAGTGGATGATCGAATCCAGCAACCCGGTGCGCCTGCTCACCCTGCCGGACATTTGCGCGCAACTCTGGACGGCAGGCCTGCCCGAAGCGATCCGCAACCGGGTTACCTGGGTTGGGAACCATGGTGCCGTCAACGAGGCCTTACCCCTGGCGGAAACCACTGTCGCCTCGCCCGCTACCCCTGAAGACTCCGGCAGCCATGGCCTTGAGGTCGCCTACATAATCTTCACCTCCGGCTCCACCGGTAAGCCCAAGGGGGTGATGGTCGGGCACGGGCAAGTCCTCAGCTTGCTGGATGCAGTCATGCCCCGCCTGCGCTGCGACCATACCGATGCCTGGACCCTGTTCCACTCCCTGGCGTTTGATTTTTCCGTGTGGGAACTCTGGGGTGCGCTGACCACCGGCGGGCGCCTGTGCATAGTGCCGCAGGATAGCGCCTGGTCGCCCGAGGCTTTCGCACACCTGTTGCGCGAGGAGCAGATCACCATCCTTAACCAAACCCCTTCGGCTTTCTATGCCCTGACCCAGGCCGAAAGCCAGGCGTGCGCGGCCGGAGCCAAACCCCTGTCATTGCGCAGCGTCATTTTCGGGGGCGAGGCCCTTAACCTGCACCAACTCCACCGCTGGTGGGCCAGCTACCCCCCCGGCCAACCCCGGCTTATCAATATGTACGGCATTACCGAAACCACCGTCCATGTCACCTGGCTCGAACTCACCCCGGCGCTGGCCGAGGTTGACGGCAGCCCCATCGGGGAAGCCATACCGGGGCTGGAGGTTCACCTGCTGGACCAGGCCCTGAACCCGGTGGCGGACGGGGAGCCGGGCGAGATCCACGTCGGCGGCCGCCAGCTCGCCCTGGGCTACCTGGGCCGGCCGGACCTTACCGCAAGCCGGTTTATCGCCAACCCGTTCCGCAGCGGCGAGCGCCTCTACCGCTCCGGCGACCTGGCGGTCAGGCGCGACGGCGAATTGTTTTACCTCGGCCGCGCTGACCGGCAATTAAAGATCCGCGGCTTCCGCATAGAACCGGGGGAAGTGGAAGCGGCGATAGAGACCCATCCGGCTGTACAGCGCTGCGCAGTCCTCGCCCAGCCGACGAAAGACGGCCAGCCTCCCGAGGGGCTGCTCGCCTTTTTGGTCGCCCGGCCGGGAACCGGCCTTCCCCTACCCCAGGCGACCGCCCTGCGCCATTACCTGGCCGAACGGCTACCGGTGCACTGCCTGCCCTCCGGGTTCCTGTTTGTGGAGGCCCTGCCGCTCACCATTAACGGAAAGCTCGACCAGGCCGTGTTATGGCAGCAATGGCAAACCGAACAAGAGCGCCTGGGCCCGCGCCAGCAACGCCTGGACCTGCTGCGCGCACGCCTGGCCGAAGCCTCCACGGCCGGCCAGTAACCCATCCACCAGAACTTTACATTGATTCAGAAGGAGATAAGGGAATGAATGAAGTACCGTCTTCATCAGCAATACTCAACGACATACTGGCGCTGGTCGCCGCCAAAATGAAACTGGACCCGGGCAGCCTCTCGGCGGATACCGATCTCTTCGCCCTGGGCCTGGATTCGATCACCCTCATGGGTCTGGTTGCCCATTGGCGCGCCGCAGGCCATAGGGTGGACTTCGCCAGCCTCGCCAAAGCGCCGCGCGCCGGGGAATGGGTCCGGTACCTGGCCGCGCCGGTGCCTGCGGCAAACGCTGCCGATGCCCAGGGCCTCTGGACTTCCACACCCGGACGGCAGGATGACCCCGTGCCCCTTGCACCCATGCAATACGCCTATTGGCTGGGGCGCGACCCGAAACAGCCCCTGGGGGGCGTCGCTGCCCACCTGTACACCGAATTTGATCGGGCCGGCGCCCCGGCGCTCGATCCGGATCGCCTCGGCCGGGCCTTGCAACGCCTGGTTGAACGCCACGCCTCCCTGCGCCTGAAAGTGACTGCCGACGGCCAGCAAACCTGCCTGCCGGCGGAACAGGCGGGATCGCTACGGGTAATGGATTTGCGCAACACCGCAGCGGCGGATATCCAGCAACAACTGGACACCACCCGCCAGCAATACTCATCCCGAATGCTGGATATCGAGGCCGGCGAAGTGTTCGCCATAGCGCTGAGCCTGCTGCCGGATGGCTGCCGTTTGCACCTGGATGTGGACATGATTGCCGCCGATGCCGTCAGTTACCGCACCCTGCTGCGCGAGCTGGCCCTGTTGTATGAAAACCTTGATGTCACCCTGCCGGCGTTGCCGGTCAGCTACAGGGATTGCCGGATCGCCGCCGAACGCCGCTGGCCGGCGGTAAAACGCGGTGCGGGCCAATGGTGGCAAAACCGCCTCTATACCCTACCGGAAGGGCCGCAGCTTCCGTTGAAACCGGTGCCGGAACCTTCATCCGCCGCAAAACCCCGAACCACGCGCCGGCACTTCCATTTCGACGCCGGATTGCGCAATACCCTCTATGCCCAATGCCGCCAACATGGCCTTACCCCGGCGGCGGTGCTGGCGACCGTCATGGCGGAAACCCTGGCCGGTTGGAGCAGCGAGCCGCGCTTCCTGATTAATGTTCCGTTGTTCCTGCGCCCCATGGATGGCCCGGATGTGTCGGGAGTGGTTGGGGATTTCAGTAGCTCCGTTATGCTGGATGCCGATTTGAGCCGCATTGAAAACTTCACCGAGCGCGCCCGACAAATCCAATCCCGCCTTCACGAGGATGCGGCCCATGCGGACTATAACGGGGTGCAGGTATTGCGCGACCTCGGCCGTATGAAGGGGCGACAAGTGACTGCGCCGGTTGTATTTACCAGCGCCCTGAACCTGGGTGAGCTGTTCGATCCGGCGGTTCGCCGCGTGTTCGGCGATCCGGTGTGGATTATTTCCCAAGGGCCGCAAGTCTTGCTGGACACCCAGATCACCGAACTGGATGGCGGCCTGCTGCTCAACTGGGACTGCCGTGAGGATGCTTTCGTAGACGGCGTGCTCGATGCCATGTTTGCCTTTTTCCACCAGTCCGTTATAGCGCTGGCGACGGTTCCGCAAACCTGGTCGCGCTGCCTGGCGGATAGCTTGCCCGCCGACCGCACGCGGGCCCAGGCGCCGGCGCCAATCTTCTGCACCCCAGACTTACCCCCGGCACCGCCGCAAACCCCGATTGAAAAAGCGATAGCCGCCGTATGGGCTGATGTACTCGGCGGCCGGGGTGACAACATCAACCAGAACCTGTTTGCCGCCGGCGGCGATTCGGTGTTGGCCAACACCCTGGTCGCCCGGTTGCGGGAAATTTTCGGGGTCCAGGTTATCGACATGCAGCGCTTGTTTAACGCCCCCACCATCGCCGGATTGGCGGAGGCCATAGGCAATGCGGGCCTGGAGCAAATGACCCGGATCGCCGGGATCTACTGCGAAATCCTTGAGCTGGATGACGCGGCGCTGATGGCTGAATTTGCGGAGGCAAGCGCACCATGACCCACGATGATCCGGCTTTCGATGGCCTGACCCCCTGGCCCGATGACCTGGTACAACGCTACCGCACGCAAGGGATTTGGGGCGATACCAACCTCGCCGATTGGCTGGAGGCCGCGCTGGCGCCGCGCCTTGACGACCTGGTCCTGAGCGGGCCCGGTTTCCCGGGCAACCAATGGCAGGACCTCACCGGCAAGGAGCTGCTAGCCCTGGTGAAGCGCATGGCGACCGGCCTGGGCCGCCTGGGGTTATCCCCCGGCGACCGGGTAGTGATGCAAATCGGCAACACCAATGCCTTTGTAGTTACCCTGTTCGCCTTGTTCAAGCTGGGAGTGATTCCGGTGATGGCCTTGCCGGGACACAGGCGCCGCGAGATCGAACATTTTCTACGCCTGGCCAAGGCGCGCGCCTGGTTGGCCAGCGAGGGCGACGCGGGTATGGATTTCCGTGACCTGGGGGCCCAACTGCGCGATGCGGTACCGGAACTCGAACACATCATCATCGATACAACAAGCCCCGGCGCCCACCGGACCCTGGCGTCCCTGTTGGATGGAGATGCCGGTCACTTGCCGGCCTACAGCGCCGATCCGGCCGGTATCGCCTTGCTCCTGTGTTCCGGAGGCACGACCGGCCTGCCGAAGCTTATTCCCCGCACCCATCGCGATTACCTCTACAACGCCGGGGCCAGCGCCGAAGTGTGCGAATTGACCGCAGCGGACCGCTACCTGGTCGCCCTGCCCGCCGCCCATAACTTTCCCCTGGCCTGCCCCGGTATCCTCGGGGCGTTTAGTGCCGGAGCCAGGGTCGTTATGTGCCCGGCCCCTAGCCCCGAAATCGCCTTTGACTGTATCGCACGCAGCGGTGCCACGGTTACCGCCCTGGTGCCGCCCCTGGTCCGGGTTTGGCTTGAACACGCCGCCCTGGTTGCTCCGCCGCCGGCTAGCCTGCGCTTGCTGCAAGCAGGCGGTGCGCGCCTCGATGCGGCTTTGGCGAAGCGCGTATGCGCGGAACTGGGTTGCGCCCTCCAGCAGGTTTTCGGTATGGCGGAAGGCCTGCTCAATTACACCCGCGCCACCGACCCGGACCTGCTGGTCCAAAACACCCAGGGGTGGCCCCTATCCGACCTGGACGAGATCCGCATTGTCGACCCGGATGGCCAGGATGTGGCCCCCGGTAAGCGTGGCGAACTCTGGACGCGCGGCCCTTATACCCTGCGCGGGTACTACAAGGATGAAGACGCCAATCGCCGCTCCTTCAGCCCCGAGGGTTATTACCGCAGCGGGGACCTGGTGCGCCAGCTTAGCTCCGGCCACCTGGTGGTTGAAGGGCGCGTACGCGAGGTGATCCGCCGGGGCGCAGAAACCGTATCGGTTGAGGCCCTGGAAACCCTGCTTGCCAGCCACCCGGCGATCAAGGATGTCGCCGTAGTCGGCCTACCCTGCGAACGGCTCGGTGAGCAGGTCTGTGCGGTGTTGGTCCTCGCCGGGGACACCCAGCCCCCCGGCCTGGGGGAATTGCGCAACTTTTTGATCGACCAGGGAGTCGCGCGTTTTATGTTGCCGGACACATTGGCCTTTATCGACAAACTACCCATGACCGCCGTGGGCAAGGTTGCCCGCCAGCAACTTATCGCGACAGTGCTCCAATCCCGCCAAAACCCTGAAACCCCTGAACTCCCTGCAACCCAAGGATTATTGACACCATGACCGAAGAAACCCTTACCCATCCAACCCAATCATCCGCCGGCAACCGCACCGCAGCCGTAACCGCTCCCCAATGGTTAGCGGACGAGTATGAAGCGGGCAATGACGGCCAATACCTGGCTGCCCGCCAGGCCCTGGAGTCCATCGGCCTGTGGGATTCCCCACCCACCGGCCATGCCGTAGATGTCGGCTGCGGCAGCGGTCGCATGGCCGAAGCCCTGGCTCGCCATGGCTGGCAAGTGCGCGCGCTGGACGTATCCCAATCCATGGTGGCCGCCGCCGCCCGGCGCTGCCAGGGCCTGCCCGTTACCGCCAATGTGTGCGACGCCCGGCAGCTAACCCTGACTCCACGTTACTACTCCCTCGTCACCAGCTTCTGGATGCTCCATTGGCTGGAAGATCCCCGCCCCACCTTGCAACAAATGACCAAAGCCGTGGTTCCCGGCGGCCATTTGGTATTGCAATGGAGCTGCGGCCAGCCCCGCTCCCAGGGATTCCTGTTGCGGGACACCATCCAGGAAGTCTTCGCCCGCCCGGCCTGGCGCGAGCGTTTACAAGAAGCGCCCCTCGCCATGTACCAACACCCGTTGGATGAAGTCTCCGGGTTTGTCCGCGATGCCGGCTTTGAAATCCTGTCAACGCGCGAAAACATCATGGTGGGCGGCGGTGAAAGTCCGGAAAAACTCAAGCGCGCATTACGCTCCGCCGCCTTCGCCGCGCAAACGGTAATCCTGGGGGACGACGTGGACACGCTTATTGATGAATGCCTGCAACTGCTGATGGAACGCCAGGCATTACAAGTAGCAAATACCGAGCTGATAGCCCGGCTCAAATAAAGCAAGGCAACACGCAAAGCGATCAAATGTGAAAAAGCCGGAGGGGTACTCCGGCTTTTTAATTTTTGAATGTATTGAATGACGCTTCAACGCCTCAAACAGCTGTGGCTTTGTAGCGGATTGTTTTGCAGTAGCCTAGTGTAAAATCGCAAAACAAGGAACGGAAAATCCGTCAGACTGGTTTGCCTTGTTAATGCTTTTTCTTCTTCTCTTTTTGTTGCTCAACAAGCAGCTTACCTATATTTGATTTTCCCTTCCTGGATTTTGCTTCTTGCAGAGTTAGGCGTGTTTTCTTATTTTTCTCGTTCATTTTTACGGTTCCTAGCTAATTTAAATTGAGCCAACTCTTCATCGGTTAGGTGGTACAAATCTGGATCGTTTTCTATGATTCGGTCAATTTCTTCATCCGATACTTGGTTAATTCTCTTGGAATCTGATAAACCCCGAAGTTTACGAGCTTGCTCCAAAGTAATGCGTGTGGTTCTCTCAGTCATAATGCGAGCCCCTTAGGGAAAGTCCGGCTTTCGTACATTTCGATCTCTTGGCGCTTGGCGGGACGGACAGATATTATGCGGTTCACTATACGTCCTTGATCGTAGACACGAATCGTGTACGCAACAAATAGTATACCTACAGGGCCCTTTCCAATCGTCTGATATCTTTTTTCACCGTAATCTTTACGACTATCCAGTCTCTCTTGCCTAAAAGGATCATCCCAAATCAATACTGCATCCCAAAAATCAATCCCCCTTTCCAGTAGAGTTTTTTCTCGTTTAGCTTCATCCCACTCAAACTCCATACCTTTTCTCCTTTTTTCCTATGATATAGCTGAACAATTAACGCCAAGCTCAACCGCAACGCCTGTTTATGTGTTATTTCTTTCCAATTTTTTTGCCGTATGACGACCGCAAATTATCCCGATAATAATAAAAATAGAAAGCGATACCAGGAAACTTCTTTGGTGATTTCCATTTGTTTCATAACGTCGAGCTCAACGGCAATTTGTAAGTTGTGACTTTGGGGAATACTTTGCCCAGCAAAACCACAAAGCCGAGACTTACAAAAAACTGTCTAGACAAGTAGTGGCCTACTGCAACGCTTTATTATGAATGTTTAGCGTAGTAATTTGCCTGTGTAGAGGTCTTCAACTGGAAAGATCATGGTGTAATCGTCCCAATTTAAATTGCCATCTTCGATTTTGAAATTAAGGAAACCTGATTCAGATTTATAACGGTCGTAGTCCGGATGACCTACAGAAAATATAAATGGCGCAAAGTCTATAAGACGACTCTCTCCGTTAGAGAACTCAACCTGAAGAATATGTGACTTTATATGCTTTGCGCTTTTAACGGATAAAGCTGACATTTTTCACCTTTTGCGTGATGATTTTTGGTGCTATGGATTTTTTCTTAACGAAGTAGTCAATCCATTTTTCGACAATTTCATTAGCGTACACATGAACAAACTCTTCAAACTCTTTGCGTTTGTTTGGCTCTAAACCTAAGCCTTTGTCTTTTAGTACGATTTTGTTAATTCTGCCATTGAATAAATGAATTTCAGCTTTTGATTCACGTCCTGCGTGTTTTCCATGTATGTGGATAGGTTCATGCTCGTTGCTGTAGAAAAACAAAATAATTCCCAAGTATTCATAAAGCTTTGGCATTTAGCACTCCTTTAGTTAACGATGATGTAAGTTGTACGGATTTATATCGCCGCGTACAACAGCATTTTATAAGGTGTGGTTTGTGGGTTACTTTTACGCAGCAAAACCACAAAGCCGTGACTTACTGTCAATGCACGCAATGCGAGTTGCAGCACTTTGTAGGCCTTGTGGTTGTTGCCAACTATAGCCCAAGCTATCCGCCAGATGAAGCCGACAGGATAATTTGCCCGGGATTAACGGTGACTTGTAACTCTGTGCCGATAGGGAGACAGGCGTGGGTTAACCAATATCCCTTGATGAGAATGAATGGTACTGGCTCAGGATAGGGATTTTTCTGAAAGGTTTTACCTTGATAGCAATACTCATAATGCCCTTTACGGACTTTGAGCTGGCGATGGTAGGGAAATTTTGCAGCCGAGCGGGACTCTGGCTTATCATTGCGCTTAGCCATAATGGACTCCTTCGAAGTCTGTTGTGGTTAGCTGCCTCTGGGTGTTCCAGCACTCAGGGGTAGCGACTTAAATTTACGTAACTGTTTTTGTTTGCTTGGACGCTCCTGTGTTTGGGTTACAAGCAGAAACAATGAAACACCAAGAAGCTGTATAAATCAACAGTTTCTTGGTGTTTTTTTATGCGCGGGATTTGATTGGTTTTTACGTCTAACGTTGTGTTCATGTAAGTAGCGCATTGCGATAAATTTGCGTAGCAATTCGCTAAATGCGCTACTTACAAACTGTCGAGTGGAGGCGCAGGCATCGTAACGGTGTTGGAACACCTTGTTAATTTTTAAATTTTTCTGGGTATTTACTTAACAAAATATAACCGGAAAAAACTGAAACAATAGGGACGCAAAACATGGAGAAAAGCATCAGATTGCCAACACCAAGCGAAGGCAAAGATACCAAAGTATTTGGAACAAACCCTATAGCCGAATAAATTTTTAGATTCATTGTATGTGTGTCTTCATTGGTTTTCATGGAAATATATGCGCCGAACGCACCAATGACAAGGAAACCAAAAACCTTGAAGACATAAGATAGTTCACTGTGAATTTGACTTTCTGGGTTTCTATTTATTATCGCAACGAGCAATGATACCAATAAAGAAAATGCTATTTCAGTAACAAACAGAAATCCCAACGCTCGAGCAATTGCCTCAGGTGCGGAGCGTGCATTTATAGGAACGATAAAACAGAAAAATTTCAGCCAGAGAACTAAGACACCTATAAATACTATAAGGCTTTTCAATTCGATAGTGATGCTCATCTCCTCCTAAACTAACGCTGCGGTAAACGGCAGAATATAAGTTGCGGTTTTTATGGAATACTTTGCACAGCAAAACCACAAAGTTGCGACTTAAATTCTGTTCAGTGGAGCTATGCGGAACGACGTTTCATTAAAACCTCATCTTGCGCCATCAAAGGGCTGAGCCTGCGATACCGAAGCCAAGTAGAATTATGTAAAAAAAGGCAATGATTCCTACAATTTCAGAAACCCATTTTTGTGAAATAGATGTATGAATTTCCTTAACAATACCAATTGCCACAAATATTAATGCCATATAGGCTAAAACCAATGTAATAATACCTAAACAGATTCCAATGCACGGTTTTTCAGAAAAAAAGTCTCTCTAAATTTAATTAGACTAACTGCGCAGCCGAACATAATTCCGACGTTACCAAGTCGGCCAATATGATTCATGAACCTTTCTAAGATTGTATCGTTTAATTTTTCCGTTAGCTTCCTAAACATGTGTATCCCTTTATAAGGTTGTGTTAACGGCAGAATTAAAACTGCGGCTTGCAAACTATCCAGAAAACGAAGTGTGCGGTGCTGGAGCGCCTTGTATAAATTACTTATTAGTGATGCTGTCAATTTCAGTTTGATATTTCTTCTGACTAACTTCAAGTTGCTGAGTCTCAGAATAGAAAGCATATAGGCCAACAACGCCTTTTAAACCCAATAACACCCTTCCGGTTTGTTTCAAGCAAAAAAACGTATAGTCTTTTTCTTTTTCAAGATCTGCTTTGATTCTATGATAATTATACAATCTTGCGCCATTTTCCCAGCATCCCACTAAAACCTCATACTTACCAGCGGGTAAACTTATGGCAGGTTTTGGGCCATCCCAAGTTATTAATGGAGCTTCGTATATAGTTTTACCGCCTTCATCAAAAACTTTTTCGAGCGTTGAAACAACAGTTTTTTGGTCAAACATATTTTTAGCTTTGATAGATCTAATTATTGCAGTGCTTGATGTTGGTGCCAGAATGTTTTCTGATTTTTTACTCGAAGATGTAGTTTTTACTGTATTTTCGTTTTTGGCTTCAAGTTTTTTAGTATTGGTAGGCGTGCAGCCAAAAAGCACAGCCGCGATTGCTAAAATTAAAATTTCTTTCATTAATTTTTTCCTTTGATCTTACCCATAAAAAGTAGACACCCTAACTATGCAGCCAGAGCGGCCATTCGTTCAAATTCTGCTGGCGCAACATAACCAATGCCGGAATGCCTGCGTAAGCGGTTATAAAAAATTTCTATGTACTCAAAGATACCCGATCTGGCATCTTCAATCGAGTGAAATTGTTGGGTATAAATCAGTTCAACTTTCAAGCGACTGAAGAATGACTCCATCGGCGCATTGTCCCAACAATTCCTTTGCGACTCATGTTCGGGATGGCGCCATGCTGCTGCATAAAATCAATATATTTTTGAGCGCGATACTGCACACCTCTATCAGAGTGAATGATTATTCCTGGTTTAATGTCCCGGCGCTCATATGCCATGCGCAATGCATCAGTAATCAGCACCTCTGTGATACTGATATCCAGTGCCCAACCGACAATGCTACGCGAGTACAAATCCATGACTGCCGCCAGATAGAGCCTCTGCTTTTCAACCCGGATATAGGTAATATCCGTTGTCCATTTCTCATTGGGCTTGCTCGCACCAAAGCGACGCCAGAGTAAATTTTCCGATGCATTATGCATCGTCAACGCATGACTTCCATAATTGAATGCCTTTCCAGTGAGAGCTTTCAAAATAGTTGAGTCTAAATACTTTAGCTGTTGAGGCTGAACGATCACAATGCCCGCTTGGGGTCATTTCCGTTCATCAGGAAGGG
>CAMLKG010000040.1 GCA_946480695.1 uncultured Cellvibrio sp.
TTATGCGGCGTTAAATATGCTTCGTCTTGATTCACTGCCGCATAGGCAGCTAAGAAAGCTAATGACCGTCTCAGAATTGGCCCGCATGTATTCACTGCCGCATAGGCAGCTAAGAAAAATGAATCCAAGCGCGTTAACGACACTATAAAATTCACTGCCGCATAGGCAGCTAAGAAAAGGCGGTACATTTGAGCCAGTCAGACAGCCCGATTCACTGCCGCATAGGCAGCTAAGAAAGGCCTCCGATTAATCAAAATAGACGTTTTGTAATTCACTGCCGCATAGGCAGCTAAGAAATTGGAGGGGGTAATGCGACGGATAGAGCAGGGATTCACTGCCGCATAGGCAGCTAAGAAAGAACTGAGATCACCGTTGGCATCGACCGGGAAATTCACTGCCGCATAGGCAGCTAAGAAAAGCAAAGCGAAGTGCAAAGGCTTGGGTTTTATATTCACTGCCGCATAGGCAGCTAAGAAAAAAGTAAAATTGTTGGCAGTAAGTCAAAAGCGATTCACTGCCGCATAGGCAGCTAAGAAAAACCAAATGCAATTTGTAGGCAGTGCGTTAACATTCACTGCCGCATAGGCAGCTAAGAAAGTAGCGCGCGCACAAATCAATGCGTTCATTTAATTCACTGCCGCATAGGCAGCTAAGAAAGCAAATGCAACCGCTGCCGACTTGGCGTACCCATTCACTGCCGCATAGGCAGCTAAGAAAACTGCACTTTAGCCAGACAACAGCGCGCGCATATTCACTGCCGCATAGGCAGCTAAGAAAACAAATGATTACATGCAGCCGCCCACTGCCCTATTCACTGCCGCATAGGCAGCTAAGAAAAACGCGCAGGAGGCTCGCAAAGCGGCGGGCGCATTCACTGCCGCATAGGCAGCTAAGAAAATCGAACCCAGCCATGATTGCATCGCTTAAATATTCACTGCCGCATAGGCAGCTAAGAAAATGAACATTGCGCGGATTCCCCATAACGGCTCATTCACTGCCGCATAGGCAGCTAAGAAACGACCAAGCCACCGCGGCGTATCAATGTCTGGATTCACTGCCGCATAGGCAGCTAAGAAACGACCAAGCCACCGCGGCGTATCAATGTCTGGATTCACTGCCGCATAGGCAGCTAAGAAAGCGACTCGAACCGAAGAAGTACGAAATGATTGATTCACTGCCGCATAGGCAGCTAAGAAATATCACCGTCGATTATGGACGCAATCACGGAAATTCACTGCCGCATAGGCAGCTAAGAAAAGTCGATAAACATAGAAACCTTAGAAACTTAATATTCACTGCCGCATAGGCAGCTAAGAAATGGGTCAAGCCGGTGCTAAAGCAGTTCTGCAAATTCACTGCCGCATAGGCAGCTAAGAAAGCGATTTGGCGAGATCGCTTGACGATTCCACGATTCACTGCCGCATAGGCAGCTAAGAAAAAAGTGACATTTTGATAAATCTCAGCACCACCATTCACTGCCGCATAGGCAGCTAAGAAATACAAAGTTACGGACGGGGACAGCACGATCCCATTCACTGCCGCATAGGCAGCTAAGAAAGCACCTAAAATAAATTTTTCCGAGTATTGTTTATTCACTGCCGCATAGGCAGCTAAGAAAAATACGCTCAACCTTGGCTCGAAAATAATTGGATTCACTGCCGCATAGGCAGCTAAGAAAATGCCGCACTTTAAAATATCGGCTTCGGTCTGATTCACTGCCGCATAGGCAGCTAAGAAAGCTAGCCTTGGTGCCGAGCACGGCAAAGAGGTATTCACTGCCGCATAGGCAGCTAAGAAAAAATCAAATTCAACATCGTCCAATTCCGTTAAATTCACTGCCGCATAGGCAGCTAAGAAATTATGGCTTACGATG
Source organism: uncultured Cellvibrio sp. (assembly GCA_946480695.1). Next base: position 1,874 of record CAMLKG010000040.1, read on the forward strand.
ACGATACCTTTAACTCTATTCACTGCCGCATAGGCAGCTAAGAAACAGTAAATCCTGTCCCGAATGTTCGGAGCACCATTCACTGCCGCATAGGCAGCTAAGAAACATGACTAAAATTTTATTTTTTTATTCTCCCCATTCACTGCCGCATAGGCAGCTAAGAAAACTACCGACGATGCGGGCACATTTGCCTTTACATTCACTGCCGCATAGGCAGCTAAGAAAACCCGCAGGCCAAAACGAATATAAAATATTATATTCACTGCCGCATAGGCAGCTAAGAAAAGATGAAAGCCTTGCTTACTCTGATGAAGGATATTCACTGCCGCATAGGCAGCTAAGAAATATACCAACGTATTGACAAGCAAGCGATCGTTATTCACTGCCGCATAGGCAGCTAAGAAACTACACGTACCATCGGGGTTATACGCATCTTCATTCACTGCCGCATAGGCAGCTAAGAAAACCACGAGCATCACGCTCAAGAAGTTTCTGAAATTCACTGCCGCATAGGCAGCTAAGAAAATTTCCGCGTACCCAAAAGGTACACGCGGATCATTCACTGCCGCATAGGCAGCTAAGAAAAACATAACGTTGAGCTTTATTAAAAACCAGAGATTCACTGCCGCATAGGCAGCTAAGAAACGCGGGAGTACTCGCACCATCACCAAGCGCTAATTCACTGCCGCATAGGCAGCTAAGAAATTACTCTGCGCAATCTGCTGTCGAGCACTAGCATTCACTGCCGCATAGGCAGCTAAGAAAATCACCAAGCTTGCCAGAGCACTCAACATAATATTCACTGCCGCATAGGCAGCTAAGAAAAGTACTGGAAATATGGGGAGAAACCTATGAATATTCACTGCCGCATAGGCAGCTAAGAAATTGCGCGTTAGTGCTGATTGTTCCGGTGCATTATTCACTGCCGCATAGGCAGCTAAGAAATCACGGACATAGGTGCACCAGGCGCTGATGAAATTCACTGCCGCATAGGCAGCTAAGAAATGTGCCAAATTGACTGTCCCCCAGTGCAGACTATTCACTGCCGCATAGGCAGCTAAGAAATCCGAAGGATGCACAAGGTAATGTTGTTGCTTATTCACTGCCGCATAGGCAGCTAAGAAATGACCCAGATAACGCTCCTGCGCGGTCGCAAGATTCACTGCCGCATAGGCAGCTAAGAAAACATAGTCACCGGCGTAAAGATTTTCCTTGCTATTCACTGCCGCATAGGCAGCTAAGAAAAACAGCCAACCGCTCATTAAGAATACCAAAAAATTCACTGCCGCATAGGCAGCTAAGAAATTGGGAAAATGCCGGCCATGATTTTTGGTTAAATTCACTGCCGCATAGGCAGCTAAGAAAGCTAGAGGGGAATCAGGAAACGGGAAAGGAAGATTCACTGCCGCATAGGCAGCTAAGAAATGAGCGTTCTGCTAATTCCTTTTGGCTTAGCTCATTCACTGCCGCATAGGCAGCTAAGAAAACGTATTTTTCGTGCGATTCACAGTGTACGTGATTCACTGCCGCATAGGCAGCTAAGAAAATGACTCACCCCAACGATTTGGCAAGAGTTTGCATTCACTGCCGCATAGGCAGCTAAGAAAACTCATGAATTACGTGCTTGAGGAACTTGGAAATTCACTGCCGCATAGGCAGCTAAGAAATATGGGCGCCGCGGGCGAATTCAGCGTTGTGAATTCACTGCCGCATAGGCAGCTAAGAAAGCATCGATATTTTGCACACGCTTCCGGGCGGAATTCACTGCCGCATAGGCAGCTAAGAAATAGCAAAAATAAGTTTCAGTATGATGGTAAAAATTCACTGCCGCATAGGCAGCTAAAAACATAGCGAAACTCAAAGGTATAGGAGTTACCGTTCGTTGTTACTCAAGCGGTAAATTAAATATATCCTTCTGACTAAAAATAGTCGGCGTCTAATGAAAATCCCGCGAGTTGACACTCAGGCTTTTCAAGTAATGAGTGTAATCCTGTAGATGGCCTGCAACCAAATGGATGACCGGTGTGGTGCTGTCGGTTGTATTAATTTCCAGCACGCCTTTTATTACCAGCAATTGGGCATTTAATAATGGTTCACGAAAATGCACCTGGGTTTGTTGCCAGACAACAACATTAATGTTTCCGGTTTCATCTTCCAGGGTGACAAACATAGTGCCTTTGGCTGCGCCGGGCCTTTGCCTGCCGGTGACCAGGCCGGCTACGCGTACAAAACGTCCGTGGCCAATGCCGGCTAATTCGCGTTGGGTTTTGCAACGGTTAAACGGTGGTTGGTGGCGTAACAGCGCCATGGGGTGGGCACGCAAGCTTAAACCGAGGCTAGCGTAATCATCGAGCATATCTTTTTCCAATGATGGTGCAGGCATGGTTAACAAATCGTGATGACGCTCGGAGTTTTCCAATAAGGAAATATGCGGTTTTATCGCTGCTGCTTGCCAACGCGATTCATGGCGGTTGCCAGTGAGTTGTGCGAAAGCATCCGCAGCGGCAAGGTGTCCCAAATCCGTTGCGGTCAGTGGCGTACGGCGTGAGAGGTTTTCCAATGAGGTAAAAGGTTTCTTACCTCGCCAACGTTCAATACCTTGCGCTGCATTGGCATCCAATGAGCTGATCTGGCTAAACCCTAAACGAATAGCAAATAAAGGTTGCGGGTTTGGAAAATATTCGGAACCTAGAGGATTGGTTGCAACAGTTTCGAGCTGGTTGTCGTACACACTGCGATTAATATCCACCGGCAATACTATGACTCCGTGGCGTGTTGCATCCTGGATTAATTGTGCGGGTGAATAGAATCCCATGGGTTGGCTATTGAGTAATGCGCAATAAAATGCCGCAGGGTGATGTCGTTTACACCAGGAGGAGGCATAGCACAACAACGCAAAACTGGCTGAGTGAGACTCGGGGAAACCATAACCTCCAAAACCTTTTATTTGCTCAAACAACCGATCGGCAAAATCCTGCGAGTAACCGCGCGCTAACATGCCGTCAATAAATTCCTTTCCAAATTTTATCAGGTCACTGTTTTTACCCCAGCTTGCCATGGAGCGACGTAATTCATCGGCCCGGCCACCGCTGAAACCGGCGGCGACCATGGCGAGTTTTATTGCTTGTTCCTGGAAGATGGGAATGCCTAGTGTGCGCTCCAGGACCGGAATTAAATCTTCATGTTCGTAGGTAACGGCATTTGGATCTTTGCGTCGTTGCAAAAATGGATGCACCATCCCGCCTTGGATCGGGCCGGGACGTACAATCGCGATTTGAATAACCAAATCATAAAATTCTTTGGGTTTTAACCGCGGCAGCATTGACATCTGCGCACGTGATTCAACCTGGAATACCCCGATACTATCCGCCATACATAACATCTGGTAAGTAGCTTGAGCCTCTTCACTGTTGTCGTCGCGGGGAATATCTGCAAGTTGCCGTATGTCAGGCTGATAAGTTTGGATAATACGCAACATTTTCCGTAATGCCGTCAACATACCCAATGCAAGTACATCGACTTTTAATAATTGCATGGTTTCCAGATCTTCCTTGTCCCATTGGATAATGGTGCGCTCGGGCATGCTGGCATTTTCAATAGGAACCAGGTCGCTAATGCGTTCCTGTGCAATAATAAAACCGCCCACATGCTGGGATAAATGGCGAGGGAATGTTGTTAACTCATTTACCAGGTGGAAAAATAAATGCAAGGTATTTCGCGTAGGGGGAACAAATGAATGATCTGTTTTTTGCTGTTCGTTTGCGCGCATCAAACGTTGTTCCCATTCATCGCGTTGGTCCCACCAGGCGATAGATGAAGCTAGTCGGGTGATAAATGTTTGTTCAAATCCTAATGCTTTGCCTAGGTCGCGAACGGCGCTGCGGCGACGATAGGTAATGACGGTAGCTGCCAGTGCAGCGTGTTCACGTCCGTATTTACGGTAAATGTATTGGATAATTTCTTCGCGCCGTTCGTTTTCAAAATCCACGTCGATATCGGGCGGTTCGTTGCGCTCCCTGGAAATAAAGCGTTCAAACAAAATATTGATTTTGTCAGGATCAATTTCAGTTATTCCAAGGCAATAACAAACTACCGAATTAGCCGCGGAACCCCGCCCCTGGTATAAAATATCCTGTGAGCGTGCAAATTCCACTATGTCGTATACGGTCAGGAAGAAAAATTCGTACCCTTGTTCTTCAATCAATTGCAATTCTTTTTCGATTAATTGAATGATATGCCCGGGGGTTCCCCGGGGGTAGCGTCTTTGCACTCCTTCCTGTACCAGGTGCCGTAAATATTCGCTCGGTGAAAAACCATCAGGAACCAATTCTTTTGGATATTGGTATTTCAATTCGTCCATTAAAAAAGTGCATTGTTCCTGGATGCGTTCGGTTTCTTGCAGTAGGGCGGGTGGATACAGTTTTTCCAGTTGTCCGGGGGTTTTTAAATAGGCTTCACTATTGGATTGGGTTTGTGTTCCCAATTGTTGTATTGGGGTATTCAAGCGAATGGCGGTGACACAATCCAATAACATTTTGCGTTTGCTGCTGTGCATTAATGCGAGCCCGGCGGCAACTAGCGGAATTCCCCATTCCTTGCCCAATTGTTGCCAACGTTCAAAATGTTGTTGTTCCCCGCTATGCAATTGATGGTTTACACCGATCCACAACCGCTCCTTGAATGCACGGGTTAAATAATCGGCGTGTATGTGAATGGCGTGTTCGTTGTCATCGGTGATGGGTTCGCATAACCAGATAAGCAAGCAATGTTGTAAGCGAAAACGCAAATCTTCCAAATGCGCTTCATAATTGCCTTTGTCTGCGCGCCGCCGTGCCAGGGTAATAAATCCGGATAGTTCTGCATAAGCGGTGCGTGTGGGCGCGAGGGCAATAACTGTTATCCCGTTGGATAATAAAAAACGGCTGCCGATAATTAATTTAATGTCATTTCCCTGGGTGGCGGCAAATGCTTTTACGACACCAGCCAATGAACATTCATCGGTAATGGCAATAGCGCTATAACCTAATTCCGCTGCGCGTTGTACCATTTCCCGGGGATGGGAAGCACCGGTCAGGAAAGTAAAATTGGTAAGGGTATGAAGGTGGGTGTAATTCATGGCTAACAAAAAATGCCTTGCACAAACCAATGCTGTTGTTGCAAATCTTTAAAAATCCATAAACGCAATCCGTCTTGTCGCTGCGCCATAAAATAATCGCGCGCTGTGGGTGTATCCCACCAATGTGTGTGGATACGCTCGGGACCCGCTAATAGTTGTAATTTCCCCCGCCAATGCAACCCTGTCGGTGTTTGTTCAATCGCTTGCGGGCTCGCAAATAACCATTTGGGGCGTAATGCGTGTTGTTGTAGCGCGGACAATACTTGCCAGGCGGCTTTTTGATAACTGATGGTGTCATTGCTTAGCTCCGGTAAATGATCATCCTTGTAACTGATTTTATAAATTGCACTGTTGCCCAGCCGCGCTTTAAGTTTTGCGGTGGTAAGGGTGAAATCCTGGGTGGTTTTATGGCTTGGCGATTGTTGGGAAAAATCCAGGTGATAAGTCTGTGCTTGCAATGGCGAGGTAAAAGGGCAGTGCAATTCCAACTGGTCTACCGCAAAGCGGAACTCGTATTGTTCAAACTGGATCAGGCTGAGGTCGAGTAATAAATGGTTTTGTTGCTGTGGGGTATCGCAATGCACGCGAATGGTTTCGCGTTCCTGGTAAATACTGATGAGGTGCCATTCAATCGTTTGGCATTGTTGTTGGTGCTGTTGCAAGTGATGGCTTAATTTTTGTAGCAGCAAAGCTAACCCTGGTTCCAAAAGATCCAGTTGCGTAACCGGGAATTCCAGATCCAGTCTTTCAATAAATCGGATTTCGGGATGGAATATTGGAACCGGGGCGGAAAACAATCCGGGTTGCTGCATGTCCTGGCTGGTATCCAGCATATCGCTGAGGTATTGGCTGAATGCCTGGCCAAAACGTTTGGTAAAACTGCGTAAGCCACTGGTACGTATTTGCTGGATTAAATCACCGAGCGTTACAAATCCGGTTTGTTCCAATGCATTGGTGATACAGGGGAAATCTTCCAGGCAGGTTATAGGTAGTTGTTGCAAATATTTGCGAAAAAAATGGCGTAATTGTTCAGGCGAGTCTTGTCGGATATGTTGTTCAATATCTTCAATAAAAATGTCCGGTTTGTCTGGAAAGCTGCACAACCAGGCTGCTTGCGCGGTGTGTGCCAATGCGTGGCGATAACCCTGGAAAGCAGTATCCGCCATTGAATGCAAATGGCGATGGACAGCATCGAGCAATGCGTTAACCCCGCCAAATAAAGTTAACGAACGGGAAATTTCCAGTAACACTCCATGGGCATTTGTGTACTCGGAAATATAAATTTGCACATGCGGCGTGAATTGATACAAGGCTTCGCATAAATCCATTAAATTTTTTTCGGTGATATTGTCGTCGCCAATGTTTGCCGGTTGGGCATTAGCCATATCCACCGACAAACGAATGGCCAGCCACAATCGCATTGTCGGCGGTGATAAGGCACTGCGGTTATCCATTAGCGACTCCGTAAACGGGATATAGTGGTTTTACCCGGTTTAGTCGCAGGTTTGGTGGGGGAACGTGAGGCCGGGGTTGTGCCCAGGCTGGCGTGGGGTTGATAACCCATCCATTCAGGGGGGAGTGGCAACGTCAGTGGCTTGTTCAATAATGTTTGATCGCCGCCTTTTTGTTTACTGATGGTGACCTCCAGGTGTGCCGGGTAAATACGCGTGCGCAAGCGCAAATGTGCCGGTGAATGTTGTGGTGTGGTCCGTGAGTTGCGCAACAACCAATAAATACCCGAACCTTCATTGCTGGCTAAAACACATTTGCGAATGTCGGTGTAATTCAATGCCTGGGACGGTTGCCAGGCCAATAGATGGCTGCAAGCCCTGGCGCGGGCAATTTCCACGAAGGCGGCCAGGAAATCATTTTTGGCCGGAGCATTAATCACTAACAACCTATCCAGATCCAAACCGGCCTGGATCAAGCCCTGGGCAAAAGGCAGTGCAGGGGGGTTAATTAATATGTGTAACCCCGGGGTGTCAGTACGCAATGCGGGGGTCAGCAATAACCATTCGCCGTGTCCGAATTCCTGTTGGTTTATTTCAATTAAACACGCCTGTGGCCAACCTTGGTGTACCAGGCAATTGTTCAATTGGGGATGACCGGTATCCTGCCCATGATTGTCATGGACAACCCCACGGGTGCCGCGCCAGATATCGCCGCGTTGCAATAATTGTTCAAGGTCGGGATGGATGCGTTGATTCATGGTGATAGCGATATACTGTATTTGCATACAGTATATCGCCTGGGACGACAGGATAGTCAAGCTGATCCTGCGTAAGGCTAAAATTGTTTGGTTATAAAAGCAGGGAGCGGATTACCCCTGGAATCTATCGAAAGTTTGCCAGGTGTGGAATGAAACCCGGAATGAGATACTTAATGGATAAAACCGACAATTTTATTGAGGAGGGAGGGGCCGCTCAGGGACTTGTCAAAGTGGCTTTTTATATCCAGGGAGTTACCCAGCGCAATTACAGAATCATCGATTGAATTACACACCAGCGCCAAATGGATACCGGCGGTTTTTGGGGTGCGAGCGAGTATCTTGCATAAGTCAGCACCCGCTGTGGTGCTGGCAATATTGGTGCCGAGCAAAATTAGATCGGGATGCAAATCCACCGCTAATTCCAGGCATTCGGTTTGGGTTTCTGCGGTTAGCAAATTGAAATGCGCCTGCAAGTGGGAGGTGAAATGCCGGATCAATTCCGCATTGCTGTCAGCCAGCAGAAGCGTCTTGTGGGCGGCTACTTCATCCACCCAACTGCGGTTCCGGCCGGCGCGCTTGGCTTTGTATAGCGCGCGGTCGGCATTCTTGATCAACTCTTCCAGGTCATGGCCGGTGGTACGCAAACAGGTGGCGCCGCCAATGCTGGCTGTTACGCAGGAATCCGTGGGTGAAACATGGTGGCGCAATTGCAAGGCGTTGACTGCCTCGCCGATGGATTGGGCTACGCACATAGCGCCTTTTGCGTCGGTTTCCGGTAGCAATACAACAAATTCTTCACCGCCATAGCGCCCCAGGATATCCGTCGTGCGGTGCAAGCAGCTTTTAATGGCCTGGGTAACCTTTTTCAGGCAGGCATCACCCGCAGGGTGGCCATAGTGATCATTGAATAACTTGAAATGATCTACATCGATCATCAATGCACTGACAGGCTGTTGGTGGCGTTTAGCCAGTGCCCATTGTTGTTGGGCCAATTCATTGAAGGTACGGCGATTGTAAATTTGGGTGAGGCTATCGAGTTGGCTCAGGGCCTCCAGTTCGGAGTTCAGGCGGCTGAGCTGGTCGCGCATTTCAGCGATGCGCTCCATTGCGCGGATCTTGGCTTTAAGGATCATAAAGCTGACTGGCTTGATCAAATAATCATCCCCGCCCGCTTCTATGCCTTCGCGGTAATTTTCGTCTTCATTCAGGCCAGTAACAAAAATGATAGGAATCCAATGCCCGGCAAGCCATTCGCGGATCAAACGGGTGGTTTCAAAACCGTTCAGGCCGGGCATCTCCACGTCCATGATGATCATGTCTACCGGGGTATTTTCCAGCAATTGCAAGGCTTCTTCGCCGCTGCGGGCAATCAGGGGGGCATGGCCAGCATCAATAATGTAATTGCGCATGGCATAGCGAAGGGTCGCGCTGTCTTCAACCAAAAGGATTTTCATAAAACCAAATTAAACAAGGAGATAGCTATGTCCAAAGAGTCCAACTGAGTCTAGTCACTTTTATGTTGTTTGTAGGCCAGATTCCGGTTTGGCATTTAATTAAACGCGATTTTAATGGGCTAACAGCTTCCGCGTCGAATGAATTCCAAACAATTTGTTGATAATTAATCCATTGTGGTGCCCGGTTCGCCAGTAACCCCCGGGATTATTCCCGGTGATCCACATACAGCCACCGGCCCAGGCTTTTGCGAAACAAGGATATTTCATGGTGTTGCCGTGCTTGCCCGGCCTGGCGGAAGAAAGCAATAAATTCGACGGTTCCCTCTTGGTCCTGGGCCTGGCCCCGGTGGGTGGCGAGTATCTGCAAACCCAGCCAGTCGCAGCTTTGCGCCCATTGGAGGATATCGGCTTTAGTGGAGCGTAGACGTTGCTCGGGGCTCCAGGTGTCCCACAGGTAATCAATGGCCTGGAGTACATGGGCACAATAGCGGGAGCGCATAAGTTGTTCGGCGGTTTCCGGCCGGGACTGGCCCTGGATATAAGGCAAGCAGCAATTAGCCAGTAATTTCCGGCTGCCGCAGGGGCAAGGGGAGTGGGGGGTAGGTTCGGGTGTTTTCGTTGGCATTTTCTGGCCCTTTTCGGTATTTTGTGCGCCTGTTTTTGACTGGGGCCAATTTTCGCCGAGTCCGGCGTCGGGTACCAGCTTCTGCATTAAATGAATGACCTTTCGAGTAAAAAGATTTCCACTATGAGCAATTTTGATGATATCCGCCCATACCGCGATGATGAGGTGCGCCCGACCCTGGGCCGCTTGCTGGCAGACCAGGAGCTTACCGACGCGGTTACCCGTCTGAAATTCCCCAAACTGCATGGCTGGTTAGGCTGGATGTTAAAACCGCTGGTGCGCAATCGCTTGACCCAACAATTGGCAGGTATTCAGGATGTACAGGGTTTCCAGGCGGTCGTAGAAAGATATATGGCAGGCATGATGGAAACCCGCGTGAAAAACCTGACGGTATCCGGCCTGGAAAAGCTGGATAAGCACAGCGCCTATTTGTTTATCAGCAACCATCGCGATATTGCAATGGACCCGGCCTTTGTTAACTGGGTGCTGTACCACAATGATTGCAACACCTTGCGCATTGCCATTGGCGACAACCTGTTGACCAAACCTTTTGCGTCAGACCTGATGCGCCTGAATAAATGTTTTATTGTGAATCGCTCTGCCAAAGCGCCGCGCGAAAAATTAAAAGCGGCAAAGCATTTAAGTGCCTATATCTACCATTCCATTGTGAATGAAAATGCCAATATCTGGATCGCACAGCGCGAAGGCCGCGCTAAAGATGGCAAGGACAAAACCAATTCGGCGGTGCTGAGCATGATTATGCTCAACAAACCCAAAGATGAAACGCTTGCCGATTATGCAAAAAAATTACGTATAGTCCCGGTATCCATTTCCTACGAGCTTGATCCCTGTGATGCGGCCAAGGCGCGCGAACTTTATTTGCATCGCACGGAAGGCAGTTATCAAAAAGAAGAGCATGAAGATGTGCGCAGCATCGCCATGGGCATTGCGGGCAACAAAGGCAACATCCATTTGGCATTTGGTGATGTATTGGCTGGCGATTACCAGGATACCGATGAAATTGTTGCCGCGCTGGATCACCAGATACTCGGCAATTACGTATTGCACGCAACCAACTGCTTTGCCTACGAGATGCTGCACGGGGCTGCCCCCAAGGTGAATTACAGCGCAAAAAATATTGCCTATGACCCGGCCCCGCTCGCCGCGGAACGCGCGGAATTTGAAGCGCGTATGAACGCAATTCCTGCGGAACAGCGCGAGATCGCGCTAGGCATTTATGCAAACCCCGTTGTGAATAAGTTGGCCGAATGCTGACGGATGCGCTGAAAAAGCAAATTCAGGGAGCCTATAGCCAATTTCTGGAAAACAAAGGCCTTAAGCCTCGCTACGGTCAAAAATTGATGATTGCCGAGATCGCAAAAACCCTTGGCAGGATCTCATTGGATGATGAAAACCATCGCATCCCCGATGAACACGCCGGCGCCCACATTTGTGTGGTGGAGGCCGGCACCGGGACGGGAAAAACCATTGCCTATTTATTGCCCGCCATCGTCATGGCTAAAGCGTTGGGCAAAAAACTTGTGGTATCCACGGCAACCGTTGCCTTGCAAGAGCAAATCGTAAACAAGGATTTGCCGGAATTGCATCGCAATAGTGGCCTATCATTTTCCTTTACGCTCGCCAAAGGTCGCGGACGATATTTGTGCCTGAGCAAGCTCGATAATGTCATTGCGGAATATCAAAGTGGGTTAAACCCAACCCGCGCGCTCTACGAAGATGAATATCCCGGTGTATCCGCGCAAAGTTTCAAGCTTTATGAATCCATGGTGGATGCGCTGGCTTCCAACAAATGGAATGGCGAGCGCGATACCTGGCCGCAAGCGCTGGAACAAAATGAATGGCAAATAATTACCACGGACCATCGCCAATGCACCGGCCGCCGCTGTTCCAATGTGACTGCGTGCAGCTTTTTTAAAGCGCGCGACTCCATGCACTCCGTGGACTGTATCGTTACCAACCATGACCTGGTGCTTGCCGACCTGGCCTTGGGGGGCGGCGCAATTTTGCCCGCGCCGGAAGATGCTATTTTTGTTTTTGACGAAGGCCATCACCTGCCGCAAAAGGCGCTCAACCATTTTGCGCACCACAGCCGGATGCTTTCCACCAGCAAATGGCTGGACCAATGTAATAAATCCCTGGGCGCCATGCTCGGCATCATTAGCGGGGCGGGGAATGTGGATCGCTTTGGCGAGCAATTGCCTGCCGCGTTAATGGATTGCAAGCAGCGCCTGGACCAGTTGTATCCGGTATTTGAATCGCTGGCGCAGTCCATCGCGTTTGATGATCGCCAATCCCATTATCGGTTTGACAATGGAGTCATTCCGCAGAATTTAATCGTGCCTTGCGTTGAGTTGTATAAAGGTTTTGATCGCCTGTGCGATTTGTTGAAAAAAATGATCGATGAAGTCAGCCAGGCGATGGAAGATATGCATTGCCCGGTTCCCAAGGTGGATCTGGAAAATCACTATCCGATCCTGGGGGCATGGCAAGCGCGCGCAGAAGCGAATCGCGATTTATGGGCAAGTTTTGCTACACCGGATGCAGTAAGCAGTGTGCCCAAGGCGCGTTGGTTAACGCCGGTGGATAGCAGCGGCAATATGGACCTGGAAGTGTGTTCCAGCCCCATCCTCGCGGCCAAAACCCTGGAATTCAGGTTGTGGGAAAAAGCCTGCGGCGCTGTCATTACCTCGGCCACCCTGACTGCGCTGGGCAATTTTTACCGTTTCCAAATGCGCGCGGGAACTCCACCGGATTCCAACTACCAGGTGGTGCCCAGCCCATTTAATTTCCAGCAAGCGACACTGGAAATTCCGGTGCGCACAGTAGAGGCGACCAATGCCGATACGCATACGCTGGCGATTATCGATGACTTGCCTAACTTGATTGATCCGGCAGAAGGCACGCTGGTACTTTTTTCTTCGCGCAAACAAATGCTGGATGTATTTGATGAAATGCCGCAAAACCTGCGCGATATTATTTTGCTACAGGGCGATAATTCCAAACAGGAAATGCTGAGCCAGCATAAAAAACGCATTGATGAAGGCGAGGGCAGTGTGCTGTTTGGCTTGGCAAGTTTTGCCGAAGGTGTGGACTTGCCCGGCAAATATTGCACCCATGTCATTATTGCCAAACTGCCCTTTGCGGTACCGGATGATCCGATTGAGGCAGCATTGTCTGAATGGGTAGAAGCGCGTGGCGGCAACGCGTTTATGGAAATCACTGTGCCCGATGCATCGCTGAAATTAATCCAGGCGTGCGGACGTTTGTTACGAACGGAAACAGATACAGGACGTATCAGTTTGTTGGATCGCCGTATTATCACCAAGCGTTATGGCAAAGCGATTTTGAATTCTTTACCACCGTTTACGCAAATTGTGCACAAATAAATTATGAATCCTCTTTACATTTCCATTGCTGAAACCTTAATGGATATTGAAAAGGAATTACGTGGATTGCACTTATGGGAATTGGAAATGCTGCCGGCGGACGCATTAGCCAGTGACCAGCCTTTCGCTATAGATACCATGACGTTTCCGCAATGGCTGCAATTTATTTTTCTGCCACGAATGTATTTTCTGTTGGATCAACAACTGCCATTACCTTCAAATTGCGGTATTGCTCCCATGGCGGAACAATATTTTGCGCCACTTAATATTCACTCGTCCGCATTAATCACTTATTTGCACCAGATTGACGCTTTGCTCACCTCTAAAACCTGAGGCACGTCAGGTTCCTTTACATCAATTTTTATTTTCCCTTTTAAAAAGACAACCAATACAGCGGGTTAATGTTCTGGCACAAATAGTGCCTCTAGAGAAAGGCTCCGCAAGCAAATGCGGTAAAAATTACATGCGATAGGCTTTCCGGAAGCTTATGTGCATCCCTGAAGGATAATCTGAGGAACTGCCAATGAAACAACTGACAGCTGCAATAGCTCTGGTGTTGGCGAGTACTGGCGCCAATGCCATAACTATTTCGTATAGTGATTTTTCTGACTTATCGGCTTTCCAGTTAAATGGATCCGCTGCGTCAATTCCCAATCCGGCTGCCCCGGACAATGCGCTTCGGTTAACCAATAACCTCAGCCAAAGCGGCAGTGCTTTCTTGACTGACGCTATTTCCCTAAACAACCAGGCATCTTTTAGCGCGCGCTTTGATTTTCGCATCTTCGATGCCATAGGCAGCTTCGATAAGGATGGATGGGGGGCTGACGGTTTGTCGTTTGTTGTCCAGACAGTATCTAACAGCGTCGGCGGTGCCGGTGGTGGTATAGGCTACAGGTATATCACCGACAGCGTGGGGATAGAATTTGATACCTGGAATAACCCTGAATGGGATGATGCCGATGGCAACCACGTAGGGATCAACCTGGAAGGCGACGTAAATTCTGTTGCGCAAGCTACCGTCAGTCCACGTATGAATAACGGTGAGGTATGGACAGCATGGATCGACTATGACGGGGTAAATGATTTGCTGGAAGTGCGCCTCTCCGATACCGGGCTGCGCTCTGATATTGCCCTCCTGAGTTATAACCTTGACCTGGTTTCCGTTCTTGGATCAACCAATGCTTTTGTGGGCTTTACTTCCGGTACCGGTTCAGCGGGTGGGCATCACGATATCTTGAATTTTGATTTCCGCAATGAGTTCAATCCCATTGTGGTAAGTGAGCCGGCGCCGGTTGTGCTCCTGGTGTTAAGCATGTTCGGATTGTTGTATAGACGTTTTCGTAAAGCCTGATTCCGATAAACAAAAAAATAAAGCCTCCATTTGGAGGCTTTATTTTTTGGCAAATTTAATATTTGTTTGAAATTATTTTACTCCCCATCCTGCCTTTAAACTTTCCCAAATCTCATCAAATTGTTTGCGCTCACGCTCCCGTAAGGCATCAAATTGCTCGGGTGTTAAATTGTCCCGCGCACTACCCAGGAAGTTATCCTTATAATCATTCAATGCTTCGTAGGCCTTTTCCACCAGGAAGGGTTTTTCTTCTGCGGAAGCATCCTGGATACGCCTACCGGCAGTTTCCATATAACGGGTAAATTCCTGCTTTTGTTCCAGCTTACTAATCAGCAAAGCCTCACGCTTATCGCTTGGGATAGGTGTGTCGCCCTGCGCCTGGTCAAAGAAATTATTCATTTGATATTGCTCGTAAGCGGAATCCTTAAGTAATTCATAAGCCTTCTGATCTTCCGGTGAGCCAAGCAATTGTGCGATCTGCCGGTCTATTTCTGCGAGGCTTTGTTGCTGGTGGCTCACCGCTGCTTCAATTTCCGCTTGCGAGGCGTAGTAGCCGATACTGCTGGCATTAAGGATTTGCTCGCGTTGTTCCAGCAAGGTTTGTAATTCAGCCCTGGCTACGCCAGATAAACCAAGGCGGGCCATCAATAAACTGTATTTCTTTTCCAGGGTGCGTTGTAGGTTTTCCTGCTGGATTGCAACATAACTGCTCAGCTTATCGGTTGATGTTGTGGTTGGTGTAGTGGAAACCGCCGGTGATGCTGCAACGCGATTTTCCTGCCCAAACGCAATAAAATCTTGCAGGCTGTCGATTTTCTTTTGGTAAGTTTCGCGTTCCTGTTGTATCCGACTATCAAAATCTGCTTGCTGTTGGGCCAGTTGCTGGCGCAAGGTTTGATGGTCTGAATAAAGCACTGCGTAATGTGCACCAAGCACCACAAGGACGATAATGAGAAGGGCACAAAATATTTTCATCTTTACCTCCGCAACGACGGATTCTTTATTATGGGTTTGAGGTAAATCTGACCGGAAAATTGCCTGGAATAGTAGGGTATTTGTTGTGTATATAAGTCCCGAATGGCGATTAGATTACATTTTCAGTTAGGCATCAAGCCTTTTGGTGGAAACATTGCAAGTGCAGTGTGAGCCCTTATCAGTTTTCCAACCGATGATCGTGGAATGGTAGCAGAAGGAAAAAGCTGGCCGCCGGGATGTACAGCCAGCGCTTAATTTACTTAACAATACGCGCAATTCTCCTGCGCCATAGGATTCCGCATAATCCCAATGCACCCAAAAGTAGCGGTGATGGTTCCGGTACACTTCTATATTCAAAAGTCAGGTTGTCGATAGTGGGACCTATGCGCAGTCCATAAAACGACGTTATACCCAGGCTATGAATAGGTTCGGCAGATTGAATTGAAACGAGTTCATTGGGAATGTAGGGCGTGCTGTTTGAGTTATTACCTCTCCACCCATTGGTTACTTCAGTAAAAAGAAGAGCGCCATTTTCGCCATAACCTCTAATAAATGACGCTTCACCTTTGGTGGGCGAATCAATATTGAAGCTCACGAAGTTGGGGAGTGTGCCGATGAAACTAATGCCAATATAATTATAGCCGGTCACACTCATCTCATGGCTTCCATCGGCGAGTTCATAACCCCAGAACCAATCGCGATCACCTGAGAAAATCAAACCTTTGGATGCATACTCATCATTAAGGTCATGCACACATGGAAGCCCTTCGGTATAGCATTCCCAAGAGTGCATCTCCGGCATTTCAAGGTCATTGAAATCTATAAAGGCGGCGTATGCGCTGTGGGATGCTGCCCCGATCGAAAATAAAAATATATTGGTAATAAAAACCAGGTATTTAACGTATTTCACCATGCATCTCCTTGTAGAAATGTTAATAAATTTTAATTGTTGAAATGTTTGTTGTACCTCAATAAAAATCCAGACGATTCTGTTCCTAACTGAAATTAATGCCGAGGTGGTTGTCACAATTCTTGTGGAATTGTAGCGATCTGGTGGCGTTGATTTAATTAAAGTAACGAGACGACAAAACAGCGATAGTCTTTTTTTATTTTTTGTCATAAAAGCCATGACCTATATTGTTAGATGCCAACGTAAGAAAGTCCGTATAAAAGTCCGTATATAAAGGGCCATCCTAATATCTATTTTATAATTTTAATTTCGTAACGCCCTGCAAACAAATTATGGTTTGATGGTGCGTTTACATTCCCTGATAACCGTGTTGTCACTTTAGAAGGAATGTTTACTATGAAAAAACCAACCCGATCCCTTCCGTTAATGCTTACTGTGCTATGTACTACCTTGGTTTTTAGCAACACATCTATATCGGCCGACGAAGATTTTGATTCTTTGGTGAAACGCCTCCAGGCCGACAAGCCGAAATTTGCAAAGCGACACCAAAATTTATTGAATGAGCGCTATGACATGTCAGACCGCACAATACAAGGTGCGACCATGTCGCGCGGGAAGCCCATTCAATCCGGTGTTCGGGTTAAGCTGCCGTCAGGGACATCCTGGGAGCAACTTGCAGGGCTTTCGCCTGAGGAAATTAAAAATAAAAACTTGTGGCCGGCCGGTTTCCTGCCATTGCCACACCCACACCACGAAGCCGGGGGCATGGTCTTTCCCAAATTCCTGATTGATGAAACTAAAAAACAGACGGATAGGGATTTAACCCGTTTTGATTTGGACTTTGACTTGCCAAATCATTTTTTACCGGAATTCCCCGCGCCTATTTATTTAACAACGCGACCGGACCTGGGCGATGTTTCGCAAGGCCAGTTAGTGACATTGAATAATTTCCATGCACTATTTAGGGATATCCTCAATCCAAAGCAACTGGAGGGGTTGCGTTTATTAGTCACACCTTTTCCGCAACAGCAATTTAATGCCACCCATGATCGGCGTAGTTTAAAGCCGCACCTGGGTGTTGCATGTTTGGATTGCCATGCCAATGGGCATACCAATGCAGCTACTCATACGGTGGGCGATATCCGCCCCAACGAGCATCGCCACAGGATTGATACACCAACACTACGCGGCGTGAATGTCCAACGCTTATTTGGTTCGCAACGCGCGTTGAAAACTGTAGAAGACTTTACCGAGTTTGAGCAGCGCGCTGCTTATTTCGACGGTTCACCAATAGATGCAACCTTTAAGGGAACCAATGTCCTTGAGCGTGGAAGCCAGGTACATTTCATGTCTGAGTTCCAGGCCATCCTCGATTTTCCTCCCGCGCCTAAACTGGATGTCTTCGGTAAGCTGGACCCCGCCAAAGCCTCTGAAAGTGAATTGCGCGGGCAAGGTATTTTCTTTGGGAAAGGCCAATGCGCAAGTTGCCATACTCCACCGTATTACACCGATAACCTGATGCACAATTTGAAAGTGGAGCGATTCTTCAAGGAAGTAACCATTAATGGCCGTAAGGCATCCGCCGATGGTCCCATCAAAACTTTTCCATTGCGTGGTATCAAAGATTCACCGCCTTACTTACACGATGATCGCTTGTTAACACTGGCGGATACCGTAGAATTTTTTAACCTGGTATTGGGCTTAAAGCTGGAACGGCAAGAGAAGGAAGACCTTGTTGCATTCTTGCTAACTTTGTAGTGTTTTTTTTTATTGGCTGTAATAAAAGCGATCAAATGATCGCTTTTATTTTTTTGTCCTATACCTATCCATGGAAGGGTTAATTTTTTACATTCTATTTGATCTTGAACGTTTCCATATTAGCGCAAAAATCCCTGGGATTAGCAAAAGGAATGGGGATGGTTCGGGCACCTCTTGCCATTCAAACGTTAAATTATCAATATCGGGTCCGAGGCGGTTATTGTATAAGGATGTGATGTTGATATGCGTTATAGCTTCAGGGGCATACAAAGAAATAAACTCATTCGGAATGTAAGGAGTTCCTTCATTTATACCTAATTGACCGGACGTGGTATGGGTAAACAAATGTCCGCTTTCGCTCCAAACCTCTATAAAAGATGCTTCATGATCCAGCGCTGAATTAATATTAAAGCTGATAAAGTTTGGCCGGATGGCGGTAAAACTGAAAGAAATTGTATTAATGCCTACCAACCTGTTTTGGTTTGATCCATCCGGCAAGGTTTTACCGCTTAGCCAATTGCTGCTACCGGAAAAAGTGAGCCCTTTTGATTCGTATTCGTTGCTGAGGATAAGTCCGCAGGGAGGAATATCCGTGGGGCAACCAAAGGGATTAAAAGGTGGTGCGACAATATCGTCGAAATCAATAAAAACTGCATAGGCATCAAGCGGTGCTATTCCAACGGAAAGTGTAAACATCACAGGCAGGACATTAAAACATCTGATGTATTTCGAAAACATACAGGTCTCCTTCAAATATGGAAGGCTTAACTGGTTATTTGCGCGCCAACTTCGTCCATGGTAATGCGCCTGGAAAGATGAGCAATAATTGCGCCCTAAATAAATTATTGAATAAATATAGAGCTTTAAATTTTTTATTGTCGATGAGAAATAATCTGAATGTTTCGAGTGTAAAGAAAATCGAATCACTTACTAACCTGGCGGCTCTTGAGATAACAAAAAGCCCGGCGATGGCCGGGCTTTTTCGAAATGATTAAGAATAAGTGGTTAAGAAAAAGGGGGGCGCTACATCCTCTCCATGACTTCAATCCCCAACAATTCCAGCCCTTGCTCAATTGTCCGGGCAACCAAATGGCACAGGCGCAAACGGCTGTCGCGAATTTCGGGCTCAATACCTTCTTTCAAGATTGGGCAGGCTTCATAGAAGGTCATGTAGAGGCTGGCGATTTCATATAAATAGGTACAGAGCAAATGCGGTAGTGCTTCGCGTGCAACTTGATCCAATACTTCGCTGAATTGCAGTAGTTTAATGGCGAGGGTTTTTTCCTGTTCGGTGCCGATAATGATGGTGTTTTGCAGGGATTCAGGTTCAACACCGGCTTTGCGGAAAATACTTTGTACGCGCGTGAACGCATATTGCAGATAGGGTGCGGTATTGCCTTCAAAGCTGAGCATGGATTCCCAGCTAAATACATAATCATTGGTGCGGGTTTTACACAGGTCTGCGTATTTCACTGCGCCTATACCAACCCTGCGCGAAATTTCCGCGATTTCTTCCGCCGACAATTCCGGATTTTTTTCGCTTACGACCGCACCTGCGCGTTCAATTGCTTCGGTTAATAGTTCGGCAAGTTTTACGGTACCGCCGGTGCGGGTTTTGAACGGTTTACCATCGCTGCCCATCATAGTGCCGAAGGCAAGGTGTTCAAGGCTTACGTTGTCAGCGACAAAACCGGCTTTGCGCGAAATGGTAAATACTTGCTGCATATGCAGGGATTGGCGCGCATCGATAAAGTACATAATACGGTCGGCTTTCAAGGTGTTTACGCGGTACCGCAGTGCAGCCAAATC
Source organism: uncultured Cellvibrio sp. (assembly GCA_946480695.1). Next base: position 21,488 of record CAMLKG010000040.1, read on the forward strand.
GGTCGTGGCATAGAGGAATCCACCACCTTGTTTCTGGATAATCACGGGCGATGGATTGCCGTCTTTATCCGCGAGCTCTTCCAGGAATACGACTTGTGCGCCGTCGCTTTCCACCGCGAGCTGCTTATCTTGCAATTCCTTAACCAAGGGGGCGAGGTCATTGTTGTAAAAACTTTCACCGCGCACATGTTCATCGCGCAGGGTAACGTTAAGTTTTTCGTAAATCCCGGTGGAGTGGTGCAGGGAAATATCCTTGAATTGCTGCCACAGCTTCAGCATTTTTTCATCGCCGCCTTGCAGGCGCACAACATAATCGCGCGCTTTGTTAGCGAAGGCTTCATCATCGTCAAAATGTTTTTTGGCTTGCTGGTAAAAGACTTCCAGGTCTTTTAATTGCATTCCTGCGTCGCCATCAGCGCCGAGTTGCTCTTCCAGTTCGGCGATTAACATACCAAATTGGGTGCCCCAATCGCCGACGTGGTTTTGGCGAATTACCTTGTGCCCAAGGAATTCCAGCAGGCGCGCGAGTGAATCACCGATGATGGTGGAACGCAAATGGCCCACATGCATTTCTTTTGCGAGGTTGGGGCCGGAGTAATCAATCACCACCGTTTGCGGTTGTTCCGCGGTGCTGACTTGCAAACGTGCATCGTTCTGGGCATTGGCGATTTGTTCGCCCAGCCACTTGGGGTTAAGGTCAATATTAATGAAACCAGGGCCAGCGATTTCCACTTTTTCCGCAATGCCATCCAGCTCCAGCGCAGCTACAATCCGGGCCGCCAGTTCGCGTGGATTGGTTCCCATGGCTTTGGCGGCACCCATGGCGCAGTTGGCCTGGTAATCACCGAAACCGGCTTTTTTACCGGGAGCAATCAGGGCTGGCAGGTCGGCTGGTACGCCGCAGGCGGTCATGGCGGCACGGACTTTGTCGTTAAGTAAATCGCGGATATTCATAAATTCGGGGTCGCAGTTAGCTGGGAAGAGCCCATCGGGCGGTCAAAATAAGGTGGTGAATTGTACCTGCGCAGGGTGGGGGATGCCATGGGTTATGGCTATACTCAACCCACCCACGACAACTTCAACTTGCATAAGGATAAGAAAATGATCGAAAGCCCGATTCCACAGGTAGTGAGCCAGTTGCAAGATCGCATCCTCACCCTCAGCCTCAATCGCCCCGAACGGAAAAACGCCTTGTCGCTGGCGATGTATTCCGCGCTGGCGGAACTGATTTCCGCCGCGGATTCAGACGCGCAAATACGGGTGATTGTGCTTACCGGTACCGACGAATTTTTCACCAGCGGCAATGACCTGATGGATTTTATGAATGAGCCGCACATTCACGACAACCATCCCGTCGTGCGTTTTATAAATGCGTTGCGACATTGCTCCAAACCGGTAGTGGCGATTGTGCGAGGCCATGCTATCGGGATAGGCACTACCTTATTGCTGCATTGTGACCTCGCTTATGTCGCCGAGGATGCGCGCATGCAATTACCCTTTGTGAATCTGGGGTTATGCCCTGAATACGCGAGCAGTTATCTAGTGCCACGGGTCCTGGGCCAACAACAAGCGGCGGAGTTATTTTTATTGGGTGAGGCATTTTCCGGTGCGGAAGCAGCCAATCTTGGATTGGTCACCAAAGCGTTACCCTCAAATACATTAACGGAATATGCGTTTGCGAAAATCCAGCGCCTTGCGCAGCAGCCGCCTGCTGCGGTACGTCGCACCAAAGCGTTATTGCGCGCGGCAACGCAATCGAGCATTGATCAATCCTTGCAAGCCGAATATGCGGGTTTTGCGGAAGGTTTGGCCTCAGAGGAATGCAAAGAATCCGTGACGGCTTTTTTTGAAAAACGCGCACCGGATTTTTCACGTTTTTAATATTGGACATGCTGTAATTTTAGAGAGGCTCCCCATGGCGATTTCATTTGATTTCCGTAATAAAAATATTCTTGTGGTTGGCGGTACCAGTGGGATTAATCGCGGTATTGCGGAAACCTTTGCAAAAGCCGGTGCGCGTGTGGGTGTAGTGAGCCGTTCGCCGGAAAAAGTAGAGGATACTATACGGTCGCTCAAAAACCTTGGCGCGCCAGAGGCGACCGGGTTTGCTGCCGATGTTCGCGAAGCCGAAGCCTTAACATCCGGTATTGCGAAAATCGCTGGCGCCTGGGGCGCATTTGATGTGGTGGTTTCCGGTGCGGCGGGAAATTTCCCGGCATTGGCGATGGGGATGTCGCCCAATGGTTTTCGTTCCGTCATTGAAATTGATTTGCTCGGCACCTTCCATGTCATGCAGGCAATTTATCCGCACCTGAAAAAACCGGGGGCATCCATTATTAATATTTCCGCCCCCCAAGCCGAAATTCCCATGGCTGGCCAAAGCCATGTATGCGCTGCAAAAGCCGGTGTGGATATGATTACCCGCACGCTGTGCCTGGAGTGGGGCGGTGAAGGGGTCCGTATCAATTCCATTATTCCCGGGCCTATCGACAATACCGAGGGAATGAAACGCCTGGCTCCCACTGAAGCAATGCGCAGGGCGGTGACCAAATCGGTTCCGTTGCAACGTATGGGATCGACAGATGATATCGCGAATGCCTGTTTATTTCTGGCATCCGATTTTGCGGGTTATATCACCGGCGCCGTAATTCCTGTCGATGGCGGGTGGGCGCAGGGCGGGGTGGCAATGGTTGGCGCAGGGCTCGCAGAGATGCTAAAAAATATGCCAATTACCCGCTAATGGTGTCGTTATTTCCATAGGCAAAATTTTTTGTCGGTGACCGGCAGATTTTGTTGACTGCTTCGCAATTCTGCCGAATGAATGCACTTTAAATAGATTGCGCCTTTGCCATTCCGGGCGCAAGCTGCCTCCCGATAGCAAAATAACAATAATTGCGACGTTTTTATTTTTACCATAACAATAATTATGTGACGTTCTGTTTCATATCAAGGTTATTAAATTCGACGGTGTGAGAGCCTGATTCCATCATGGTTTCGCCAGGTTACGCGTTTTTCGTAACAGCCTGGAAGATGATGTGACTTACAATTCCAACCATTGTCTGTGGTTTTTTCAAAAAGGAAATGTCATGAAAAAAAATTCCTCCCAAAATAAATCATTGTTAAAAAAATCCCTGGCCATCGCTGGCATTGCCCTGTTTTCTACTTCTGCGTTTGCCTTATCGCTTCCGGTTTTACCAGCTTGGAAAGTTCAGGATGGGAAATTATTGGACCCTAATGGTAATCCTTTTATTTTTCGGGGCGTAACGGTTGAGCACAACCTCGCACCTGAGCGCGCACTGCAAGCGATCAGGGATGCAGCGGCCCTGGGTGCCAATGCGGTTCAGGTGGAAATCAATGGAAATATCTACCGCCAGGAAAGCATGATTACGGGGGCGCAATTAAGTGCGATTATCGATACATGCAAGGAAAGTAAACTGGTCTGCGTACTTGAGCCAAATGATGTTGCAGGTTATCCCGATGCGGCGGGAGCGGGTATCCCTGCTACGGCTGCAACATTTTGGACCTGGCCGGGTATCCGCGAAGCCATCCTCGGGCAGCACAGCTATATTATCCTGGGTTTTGGAAACCAATATTTAGGTGCTATGCATCCGCAAGAATATGTAAATCGCATGTATACATATCTTGCTGATTTTTCCTCCACGCCCTTAAACAATTTCGTCGTTATGGTAGACGGTAGTAATTGGGGACAGGACACTGACAAAGCGATGTTCGAACTTGCCAAACAATATTCCAGCAGCACTGCAAAACCCCAGGTGATTTACTCAGTGGATATGTTTGATGCTTACGTTAACCCCGAAACGGTACGTGAATATATTGCGAGTTACGCTGCTATCAAGGCGCCGTTGGTGGTAGGCGGATTTGCACCCGTGCCCTATTACCATCCGCATTTCGCCGGGCCATTACCATTGATCGCACCACGATTGCCTGCGGAATCGGTAATGCAATATGCGGAACAATATGGTGCCGGATATTTTGGTTGGGGTTGGAGCGGAAATAAAAATCCGGCATTGGATATAGTGTCCGATTGGAATTTGGCGCGCCTGACTAGTTGGGGAAATTTACTCTTTAATGATGTTAACGGCATTAAAGCAACTTCCAGGGTGGCGACACACTTTTCCAGTTCCAGTTCCAGTTCCAGTTCCAGCCAGGCGGCTAATCAACCCCCGGTCGCAGATTTTACCTGGGGTTTTTCGGCGGGATGCGGGTATGCAACATTTCGATTAACAGCACAGGGATCTTACGACCCCGATGGAGATCCATTGACTTACCAGTGGAGCACCCCAGGTGGGGGAGGGAGTGGTTACAGTACGCAAGTTACAATTCAATCCGGCGTGCCTATTTATATAACTTTGCAAGTGACTGATACAAAAGGGGCGAGCACTAGCGTAACCAGTAATCATGGGGTTTGGTATTTCGATAACTGTTCAAGCCGTTCTAGCTCCAGTTCCAGTGTGCCAATAAAAAGTTCCAGCGCTATAGCGGATTATTCCAGTTTTTCTTCGAGTTCAATGGCTCCATCAAGCACATCCTCAACATCGCGCAGTTCATCCAGCTCGGTAATACCCAAAGCGAGTTGCAGCTATGTAATTAATAGCCAATGGAGCAACGGTTTTACAGCGGCGATCCGCATTAAAAATACCACCACCACCGCAATCAATGGATGGAATGTCAATTGGCAATACACCGATGGATCAAAAATTACCGGTTCATGGAATGCCGCATTGAGCGGGAGCAATCCGTACACTGCAAAAAACGTTAATTGGAATGCGAATATCCAGCCCGGGCAAACCGTGGAATTCGGCTTCCAGGGAAGCAAGCCCGCAGGTAGCGCAGTGATACCGGTTGTGGGCGGAAATGTTTGTCAATAAAGAGGTTCCCCCTGCAAGCGGGGATCATTATTCCTTTCAAGGAGAGTTATATGAAAAATATAAATTCTATCCATAAAAAAATATCCATGGCTGTTGGTATGGCAGCCTTAACCTGTGCTATCTCGCCAATGGCGTCGGCGGATTGGTCCGTCCAGGGCACCCAAATCCTTGATCCCAATAAACAGAATTTTATTTATCGCGGTATCAGTTTGGGCGAGTTTACCTCGGTGACACCATTGTTGTTCTTGCAGCGCGATCTTGCTACAACGGGTGCGAACGCGATTAAAGTACCGGTGTATTCGGGCACTTCTGCAGCAACGCTTGAGGCCTACCTTAAATTGTGCAAGGAAAACAAATCGGTTTGTGTATTTAGCTACATGGGGGCTTATGGCTATACGGATTCGAGCGCCCAGGACAACCCAGTCAGCATTCCGCAATATTGGTTGTCACCGGACATTAAAGCGGTGCTCGATGCGAATAAGGATTATGCAATTATTAATATCGCAAACGGACCCACAGGCAACTCGATTACCGCTTCGCACTACCTGAGTTTTACGACGCAAATGATTTACTTTATGCGCCTTGGTGGTGTGAAAAACCAACTGATGATTGACGGAGGAAATTGGGGCCAGGATTGGGAAAGGTATATGCTCAATAATGCGGAGCAGATCCTGGCAACTGATACGCTAAGGAACCTGTTTTTTTCTGTGCACATGTACGAGGCCTATAATGATCCTGTGGTAATACGTGAATACCTGCAAGGTTTTATTGATAAAGGATTGCCTATAGTCGTGGGTGAATTCGGGCCAAAATCCCGTAAACGTGTTCGCGAATATCAAAACCCCTACGCCCCCAATACCGACGTTGCGGAAGATTCAATCATGGCAATAGCCCGGGAATTGGGTGTGGGCTATTTGGGCTGGAGTTGGAATGCGAATCCCGAGGGATTTTCCGAATTAAATCTGGTAGACACCGCTAACCCTAACCTGTTAACCCCTTGGGGGGATTACCTGCTAAATAGTGCAAATGGTATTAAGGCCACTGCCAAGCTGGCGACGCATTTTGTAAACAGCTCATCGAGTTCCAGCGCAACCAGCAGCACAATGAGCAGTGCTTCCAGCAGCGGTGAAAACCGGCAGCCCTATGCGATTATCACATCGCGTGTTGTGCAAGAGCGTTGCGGTTATGTATATGCCAATGCTACCGCTGTTGAATCCACTGATCCGGATGGCGATGCGTTGTCTTATGAATGGGAAATTTATAATTCCTATTCCGGTACCTATGAGTATAAGTCCGGCGAGGAAATTACTTTCTCAATGCGCCCGCTAATACATTATACCTTTACTCTCTATGTCAGTGACGGGCGCGGGGGGAGAAGCACGGCGAGCAAAACTTTATACCATTCCTATTCTGATAATTGCATCGGCTCCAGTTCTTCGTCGTCGACTCGTTCGCTCAGCAGTTCTTCCGGCACCACTACGAGTTCATCCATACCATCCACCAGTTCTTCCAGTTCTATTCGGCCATCAAGTATGTCCAGCTCTTCCCGCAGTTCCTCCAGTGCGGCAGTAACCAGGGCCGTTTGTAGTTACCATGTACAGAGCCAGTGGGGCAATGGATTTACCGCTTCAATTCGCCTCAAAAATATTACCAATGGGGTCATCAATGGCTGGAGTGTTAATTGGCAGTACCCGGATGGATCGAAAATTACCGGTTCATGGAACGCCGCGTTGAGCGGCAGCAATCCGTACTCTGCAAAGAACGTCAGTTGGAACGCAAATATCCAGCCCGGGCAAACCGTGGAATTCGGTTTCCAGGGAAGCAAACCGGCGGGTACGGCGGTAATTCCTATCGTTAGTGGCGATATCTGCCAATAAAAAAAATCGCTGCGTATGCAGCGATTTTTTTTATCATTTTTCTCCATCAAGCTCAACACGTATAGCAATAAAACTATCGCCAAAGTCTGTACCAAATACTTTTGCCCGTTTTCCGTCGGCAACAGTGAAAAATGCGGCGGCATCCAGCGGGTTTCCATCCTGGTCGAAGAAATCCGTATCGCCATCGGTGGAAATTTCCCGGCCAAATAATTTAAATACATTTCCATTGATGCCGGTGATAACGCCCGTCATTTCGCGTTCGTTAAATACCCCTTGGTTTTCTTCGCGTTCAATTTTGGTAGCGATAAAACCGGCATCAGCGGAATAGCCCGTCACTTCCACGAAATCGCCAATCTGTAAGCTTGAAAAATTAAATCGTTTAACACGGCTGCGCCCTTTGTCTTCGTAACGGGTTGAGACGGTTGTGCGTATGCTGGAACCCTCTACCTCCAGTATGCCTGTGATGATGCCGGTATCACTGAGGGTGTTGATACCGGTAACCTTACCCGCAATCCTGTTATTGATTTTGCGTTCAAATTCGATTTTGTTTGCCAGTAATTTTCCGTTACCGTCCACTTTGCCTTCGACTTCCACTGCAAGTTCCATCGCCAGGTTGCCGGCATTACCATTTTCATAGCGGGTTTGCGCATTGGTAGTCACGTGAATTCCCGCCACATCAAAATCTGTCGTGGAAACAAAGCGGGTGACATAACCCTCGACCGAGGCTGAGCTAATGCCTGCTGAAAATTCCGTTGCTATAGCCTTGACCTGTGTCGCTTGCAACAATTGGTTGTCGCCCAGGGTACCGCGCGCACTGATAAGTAAACCATTACGCAAGTTACGGCTACCCAAATCAAGGTTTGCACCTGCATAACTGACGCGCTGGTGATTCAGCACGAAAGTCATATTCACGGAATTCAATTCATTTACAAAACCGACCAGTTGTTGCCGGGCGTTTTTGGCAAGTTCCACGCGTGTGGCACTGATGCTGCCGTCGGCTGCGAGCGAGCCACTGACTAAAATAACTGTGCCCGGATCAAGGCCCAGAATGCTGCGCGGAGAAATCGCGACATCAAAAATGGTGTCGTTATTGATTTTTATAACCTGGTCCATAACCACCAGGGAATTTTTGTTTTTCCTGGAAATGGCGCCAATGATGTTGGGAGTGAATTCAATTTTATCCGCTGTGGCGGTGCCATTATCGGCAATCTTGCCGGTCATGCTGACCTGGTAACCCGTTTGCAGGTTATCCTCCGTTGCGATTTCTCCGTTAATAAGGATTTGCGCCTTATCGGAGTTGTAGCGGACCCCATTGACAATCACACTGCCGAATCCATCAATAGTACCGGTGGTGCTGACTGCAACCGGTGCGCCGCTACCATCAATGCCGGAAATTCCACCGCCGCCGCTTGAACCGCCGCAGGCGATCAATACCAGCGCGCTAACCAGCGCCGTTGAATTGGCAATAAAACGAGTCATCTATTGGCTCCTTTTTCAGAATCCGGTTCGTCGGGTTCTGGCTCGATGGGATTACTGAATAAATACGTACCCACTCCCATGCGCACAAGTGTGCCACCAGGGTCGGTTCCAGGTTGTTCGTGTTCGCTGAGCCAGGCGTCGATTTTTTCGAGGAATGCCTGGCCTTCCTGTTCAACAAATTCGCGGAATGCGGTCAGGTTTTCCGGTGCCATGTGGGTGTTGCTTGCCCGGCGTTCAAAGCGCAACGGTTGCTGTTTGTTCGCTTTATAGAGGTTGTGATGCAATGTGTTGCCCAGGTCACTGATTACACTGCCGGCGCGCAAGAGGGCGCCGGGGTCAGATTGGGCGGGCACAAAATAGCGTTTGGTGGCGATAACCTTTCCTTCCGGCGTATCTTCCACCACGCCCACCCGTTTTAACTCCTTTAGCAGCGCGCTGGCTGGGAAATCACCGCCATAACGGCGTGCGAGCAGCGCAAAACTTTGCACTTCGCCCTCGATACCTAGGGGCAGGGGATTATTCGCCGCATCGCAAAAGTCCGGGTCCTGGTGCCAGGCGGAGAGCAGGCGGGTCAAGCGATCCTGGTGTTGTTGATTGTGCTCACCTTCGTGGGTGTTATTCAGCGATTCCTTGATGCGTGCAACTTCCTTGCGGTCAATACCGGTAAGCATGGCAACGCGCGCAAGATTGGTTTGGCGGCCGCGCAAGCCGAATTCTTCCGAGGCGACTTGTACGTAAATCTGTTTGCAGATGGCAATTAAATCTTTATGGGTAACACCATTGCGCAGCAAAATCCCGATGATCGGCTCCATCAGTTGCCGGCAGGCGGACAAGGCGGTGTCTTTCGGTGTACGCATAATAATGTTGGTGCCAGGGCACTCGTAAAGGGGCGGTGAAATGTAACAGAAAACCACTCGCCAAAAAACGCGTTGATATAAACCGGTAGTCCAAAACCAAAAAACCCCCGCGCACCGTGGGGCCAGTGTGCGGGGGAAGCTACCTAGACGGTTTTTCTATGGCGGATCAATTACTCAAGTTCAATTCTCAGTGCTACCGCGACGCCGTTTTGGGTCAATCCTTTCACCGCCAGGGTTTTACCCAGGGCAGTCGCAAAGAAATCTTCCAGCGATGCAAAGCCCTCAATATGAGTCAGTGCATTGACCTGGATAACTTGCCCGGCAACGGTGACAGTGCCATCGCCAACGGCCTCAACTATGCCATCCACCTCCAATTTCCAATCATCATCGCCAAACGCGTGGGGATTATGGCGTTCCACACGGGTGGCGATATTGCGTTCGGTAGTGGTTGCGGTAGCCGCGATTTTGTAGCCGCGCACATGGATGGTGTCGCCGGTGGCTAAATCGGCCAGGTCAAAGAGACGTACCTTGGCGCGGCTGCGGTCGTTAAAGCTGGTGTCTTCGTTCACTTCAAAGGCCATGCCATTAACCGTGAAGGTCTGTGCGGCCTGGTCTATCGCATCGACCAACCCTTTCTGGCTGATTTTGGCTTTGTAATTAAGTTTGATTTTTTGGGCAACGAGGTTCTGGTTTGCATCCAGCTCACCGTACACCTTTACCTGGGTACCTAGCTGCAAATCCTCGACATTGCCGCTGTTAAAGCGGGTTGAGGTAGTGATCAGTACAACCGTTTCCTCGATTTTAAAACTGTTGCCATCGATCAACTCGGTCACGGGACCGCTCAGGGTTAACAGGTTCCAATCCTGGTCCTCATCTTCGTGGTGTTTGAAGCCAAGGTGGCTGGGGTGGATATGGCCGATAGCTACAAGGGTATCGGCGGCGTAACTGCCAATCACACGTACTTTTAACCCGTTTTCGAGGGTTGCGCCGCGCAGGGCAGCGAGGGTGGCTTTGCTGTAATCAACCAGGGTGCCATTGATGGTGAACGTCATGGCAGTGGTATCCAGGTTTTCAATGTCGCCTGTCAGTTGGAATTTATCCGCCGGTGAAGCATTTTTTACATCCACGCGGGTAGCGACAAGGTTGCCCTCGGCATCGGTGTAGCTACTGACCTTAATGATATCGCCCACCTTTAACTGGTCGGCGGTCATGTCATCGTCAAAAAAAGTATCGGCGGTAATCAAAATGGTTTGGCCGAGGGCCACCAGTACACCGGCGGTGAGGTCGATGCTGGAAATAGGACCGACCAACTGGGATTCGCCTTCCAGTTTAGTGGCGGTACCGTGGATGCCATCGCCATTTACCTTACCGGTAATCCGCACGATTTGGCCAATTTTCAAATCGGATTCCACCAGGCTTTCGCCGTCAATTTCGATGGCCGCATTTTTCACATCAAAATGCACACCGTTAACAATCACGCTGCCGAAGCCAGTCACCATACCTTGGGTGAGTTCGGCTTGGGGAGTGGTAGCAGAAGGGCCGGGATTGTCGGCGCTATCGCTGCTGCCGCCACAGGCGGCTAACAACAGGCTCAGTAATAAAGGAGAGATGTGGGAATATTTCATTGTGAATACCTCGCGTGAATCACCTGACTGATCGTTAGGGTGCATACTATTCCATATTTGGTAGTTTAATTACCAAATATGGCATTTTTGTGCGAGTGTTCAAATTTTTATAATCTTGATTCCAAATAAAAAACCCCGGTTTTCAGGCCGGGGTTTTATATATGGATGAGGCGGGTGTCAGCGGATTTTTACAAGGAACATTGCGGGCCACTGTTTACCGGTGATCCAGAATGCTTTACGCGCCGGGTCCCAGGCGATGCCATTAAGCACTTGTTCGCTGTTGTCCAGCTTCACCCGTGTTTTAAGGGCGGCAAGGTTGAGCTGCCCCACCACCTGGCCGCTATCCAGGTCAATTTTCACAACCCGGTCGTCGTGCCAGATATTTGCCCACAGGAATCCGTCGGCGTATTCCAACTCATTTAATTGGGTAATTTCGCGATTGCCATCTTTAACGACGAGGCTCTTGATGACACTGAAGTCCTTCGGATCATGGATATAAATGGTCGCGCTGCCGTCACTGCGGATCAGTGTTTTGCCATCGGTAGCCAGGCCCCAGCCTTCGCCGGCATAGCCCATGCTTTTTTCGTAGTTCAAGGTGAGTTTGTCATAAACCAGCAAGGTTTTTTCCATCCAGGTCAGCACATAAAGCTTACCGTCCAGCAGCGCTACTCCCTCGGCAAAATAATTGCCGGGGATGGTTTGTTTTTGGGTGAAGGGAGCGGAGATTTTGGCCCAGGTGCTCGCAGGTTCCTTGATGGGGTAGGTCACCAACATGGATCGGTTGTAAAGCCCGCTGGTTTCATAAAAGTCATCGCCATCTACCAGCAAACCCTGGGTAAATAAAATTGGCTTATGGGTTCGCTCGGCAACAATTTCATAGGAGAGTTCTTCGGCAGCAACGGCAGTTGGAACCCATAGGTTCGTAAACAATAACAGGCTAGTGCACAATAGCGAACGGGAAATGGATTTTGTGAACATTATGGTTAGCAACATTTATTACGAAAAGGCGCACATCATGAAGCGTTTGCGGTCGTTTGTCAGTATCACCCTGATAGGTGGTTTGTTGGTTATCTTGCCCATGGCGATCTTTGCCTGGCTGGTGGATTGGTTGTTGGGCCTGGTGCATGCGCTGGTTCAACCGCTTAGCCAGTGGTTGGTCGAGCAAACCACCTTTACTAATTATGTGGCCGATATCCTGGGCGTTTTGTTATTGCTAACGGGTTGTTTCCTGATTGGTTTGTTTATCAAAACCAGCGTGGGTGAATGGGTGCATGACCAGATGGATGCCTGGTTAACCCGCCTTGCGCCGGGTTACAAAACTATTCGGGAAGTCGTGACCCAACTGCTGGGCGGGGAGGGCAACACCTCCTTGTTAAAAGGCGACGTCTGTCGCGCTTATATCATGGGACGCGCTGCCGGTGTATCAGTGACGGCGATTGTCACGGCCAAACATGCCAATGGGGATTTCACCGTCTATGCCCCAACCGCGCCGATTCCGACATCCGGGTTCGTTTATCATTTATCGGCGGACTGTGTGGATATGCTGCCGCACGTGAGTGTGGAAGAAGCAATGCGCACTGTGATCGCATGCGGTAGTGGCTCCCAGGTTATATCCGAGTTCCCGAAAGCCAGGCTGTAATAAAGAAATACAAAAGGCCGTAACCGGCCTTTTGCGCATCCTGTTATCACTCCATAGTTTTTTGTTAATCCGCCTTCTTTTTTGTTTTCGGTTTGGTGCCTGCTTTATCCCCCTTAAGGACTACCGGTTTATCTTTGGTGAGGGTTTTTGCTGGTTTGTCCGCGCGGGTGGAAATGAGGGATACCTCAACGGGCGGTAACTTTGGATTCTCGCCGCGCTCGCGGCTTTCCACATAACTCAGCGCATCACTTACGGCTTTGCTGACTTTGCTTTCAATTTCGGCCATATCCTGCGGCGACATAAAAAAGGTCATATCCACATCGTGGCGGATGTAACGCGGCGGCAAGCGATTCAGGGCAACGCAAGCCACATCGGCCAGGAAATCCCGGTCGCCTTGTTGTACCC
>CAMLKG010000041.1 GCA_946480695.1 uncultured Cellvibrio sp.
AAAAGAACTCGGTGAAAAACGCGAGCAATTGGCGAATTTCGCCCAGGAGTTACCCAAATCAATCCAAAGCAGGCTGGATGACTTTGAAGCGCAACTGGTCAAATTGGGGGATTGGCATGAGTTCGCAGTCACGCCCAAAAAAGAAGCACTGATTGAACAAATGCGTGCGCTGGCCAATAGCCAAATCGACCCCGAGGCACTGGCAACCCGCATTCATGATTTACAAGATAGCTGGAAAGAAGTCAGCAAGGGTGCGCAACAACAAGATGATGAACTTTGGCAGCAATTCCAGCAGGCTTCTGTTATTGCCTATGCTCCCTGCAAGGAATTCTTTGAAGCCCAAGCGGCCGCGCGTGACGCTAACCTGACAAAACGCCGCGAATTGGTTAGCCAATTGCAGCAATATTTGAATGGTTATGATTTTACCAATGCAGTGTGGAAAGACGTTGAACAAACATTGAAAACTGCCCGTGCGGAATGGCAGAACTATTGGCCGGTTCCACGCAAAGCAGGCAACGAGTTACAAAAAGAATTTGAAAGTTTAATGGAACAGCTCTTCGGGAGAATTAACCAGGAATATGAATCCAACAAAAATGCCAAGCAACAATTAATCGATCAGGCCGAAAGCGCCAGCAAACTTGAGGATTCGCGCATAGCTGCGGAACAAATCAAGCAGTTGCAAGCCCAGTGGAAAACCATTGGCAAAAGCTGGCCCAGGGAAGATCATCAATTGTGGCAGGAATTTCGCAAACATTGCGATGCGGTATTTGCCAAACGCAATGAGTGGTTTGAAGCTGCAAAGGAGCAACGTAAGGCGATTGCCGCCAAGGCCGACGATATTATTGCAAGCTTGAATCAGTTTGCAGCCCAAACGTCCGAACAACTCAACAATGCGAAAGACGAGATTGAGGCCCTGAAAAACGAGTTCAATGCGTTGGAACTACCGAAAGAGGCGAGCAAATCCTTGCAACAAAAGTTTACTGAAAGCCTTAATGCCATAACTGCTGCGCGTGACAAAGCACGCCATCAGGCAGAGGCGCAGCGTTGGATTGACTTATTCGATATCCTGAATGCGATTCGCGAGTATGAGCTGGCAGTGATGGGTAAAGCCGACTCCACTTTACTCAATGGGCAAAAGGAAAAATTGGAAAACCGCATTGCCAATATTACCCGCTGGCCTGCGGGAATATCGAATGCGGTGCAACAACGCCTGGCAAAAGCCGATTCCATCCAAGTGTCTGACCAGGCAAGTAATATTCATTTGCTGCACACACTCACTATTCGCGCCGAAATACTGGCGGGACTGGAAAGCCCCGAAAGCGACAAATCGTTGCGTATGAATTATCAAGTACAACAGTTGCAGCAAGGTTTGGGGCAACGCGATGCCCAATTCGAACCTTTGCTAATTGAATGGATTGGCTTGGGGGGAATTCCGACAGAATCCTACACGTCCCTTGTTAAACGCTTCAACCAGAGCCGCCAGCAAAGCCAAAGCAAATAATATTAAGCAATAATTATTCAAACCAAAGCGAGTTCGGATTCCCGGACTCGCTTTTTTTTGTTGGATTTTTTTATTATCCCGGTTGTTTTAATGCAGCCACCCAACAAAAAAGCAGCCCAAACGGGCTGCTCAAATGGAGAGGTCAAAAATGTACAGGGAGAACTATAAGTTCAAAAAAACTGGCGGAAAACTCCGCCAGAATAAGGTCAAACACAACCCCTGTTTACTGCTCCGTCGGCGACGATTCAGTAAACATTAATTGAATCCTACCCCTTGCATACAAGTGGGTCAAGCTTTTTGTCATTATGACTTTAAGATTTTTTTAAGCATTTTGCTAATGATCAAATTTTCATTAATAACCAAAAATCTCTTGGGATTGGCATTGGATTTAACATATAGTTTGGCTGCTTCCACTTTCATCATTCACGAACTACAACCATATCCGCAAGTTGTCATTTCATAAGGGAAGAAAAGTGGCTTTCCAAACGGTGGATGGGCGTAATTATGCTTTATTACATCAGGTGAATAGCCCTAAAGTATTTTACAAGGCACAATTCGCTACACCGACCGATGGCACCCGACTGCGAGAAGATTGCAGTTACCTTACCGAAGGAGATTAACTTGGCTAAACAGCCCATTCTTAATATACGCCCCGAATCCAAGGGCTTGGCTTATGACCGCCCGGCGGCCAGCCAGATTTTTGGTTTTGTGCGGGATGCCATCATCAGCATGGAATTGTTACCCGGACAGATGATTTCTGAAACCGCCCTCGCCCAACAATTCGGTGTTAGTCGTACTCCGGTACGTGAAGCGTTAATCCAGTTAGCCGGCATTGGTTTTGTGGAAGTCTTGCCCCAACGCGGTACTTATGTAACCAAATTCAGTATGGATAAAATCCTGGAGGCACGTTTCATCCGCGAAGCGCTTGAAGTCGCTGTAGTCATCCAAATTGCTTCGAACACCAACGAGAGTATTCGCGAGGAAGCGGTAGCCGCGTGCGAGAAAATTATCAATGAGCAAAAAAACGCAGCGGCTGAAGACGACGCGCTTGCATTCCAAACCCTCGATGACCAATTCCACCAAACCCTGGCAAGCTTTACCCAATATCCACGGGCCGCTGCGTTGATTGAGGCAGAGAAAGCCCATATGGATAGGGTGCGCAACCTTAGTTTGCACGTGAGCGGGCAATATAAGCGTGTACTTAGCCAGCATGCGGCCATTATTAAAGCGATAAAAGCGGGTTCAGCGGAAAAATCAGCGGCAGCGATGAGTGTTCATTTAAAAGATGTTTACAACATCCTCGAAGTGATCCCACAGGAACATCCGGAATATTTTGTGTAATTGTAAAAGCCATAAACAAAAAAGCAGCCCCCGGCTGCTTTTTTTGCCTTTATCAGGCCTCGTTGTCTCCATCGGGTATACCCGATTCCTGCATTTCGACATCGGTAATCACTTTCTGTATCAATTTTACCCGACCGCTTTTTACCAAGGCATCGCGTAACACAAATTCAATTTGCGCGTTCAAGCTGCGTAAATCGTCATCGGCCCAGCGCTGCATGGCTGCAATGATTTGCTCATTGATGCGTAGCGGAAAAGATTTCTTTGTCACAGTCATGGCCTATCAGGAATAAATAGTGCCGGTATTTATTACTGGCTTCGCCTGTTGATCGCCGCAGAGGACGACGAGTAAGTTACTTACCATCGCGGCTTTGCGTTCATCATCCAGTTCCACCACGCCTTGCACTTTTAATTGTTCCAGGGCATCACCCACCATTCCGACGGCGCCTTGTACAATAATTTTACGTGCGGCCAATACTGCGCTTGCCTGCTGGCGTTGCAGCATCGCCTGGGCTATTTCCGGTGCGTATGCCAAATGGCTTAAACGCGCCTCCAGTACATCAACCCCCGCTTTTTGCAAGCGGTCCTGGACTTCGTTTTTCAGCTTCTGCGCAATCGCGTTGGAATCGCTACGCAACGATAAGCGCTCATCTTCAGCATCATGTTCGTATGGGTAACTGGTGGCCAGGTTACGCAAAGCGGCTTCACTCTGGATGGTTACATAATTTTCGTAATCATCCACTTCAAATACCGCCTCCGCAGTGTCCACCACTTTCCAAACGATGACGGCCGCAATTTCGATCGGGTTGCCGTTGGCATCGTTAACCTTTAACCGTCCGGATTCGAAATTACGCACCCGCAAACTAACGGATTTTTTGGAGTAAAGCGGGTTTGCCCAGCGCAGCCCGGTATTGCGATCCGTTCCCGCATATTGGCCAAACAACTGTAAAACCTTACCCTGGTTGGGCTGTACCATGTAAAAACCAAACCAGCAGATAAAGACCAATACCGCTAGTAGCGCAGCGGCAATCTTCAACAAACCGGGAAGAAACAGGAAGGCCGCCCCGGTTGCCAATTGAAGGGTAAATAATACGACTAATAGAAAATACCCCGACCCACTGCGCGCTTCGGTTTCATGAACCATGATTCTCTCCTTTGCAATCAAAAATTGATATCATTTAGATATCAAAATAATACTAAAAATCGTCGTTGTAAACCCCAAGTTAACTGACATTTGTCACGCTTTGCTGGTGACGGCACCTGCTGGCCCGACAGAAGGGTTTCCTTCACACTATCCAAATATCTATCCTGACTGTTTGCATTTGGGCTATTTCTGGTTAGCTTAAGGGGCAAATTTTCAGGTTTCAGACCCCAGTGCAGGTACTTTTGATGCATATCATTTCATCTATCCACCAGCGACCAAGCCATTGCCGGGGTTCACTCCATGCCCCCAAATCCTGGGTATGGTTAATTTTCAGCCTTTGGTATTTCGTTCCGCTTTATTACACGCCTATGGACGGGCTTGAGATGGGATGGCTGGTCGGGGCGTATTTCCTGTTTGTAGGTTTTTATGTGTGGGCCATACAGTCCAAGCCCCAAAATATCTGGAAATCAGTGGCTGCAATGGTGCTCTTGGCTATTGTCATTACACCTTATTCGCAAGGTTCGAGCACATTTTTTTCCTACATAGGTTTTGTAATTGGTTTTTCATACCGCACTAAAACCTGGCTAACGATTACCGCCGCGTTAATCGCCTTGATCCTTTGCTTGCATTACCAGTTCGATTATCCGTTCCCATTTTTTGCGTTTCCCGCGCTTTCCGGTTTAATTTCAATTGGGATTATTGGTTACGTGGAGCGTATGCGAATGGATGCACGTTTTAATTTATTAAAAAGCCACCAGGAAATTGAACAACTCGCGGTTATCGCCGAACGCGAACGCATCGCCCGCGACCTGCACGATATTTTGGGGCACACATTATCCAGTATTGCCTTAAAAGCGGAACTGGCGGAAAAATTATTAGCGCAGGAAAAGCACGAAGCTGCAAAGCAACATTTATCTGAATTGCATCAAATTGCGCGCAATAGCTTGAGCCTGGTGCGCCAAACGGTATCCGGCTATAAACATCGTGGACTCTCTGGCGAAGTGATGGAACTTTGTGAACGCCTGCGGCAAAAAGGGTTTGTCGTTGAGTTAAACGGTGATATTCCGCAATTATCCCCACGCGCCGAAACAGCCGTGATTTTGGCACTCACCGAGCTAACCACCAATATTTTGCGCCACAGTAAAGGCGATCACTGCCAAATAGAATTCAGCAAACATTGCGATAGGATCCAGGTGACGATGCGCGACAACGGCATTGTAAAATCATTGGTGCCCGGCAATGGTTTGCAAGGAATCCAGGAGCGCCTGCATGCGCTGGCGGGCGATCTGCAATCTTCCATTAATAAAGGTTGTGAATTTATTATTTCATTACCTTCGCGTGAATTGCATCGCCAGGAGTCATAACAATAATGAAAATTTTATTAGCAGAAGACCAATCCATGGTGCGCGGTGCATTAGCCGCGCTCCTCGGTATGGAAACCGGTTTTGAAATTACCCAGGCCGAGGATGGCGACCGCGCCTGGTTGCTGATGAAACAGAATGCCTACGATATTTTATTAACCGATATAGAAATGCCCGGTCGCTCTGGACTGGAATTGGCGCAATGGGTTCTGCAACAAAAGTTACCGACTAAAACCATTATCATCACCACTTTCGGTCGCTCTGGTTATATCCGCCGTGCAATTGATATGGGCGTCGCGGGTTTCCTGTTAAAAGACGCTCCCTCGGAACAATTAATTGAAGCCATTTATAAAGTGATGGAAGGCAAACGCGTCATTGATGGTGAATTGGCGATGATGGCATTGGGCGAAGCCGACCCACTCAATGACAAGGAGCGTCGAGCATTGCGCCTTGCCGCTGAAGGAAAAACCACGGCTGAAATCGCCACTGTGCTTTGTTTATCCGAAGGTACCGTACGTAATTATCTCTCCGAAGCCATAGCCAAACTCCATGCTGTTAATCGGGTGGATGCTGCGCGTATCGCGCGCCAGAAGGGCTGGATTTAAAACATATCCCCGGCTTGATAACCCGGGCTTGATAAAGGCCCGGTGCAAATCGTCGTAATTATCCTCTCCCACTATTCTGTCGTAGCGCTATGGCTGCTAGAATCCCTGCGCTGCCAATCCAGGCAGAACCAACAGCGATAACAAAAAAATACAAAAACATGCGGCAACATAAGGCCGCCACACGACCCAATCATTACCTGCATAAACCAATACCCAATAAAGAACAGGAAAACTTATGAACCATACTGAGACCATCCGGCAGTGGCCGGAGTACGCGGCGCTGACCCGCGCGCGAAAAAAAATCATGTGGCCACTTTCCATTATTATGATTGCGGCTTACTTCGTCCTGATATTGGCAATTGCTTTCGCTCCTGAATCATTGGGTGATCCTGTTGGCGAGGGTGTGACCTCCATCGGAATTACCCTTGGCTTGGGTATCATCCTGTTGTGTTTTGTAATAACCGGAATCTACGTGTATTACGCCAATCGCGTATTGGAGCCTTTGAACCAGGCCATTCTCAACAAAGCGGGGGCGTTAAAGTAATGATTATTTTTTCCCGTTTGCTGCTGTTATCCGGCGCCGCCTTCAGCCTGCCCGTGTTCGCGCAGTCCAACAGCATGGCCCCCGGTTCTGCAATTTTTATGTTTATCCTTTTTGTCGTGCTTACCCTCGGCATTACTGTCTGGGCATCCAAACGCACAAAAACGACGAAAGATTTTTACGCAGCCGGAGGCGGCATCACCGGTTTCCAGAACGGTTTGGCAATCGCGGGGGATTACATGTCCGCCGCGTCGTTCCTGGGAATTGCCGGACTGGTATATATGTCCGGATTCGACGGTTTGATTTACGCAATTGGTTTTTTAGTCGGCTGGCCGTTAGTGTTGTTATTAATCGCTGAACCGCTGCGCAACCTGGGTAAATATACCTTTGCCGATGTGGCATCATTTCGTTTGCAACAAAAGCCCATTCGCATACTCGCGGCGAGCGGCTCATTAGTCACTGTGATTTTTTATTTGATCGCCCAAATGGTCGGCGCAGGAAAATTAATTGAACTGCTATTCGGTATGCGCTATGAAACGGCGGTAGCTATCGTAGGTGTGCTCATGACCGTGTACGTCACCTTTGGCGGAATGCTCGCTACTACCTGGGTACAATTAATCAAAGCAATCCTTTTACTATCCGGTGCAACATTAATGGCGATATTGGTGATGGTGCAATTCGGTTTTAGTTTTGAAACCATGTTTGCCGAAGCAATAAAGGTGCACAGTAAAGGCGATGCAATTATGGCACCGGGTACGCTGGTTTCAGACCCGATCTCCGCAATTTCACTGGGCATGGCATTAATGTTTGGTACCGCAGGTTTACCCCATATTTTGATGCGCTTTTTTACCGTACGCGATGCAATCCAGGCGCGCCGTTCCGTATTTTATGCCACCGGTTTTATCGGTTATTTTTATATCCTGACTTTTATTATCGGTTTCGGCGCAATTGTTTTACTCGCTACGCATCCGGAATATTTTAGCAACGGGGCATTGATCGGCGGCAGTAATATGGCAGCCATCCGTCTTTCACAAGCGGTGGGCGGCGATATGCTGCTCGGTTTTATTTCCGCCGTTGCCTTTGCAACTATATTGGCCGTTGTTTCGGGTCTGACGCTCGCAGGTTCCAGCGCTATTTCCCACGATCTTTATGCAACGCTAATCCTTAAAGGCGAACGCAACGAGCGCAGGGAAATGCGCGCATCACGTATCGCCACTATTGCACTGGGCATCATTGCGGTGCTGCTGGGGATCGTATTTGAAAATCAAAATGTCGCTTTTATGGTAGGACTGGCATTTTGTGTAGCCGCCAGCGCGAATTTCCCGATTTTGTTGCTGAGCATGTACTGGCGCAAACTCACCACGCGCGGGGCGGTTATCGGTGGCTCCCTCGGATTGTTGACCGCGGTGGTATTGGTAGTGATCGGCCCTACTGTATGGGTCGATGCATTCGGCAATGCGGAAGCGATTTTTCCTTACAAATATCCGGCTATTTTTTCGATCAGCGTCGCTTTTGTCGGGATCTGGATTTTTTCCCTGCTTGATAACTCCACGACTGCCAAATCGGAACAAGCTGCATTTGATGCGCAATTTGTTCGCTCACAAACCGGTATCGGCGCCGCCGAAGCTTCAGATCATTAAATTGCGTTACCCTGCCCATAAAATATGGGCAGGGATAATTAAATCAAAAAAATAAAAAATTTTTATATCGCATGATCGATTAAAAATCCGGCCCACAAGTAATTTGTACAAGCTCACCCGTGGTGGGATGGATGAATTGTAAATCACTGGCATGAAGCAATAGCCGATCCGCCGATTGCGCGAACGAGCCGCCATAAAACTCGCAACCAAGAATGGGGTGTCCCAGCGATTGCAAATGCAAGCGCAATTGATGGGAACGCCCGGTAACGGGATGCAATAAAACCCTGCTGGTATTGGCCAGGGTATCGCGGGTTAACACCCGATACTCTGTTATCGACGCTTTGCCTGTTTCAGCACAAATTTTGTATTTGGGGCCTTCATCGGCAGCGATGGGCAAATCAATAATCCCTTCATCCTGCTCCATTAACCCCGCCACCACGGCAATATAGTATTTGCTGATAGTCCGGGCCTGGAATTGTTTGCTGATATGGGACAAAGCTGCTTTGTTAAGCGGAATCACCATCAGGCCGGAAGTATCAAAATCCAGCCGGTGGACAATACCGGCTGTCGGATAATCTTTTTGCAAACGACTGATGACTGAATCGTGATTTTGTGGATGGCGGCCTGGAACGCTGAGTAACCGGGTCGGTTTGTTGATAAGCAAAAAATCCCGCTGCGCATGCAGTATCTGAATTTCCCCGGCACAAGGAGGCAAGATAAATAACTGGTTGACATCAGCACGCATAAGTTAAATAGCTATTGGAAAGAGAAAAAATCAATAAGGCCATGATACCAGCACCGGCCCCATTGGCGATGCGATTTCATAACTTGCAGGAACAAGCTTAGGCGCAAAGAGTTGTTCACATCTTTGGATTCTGCTGTTATCTTGCCGCCGCAAACCTCGCCGGAAGCCGGCTTTTCCTGTATTCTGCGCGCCTCGATTTTTCACCCCGGCTGTCATCGCAAATGGCCGGTTCCACAAGAGCCGTGAAGTTCTGATTGCCAAAGAGCCTTAGCTCTAATTGCCAGAGCCTTAGCTCTAATTGATAGGTATCTAGTTACATGTATATCTACGACGAGTACGACAACACTATCCTGCGTCAACGTATCGCCCAGTTTCGCGGGCAAACCGAACGCTTCCTGGCGGGTGAACTTCCGCCTGAACAGTTCCTGCCGTTACGCTTGCAGAATGGCCTTTATGTACAACGTTTGGCGCCCATGCTGCGCATCAACGTGCCCTACGGCATGATCAACTCAACACAGTTGCGCAAACTGGCCCATATCGCGCGTTTTTATGATAAAGGCTACTGCCACGTCAGTACTCGCCAAAATATCCAGTACAACTGGCCGGACCTCACCGAGGTGCCGGATATCCTGTCCGAATTAGCCGATGTGGGTATGCATGGAACCCAATCGAGCGGTAATTGCATTCGTAATACCACCTCGGATCAATTTGCCGGCATAGCGCCGGATGAAGTTGTTGACCCGCGTCCCTATTGCGAGATTATTCGCCAGTGGTCGAGCTTCCACCCGGAATTTGCATTCCTGCCACGGAAATTCAAAATCGCCGTGACCGGCTCAACCCAGGATCGCGCAGCAGTACAAGTTCATGATATCGGCCTGCAACTGCTGCTTAATGATCACGGGGAAATCGGTTTTAAAGTATACGTAGGCGGCGGTTTGGGGCGCACGCCTTGCATTGGTGCCACCATCCGTGAGTTCCTGCCGGAAGAAGACTTGCTTTCCTACCTCGAAGCTATCCTGCGGGTATATAACCTCTACGGCCGTCGCGACAACAAATTCAAAGCCCGCATCAAGATTCTGGTGCGCGCCTTGACCCCGGAAGTCTTCGCCCAAAAAGTGGAAGATGAATGGCAACACTTAAAAGATGGTCATAACAAGCTCACCCGCGCCGAGATCGAACGCGCCAAGGGCTTCTTTACCGCACCGGCCTACGAAACCATTGATAATGCCGCGGCGCAAGCCGCCGTGAATTCACAAGCGGCTGGCAGTGTCGCCTTTAGCAAATGGCTAACGCGCAACGTGCGTGAGCACAAAATCCCCGGTTATGCCGCTGTAACCTTATCATTAAAGCCGACCGGTGTAGCCCCCGGTGATATCACCGACAGCCAGTTAGAGGTCATCGCTGACCTGGCGGATGAATTCAGCTTCGGTGAGGCGCGCACTACCCATGAGCAAAACATAGTACTCGCCGATGTGAAGAAAACCGAACTGTTCAGCCTCTGGCAAAAAGCCAAGGCAGCCGGTTTTGCGACGCCCAACATCGGTACTATCACCGATATTATTTGCTGCCCCGGCGGTGACTTTTGTTCGCTTGCCAACGCTAAATCCATTCCCATTGCCGAAGCGATTCAACGTCAATTTGACGATCTGGATTATGTATATGACCTCGGCGACATCGACCTGAACATCTCCGGTTGTATGAATGCCTGCGGCCACCACCACGTGGGCCACATTGGTATTTTGGGTGTGGATAAATCCGGTAAGGAATTTTATCAAGTGCAATTGGGCGGTAACGCCAGCAACGATGCATCATTGGGCGATGTGCTCGGCCCATCCTTCAGTGCGATGGAGATGCCATCGGTGATCCAGAAAATCGTTGATGTCTACCTCACCAATCGCACTGACGAAGAATTGTTTATTGATACCTATCGCCGTATAGGCGCCGCTCCCTTCAAGGAGAAAGTTTATGCCAAAGCTCATTAAAGACGGCCAGATCACAGAGGACACCTGGGCATTGATTGCCAAACCTGAAGGCGAGGCTAATGCGCCGGAAGTGCCTGCCGGGCAGGTTATTATCCCCGCCAGTGTTTGGTTAGCCCAAAAGGAAAAGCTCCAGGCTCGCACTGATATCGGTGTATGGCTGGATAGTGATGAAGGTGCCGAGTTGATTGGGGAGGAAGCCAACCGCTTTCCGGTTATCGGAGTGAACTTTCCGCTTTTTATGGATGGCCGCGCCTTTTCAACCGCCCGCCTGTTACGTGAGCGCTACGGTTTTACTGGCGAGTTGCGTGCGGTGGGTAATTTTATTCGCGACCAACTTTGCTATTTACGTCGTTGCGGGGTTAACGCATTCGCATTCGCCAACCCGGAAACAAACCTGGAAGAAGCAATTAAGTCCTTGCAGGATTTCCAGGAATATTATCAAGCATCTGTGGATCAGCCCTTGCCGCTCTTCAGGCGCCGCGCGTAACGCTAAAAAACGCCGCGTTCACGCGGCGTTTTTATTTTTACCTGTGCATAGACTTTATTTACGTGCAAAGAATTCATATATGTTTTCTGCCGCCGCCAGCGTATCCGCACGCCCCAATTCCATCAGTTCATTAATGAATTCCTTGGAAAACAACAAATAACTGGCTGCGGTAGCCCCGCCTCCTTTTGCCGTAGAACCCGTGGCACGCATAAAGAAGCGCAAGCTTTTTGGCAAATAGCGCACATTGCGCCCCGCAATACTATCAATGGGTGAGGACGGCGAAATCACCATATTTTCCACTGGCCGTAAATAAATTCCTTCTTTGATGCGCTGCTCTTCCGGAATCAATTTCAGTAACTGATTCATGCGCTCCAAATGCTCCAAATCACTTTCCATTGCATCCACAAAAGCGCTGTTAAACAAATGGCCGACAATTTGGCCCATGGATGGCGAATGTCGATGCGGAACACGGCGATTGGCTTTGACAGCGGTGCGATTACCGCTCACACCAATTACAAATAACGAATCAGCACCCAAATGCAATGCCGGGCTCATAGGTGCAAGCTGGCGCAAGGCGCCATCCCCGAAATATTCGCGATTAATGCGCACCGCGGGAAAAATCGTCGGGATAGCGGAGGAAGCGAGCAAATGCTCGAGCCTTAAATGGGTGGGGACCCCTATGCGACGATGGCGATTCCAGCCTTGCAAATCCGGATGTCCCTGAAAAAAACTAACCGATTGCCCCGATGTATAACCCATGGCTGAAATACTGACAGCCAATAACTTTCCGGAAGATATTGAATCGGCCAGGTTTTCAAAATGGATTTTTGAACCCAATAGGTTCCATAGAGGGCCATTGTCCAACAGCGATAGCGGACGGCGGCGCCCCATCCCCTCGTTCATCAGGGAAAAGCCAATATAAGAAAGCCCTTTGAAAATATCGGTCCATCCGTAAAGATAGACCTGACCTATTTCAAGGTTTTGCCACATGTTGGCAAGGGCATTTACTGCGGATTTGAAATTACCTTTATGCGCAGCAATCGCCAACGCATTGATTGCCCCGGCGGAAGTGCCGCAAATAATGGGGAATGGGTTTTCAATGCCGTCTGGCAAAATATCCGCCAGCGCTTTTAATACCCCAACCTGATAAGCGGCACGTGCTCCGCCACCCGATAAAATGAGCGCTCGCTTCATAAATTATTGTTTGGCGCTTTTGGTAATTTCCTGGTCACGTAATTCGCGCCGTAAAATTTTACCAACATTGCTTTTTGGTAATTCCTTACGGAATTCAATCAAGTGGGGAACCTTGTAAGCAGTTAGGGTTTCTTTCGCGAATGTGCGCACTTGCTCAACGGTCAATGCTTCGTTGGCCGTAACAATAAATGCTTTAACAATTTCACTGCCCTGGCTATCCGGAACACCCACCACAGCTACCTCAACAATATCAGGATGACTGCTTAACGCGTCTTCCACTTCATTAGGGAATACTTTGAAACCACTGACATTGATCATATCTTTTTTACGATCAACAATTTTTATAAATCCGTCTGCCTGGATAACGGCGATATCACCGGTTTTAAACCAGCCTTCATTATCAATCACTTCCGCTGTCGCGTCAGGGCGCTGCCAATAGCCCTTCATTACCTGGGGACCACGCACACAAAGTTCGCCCGCTTCACCGAACGGCAAACTATTATTGTGCTCATCAATCACTTTGACTTCAGTGTCGATCAACGGCAACCCCACAGTGCCTTGTTGCACATTTTCCAACGGGTTACTGGAGACTACCGGCGATGTTTCGGTTAAACCATACCCCTCACTTATAGGCGCCCTGGTGACCTCAACCCAGTGCTTTGCGGTTTCAGCGGTCAATGCCATACCACCAGAGCAGGTCAATTGCAAATGGCTGAAATCCAGCTTGGAAAATTCAGGATTGCGCATCAGTGCGTTAAACAACGTATTTAACCCGACAAAGAACGTGAATGGTTTTCCCTTTATGGTTTTTATGAAGCCGGGGATGTCGCGCGGATTGGGGATTAATAAACTGTGATTACCCAGCGCAAGTGCCGAGGTACAGTGAACAGTGAATGAATAAATATGATACAAGGGAAGGGGCGCAATATAGAATTCTTTCCGGGGACGAAAAACATTTTTCATGCGTTCGTTCAATTGCGCCATATTGGCAACCAGGTTGCGATGCGTAAGCATTGCCCCTTTCGCTACCCCCGTCGTTCCCCCGGTGTACTGTAACACCGCGACATCTTCCGGCGTTTGCGATACGGGTGTCCAGGTCCTTTGTGGCAGGGCTAATGCTTTGTTTAACGAAATTTGTTGCGGAAATTTAAAAGGCGGCACCATTTTTTTTAAATATTTAACCGCAAAATTAAGCAATACGCGCTTCAAGGTCGGATGCAAATCCGCAAGTTCAGTCACAATGACGTGCTTAACGTTTGTCTCACCCACAATGGACGCTGCGTTTTTGGCAATGTTAGCCAGGACCACCAGGGCTTTAGCACCCGAATCATTCAATTGGTGCTTTATTTCATGTGGTGTGTAAAGCGGATTGGTGTTGACAACAATTAATCCCGCACGCAGCGCCCCGAAAACCACTACCGGGTATTGAAGGATATTAGGCAGTTGCACTGCAATTCTGTCGCCTGGTTGCAAATCCGTATGCTGTTGCAAATATGCGGCAAAACGCCCCGATAATTGATCAAGATCCGCGTATGTGAGTGTATGCCCCATACAAGTGAAAGCATTACAGTCTGCGAATTGCTTACAGGATTGCGCAAATAATTCCGCGAGGGTTCTGTCGTAATTCAGCGACATGCATTTATCTCCACTATTGTTATTGTGAACCGTAAAAATAATTCTCTGGCAAAGATATTAAGCCGGTTACACCAGATTCCATCGCCAGTACACAGCCCAGGTGTGCGCAAAACCAACGCGAATAAAATCAACAGGCGCGCGAAGCCAATGTTGCCAGCCCAGCCCCGGGCCATAAATCGGCGAGCACAAGATAGCCCGAAAAGATCGGATAATCTACCGCCGCTGTTCCAATTTCGGATTGCGCGGGCCCGTTCCACAACCGTTGAGCGTAATTCCTGGCATCGTTAATCCAGTGTAGCATTCCTCAAGTGTGGTGAATGCGCGCAGATTTGCTCCGCTTCCATTCGGATCGATATAACCTCGACCACATCCGTGCAGATACAATAGTTAAAACAAACTGTCGCCATTATTCCGTGAGTTCCACCTTTTGCAACAATTCCAGGAGTTTGGCAGTTACGGCGGCGGTGAATCCCCAAATTTCATAACCTTGGTAGTGATAGACAGGAATCCGATAGCTAAGGCCCTCCCGCTCAAATACATCCTCTTTCACCTTGATCCCCTGGTTGAATAAGGCAAGCGGTACCCAAAAAAACGAATCCAATTCATCGAGGGACGGTATTAATGGGTAGCTGCCATCAACACTCGCAACAAAAGGGACGACCGTTGTGCCGGTACGGGTATGGAATTCGGGCATACGCCCTAAAAGCTGTACCTGGTTTACCGGCAAGCCTATTTCCTCTTCCATTTCCCGCAGGGCCGTCGCAACCAGGCTTCCATCATCCGGCTCACGCATCCCGCCCGGAAAACAGACCTCCCCTGGATGGCTACGCAAATGCAATGCACGCTTGGTATATAACAGGGCCGGTTCGTCACCTCGACTCAACAATAGGATGACAGCGGCAGGGGCACCGCTCGATGACGCTATAGGTAATAGCTCAGACGATAAAGCCTCAAACAACCGGGAGCTCAACTACCAGCCTCCAAGTCGGCAAGCTGCCAGACATCAAAAGCCGGTTCTTCATAAGGATGGGAGGCACGTAACGCTTTTAATACTGGTTTGATGAGCTTATCGGCGCATACCACTTCAACGCGGTATTCCTGCACCAGCTCAAGCTGATTTTGTTGGCCGATATAAGGATCGGAACCCGGTAGCGGCCGGAATTGCCCCTGCCCTAATACCTGCCAGCAACATTGATCATAATTACCGATATGCCCCGCACCTGCTGCAAAGACCGCCGCTTTGACGACTTCAAGATGGGACTCGGGGACAAAAAAGATCAATTTGTACATTCATTTGCCCCCTGCTGTTTAGCTGGATAACCCGCAGATTAAATCACCCTCACGGCAATGACATGCTCAACCCTGGCCAAGGCATTGATGACCTCGGGGGAAGGCACCTGCTCAACATCAATGATGTTGTAAGCCATATCGCCGCGGCTCTTGTTAACCATATCGATCACATTGACCTTATAGTCGGCCAACACTGAAAGCACATGTCCAAGGACACCGGAAACATTCCCATTGGAGAAGGTGATACGCGCCCCAATGCCCTGGTTGCGATCCATGGATACCGCCGGGAAGTTGACTGAATTCCTGATATTGCCGTTCTCAAGGAAGTCTACCAACTGGTTTGCTGCCATAATCGCGCAATTTTCTTCCGCCTCTTCCGTACTGGCGCCTATATGCGGCATGGCCAACACGTCCTTACGGTTAAGCAGGATTGGCTCCGGAAAATCGCAAATGTATTTGCCCAGGTGGCCAGCGTCCAGACTCTCTACCACTGCATGGGCATCGACAATCGCTTCACGGGCAAAATTCAACAGCACCGCCCCCTTTTTACACACTTTCAAGGTATCGGCATTAATCAAATGCTTGGTGGCAGGGATCGCAGGCACATGCAAAGTGATGTAATCAGAACGCGCCAGCAGGGATTGCAGGTTTTCCATACAACCGACCTGGTTAGGCAGGCGCCATGCGGCCTCCACCGATAACGCCGGGTCAAACCCGACAACCTGCATTCCCAGCGCTAACGCGGCATCCGCAATCAATGAGCCAATTGCACCGAGACCGACGATACCCAGCGTTTTACCCTGGATTTCCATTCCGGCGAAATTGGCTTTTTCCTTTTCCAGCAATTTGGACATCTCTTCCGCATCAGTCATGTGGGTCAGGCCGTTCACGTACTGCATACCTGAAACAATGCCACGCGATCCCAGTAACATACCGGCAAGCACCAATTCTTTCACAGCATTGGCGTTGGCACCCGGCGAGTTAAATACCACCACGCCTTTTTTGGTGTATTCCTCAACGGGGACGTTATTGGTGCCGGCACCGGCGCGCGCCACAGCTTTTACCGATTCCGGCAACGGCTCACCATGCAACTTGTGGCTGCGCAAAATGTAGGCATCAGGGCTGCCTATATCACTGGCCACTTCGTACTTTTCGCGGGGAAAACGATTCAGGCCTTTTATCGAGATGGCGTTGTAAGTTTTTATTTTAAACATGGTCTTCTTCCTCAAATCTGCTAACAAAAAGGCCGTGTAAAAACACGGCCTGAGTCGTTACATCACTATTACGCCGCTGTCGCCTCTTGATAAGCCCAGGTTAACCAGGGCAATACCGCATCGAGGTCTTCCGCGTCCACCGTAGCCCCGCACCAGATACGCAGGCCGGGAGGAGCATCGCGATAGGCGCCTATGTCGTAGGCCACGCCTTCCTTATCCAGTAACTTGACCATGGTTTTAACCTGGTCAGGGGTGGCTTTCACGGTGAAGCAAACACTGGTGTTGGACAGGGTTTCCGGTGTTTGTGCCAGGAAATCAATCCAGTCGTTGGCGGCGACAAATTTTTTCAATACTGCCAGGTTGGCATTGGAGCGTGCGATGGTTTCCTTAACACCACCGATGGAACGGACCCAATCCAATGCGTCCAGGTAATCCGCGACAGCCAGCATGGATGGGGTGTTGATGGTATCGCCTTTAAAGATACCTTCCTGCAACTTGCCGCCGCTGGTCATGCGGAATAATTTTGGCATCGGCCAGCTTGGCTTGTAGGTTTCCAGGCGCTCGACCGCGCGCGGGCTAAGGATCAACATGCCGTGCGCGCCCTCGCCACCCAACACCTTTTGCCAGCTATAAGTGATTACGTCGAGCTTTTCCCAAGGCAACTCCATGGCGAATACGGCGGAGGTGGCATCGCAAATAGTTAAACCTTTACGATCGGCCGGAATCCATTCACCATTGGGAACTTTTACGCCCGAGGTGGTGCCATTCCAGGTGAAAATCACGTCGTTATCAAAATTAACCCTGGACAAATCCGGCAGCAGGCCGTAGTCCGCCTCGTGAGCGTTTACAGTCAACTTCAGTTCCTTGGTGGCATCGCTCAACCAACCCTTGCCAAAAGACTCCCATTGCAGGATATCCACATCGCGCGCGCCCAATAATGACCACATAGCCATTTCCACGGCCCCGGTATCCGAACCGGGGACCACACCAACACGATAACCGGCCGGCAAGCCCAGCAACTCAGCGGTATCTTCACATGCACGTTGCAAAGCCGCTTTTCCGATAGTGGAACGATGTGAACGGCCAAGGGTGGAAATATCGAGTTGATCAAGGCTATAACCTGGGCGCTTGCTGCAAGGACCAGATGAAAAATTGGGGTTACGGGGTTTTACGGCTGGCTTCATGGTAATCCTCTAACTGACAGGAAAGCTCGCCTCACAGCCATAATCGGCCTGGCTCGCCACTAGGGCCCACCTCAAGGTAACCTGGGGCAAACCCGGAAAAATCGGGGCGTCGATTATGCCAGCTAAGCACTGAATAACCTAGTCGCTACGGTAAGAATTCAAGGAAACACATGGGTGCCGGGGACAGATGATTGGTTACGCTACCAACTACCAAAACCCAACGGGCAAAAAAAAGCCCTCTGAAACTCAGAGGGCAAGAGGGAGACGTCGATGCATCAACCAGACATCGACGGTGAGAGACCATTAACCAATCAAAACAAGCTGTTTCAGCTTGGAATCTCAATCAACTGAAGCTACTTTAAAACCTTATGACAGCGCTGTCAAACATAATTTAATGAATAATTTGATAATTCGTGCGCCACATTCCCGATGTTAGCCCTAACATTTTTAACCTAACTTCAATGTTAAGTAAGGAAGCAGGGCGAAGGTTGGTCCCTAGCGAGAAGGAATAAATACGGCTGAATCACTTCTGGGGAATACTGTCCTGAAATACCGCTCAAAATCTTCATTAAACTTGCGACGGTTCTTTGGGGACAACACATGCCCACCCGTGAAGGTGTTCTTACACATCGCGTTGGTGCGGGGACAAAAACTGGCCGGGTCTATCGGTGTCGCAAAATAATAATCTGCAAAATTCCGCTCGAACTTCCTGGCATTAACGGGAACTATGCGCAGCTCATCATCGCTGTAATAGGCCCCCACCAAAAAATAGCCTTGTTTGCCCTCGCGCACCAAGGGCTCACCATTTATTGTTAAACTCGCCACATCTACACTCAGCGCCAACTTATATTTAAAGGCGGCGACCATCAGTTTCCCTTCGATCATGCGGTCCGGTTCGCGCATTACAAATTGAAACCAGTCCGGCTCCGGCATTTTCTTCAATTCCAGTTGCGTGCCCTTTCCTTCTTCAATCCATGTGCCTGCCAATTGATATTTCGTTGTGCTCTTCCCATCACCCTTCAAGGGTGCATTGAGTAAATCCTTACATCCCCCCAGTAACAACACTGCAACAAGCAAAAACCATTTCAGCCGCATGCGGGTAACCTCGAGTTTTAATAGTAAGCTGGTAAACGGTGGAGCTTATTCATTCCATGTTATTGATAATGTAAACATTTGTAGCTTCATTGCCGGCTAAAGATGCGCCCTTGATATGGTTTCGATGTCCTAACCTGTTGCAATCGCACCTATTCCTTCCTAACCTCCTGTAAAACCTTTTCGACAGCGACAAAGCTATGGCAAACAAAGACACTTCTTCCCCTGAACCTATCGCCATAGTCGGAGGCGGCCCCAAGAAAGTGCTCTACACGCTCAAGACAGTTGCCCGGATCGGACTGCTGAACTCAGCGAAAGCGTTACATAGTAAAAACGCCTGCAAGGCCTGTGGTTTGGGTATGGGTGGCCAACGTGGGGGTATGACCAATGAGAAAGATGAATTTCCATCCGTCTGTAATAAAAGCATCCAGGCACAATCCACCGATATACAGTTGCCCATTCCCGAGGATTTATTTGCCCATCCGCTGGAAGATTTCCGGCAACTCAGCGCATATGAGCTGGAACATCTGGGCCGATTAAATAACCCCTTATTCAAAACCGCGGATACCAATAAATTTACGCCGGTAAGCTGGGCATTCGCGCTGGATAAAATGGCGCGGGCATTTGCGGCAGCCAAACCTGAACGCAGTTTCTTTTATTCCTCTGGCCGGTCATCCAATGAGGCCGGATTTATTTTGCAGTTGCTCGCCCGCTTGTATGGGACCAACAATGTTAATAACTGCTCCTACTATTGCCACCAGGCCACCGGTGTTGGGCTTAATAATGTATTGGGAACAGGAACGGCGACCGTATCACTGGAAGACGTCGGCAATTGCGATTGTATTTTTGTGATAGGCGCCAACCCCGCATCCAACCACCCCCGATTTGTCCACCAATTAAAAGATTGCCGCGAACGTGGCGGGCAGGTCATCGTAATTAACCCTGCAAAAGAGCCCGGCCTGGTGCGTTTTGCTGTCCCCAAGAGCGCAAAGTCCATGCTCACCGGCGGGACCTGGATTGCATCGGAATATGTGCAACCCAAAATCGGCAGCGACCTTTCACTACTGAAAGGAATCGCCAAGGCATTAATAGAAAAACAACAAATCGCATCTGAATTTATCGCGCAACACACTGAAAATTTTTTTGCGTTTAAACAGGAATTGGAAAATACCCCATGGCAAGTCCTGGTAAATAATTGCGGCCTATCCCGGGAAAAAATGAATCAACTTGCCGATGTTTATGCCAAATCGGAGCGTGCTATTTTTGCGTGGGGAATGGGAATTACGCACCATTTGCACGGTGTGGATAATGTCGAAGCGATTGCCAACCTGGCGTTGTTGCGCGGAATGCTTGGGAAACCTGCCGCAGGACTGTTGCCGTTACGGGGCCACAGCAATGTCCAGGGTATCGGTACTGTAGGGGTAAAACCCATACTTGCGGGAGATGTCCTGGAAAAAATGGAGCAGCATTTAGATTTATCATTGCCGCGGGCGCCGGGGCTGGATACCCTCGCCTGCCTGCAAGCGGCACAGGATGGAAAAATGGATGCGGCATTGATAATGGGCGGTAATTTATTTTCAGCAACACCAAACACCGAATGGGCACGCACCGCACTGGATAAAATTTCCTTTAAAGTGTATTTAACGACTACCCTGAATGCCGGGCATATGAATGGTGTGGAAAACAGTGAAGCGTTAATCCTTCCCGTTACCGCACGCGATGAAGAATGGCAATCCACCACCCAGGAATCCATGTTTAATTATGTTCGCCTTAGCGACGGTGGTATAACACGTTTGCACAACGTGCGGCCTGAAGTTGAAATCCTATGCGAACTTGGGATGCGCTTGCTACCCAAAGCGGCCTATCACTTCCAGCAATTCAAAAAGCATAATTCAATTCGCGCCGCTATCGCGGCAACAATCCCCGGCTTGGAAAAATTAAAAGATATTGCGGAAACCAAACAGGAATTCACCATTGGAAATCGCTTACTGAGTGCCCCCGTTTTTCCTACGCGCAATCAAAAAGCGGCATTTAAAATCCATACACTTGGCGATAACTCCATCAATACCGATTTCCCTTTCATGCTTGCCAGCATTCGCAGCGAAGGCCAATTTAATTCAATTATTTATGAAGAGAGCGATTCCTACCGAGGGACGGATTCGCGTTGGACGGTATTAATGAATGCGGAAGATATGAGCGATATGGAAATTAATGCGGGTGATCCCGTTGATGTGGTATCCGCGCACGGAATGATGGAGGCGGTAAAGGCGGCCAGCTTCGATCTGCCCAAAGGAAACATAATGGCCTATTATCCCGAGGCTAACGTACTGATAGCGACTGCGCACGACCCGCGCAGCAAAACGCCAGCCTTTAAATCGGTTCCCGTAAAGATCCTCAAGGCTAAATAATAATGTCAATTTTTACCTGGACAGATTTGCGGCGATCTTTCCCTCCACGGGTTTCTACCAAATGATCGCCTGATTTACTACGCCTATCCTGTTTGCGGCGCTCGACACCGCCAGGAGGACCGACGTTGACCGCCGGTGCCGCATCAACGTCCGCACCATGTTGATCCTGGGCATAAGCTCGCACAGCCGTAACATTGGACGGACGGGAGGGTGTATTAACGGGCTGGGGCCGGGGGGTAATGGGGCCGAGATAAACCATGATTGCACCTGTTTTTCATACCGCTCAGCCAATTCATCGGCTTTATCCCAATTTTCTTGAAGGCTAATCGCGCGACATTAAAAATTTGTAACATGGATCACATTCCCATCGAAGTTTTGGTAGCAGTGACTATCGATTAGCGACTGAATGTTGATTCCCGCTATAGGCATCCCCCATTAAACCGAACGCCAATGCAAGCCAGCCCCGGATCGCGCATGGATGGGTTTTACATCACTGTGCTTTAAACCATTTCAAACTTTCATGGAGTTTTACTACCTCGCCCACAATAAATAGCGTAGGCGCATGGACATCATTTGCCGCCACAATGTCAGCGATAGAATTTAAATGCCCGGTCAATACCCGCTGCTCCCGGGTAGTGCCCTTTTCAATCAGGGCCACCGGGGTCGTTGCCGCGCGGCCATGTGCTATCAGCGATTCACAGATTTCCTTCAAACCTACCAAACCCATGTAAAAAACCAGGGTTTGGGTTGGGTTTGCAAGTTCGGGCCAGGAGAGATTCGTATCATCCGATTTCAAATGGCCCGTGACAAAACGAACGGATTGCGCATAATCGCGATGGGTCAATGGAATACCGGCATAGGCGGCGCAACCCGATGCGGCAGTAATGCCCGGTACCACCTGGAAAGGAATATTGTGCTGCGCCAGCAATTCAATTTCCTCGCCGCCGCGCCCGAAAATAAATGGATCCCCCCCTTTCAAACGCAAGACACGCTTGCCTTGTTTGGCCAGGTCCACCAACAGTTGATTGATATTTTCCTGCTCCATCGCATGTTCAGCGCGGCGTTTACCGACATAAATCCGTTCGGCATCGCGACGCACCAAATCCATCACCCCATCGGAAACCAGGCGATCATAAAGCACAACATCCGCTTGCTGCATCAAACGCAAGGCGCGCAGGGTTAATAGCTCCGGATCACCGGGGCCACCGCCAACGAGGTAAACCTCGCCGCGCGTTAATTGCGATTGATCGCTTAACAATTCATCGTTGATAAATTTATTCGCAGCATCTTCCTGGCCGTTCATCATTAATTCCGCAGCGGGACCTTGCAGGATTTTTTCCCAGAATTTGCGGCGACTATCACCATCGCTGAAACGCGCCTTAATGCGATCGCGCCATTGGCTGGCAATACGCGCAAGCGTTCCATAGCTTGCGGGAATAAGCGCTTCCAATTTTGCGCGTACCAATCGCGCAAGCACCGGCGTTTCACCACCACTGGAAATAGCGATCATTAACGGGGATCGATCAATTACCGCCGGGGTGATGTATGTACAGAGCGCCGGAGTGTCCACTACATTCACCGGAATATTTTTTTGTTTTGCCTCTGCGGAAATTGCTTTATTCAGGTTTTCAATATCGGTTGCCGCTACTACCAATACACAGTCATCCATGTCCCCCCGGGCATATTCGCGTTCCAATAATTCGCCTTGCCGGTGCGCGACTAATTCACGTAACTCAGTCGAAATTTCCGGCGCGACCACACGCAAAATAGCGCCGGCTCTGGATAGCATCCGGCCTTTACGCGTAGCCACATCACCGCCACCGACAAGCAAGCAGCGACGTTTTTTTAAATCGAGGAAGACAGGAAAATAATCCATAGCCAATGCACCACAACTAAACCAAGCAAAATAAACTATTCACTTTGCTTTTTATTGCTATAAAAAAGGTGGGAATCGCCTGCGCAACTCCCACCTTTCAGGATAATCCAACAATCGAATAGGGCAATGCCTGATTTACTTTTTTACCGGAGCCAAAACCGCCTGTCCGCCCATATAAGGGCGCAGCACTTCAGGAATTAAAATACTGCCATCCGCCTGCTGATAATTTTCCATTACCGCCAGGAGCGTCCGGCCAATCGCCAAACCGGAACCGTTCAGGGTATGCAGCAACTCCGGCTTACCGGTTTCCTTACTGCGATAGCGCGCCATCATCCGACGGGCCTGGAAATCGCGGAAGCTACTGCAGGACGAAATCTCGCGGTATTTGTTTTGCGAGGGAACCCACACTTCGATGTCGTAGGTTTTTGCAGAAGAGAAACCGATATCACCGCCACAGAGAATCACCGTGCGATGCGGCAGACCAAGTTTCTGCAAAATAGCTTCGGCGTGAACGACCAGGGTTTCCAATGCGGCATCAGACTCTTCCGGCTTAACAAATTTTACCAACTCTACTTTTTCAAATTGATGCTGGCGAATCATACCGCGCGTATCGCGGCCATAACTGCCCGCTTCCGACCGGAAACAGGGTGAGTGGCATACGAGCTTGATAGGAAGCTGGGCCTCTTCAACAATTTCATCGCGATATATATTGGTGACAGGGACTTCTGCGGTGGGAATTAAATAAAATTCGCGATCATCCGTCAGCTTGAACAGGTCTTCTTCAAACTTGGGTAGCTGACCGGTACCGAACAGTGAGTCGCGGTTGACGATAAAAGGAACATTGACCTCTTCATAACCGTGTTCGCCGGTATGGGTTTCCAACATAAATTGCGCCAGCGCACGGTGCAAGCGCGCCAGGCTGCCACGTAAAACTGCAAAGCGGGTTCCGGTAATTTTGGTAGCGGTTTCAAAATCCAGTCCGCCGAGATCCGCCCCCAGGTCTACGTGATCCTTAACATTGAAATTAAATTCTCGCGGTGCACCCCAGCGACGAACCTCAATATTGTCCTCATCGCTTTTCCCTTCCGGCACTTCATTTGCCGGCACATTGGGAATGGCTTTAACAAACTCATCCCACTCTGCCTGGATACTTGCCAGTTCAGTTTCCGCACCGACCAATTGTTGTTTGATATTTTCCACAGCTTGCATCATAGGCGTTACATCTTCGCCCGCCTGCTTGGCTTTGCCGATACCTTTGGAAATGGAATTGCGCTCGGACTGCAAATTTTCGGTTTTAATCTGGATAGCTTTGCGTTTTTCTTCCAATGCCTGGATTTTCGTTACATCCAATACATAGCCGCGCTTGGCCAAACCTTTTGCCACCTCTTCGGTGGCGGTACGCAGTAATTTTGAATCTAGCATGATGTCATTTTCTGTAGGAAGTTTAATGGTTTTTAAAATAATTTTTGGGTTAACGCCATACCCGCAAAGGCCAGCAATAATCCCAGGATCACTGAACTTGTTGCATAAGCGATTGCATTAAATGCGTGCCCTTCCTGCCATAGCTGTAATATTTCCAGCGAGAATGCAGAAAAAGTGGTGAAGCCCCCCAATACGCCGGTAATAAAAAATAATCGGTATTCGGCAGCCAGGGTGGTTTTTTCCACCAATACAACGTAGGCCACACCAATTAAAAAGGAACCCGCCAAATTCACTAAAAAAGTGCCTAATGGAAAACGATAATTAAGTAGCGGTGTTAAATAGCTGACCGCAGCAAACCTGAGCACAGACCCCAAAGCTCCACCGAGGGCGACAGCTAGCCATTGCATGATTATTCCTGTTTTATTTTTTGTAACGTTGATGTTTGCTTTGCTTATCCAGCTCGCGCAGATGCGTTAGTTTTTCCTGGATCTTTAATTCAAGCCCACGCTCTACCGGTTGGTAATAGCGCGCGCCTGATATGTCTTCCGGCAAATAGTTTTCACCTGCTGCATAGCCGCCCGGCTCGTCGTGGGCGTAACGGTATTCCACACCGTAATCCATATTTTTCATTAATCTGGTGGGAGCGTTGCGTAAATGCAGCGGGACATCATAGGCTGGCTGGTTGCGCACATCCGCCATGACCTGGTTGAAC
This sequence comes from uncultured Cellvibrio sp., assembly GCA_946480695.1. The sequence goes on from CAMLKG010000041.1 coordinate 25,372, forward strand.
GCATTATACACAGCATTACTTTTGGGTGCGCAGGCGAGGTACACCACCGCCTGGGCTATGGCCAACTGCCCTTCCGGACTCCCGAGGCGCTCCTGTACATCCCACGCGGAAAGGCACAGGGGCAAGGCACGCGGATCGGCGTTACCAATATCTTCACTGGCCATGCGCACCACACGACGGGCGATATACAACGGATCGCAACCACCATCCAGCATGCGCGCCAACCAATATAAAGCCCCGTCAGGTGATGAACCGCGCACTGATTTATGGAGGGCGGAAATTTGTTCATAAAATATATCGCCGCCTTTATCAAAACGGCGCACATCGCTGGCAAGCACTTCGGCCAGGACATGTTCATTAATTACTTTCTTTTCGCCCTGTTCATCCGCAAGGTCCGCGGCGATTTCCAGCAAATTAAGCGATTTGCGCGCATCGCCGTCGGCGGCGTGCGCGAGCGTCATGAGCGCATCCTCGTCGATTGCGATAGCCTGGTTGCCCAAACCACGCTCTTTGTCACCCAGCGCCTGGAGCAGCACCTGTTTTAATTGCTCGGGTTGCAGACCACGCAATACATAAACGCGACAGCGCGATAACAATGCGTTGTTTAATTCAAACGATGGATTTTCCGTTGTAGCGCCGATAAAAATAAAGGTGCCATCTTCGACGTAGGGTAAAAACGCATCCTGTTGGGATTTGTTAAAACGATGCACCTCATCCACAAATAAAATGGTTTTGCGACGCGAGGATATTCGCTCCTGTTGCGCGACGGCCACCGCCGCGCGGATTTCCTTTACACCCGACAACACCGCCGAAAGCGTTTCAAAGCGCGCATCCGCCTGCTCCGCAAATAATTTGGCGAGGGATGTTTTGCCTACACCTGGCGGCCCCCACAAAATCATGGAGTGCAAGTGGCCGCGTGAAATGGCTTCCCGTAGGGGCTTGCCCGGCGCAAGCAAATGTTCCTGGCCGATGTAATCGTCCAGGTTACGCGGGCGCATACGCGCGGCGAGCGGCTGGTAGGCGGGTGTGGGTGAACCGAATAAATCCATGAAATTCCCGGTGTTAATCTTTTAGGATTTCAACGCCTTCCGGCGGCTGGAAATGGAATTTTTCTTCCGCGAGCGGTTTGTTGCGCTGCACCCTGGAAAGCTCACAACGTGTCAATTGGCCAAGGCTGTCTTTAATAGAAAATTCCACCAATTGTCCCTCTTTGAATACCAGCGTCAAATGCTGGAACATGCCTTCTGTTACCTTAGGGGTAAGCGTGTAGGCTTCCGCGGGTGCTTGGTTGCTGTCGCGCGTCACTGAAAATTGTTTGCGCAATTGTTCCGCATCTGCGCTCAGCAATAACGCGGGTGTTTCACGCAGGTCATCGGTAAATTCACGCACGGTAACGGTTTCCAGGTCCGGGTCGTATAACCAAATCGTTTTGTTATTGGACACGAGCAGTTGCGGCATCGGCTCGCGGGTTTCCCAATAAAACTTACCGGGACGCATCAGCATAAATTTGCCGCTGCTGGTTTCCTGTTCCACGCCATCCTTGTCATAGGTTGTTTGTACAAAATCACCTTGCAGGTTATTCATGGCATCAAGCAATGTACGCAAGTTCACTGCGGCCTGGTCATCGGCTGCGCTGGCCATTGGCGAAAGTAGTAACATCAAACTGATAAAAATGCGGGATAAAACTTTCATAGGATTTCCAGGTATAAATTGAATGACTCGCACCCGAATCCTATCGAGCGCTGATGAACGCCGGATAAACGCTTAATCGCGCCCACCGGGAACCAGGACTTCGCGATTGCCGTTATGGCCGGCGGAGGAGACAACGCCTGCGGCTTCCATGGTTTCGATTAAACGTGCGGCGCGGTTGTAGCCGATGCGCAATTTACGTTGTACCGAGGAGATAGATGCCTTGCGCGATTCGATAACGAATTGTACGGCTTCATCGTAAAGCGCATCGGTTTCGCCATCACTATCTTCACCGCCTTCACTGGGCAAACCGGGCACAGGGATGGAGTTGTTGTCATCATCGGTTATGCCGTCAATGTATTGGGGCGCCCCCCGCTTCTTCCAATCACCGACCACCTTGTGCACCTCGTGGTCATCCACGAAAGCGCCATGGACACGGATGGGTACGCTGGTACCCGAGGGTAAATACAGCATGTCACCATGGCCGAGTAACTGCTCTGCCCCACCCTGGTCCAGGATGGTACGCGAGTCGATTTTGGATGAAACCTGGAAGGCGATACGGGTGGGAACGTTAGCTTTGATGAGGCCGGTGATGATATCCACCGAAGGGCGTTGGGTCGCGAGTATTAAATGAATACCCGCCGCGCGCGCCTTTTGGGCAATACGCGCGATCAATTGCTCCACTTTTTTCTTATCGACAATCATCATCATGTCGGCAAATTCGTCGATGACTACCACGATAAAGGGCAAGGGTTCCAGATCCGGCGCCGTAGCAACTTCCGCACCGGCTTCATAGTTGTCTTCCGGTTTGAATAACGGGTCTTTGATTGGCTCGCCGGCCTTGGCGGCGTCCTCTACCTTGCGGTTAAAACCGGCGAGGTTGCGCACACCCAGTGCCGACATAAGTTTGTAACGGCGTTCCATCTCCCCCACGCACCAGCGCAGGCCGTTGGAAGCGTCTTTCATATCCGTGATCACCGGCGTGAGCAAATGGGGGATGCCCTCGTAGACCGAGAGTTCCAGCATTTTCGGGTCAACCAGAATCAGGCGCACTTCCTTGGGCGTGGATTTATATAACAAGCTAAGCAGCATCACGTTAACGCCTACCGATTTACCGGAACCGGTAGTACCGGCCACCAGCAAGTGCGGCATCCTGGCGAGGTCGGCAACGATCGGCTCACCGGAAATATCATGGCCCAACGCCATGGTGAGTGGCGACTTGGCGTTATCGTAGGCTTCTGAAGATATAACCTCTGAGAGGCGCACCATTTCGCGATGGGCATTGGGAATCTCCACGCCCATTACGGATTTACCGGGAATTACCTCCACCACGCGCACCGATACCACGGCGAGCGAACGGGCCAAGTCCTTGGCGAGGCCGGAAATACGGCTGGCTTTAATACCGGGTGCGGGCTGGATCTCAAAGCGCGTCACCACCGGGCCGGGCTGGACTGAAACCACCTCAATCTCTATGCCGAAATCTTTCAGTTTCAGTTCCAGCAATTTGGACATGGCTTCCAGCGATTCCTTGGAATAGCCTTTGTCACTGCGTTTATCCGCCGGGTCAAGCAAGCTGAGCGGGGGCAATGTCCCTACGGCGGGCTCCAGTGATTCAAATAATGAAGGTTGTTTTTCCTTCTCAACACGCGGGCTGGGAGCCGGTTTCTTTTTTGGTGGTTCGGCAATAATCACCGGCGCTATACGTTTGGCTTCCTGCCTTACATGCTGCTCCACAACTTCGCGGCGATGCTCCTGGGCTTTTGCCGCAATTTGTTTTTCCGCTTTTTCGCGACGATATACCTGCCATTTTTCCATCGCCTTCCGAATGCCCATGACTGTCCAGCGACCTATGTCTTCACTGAGCTTTAACCAGGACAAATCGGTAAAGATGGTCATCCCGACCAAAAACATACTGAGCAATAACAGGGTTCCACCCGTGTAATTAAATGCCCCGAATATGGCATCCGAAACCGCCGCACCGAGCAAACCGCCGTTGGAATAAGGCAGTACCGATTGGCCATCGCTGTAATGCATGGCGGCAATTCCGGTACCCGCCACCATGACCAGGACCAACCCCGCGGCACGCAACCCGAAAAACAACCAATCGATACCTTCCTCGCGGTTGCGGTCTTTCAGCACCAGCCAGGCGCGGTAGGCGATCATCACCGGAAATAAATACGCGAGGTAGCCAAACAATGAGAAGAATACATCGGCAATCCAGGCTCCAAACGGGCCCCCGGCATTTTGCGCCACCAGGTTTTCACCGGTGCGCGACCAGCCCGGATCATTGGGGTCATAGCTGACCATGGCAATGAGCAAGTAAAGGCAAATGGCCCCAAGGCCAATCAAGGCGCCCTCTTTTAGCAGGCGAACCAATAGGTTGGAGGTCTGCTCTGAGGCGGGTGCGCGACGTTGTGGACTAACTGGCTTCAATGGTGATATCCCGAATAATGATGAACCCGGTCTGGGCCAGGTTTGGGTAAACGAGGGCTATTGTAATTACTGGTGGCAGATTTACCACCGGCAAGATCACTCCAGAGGGAAATCCGTTGCAAAAACCCGCCTGCGGCCCCTTGGTCGTTACTGGGACAGTTTGGAACGCGCGGAATTTCAGCGGGGATCAGGAGTGCTGGGAATCGGTGATGATGGTTTTCATATCAGGTTGCCAACAGGTGACCTGGTTACGTCCGTGCTGCTTGGAATAATAAAGGGCTTCGTCCGCCTGCTGGATCAACTGGTTTGCCGTCACCGCCCCCATACGAATGGAAGTCACGCCAAAACTGCCGGTGACCTTAATGCCATTGGTTTCTTTTTGTGCAATCTTTTCGCGGCAACGCTCGGCGATTAACTGCGCCTGCTCAAGCGGGGCGCCCGGCAAAATCACACAGAATTCTTCGCCGCCGAAACGCGCCACCATATCCATATCGCGCACCACTTCACGCAAGCTGTTAGCGGCCATTTTAATCACCTCGTCGCCTGCGGCGTGGCCGTAGGTGTCGTTTACTTTTTTGAAAAAATCGATATCCGCCATAATGCAACTGAATTCGGCATCTCCCGTACGCGCACCATCAAATTTGCTGCTGAGATGTTCGTAAAGCGCGCGCCGGTTAAAACAGTTTGTCAGCGGATCGCGCGTGGCTAAAAACGTTAGCTCCTTATTTTTATTTTCAATCGCCACTTGCGTGACCGCTAGTTGCTGGATCATTTCTTCCAGCAGGCGGCTTTTGGTTTCCAGCTCGGTAATGTCTTCAAATACAGCGATGGTGCCCTGGCTATTTCCATTCGCATCCAGGATAGGCACGGCGTTCACCTGGAAAATCGTATCGCTATCGCCGTTCTTGGGGAGCAGCAGCCGTACACCGGTTTGCTTGACTCCACTGCCGATTGCCTTTAGCCAGGGGTACTCACGCACCTCCTGCTTTTCGTCCAGAAACCAGCCGAGGCTGCTGGCCTTTTTCCCTATCAATGATTGTTCAGTGCGTCGCAAGTGATCAATGATGGAGTTATTGGCCAGTACGATTTGCTCGCGCCTGTCCAAAATCAAAACACCTTCGGCCAAAATATTTAAGGCATTGCGCACCCGTGCCGGCACTACCGCGCTGGGGTCCAAATGCTTCAACGCCCGCTTGATATAAAACCAATAGCCGACAAACCCGCTGAGCGAAACAAAAATTATTAACAACACAAATGTGGGTAATTTAAAAACCGGATGGCTCTCGCTCAGCAAGGGTTCAAAACTCAATTCGAAATCGGCGCGCTTGGCGCCGTTGATCATGACCGGAAAGCGAATATGGGTCGGAGTGGACTCCTGGGGTTTTGCGTTTGCCCAATGCTGCCCGTGGGATTTGGTTTGCGCGACTAAAACACCATCGTTGCGACGCAAGGCGGCGGAAAGTATTTCCGGGTTACGTTCCACAGTGGATTCCAGCAAATACTGCAATAGCAATTCATCGCCGCGCATAATCGCGACACTCACTTGTGATGCAAGCGTTTCCGCCAGGCGTTTGCGTACTTCCAATTGCTGCCGCTCAACACCCGGTGCAAGCCCTATGGCCTGTGCCAATATCAGGATGGAGATAGTCAAAATCACCAACCCTACACTCAAACGAACTGCCGGAGTAATACTTAACATCTATATCCCTTAATCAAAAAAGCAAAAAATTAGCGTCGGGATTGCTTGTTTTGCGCATGATCAAATAAATAACCCACTTCTTTTGAACTTTTATCTTCGCGCTTGCGATCTTTACGTTGTTGCTCCAATTCTTTTTTGCGTTTATTCACTTCATCCAGAATGGGTAAAGGGTCAAAGCCTCGCCAGAGCGGCAACATGGACATCAGGGTTAACAATAGACTGCTCGCTCGCAAAGACCAAATCAAAAGCCCGGTTGTTACCGAAAAGGTAATGCCAGCCACCAATTCACGACGCCTTTGCTCTTCCTCCATGGCCATGTCCATTTGCTCGCGAATGCGGCGCACTTCATTATTAAAATCCGATGCCTCCCAAGGCGCAAAACCATCGTCAGTCGTTATTAAATTAACCAGGGCTGATGATGCAGTTAATGTCGTCACCGAAACATTTTGCGTATTGAATTGCGCTTCCATTCGTTCGTAATCGCGGCTGGATTTATCGTCCGGCGCGGTGAAATCATTAACATCGTTTTGCTCTACCAGTGGCAAATGGGTACCCGGGGTCATCGGGAGATTAGTATCAATTCCCAAGGGCGGCGCTGCTCCACCGTTGTTATCCCCAGGCCCGGAATTACCGTTGTTATTCGCTGGCGGTAGAGGTACTTCGGTCACTGGCGGTACGCCGGGTGGGGTGACTGGCGGCTTCTCGGGAGCCTCGGGTTGCTCGGGCACTACAACAGGCGCAGCCATGGACACTTTAAACCGGGTTTCTATCCACTCACCCTCGCTATCCTGCGCGCGCACAGTAATAAACGATTCGCCCTCTGCCACGGAACCAAAGGTGATAACAAGGGTACCCGTTGCTTGGTCCAATTGAATATTAGTAACGACTGCCGGATTGGAATTGGCGATAATCGCGTAGCTAAGTGATGTTCCGTCTTCGATATCTGAAAATATTTTTTGCAAATTGATTTGCTGCGGCAACGCGCCGGTATCAACACGTATATCAGCGATACCCGCTGAGACTGGCTGGTCATTAACCGCTGCAATGTTGATACGTAAAGGCGTTTCTACCACAGCACCGTTTGCATCTTGCGCGCGGATAATTAAATCGCAGGAACCGTATTGGTTGGCCCCGTAACTAAAGGTCACCGTGCCCGTTGCAGCATCAATATTTGCCCCGGTCACCAATCCGGGATTGGAGTTACTCACGATAGTGTATTGCAATTGATTTGCAGCAGTTTCCTCATCACTGAATATGGCAAATAAATCCAGTTGGTTACCCGCAGCATCTTCAAGGGAATTAATAGCGGCCGGAGCAATTGCCACCGGGGCATCATTTACTGGCTCAACGCGAATAGTGAATTGGAAACTTACACTTGCTTCGCCATCGCTGGCGATTAATTGGATATTCAAATTGCCGATATCATTATTCGTTGGCGTTCCACTAAAGCCCAAGGTAGCGGCATTAAATTGCAACCAGGTGGGCAAGGGTTGCCCGTCGGCTAATTGCGCGCTGTAACCAAGCGAATCACCTGCATCAATATCATTGAACATGCTTAATGGAAAATTTAACGCAAACGGGGAATCTTCCTGGGCAACAGGGTTTATTGTTGGTGCATTAACCGTGGGAGCATTATTAACATTGTTTACCGTAATGCTAAAAATATCGCTCGCACTACCGCCATTGCCATCACTCACACTCACTTGCAACCTGATTACACCGACATCGTCATTCCCCGGGGTACCGCTAAATGTTCCTGTTGCTGCATCAAAACCCAACCAAGAGGGAAGCGCACCACCATCGGCAAGCTGTACGCTATAGATAAGCGTATTTCCCTGGTCTATATCCACAAACGTATTGGCCGGTATTTGGAAATTAAAAGCAGCATTTTCTATTGCTGTTTGATCGGGGATTGCATTCGCAACCGTCGGGGCATCGTTGGTGTTGGCGATAACAATGGAGAAGGTATCGGTGACGGTACCACCGTTGCCATCGCTGGCAATGACATCAATCGCAACCGTTCCCACATCACCATTGGTTGGGGTACCGCTGAAAGTGCGTGTTGCCGCATCGAAATTTAACCAGGCGGGCAAGGTGCCACCACCGGCAAGTTGTGCGGTGTATGTGAGCGTTGCTCCGGCATCCACATCCGCAAAGGTATTCGCTGCAAATTGGAAATTGAATGCGGAATCTTCCGTTGCATTTTGATCGGGGATGGCATTCGCTACTGTCGGGGCATCGTTGTTGTTGGCGATAACAATGGAGAAGGTATCGGTAACCGTACCTCCATTGCCATCGCTGGCAATGACATCAATTGAGATAGTTCCTACATCGCTATTAGCAGGCGTACCGCTGAAAGTGCGTGTTGCCGCATCGAAATTTAACCAGGCGGGCAAGGTGCCACCACCGGCAAGTTGTGCGGTGTATGTGAGCGTTGCTCCGGCATCCACATCCGCAAAGGTATTCGCTGCAAATTGGAAATTGAATGCGGAATCTTCCGTTGTATTTTGATCGGGGATGGCATTCGCTACTGTCGGGGCATCGTTGGTGTTGGCAATAATAATGGAGAAAGTATCCGTAACCGTACCACCGTTGCCATCGCTGGCAATGACATCAATCGCAACCGTTCCCACATCACCATTGGTTGGGGTACCGCTGAAAGTGCGTGTTGCCGCATCGAAATTTAACCAAGCGGGCAAGGTGCCACCACCGGCAAGTTGTGCGGTGTATGTGAGCGTTGCTCCGGCATCCACATCCGCAAAGGTATTCGCTGCAAATTGGAAATTGAATGCGGAATCTTCCGTTGCATTTTGATCGGGGATGGCATTCGCTACTGTCGGGGCATCGTTGGTATTGGCGATAACAATGGAGAAGGTATCGGTGACGGTACCACCGTTGCCATCGCTGG
>CAMLKG010000042.1 GCA_946480695.1 uncultured Cellvibrio sp.
ACAAAACTGGAAAACTCTAGTTTAGAGATGTCTCAGTAATGGGGGAGTGGACAGATTTCCTCCATAAAAAATTTTAATTTACCGATAATATTATTTAGAGCGTGCCACATAAAAAAGCCCAGCAGGTTAGCGCTGGGCTTTGTATACATATTATTTATATATCTGAGCTGTAAGGTTAAAGAAATTTACGGGCAAGAAAATTTAAAAAGATACGTCCCAAATAGTACCACCAGATCGCCCCCAAAAATCCATGTATTAAATATGGAGGATAAAATATCCACTCCAATATAGGAATTCCTCTTGTGATATACAAGCCAGGCCCAATCAAGTGCAATAAACTAATTGGAAAATCAATGAAATAAAAAAAATACCAAATCATTGAATATTCTGAGTTGCTTGAAGAAGTTGAATAAATCAATGCACCCAAAAACAATAACAAATGAAAAACTGCTAACGTATAGGGTATTTTTTTTACATTCATAATATTCATTTCCCTTACAATCTAACACCAATTCATTAAAATTTTGCATCGTGCAAGGGGTGATCTTGAGGGCATCCGCACAATACGTCATTCGGCTCCTCTCTAGATCCCGGTCTATCCATCGCCGTACCAACAGCAGTGCCAGAAATACCTCCACTATCCCAGGCACCCGCACTCAATACACTATCGCACCTTAAAAAGCATTGCCCTCTTGCACTTTTATCGCACGGATTATCTTGTCTGCACTCATAGTAACAAATATCGTGCGTCTTACATGACTGATCAACGTTATCGATTGGTTCTTTGTAACTTGATGCCCTGTGTGGGCTATATGATCCGATCTGCCCTCCAGTCCAATCTGGGCCGCACCAATTCCCATGAACCTGAAACAATCCAGTTGGGTCTACATTTACAAGAGGATTCCCTTCAACATAAGCATAAGTATTAATTCCGCCCTCAAGCCCAATCGGATCCGATTCAATATACCTCCCAATACTCGGGTCATAATCCCTAAAGTAGTTGTAAACTAATCCTCATATCATTAATCATCTTCTGTGACTTGAAATAAATTTTTAACTTGATTGTGTATATGGGTAAATTGATGTGCTGTTTGCAATCCCGCAGACATACTTTCATTACAATAGAACTGCGGATGATCCAGCTGCTCACCATATCTTTCCCTTAAGTTACCTACGATATACTCAGGGTCAATTAGTGACGAAATAGAATCGTAACTCTCTCTACGCAGGTCAGCACGGCGGGGCAATCCACTTTCAACTTCCCAAGCCTCACCAATATACGACTCTAAAAATAAATCTACCTCTTCAGGATTTCGTAAAAACCGTGCAGACAATTCCTCAGAAACAGATTGACTTCCAAGCTGGTTAGACCACAACCAATATAAAGATGGAGCACTTTTAGCATAATCAAAATATATAGGTTTTTCGTTGTTTTCTCGCTTTATGCGCACTGCCAAAATTTGTTTAAGATTAGATTCTTCTTCGTCAGAAAAAACTCTTCGTTCTTCAGAGCGTCCTTCGTAATGATGAAACCACCTCATCATTTCTATTCCAAACGAAAGTTGTGCCGATGACGTTAATAAATTTTCAGCAAATGTAAGTCTATGATTACCTGAAGGGATACGTAACAGCAAATCAGATATAAGAATAGCTGCCTGCATTCCTGTCCCCCCCATCACCATAGGCCCACGCTCAAGTGGAACAAGTTTGCAATTCTTAGAAATGGCCAATGCTATAGCAGCTGCTTGCTCCTCATTTATTTCGTCAACTTTATTTCGTAATTTAGTAATCATAAGAGGAATTGCCCTCCTTGAAGCAAGGCTCTCGAAAATTTCAGTCGCAGCAATTTCATCAGCATCAATTAAATTATTCAGAAGTAAATTTAACTCTGAATCCGCAATATCTCCATTGGGAACACCGTATGTAAAGTATCTAAAAAAATACTGTATCGAACAAATTTTTTGTTTTGAGGCCCATATTCCATCCCATTCACTTCCATACACCATATTACCCAGCCGAGGAAAAAGAGGCTCTAGTAGTCGTGTGCGCACGCGAGCACGCTCTTCTTCGGTTGACCCAGGCATTCCCTCAATTATTAATATTTCGACTCTTTCTGGCTGCCTGTTTTGATCAAACGGTCCATGATTGTTTCTATGCCTATTAAGAAAATGGTCAGGATTATCACGAATTCTGGCATATAAATGAGGATAGAAAACTCTTATTCCTTCAACCAGCATTAAGTCAACAGGATCTGCTTCGCCTTTCAATAAAGGGAGGGAAAATGTGAGAGCATTTCCATATAACTTAGCCAACCGAGGAGTAGCGAGCTTTTGTTCTAAACCATCTACAAAACGACGAACGAATGCATCAATTTGATTTTGTTCGAGAGTGATCTCAGCTTGTGCCAATGCATTATCAACACCCTGAAATGCTAGCTCACGTAAGCTAATTGAATCCGCTGGTGGCAAATGCAACGGAACCTGTATAATTTTTTCGAGAAAAGAGCGTCCAGCCTCTTGTCCTCCTTGACCATAGCGCTCACCAAGAGCAGATGAAACAATAATGTCATCAAAAGCTAAAACATAAGAAGTATGATGAAAACTTGCGGAAAGTTTTACAAGCTTAAAAATAGCTTGCGTTTCAGTCCGGTCTAATCTGTCTATATCATCAATAAAAGTAACTACACGTCGCCCACTTTCGCGAAGAATCTTCTCAATTCTAAATTTTAGTTCATCAAGCTCTACCGTAGAGAATGACTCGCCGAGGTTTTTTGCTGCCTCTCCTGGATTAAGTTGAATAACCCCGCCTAAAGTAAGTGATCCCAGTGATAACAAACCTCCATACTTTTTTAGAGCTTCACCTATGTTTTCTCCTGCGGTAGGTAAAGATTTTCCTAAAGCTTCGGCCAATGTGGCAAAAAAACCACGCAGCAGTAATTCTTCAGATTTAAAATGCCATGGGTTAAATTTCACTGTTATGACGTGATCATATTCCTTTAGAGTTTCGATCATCATTTCTAAAACAGATGTCTTTCCATCACCCCAAGCACCGTATAAACCTATAACTATACTGCTTGAATCCGTCCGCGTTGCAATTGTCTCAGCCATACGAGTTGCAAACGGAGAGCGATTAAATTTATCTTCTGTCCTACTTGATATAGGCTGGTCTGATGAATATGGAGTTATATTTAATTCTGAGTTTTCCACACTCTCATTATTTATATTTTTATTGCGCAGTCTTGCCCCAATTTTTTTAATCCATTCGAACATAAAGTATCTCTATAATACGAAATTAGTTTTTTCAAACCAGGAGTTAAAAATTAACACTAGCGAACTAAATATAGTGCTTAAATGGCAACGGAGGTAAATCGTGTGTAGTAGGGATAGCCGTTAAAATTTCTCCAACTTGATCAGCAAAACGAAGTGTTACCGGCTCTCCATCTGCAAAATCACAACGGTTAAAATTCACTTTAGTCAAACCAAGAATATCTTTCATTACCTGTTGAAGATTCGCATTACCATAGGATATTTCGATAGAGAGAGGATTGGGAACTTCTCTACCTTGATATGTCCCTAATCTCGGTACAAATCCCTTGGTCCATAAATATCCCTTTCGAGGATTAATTTGAAAATACATTCCACGAATAAGTGGATTTTTATTCGAACTGTATAATTTGAAATGCCGCTCATCTCTAATTTTTATTGCTACCACATTAGTTTTTTCTGGAACACCCTCACAGAAACCTTGCCATTCATTATCATTTATCTTGGTCTTACCGTGAATAAATAATTCTTTTGGAGGAAATCCATGCTCTCTTTCATAGGCTGCCACAATAGTTTCAGCAATAACTTTTGCTTTTTCTGCGGAAAGATGAAATTCTTTTGTTTCGCTAGAATACCAAGGGCCAACTGCCCCACGAAAAACCAATCCATCGCCGGAGTCAAGAAACATTTGAGCACCACAACAAGCGTTCCTAGTGTCATGGCTTGTTTGATCAAGTTTAAAAACTAACCCGACATAACATACTCCATCTCTAACATTCGCCAAACGCCAAGGTCTACCAGATGATTTGAAATATGCTGTTGTACATAGATTCCATGCAACTGATGCTTTGTCTTGTAACTGTCGCGTCTCCCTTCCGTTCACAACAAACGCTTCAGGCGCTAAAGTAGTTTCTCTGACAACCTGAACTACAGCTTTTGTATCAAGTAGTCGGGCTTTTAACTGATTATGAAAGTGAAGCTCATAACTATATAATTCCGCAATAGTATTATCTTCCTCAAAGAGAGAAGGCTGAGATTCCAATTTTCTCGCTAGTGAAGCATTCATTTTTACAGGAGTGGATTCCGCAATTGAACGCGGGACTATAGATTCTGGGCGACCGTATTTGTAGACCTCTTCTGGAATAACAACAAACCATAATACCACTGCTGCATCTTCTTCATTAATATAACGACGAATTTCAGTTTCGTATAAAGACACAGCGTTATAAATTGCTTGATGCCTATCTTTTATCCTAATAGTTTCCAAAATTTTATTTTCGGAAATTGTTAGCATGCATATCGGTTTCTCGAACCACTGAGTACCAAATACCGCTTCAAAGCCAGGAAAAGGGATATGATGAGTTGCATCTCTATCAGAGTTAATTGGTAAGTTAATTTGCTTTACCCATTTTTGATAAAATGAAATGCCATTCGGTGATCCCACAACGCCAACTCTCATAGCAGATGGTTTTTGATTGTCGTTTAACGGGCCAAACCAAAGGAGCCCATCTTTGGCAAAGGAAGTGGTTTGATTAAACCCAAAACACAACTCAGGCTCATCAAAAATATTTAATGTTATTGATTGCTCATTCATCGTAATCACTCTCATCTAAATCAACCGGCACAGCAACATCACTGTCATCATCTTGCTCATCAGTGCCATCTATTCCTTTAAGAGACACTTCGGTTTGCAGAAAAATAGGCCTACTAGAAATAGTCAGTGAAGAGTTCTCATCTAGATTAATTTCAATTAATCCTTTTCCTTGCGCAATAATATTTAAATAGACAAGTAACATATCGCGCCACCTTGGATTCCACCAGTTTTTGCAGAAACCTCTACGTAAACGATGCATTTTCTTTTTGTCTGAAAGCGGCGCTTTACCATCTTCAGTAAAAACAACATGAGGAATAAGGCATAGTTTTGGTTGAGCACCATACAAAGGCTTTATTTCAACTGCGTAATGCCAATACACCGAGTTTTTGGGACTAAAACCAACGACTTGTTTCTTTCTAACAACCCCGTAAACATCTGCAAATTCTTTTTTCCCAAAAAAATCCTCTGTGTCAGGAAAAAACCATGCAATCTTTCCATTCGATAACCCATATTGAGCTAAGCCTAATTCCTGCATGTGCGCGTTCCATGCAGTCGATAGAACATAGTTCATTTTTTTAATTACCTCTATTCGCAAAAATAAAGAATGGTTGCGAGGGCGATTTTCTATAACAGCCGCAAGTTCAAGTCGCGGTGCTGCCGTAGGGCTAGTGAATGGTGGCAGGAACTTTTTTAAAGTATTAGCTTCGGTAAACGTGACAAGCATATCTCCCCACTCAAACCAGGGATAAGGAAAGCTTGCAAATGAGTTATTAAAATCTTTGGACTTAATGGGTAAACGGTAAAAAAATAAATGACTAGGAATTGATTCAATTGTTAGCCAATTGCTAACAACTACATCTTTCTGTTGAACAACTTGAAATGCTGGATTCGCCAACTTAGAAATAGCTATCCCAAGATTATCTCCAACACTTTGGTTAGGTATGCCATCTCGATTAAGCCTTTCCAAAAGACGACTCAAACCATGACCCCAACCATTCGAAAACGAAATAATGTTTCTTTCTGAAAGCCCGTATGGCTGACCGCCAAAACTTGAGTCGTCAATAATTATAGGGATAATAAAATTAGGAAGACCATGTTTAGCTTCAGCTAGTAGAGCAAGCTCAACCTCACGCTTCACTCCAGGTTTTGATAGAGATGTTTTTGTTATAACCAAGATAAATTTACAAGTGTATTCGTCCACAGCCTCTTCAATATCAGTCCACCATTTCTCCCCACCAAAAAGTTTAGTAACATCAGACCAAACTTCATAACCCAAGATTTTCAAGCGGGCAGATAACCAAAGTGTAAATGTATTATCTTCCGGAGTGGCATGACTAATAAATATTAAGTTCCGTTTATTATTTTTCATGTATTATTTTTTTCTCGAATTATCAGGTTACAGACTTTTAAGTTGTTTTAAGCTTAAGTCACCTATGAGTTTTGGCCAAATAAGGGATCGCTCTTTCAGTAAAGTGTTTATGACAGAGTTAATGCTTATAGGCATTGATTGCTTTTCAACATCCTCATACATAGTTTTTACAACTTCACCTAATTTATAAAATTCAGTTAGGGTAGTAACGCATATATCATCTGTTGGGCTTGCGGAATCAGTCGCAGCATTTATAGGCCCAATAAATACTGGTACAATTTCGGTTAGTTGCGGATATGTTTCTCTAACCCATTGAATGTGATTTGCCATTTGACCAACGTCATCTTTCCGGTATCCACTCCCACTCTCTTTATCGGTTTTTGCCTCAATGCAAAGAGCAACCCCAGAGGATATCCAAAGAACATCTGGACCTATGTCGTGCTCCTTATCGGGTCTTGTTGAATCTAAACCTAGGTATTGCCCCAAATACCTCAATGCTTCTTCCACTTCATTGGTACTAGCTGGGCTATAAAGAGCTTTTAAATGGTTGACCAAGTATTTGGGGGCACGAACATTTGATCCTCCGAATATCTCAAACTCATTTGCAATTTCAATAGCTTGATCGAGATCATCAGCACTCAGATTATCTTCACGTGTCATTGATATTTTTGGCATACCTTTAGTTGCTGAATGTGCTCGCCTATAAAGGGAAAGAGCAGCTTCAGCGTCACCGGCCAACTCAGAACAATATCCTTGCCATTCCGCATACCAAGATCCTAATCCTGCACTAAATTCGAAAGCTTCATTTAATATATCAGAAAATATTTTCGCAGCTTTTATATAATCCCTATCCCAATACGATTGAGAAAACTTAACTTCGGCCTTTGCCAATTTTGTCAACAATTCATCGCCAGAATCTTCAAAACTCACTTCGCACTCATCCATAAACTGATCATAAGCGTCCAGCCAAGATTCATCTCTTTCAAGACAATTATTTAAAGCTCCTCGAAGATCATCAGTACCAAAAGCGCTTTCAGAAACTTCACATCCTAATTTCAATTGCTTCTGAATGAACTCAGGTAGACACGATTGGTTTTTGGGAGTATTAAGCCATTTTACATACTCGCTCCCTGAGACAATAACAACACCATAATCACTCATTCCACGTGAAATCCGCCCAAGACTTTGTATAACTCTACAAGCAATTAATGATCTTAATGTTCCAGATAACTTCAACGTTTCCCATTGAAATTTGTCAAGATGTGTCGTGCCTTTAGGTAACCCATCTAAGACTAAAACCCTGCACGTATCACCAGGCAAATCTATTCCGTCATATCTTGCCGCAAGAACAAGTTTTTCCAAGCCCTTACTCTTTTTAAATGCAATAAGCCGTTCAGTAAATTCTTCTTGTTTCGGAACGAAACCCACGTCCATCCACTCTTTTGCACCATTTTTACTTGGCACTATCACTAAGGCCTTAACATTTTTGATAATCTCTTTTGATGACATTCTGTCATCAAGAACATTTTTTGACTTCAAGGGAAATAATATTTGACGCTCACATTGCCCTGCCGGAGTTTCTGGTTTGATAGTAAGGTCAGGCTCTTGACCGAAGGTTCTAATAAAAGCATCTATTCCTAAAGAAGTTGCTGTTAAATAAACACGCCGCACTCCTTTTTGAAAATATGGGAGCGTTCTAATTGGAACAAAAGGCGGAATAATTTGAATAGATCCGGTCGATATAAAAAATGCACATAAGTCCAAATGATTTTTTACATGCTCCCAGCTAAATAATAAATCTTTATCCCTATTGACATCTGCACCCTCAAAAATTCGCCTAATTTCTGCAGCATGTCTCAATATTTCAAATGGCGGGATATGCTCAACTGTAGTGTTTTGGCCAGCCAAGATTTCATTAAAGGTGGCTTGACGACCAACACTTTTATAATAGCTGTTAAATAAGCCACATAAAGTTTCATACAACTCAAAATGATCGCTTCTACTGATATCTAAACTGAAATGATTTTTAATCATACCTTCAGCTGTATGTGCATCATCAAAGATGATAGCATCTAGATCTTCTGCGAAAAACTTTGATTTTCCGTTGAAAAGTGCTTGATAAGTTGTAAGGCAAACAGCCTGATTTTGTTCAAACAGATCATTACTATAATCACCTTGAAAATATGTGGTTACGTGTAAACCGTAACTTTCAAATTTTTCTCGTGTTTGCTCAATAAGTTGAATAGAACCGCAAGCGTAAACTACTTTTCCTTTTGTTTCATTTAGCAATGACTGAGCAATAAGGGCTCCGATTAAGGTTTTTCCGGCTCCCGTATTGAGCACTAAAGAAATATCTGATTTAGCCCTATTATCATGCCATTCTCTTAGGGCATCAACCTGACCTGCCCAAAGGTCATTAACACCAGAGTCTGACATTCTTGACACATTTCGCCTAAAAATATCATATGGGTCTGTTGGTAAATTCTCACGCTTTTTTGCTTTAATTTTTTTAAAATCAATCATTTTAGAATCCCTTTTAATAAAAAATTAGTTGTTTCGCACTGCAGAAAAATTATGTGTAATTAGCAAATAGTGATATATCTATTAATTTTATTTAGCTCTTGCTTCTATTGTGACAATGATCTATCTGCATGTAATTTTTAATCAGACGCGATTATTCCCATGGTAATGATTTATAAAAACTAGCCACGAATCCAAATGATTCCTCGAAATCGGGGAGCTCTCCTTCAATTTCATCTGCAATAGTTGCGTAATATTCCTTTGCTCTTCTCTTCAGCTCTTCGTTTTCAAAAGAATCGACAGCAGGCTCAATACCTCTAGCTCTAGATTTCTCTAACAATGAGTCTAGGATCTTTTTCTTTTCAACCAAATCAACATCGTCAATACATTGCAACAAAATACATAAATCAAAAATATCTTGCCTGCGGTACCTGTTGCGCTCTTCTTGCTGTAGTAGTGAACGAAACTTTTCAGCAATCAGGTCGGTTAACGAATACACAAGAAGCTCTTCTCCTTGCGCCAACTCAATATTGTCAATATTTGTTGTTGATTCGTTCAAACTGTAGTCAATTGATATTATGCTGGGGGATTGCAGACTCATTAAGCGCTTATGTTTCGGGGAGCCCTTGTAGGCATAGCCAATGCTGAACTTTATTGATGGATATGTTGCATCCGGCTGATTCGCTGGTTGCAACTTATGAGCTTGAACTCTGCAGTCCAAATCATAATCCAATATCTCAACCATGTTAGCCAAGCCTCGATCAAGAGCAGCAGCAATATTTTCAGGCCGAATATCCTTTAATGTTTGCGCAGTTGATAAATCTATATCCTTTGTAAATCTATGACTTTGATAGCGTATTGCCAATAATATTCCACCCTTCAAAACCATATTGGCTTTTAATTCTTTCTCTGCTGAAATTGCAGAGAGAATAGTATGTACAGCAGCCCTGAACTCTTTATTTTCATCGCTATCTGCAGATTGCACCCATTGAGAAATCTTAATTTCTTCAAATTTGGTATTCATTTGGCCCTCCCAAAAATATTTATAGAAAGGCACCATCTGTCAGACCACTCGGGAATATACTCACCAGTAGCATCAAGCTTTCTTGATCCTCCTCGCTGTGCATATTCAATCCAGCTTTCCACAACATCATTTTTTATATTTAATCTTTCACTAATAATGTAGCCAGCCCTTACCTTATCAATGGGGGCACCATGAGTATTTATCTCATCGGTTATTAGTCTTAAATACTTCTCCGCATATTCATCATAAACCTCAAGAACATGATTGATTCCGCCACACAACTCAGGGCTTCTCAGCATATCCAAAAATGTGCGCCCCATTGTAGAAACCCGGATTGCTCTTTCATGCGCATTTTTATAAGCGCCAAGATGCTTGGATTTAAATGAATGAATTTCAGTTTTTCCAATCTTTAAAAAGTTGGATCGAGTTAGCAGAGGGAGTCCGTTATTTGTGTACTCATTTAAATTTTCACCCAAGTCTTTTTCCATTCGCTCTTGGGCAAACTTTTTCCACTCGGCTGGACCAGGAGATGAAACATAAAGCTTCACCGGAATCCGATCCGTTAATCCGTGATAAGCCATTGCACTTAAATGAGAAATGTAGGAGAAAGGATCTGCAGCACACACAACCTCTTCTGGAGCCCACCGGAGGTGACCCACGAAAGCGAAGACTTTTGGAGGCAGGTCAGAGTGCTTATTGAGGACACCATCTTCAATCAGATTCAAAAGATACTTATTAAAGTCCCTACGCTCCGCTGCATCCTTTTGTAGAGCCACAGTTTCGCCTTTGTATTCTTTTTGGCGATAGATTTTATGCAGAGCTAGCCCCACCTGATATTCGGTTATTACGGGCATATTAAGTTCGCCCAACGAAAGAGTAAGAGCTTTTGATGCTTTCATTAGTTGGCATTCCGACTGCTATATGTCCTAAGGACATATAGCAGTCGGATTGTCACAAGTCAAGAAAATGTTTTAAGGTACTGAAAAGCTTGCCAATAAATCACTATCAGCTGTAGACTATTACGTCCTTAGGACGTAATAGTCTACAGCCGTCAACCTTTAGTGTTAGACCGTCTTAATGGGCCAGCGCCCATTCAAAGACATTTCTTGCCTTAGCAAGGCAAGCTAAAGGTTCGCACCCCTACTATCAATTGATGCAAATAATTTCCTGGCTCGAACACCACCATAAAGTTGGGCATCTTTTTTCAAAGATGATGAGTCCATGTTGGCAACTACGTGACGAACACGCTCCAATACCGCATCCTGATCCTCCGCCAGTTTATTTACGTTGTTCACCAAATCGACCAATAGGAATTCTTTTGAAACCTCTTTGGGAAAGTAGGGTTTCATCTGGAAGTTAAAGGTATGGTTACCCAGCTTGAACTTGCCATGGCGTTTTCGGTTGTAGACGACCTGCTCGTTGTAGAGCTGGGTTGTCCCAACACCTAACGCGTTGTAGGTATTCGAGGAGAACAATAAAAAATCATCCGTTTTTAAGAAGGCCTCGACCAGCTTGTAATCCTCTGGCGCAGCGCTACCAAAAGACGTTTTCTTTGGGCATGCATACACCCCTTGGGAGACCTTATGTAAGACTCCCTCCTTTACCAGTAGCTTCAAGTGGCGATCAACAGCATTACTCCACTGTGCCAGATCGCCCCTGCGGTACACTTGGCCCGGCTCTAAATGTTGCTTCAACTCTTCCAATGCGGACATGCTCATACCCAATATTCGACTTTTCTGTATATAAAATACACAACCCAGCCCAAAATGCCAATATTTTTATTAAAAATTCATGCAATAGACAGAAGACGCCGGCTTTTCGGTAAAATTGCTCATTCAAGCTTGCCTTTCGCCCAAGGCTTGGCTCAGAATTATCAGGCGGAGCGACTGACCAGATGAGATTGAGCGCTCCCCAGCCCGTAAACGGGTAGTCGCGCAAGGCGGCTCTAAGCTTAGGCTAGTGGTGTCTGGATACCTTAATGAAAATCGAAAAGGCTCCTTACGGGGCCTTTTTTATTGGGAATGCAAGAGCAGGAGTATTACCTCGGCGGGCTTATGGCGGCAGGGTGGGTTTGATAGTAAACCCTATTCAGGTCGTTAATGGTCACGTGGGCATATATCTGGGTAGATGAGATATCACTATGACCTAGCATTTCTTGCACCTCTCTGATATCAGCCCCATGCCTCAACATCTCCGTGGCTGTTGCATGACGTAACAGATGACAGGAGCCCTTCTTGTCTATTCCCGACCGATCTATGCACTTGGTCACCATATCGGTGACCTTGTGAGGCTTCATCCGCAGACCAGCCTGAGTCAGAAACAGCGCCTCACCGGAAGCCAGCTTGGCAAGCCCAGGGCGCATTTCTTTCAAATATCGTTCAACCCAATCCAACGCCCGCCTGGCAACTGGTACATTTCGATCATTTTTATTTTTGCCCTCACGTACCGTCAGGATCTGACGCTGAAAATCGACATCCCGGATATTAACGTTAACCAATTCAATGCGGCGAATACCGGTCGCGTAGAACACTTCAATAATGGCCCGATTTCTAAGGCCAAGCTGCCCCATAATTAACGCCTGCCCCAAAACCAACTCGATATCTTCGACTGTGGGGATATTTTTTGGTAACCGACGAGGAATTCGAGGTAACCGAAATTTTTCAGCAAATGCACCATTGATTAGATCATAGTAATCCATGACTTTGATGAACTTGGTGATTGCCATCAGCCGGGCACATTGAGTGCTGATATCCAGCGGTTGCCCATCCCGCTTGCGGTATTTGTTGAGGTAACGGCGATAATGTTCCAAGACCTGCATATCCAGATCTTGGAGCTTACTTACTCCCTGAAGTGCTGCCCACTCAATAAATCGCGCGATGAGAGCTCGCTTGGATTTCAAGGTGGAATTACTTTCCCCCAAAGCCAGGCAATCCTCGAAATAGAACTCGGCGCATTGGCCGAGTTCCTTCAGGTTTAGCTTCCGTTTCAATGGAGTGATCCTGCATGCGTTACGAAAGCCACAGGCTCGGCAGTGATGCCGTAGTAGTGCAACCGTGACAACATTCGGAGTACGGTTTCCATTCGTTCCATTTGGGTAACACGAGAAATAATCTGACCGGTGAAGATATTTTTTTCCTTTATCAAATAGCGCTGATACGACTTCAATAGCTCATCACCCACCGTAGTTATTTGTTCGACTCCTTGGGAATAACAATATTCCTGAAATCGATCCAAATGAATGCGAGCAGTGTTAATCGTACGAAAAGCATTGCCTGAATGTTTTTGCTCTTCGAGATAAAAAGAAACACAATCCTCAATTGAGACAAATTGTTTCAGCCAATCATCCTTAACACGGGGCACCAGCTCACCGTAGCGCAATTGGAGCGGTACAGCATTGTCAACCAAACGATTGAACACACTTACAACATCAGTTTGCATCATCGCATAGCGATTTACATCATGCCCTAATGGTAACTTCATTCGACGGCAAGCAATACCTACTGCATTCAACGCTTGTGCTACGAGCAATGCATATTGATTAGCGGCAGGAGTGTTATCAAATGCAATGTAAATACAACGCACACCAGATTGCTGTAGCTGATTTAACTGCACCTCGTTAAACCCTTTGTAACCCATCGTAGCTACGACATTCTTAACACCTGCCGTGAGCAGCGTTAATACATCAACTGCGCTTTTACACAGAATCAATGAATCGTGTGTAGACGCATTAGGCATATTAAAGAGTGGTGACTGTTGTGTATTCCAGTAGAGATGGTAAGCAGGTGATCGCCGTTGGTGTCGCGGACGTCGCCCATATGCGCCAATAACTTTCCCTTCATGATCGAAATATGGAATCACCATCGCACCCCGGAAAAACTCATGGCCTGTGGACTTTAATAAACCCAGACGCTGTAAATGCCCACGGTTGCGAGAACCAAGAAGACATTTGGATGACTGAAGTTCATACCCCAATGTCCGGTCTGCAAATCCAATACGGAAAAAATCGATATAATCTGGATCGAATTTTCGACTAACAAACATTTCCGAAAGTTTTGGCTGAGCCTTGAGTGATTGATGATAGTGATCGAAGACCTGATTGATCATCAACGCGTCGGGGTTGTATGTATCCTGCTGAGATTCCCACAACTCCCGCTGTAGATAAGCAAAACTTTTTGCTTGCATCGCACTATCGATACTATTAGTACTGTTTGTCTGATACATGATTCACCTCATACGGATTCTTTGAGTTTGCGCATGGACTCGCCACGCAATTCAATTTTGTGGGATCGATGTATCAACCTGTCCATAATTGCATCTGCAATTGTTGGTTCGCCGATATAGGCGTGCCATTGTTCAATAGGCATTTGTGAAGTAACAACAAGTGAGCCACTACCAGCACGATCCTCAATAATTTCTAAAATATCCAAACGTGCGCGCGGAGTTAGCGGAGAAACCGCCCACTCATCTAATATCAGTAAATCAAATTTCTGAATTTTTGCGCGCAAACTCGGCAGGGAACCGTCACCGTGCGCAACTTCAAGCTCCTCACAAAGTCGCGGCACTCGCTTGTATAGTACGGAATACTCTCGTCGAATTGCATTGTTACCAATAGCACAAGCTGTGTTTGATTTTCCTGCACCGGTAGGCCCTGTGATGATTAAATTCTGATGTTTTTCCAGCCACGAGAACCCGCTTATCCAAGCGATCATTTGGCGAGTCACACCACGGTCAACAGAGAAATCAAAATCCTCCAAGCAGGCATTGGAATATTTCAGTCTTGCGTTTTTCATCATTCGCAGTTGTTTTCGATGCGCACGATCATGATATTCTGCGTCAACCATTGATGAAAAATATTCACTCGCGCTCTCGGGGATTAGTTGTGGATTCTCGTTGAAGCGCTGAACAAGATTCATCATGCCGTAAAGACGCATGTCAGTGATTTTGTTGTACGTTTGATTATCATTCATGATATGGATCCTCCTGTGGCGTAATACTCAGCACCACGGACATTTTGATGTACGGGGAGGTGTTCAGCATCCAAAGTCTCGGGCATATTTAAAGCATCAACTTTACGAGTCAAGATTGATTTAATCGTTTTCACCGTGAGTGAATGTAATAGGCTAGCGCGTTGGCAAGCAGCCTCAAACCGTGCGTCACCATGGAGGCTGCATAACCGTTTGAGTTTGTCGCAGTTGATTGCGGCAGAGTAGGAATATTCGGGTTTGCCATCAAACTGTGCTTCTACTGCACTGATTGCATACACACCAATTTTCTTGGCCCACATCAAATAATCACCAAAATGACGCTCCGAATAAATTTGATGAGCTTTCGTCATATGGGTTTTATCAAGCGTTCTACCACCGACCTCAAAACACCGTTTGTGAATAGCAATGCGTTGGTGATCATGGAAGAACTGAACAGATGAATGAGAAAAGCAGGCTTCAACCAATTTACCTACATATTGATAAGGAACACTATAGGCATGCCCCTCAATACACAGATGATAATCAGACGGAACTTTTTGCTCATGAACCCATGTCATGCATTCAAATGGTTTAGAAGGCAACGCTTTCAGTGCAGGTTTATCGACCTCAAGAAAGCGTGAGTGTCGGGTTCCCGGTAATCTACGAAATTTTCGCTCATTGAGTGCTGGTAATAATTTTTGTATTGCTTCATTAATTTCTTCCAAGCTGAAAAATGTTCGCCTACGTAGAGGGACAGTAATCCAACGAGACACGAACAACACTCCCGCTTCCGCTTTTGATTTGTCTTGCGGCCTCCTGACTCGCGCTGGCGCGATTATGGTATTAAAGTGTCGCGCGAACTCAAGGTAGGTGCGATTCAAAGTTGGAAATGGCCCAGGCCGTATGACGGCTGCTTTTAGATTGTCGGGCACAATAACTTCATGAACGCCACCAAAATAAAAGAACATTTTGTTATGTGCATCAATCCATGACTCCGTTGATTGATCGCGGCAAGCAATCGCAAATGTGTAATTACTAGCGCCGGATACCGCCACAAAAATATGCGCTTTACGCTCAACGTCACCGTCCAGCCAGAGAATAGTCAGGCCAGCAAAATCAACAAACACGCATTCACCAGGCCGATGCGTCATTCTCATGGTGACATCGACTGTTTTTTTGAAAGCTGTGTAGTGCACCGAAAACTGTGAGTATGAATAAGCATCACTAGGATCAATTAACCGATACTCCTCCCAAATTTGTATGAGAGTTTGATGTTTTTGTCGCATTTTTTCATGAACATCGATCCAATCTGGGTCACGTCTTATATAGCGGTTGCGAGGTCTTGGATAGATCAGCTTTTCAAATTGTGTATCTCCCATTTGTTCTATATCTGTCCATGACAATTTCAGTTTATTCAAGCGCTTTTTGATTTTCGAAACCCTTTTGGAGGAAGTGTTTAGCGATTCTGCAATTTGATTAATAGAGATATCTGCAGTCAACAGCACCCAACTAATATTTCGAACCTCCTGCATTAACTTTGTATTCATTGGATTACGCTCCCTTTGTCAAATTGAATAGGAGCTTTATTCCGAATTTGAATTGGTGTCGTGAGATTGCAAGACTCTCCATTGATTTCTTGCAGCTCGATATTCTCAATATGTTTGAGAATGTTAACTGAATGAATAAGGACATTAATGTCAGGCTGCTGGGCATGGCCAGGCAGCACCCACGGAATCGTTGTCTGTAACATGTTACGGTCCATTTTAATGGGCGCACGGATCCCATGATCCGGAGCCCGATGACTTATCAAATGGCATAGGAAATCTATAAGAGGTCAACCTCTTGACAGAAAGGAGACAAGGGATAAAATGAGGGAAAGTCGGATCTAGCAGAAGACTTCCGGGCCCGATAAGTGTTGCACCACTTATCGGGCTTTTCATTTACACGCCCTGCATTTATGCCGGTTCAAAAAACACGGTTTTACCTATCTATAACTTCTACATAAACACCTCCCAATTTTTCGCTCATTAATCTTTACTGCGCGTCCAAGTAACGAGAGACTAATAGCCTTATCAAATCTTCAGTGGGCACATATCGTGCGCCATTACCGACATCTATATTGCTCTCCAGTGGTAACTTGCCTCTTATTGCCCACGCCAGCGAGCCGTTTGAGTTAAACCACAAAACATCGGCCAGCTGTTTTAGAGAAATATTGTCCCCATACACTTGGTGCATATCGCGACGCAGCATCTCAATAATTCTGCTTTTTTGTTGATTAACCAATTACACTCCTACGTCTAAATCACACATATTCGTGACATAGCCTGCTGGCAAACCCAGCTTAAACAAAAATATAATCTCTACGGAAGTTACCAATTCCAAGAAGCTCAGTTATTTTGAAAAGGCAAAAAAAATTATAAAAATCATAAGGTTGCTAATAACTTAGCGAGCTTTTTGACTTGATTTTTGAAAGGAGGATATGGTGACCAAAGGTAAAAAGGCACCGCTTTTTTTAAAAAAGTATGCGCAAACCACCATGACCTTATTCTGGGGGCACAAGCTGGAAAGAAAGGTCGCATTGCGTAATGGATTTAAATCGCCAAGTCTAAGGCAAATGGCGATGCGATTTCCTGTGGGATGCGATAGAAAACTACTGATGCTCGGAAGAAGAGATGATGTGACTTATGACAGCAGTAAAGTTTATTGGTCGAGAATACTGAGTGGCGTCAGATGCATTAGAAATAATCCATGCACAGCCCACGTTGAAAACAACTATCCCCAGCTTCACTATCTTCGAACACACCCTGTGTGGGTTTTGCTTGGCAATCCAACACTGTCTATTAATGATATTTACAAAATGCTTATAAAAATGGAGTCAGCGCTTAATGGAAAACTTATCCATATCAAAACGTCAAAGCTCAATATAATTTTTAAGCATCGACCGTGGAGTTCAGACAATGTGGAACTAGTCGATAGTCTTGATGGATTTGCGCTGAGATTAGCGTTGTTTCGATTGAGCAAATTACAACCGTTGAATAATGCTAAGTTGTATAGCCCTAAAACATTGGCTTTGCATTTATTACGTCTTGTGACGCAAAAAAAATGGTCGCGGCATGGAGACCGATTAATTCGATTATTGTTGGTGTTTATCGAAGTGAACGAGAAAGGGATAAGTGACGAGACCATCGAAAAAATACTTCGCAATGATTCTGAGGACATAGCTTTTCAAAAGCTTTTTCTCTGGATATCACCGCAAGAGGGAAGCTCACAATTTCATTCCCTATCGGACTATATACAAGCAAATCGAAATCTGGCACAAAGCTTTTGGCAAGAGCGTGTTCCTGACGCTTTGCAGGATCCTGTATCTTGGCGCGTGACAATGGAAACACTATTCTGGGCAGATACCTATTCAGATCTTTGGTTGCACAAGGGCATTCCAAAAGAAAAGCTTTTTTGTCCAGGATCACCTGTTTTCGCGGATCAACTTGAAAATTTTTCCAATGGTAGCCGACGTCGAATATGGTAATTATGCCGTCATAAAAAATGACTAAATGCCTCAGTCGATAGGGCAAACAGTTTATTTCGCCGATTATCTATTTTGAATAGACCAAAAGGTAACT
This sequence comes from uncultured Cellvibrio sp., assembly GCA_946480695.1. The sequence continues at coordinate 18,355 of CAMLKG010000042.1, forward strand.
TTCCAAGTTTATCTTGTGCAATCAGATCATTTCTGGTGTCCACGCCTAATAAATTCATTAAATCATTTTCATCCAGTAGATAGCTTCGATTCAGAATGAAAAGCTTAAGTGAATCACTCATTGATTCTACGATGTCACTTGTAAAGTCAAAAGGCTTTTCACTGTTGATTTTACGCTGACAAACTAACCACAACGCTACCTCAGCACTCAACGCAAACTTGAGCTTCCGTGTCGGTAGATCCATAAGTGTCACTGGCACAGTATTGCGACAAGAAGCTTGGCGTAACGCTTCACTGGAGCTGTAACCAAGCGACTTCACTAGAACATCACCAGCCAACAAAGGGCCATGAATCGTGGTCATCACTCTAGAAAGCAGATCCTCGTTGTTTTCTACATCCGATAAATTGATCATTTTATAACCTAAAACCCTTTTGCAAAATTGCTATTACCCCTTAACCGGTTTGGGTGTTACCCCTGAGTAAAACCAGCAAGGTACTTTAGCCGGAACCATCAATTGAGGGCTCTGGCCAAGAGGGCGCAGTGGTTTTGCACAGGGGTAACACTGAATCCGGCAGAGCTGACGGGGAATTTTGCTAGGCTGACCGAATTGGTAGTGGGTAGTAATAAACGAGGGAAAATACTTTATGGGACGGAAGGAGATGGGCACATACTGCAGGGGCCACAGCTGCTGGCCGCTCAAAAGAAAAAAGGCCAACAAATGTCGACCTTTTAATAGACCGGCCGGGACCGTCTGCGGAACCATATTACAAATAACTTCAAACCTGCTAAATCTTAGGCGAGCGAATTAGGATTCAAGTCACATCTCGTTCTTGACACCAAAGATGGCCTGCTTTTGTTGTAACTGTACAACGATTCACATTGAAGCGTTTTTACTTCAGTAACCTATTAAGTAAGCCAGTACAATCTCGAAACAACTTATTCTCTAGCTGCAGTACACAACATGTGGTTATGAATAGCTTTTTCATTCACCCTTAGAGTCAGACGATTAGTATTTAGATTACTAACTTACCTACAGCGGAACAAATTGATTTAATACGGGTTTAACTGCTTAACAATCCCCAATGCGCTGGCAAATCATCTTGCAAAACTTATCGCATGAAATACTTAGCATCACTCTTTATTTTATGCATAGATCATCCAAAAACTCAGAACCCGGTTCAGCACATGTAATCACTAGGCGGTCGCGTGCGCGAGTGCAAGCAACGTAAAGCAAGTGCCTTTCAGATTCGTAAGCTTCTTGAAGTTCTACCGGGTCATCTGCAACCAGATTTAAACGCTCAGCCAACGGGACGATACCTTCATCGCAAGCCATAACCACCACAGCTTTAAACTCAAGCCCTTTGGCAAAGTGCATGGTGCTGAGTGCGACGCTGTTTACCAAGCTTTCCATCCGATAATTCAAGACATTTACTGAAAGGCTTGCCTTTTCAACAGCCGCACGCCCCCTGTCGATTTCGTTTTCTGAGCGCACAAATACGCCAATCTCATGAGGCTCAATCCCATCCTCGACGAATTGGTTCAGGTGCCTGGCCACGACATCCGCTTCGGAAGTTACATCCTCTGCAATTTCCAATGTGGGGTTGGGGCCGTTGAATACGGATATAGTGCCTTTCCTGTTTTCGGTATTCCCATCTCCATCCGTAATTTCCGTATTGAGCAGCAGATCGGCTTGTTGGCGAATTTGGTGAGAGGTTCTGTAATTGATGCGCAAGGTGGTAGATCGGCCTCGAATATCGATACCGAGTTGCTTCCATGAAAATGACTGCTGGAAGATGCGCTGACCTAAATCACCTGCAAAAAATAAACTGTCTGGCCGGTTCTTGCCAATACTGGCAATGAATTGCAGCTGAGGAATTGAAAGGTCTTGAGCCTCATCGATCACCACGTAATCGAAAATCGTCCGGTTTGTCCCGGAAAATTTTGCGGCTAACTGAGCATACATTTCAGATTCAGTGATCATTCCCTCATTGCTAAGCTGCTCTTCCAACTGGTGAAAAATCGCCCAAATCTCTTGGCGCTTTTCTTCATTTAGGCGTGTTTTCCGTCCTAGCCTTTTAACATCCCGGTAAGCCTCCCAATCCTTGATCTGCCAAGCGTCAACAACGTGGAACCACTCATTGAAGAGAAAGCGTTGGCTAAAATTGGAATTTTGCTCGTCAGACGCCGACTTTAAAATCTCTTTAATCTGATCCGCACTCGCTAAAACAGGCTTGCCAAAATTCGCGGCGTATTGCCGAATCGCAATCTCTTTAAGGGAATAGACTTCAAGTCGTTCCCCAAGCCGTAATTCTTTGCTTAGTAGGTGCTTAAGCTTGTCTCGAAGTGAATTAGCCAGAATGCTCGAGAAGGTCGCCAACAAAACTCGCGAATCTGGGTTACTGCGAGCCAAATGTCTCGCTCTGTGCATGGCGACTACAGTTTTTCCAGTGCCCGCAGAACCGGTGACTCTCGCCGGACCGCTGAATTGCTTTTCAACCAACTCCTGTTGATCTGGGTGTAGAAAAATTGCCCATTTTTCCCAAGGGTACTCTAGTGCAAGCTCGAGTTCCTCCACATTGTGCATAACGCGGAAGCGACGTTTTGCGTCTGGATGGTCGAAAGGGTTGGCACCAGACTGCAAAATTGGAGGAATGCGCGGCGTTCCCCCACAAGCTATTGCAAGCAAAGCATCTGCGGCTTCATCCGGGAGATATCCCGCAATATCAAGAATCGAATCTTCGTCAGCAGCTTTAACGTCTCCAAGCCAGTCTTGAGGCACGCCGTAAGAGAGCAGAGATTCCTCTGCTATACCTGCAAATAATTTGGGTTTGGCCTGCGGGTATAAGGCTGGAGCAATTTCCTGCTCTTTGTAAACTGGTACTGTTATTTCTTTTACGGTTTCCCGTATTTCAACTAATTGGGCAGCACCCGTTGTTGGGTGCGTTTCCAGCTTGCGTCGGCTTGCCCATTCGTAGGCTTTATCGTGATGGTCAACGTAGCAAAGCAATAAACTCTGATCGGTCTTATGGACGATTAAGCGAATGTCCATATTGACGCTGACAGACCAAAAATTTTCATCCTTGGCTTTTTCCAGCTTGTGAAAGCGCAGCCCAGGATTTGCTGGATTCATCTGTAAATCAAAGGCAGTGGTTTTAACTGCTTTCTGCTCTTGCCCTGTGAGTTTGGCAAGGCTGTCTGTAAATGTATCTGCAATCCGAAATAACATACTCAATCACTCATTGGCAGCCGTAAATTAACCGTCGTTCCTGTGGTGCTTTTATACCGAATAGACCTTCATTACTTCATCGCCCAAATGATTGATCACCTTAACTGCAATGCGCCCGGAGCTGGGCTTTTCGAAGGGGCGGGAGGTGTCGCTGTTTAGGCTTTCCCAGGCTTCTTCGTTGATTTCGGCTTTTAAGGTGTTTTTGAGGGCTTTGTAGGGGTCGTTGGCGCCGAGGAAGTAGGCTTGGCGAACGAAGAAGCTTTCTTCGTTGTAGTCGGTATCCACGAACCAACAGGCGATGCCATCGGCATTGTCACTGCGTACTTCGCCGGTATTAGGATGGAACACGTCAACGCCGTTGATGCGCACCTGAATTTGGTCGTCGTCAGCGGGAAGAATCTCAATATCGGGTTCACCGAAGATCACGAACAGGTTGGCTTTGTCGGTGTTTTTTAACTCATCCGCCATATGTAGATCGGCATTCATGCGGGCCTTGAGCACGTTTATTCGACCGAGTTTATTAAGGTCACTGGCATGGCCTTCGTAACTAAATGCGCAAGCAATGAGTACATCGAAGTCGGCGTCACCTGCTTCGCGAGCGGCGGCAACTAAATCCTGGCGAGAAACAGTGCCGAATTCCGGACCTATGAAAATGCCCGCACGCCTTTCTATTCCGGTTTCTTCGTCACCCTCCAGGTAACGCCCCTCAGCGCAGATAAAGTGACCTGGCCAAGGCGTAATACTGCTAAAACGGATTTTGTCTTCTTTATGGGCTTGCTGCACGCCCGCTACTCGCAGATTTTCCAAAATTATTTGGGTGAAATCCTGAACGTCACTGTACTCATCACCTTTGTCCGCCATGGGGTCGATTAACTCGTCATTTTCATCCAGCCCTAAAACACGATGAGGGGAAAGACTTTCAACAGTGAATGGCCCGGCTACGCGAACTTTCTTTTTATCTTCATAGGGCTTGTCGTACAGATACTCTTGATCCGCTTTAGCGGCGATAGAAGCATCAATTTCCTGCTGCCGGGTCATGCGCAATTGCCACCATTGTTGGTGTAATTCGATGGCATTTTCATCATCCCAGAGATCGAAAGGCTCTTTGGGCAAATCCTCCAGTGTGTATTTGCGCTTTAGCGCGGTGTTGAGTTTCACCAACGCGGCTTGCTGCTTTTTATTGGTATCTGCGGACAGGACTGCGACGTGAAGTTTTGTGTTCTTGTCTGACCAAGGTGTACCTGGTTGGCGGGGAATCTCCCATTCTTCGAAATTTGTACCAAGTTGATTATTAAGGGCGCCTCGCAACTCTTCTAGTTGAGGCTGGAACTTATCCCAAATAACATCTATTTCAGCATTATTGGCAATACTCTTTAGTGTTATGTGAGATACCCGCTCGTAAACAAAACCTTGAGAGATTCTTCCGTATGTAGTGTTGGATGAGGTGGAAGTACGAGTGATTTCTGATTCTTTAATTTGACCGTCTTTACTGTCAGTCAGCAAAAAATATGGATATCGAGCCCCCATAATTCGTGATCTAGCTAGAGCCAACGAAACTCTTGAAGTATCAATTGTGATCCAGCGACGCCCCCATTGTTCAGCCACATAAGCTGTAGTTCCAGAACCACACGTCGGATCGAGGACTAAATCACCTGGATCTGATGCCATTAAAATACACCGTTCAACAACCTTACTGCTGGTTTGGACAACATAAACTTTTTCATCTGTAAAATTGCCAGTGGCAGTATCCGACCATGTATTTGTTCTCAGCTTTAAGCCAAAATCTGTCGCGTATCGAACGTAACGCAAACTGTTCTTAGCCTGATGAATTCGATTGCTTTTTATCAGCCGTGAGCGGCCTTCAGAGGCTGTCTTCCAATGTTGGTTGGCAGGAATAATATATTCTTTACCTTGAAAACAAACTGGCTCTGGTTTCGATGAAGCACCTTGAGACGTCATTGATGTAGGTTGATACAAATTTTCAACATGCGGGGGAACGGAAAAACCATCTTTTTCGGCTTTGCTTAGGCCACGAGAAAAACCTAGTCGATCTGTAATCCATTGATAATTTCCGTTAGATGGGGTTCGATCAAGAACTTCGAAGCTAGGCCGAAATTTTACGAATGCTCGATTCTTTGCGTACATCAGGATGTAATCCACTGTATTAGGTATCGACCCAGAATTGAATCCTCCCGTCTTTTGCGTAGAAATTTGACTGAGGAAATTTTCTTCTCCGAACACTTCATCCAAAAGTGAGCGAAGGCGATGCACATTTTCATCCCCGATTTGTACGAAGATTGCGCCTGAGTCTGAAAGCAAATCTCGCGATACAGCTAAGCGATCTCGTATATATGTCAAATACGAGTGAATACCATCTCGCCAAGTATCACGAAATGCCTTGACCTGTTCTGGCTCTCTCGTAATATGAGCGGTGTTTCCATCTTTTACATCCCTGCTAGTCGTCGACCACTGAAAATTTGAATTAAATTTAATCCCATAAGGTGGATCAAAATAAATACACTGCACCTTGCCTCGCAAGCCCTCTCGCTCTGCAAGTGAAGCCATAACCTGAAGACTATCTCCCAATATCATTCGGTTCGACCAGTTCTGATCGTGTTGGTAAAACTCGGTTTTCGCGTCTTCACTGGGTACGCCATTAAAATCGGCAAAAAGGTCTGGTTGTTCCGCTTCGTCAAGATCGGCTTCCGCTTTTTCCGTTTGCCGCTTAAGGTCATCGATAAGCACCTTGGGGTGAACTTTTTCCTGGATATAAAGTGGTGGCGCGTTTACGACCAGATCCGACCAATCTTGCTCGTCTTTGCCTCGCCAGACCAATTGTGGGTCTAGATCTCGGTTGCGGCGTTCGTAAGCGATGCGGATGGGGCTTTGGAGTTCTTTCTCCATCACAGACTGAAATTCAGCCGTAGGAATATTGCGGCGGGTGGCCTCGCCATGGGTTAAGGCTTCAACGCTTTTTTTATTATCCATATTCTTCTTCATGATTGAGGACTACTATCTATTGAGGCGTGATACATGTTGCAACCTATGTGTGCAATATCCAAATCCTCACCACTAGAATGTTTATGACAAGAAAGGAATGACCATTTTAAAATATGGTCTTGAGTTGTTCCTTTTTGTTGGCATGGCAACTGATCATCCATAGCCTCCCTAATTTTTTTCACCAACCCTACTATGTCTTTCTTTTTAAAATATTCGAGAATAATCCCACGCGTTTCCTGTCCGGTTGTATATCTGCCCAACAGCTGATTGAGCCCTTCAATGTGGTATGCGGGACCATCATAAATTTTTGCTTCTATTAGCTTTATTCGCAACGGAAACGAATGATCCACGGTAACCATGATATCTACGTGTCCATTTGAACTAGGCTCCCGCTGAACATTTAAGCCTGGCATTTGTAACGCTTGGGCTAGAACTGAAGACAAACCATTTTCGTTGAGAGCCGAATAGTCTTTACAATTCTGCTGAAGTCCAACGATGGCTTTTTCTAACAATTTATCGAATGCCACTTCAAATGACTCATTATTCTCCGAACAAAATAAATCCAAAAGCTCAGGAGCCTTTTTCTCTAATAGATTTATATATTCCACCGCACTATTTTTATTAGGCATTGGCTTTTTGTCCCGTGTTCAGCTTCCAGGTGATTTCCACTTGAGACGCCCACTCATTCCATTTTTTCTGGCCTGCCTCAGGGTTTTTCCTCCACTCTTTAAGCCGGTCAGAAAACTCTGATAACGGTATCAACCTGTATGGGGAGATAAATTTCTGTCGAATTTGCATTTTAAGAAAGGACTCTTCACCACTTAACAATGAGACAATCTTCAAGAATTCCCACGAAGTAGCACCGCATTGCTCAGACTTTGCCTCGATATCGCTCAGGCCGAATTCATGCTGCTCATCAAGTATGCTGAATATTTCAGCATGAATTCTTGCGTGAACCCCGTTGCTCCCTAGATTTTTTTCCATAAAGTCGAAGGCCCTTTTTTCAATTTCACGGGACTTTAAATTTTTTATTTCACTGAATGAATAAATTACTTGCTCAAACTTTTCAGTCACAAGGGCTTCGAAATTGTCTTGCATCTCAAAAACATCACCAAATTCAACAAAGGCCCAGCGGCCGTATTTTTTAAGGTGATTAACACCAGGGATCCAGTAGATATCCATCGTGTTTTTCTTTTCTTTAGCGTCTTCCCGTCGGTAGCCCTTAATTTCTACAATTAGGTGCAATAGATCATTTTCGCCGCGCCCATCGTCTACCAATACAATGAAATCTGGGCGGTAGATACGTCGGTTAGAACCCATTTGGTACGGCACTTCCAAACCCAGGTTGTGATTTTTCACATAGGCCTTTACTTGTGGGTGAGCTTCCGCCACGCGACAGAATTCTGCCTCCCAGTCGCTGTCCAGAATCACCCAGTTAATTTGACTCTTTCGTGGGTCGGTTTCCCAGCGCTCGGTTTTGGACGTGCTAAAACTGACATGCTTGGTGGAACCGATGGGGTTGTAAGCATCCAGCACTGCTTTAATGGGACGGCTCTTTTCTTTTTCTGCATCGGTAATGGCTGCGGTGATTTTATTACAAGCCAAATCAGCCAGTTCCAAGTACATAAGCTGCGCAGGGTAGGTGCCGCCTTTACACTCCAAGTAGTTATCCAGCCACTGTTTTACAATCTTCTTAACCGGGCCAAAAAGGTTCGTGCGTGGTGGCTGGCCCTGTTCGCGCCACTTCTTGTAGATAAGGTGAGTGGCCAAATAAAACACCAGCGAAGAGCGCCTCAAATCGCCCAAATGCTCGACAGTAAGATCCACTCGCTCACCGATAATGCCGGACTGCTGTACCCGAGAGGGGCCGGTGAGATCAGGCGTAAGGATGAGTGAGGAATCCACATTGAACTTGGCTTCAATTTTGTCTTCAGGCAATTCAACACGATAACCTTCCACGCGAGGGAAGCGAATTTCCAGGTGATCACGCTCGGGACGAATGGCCTTCACCTGAATGGTTTCTCTAGGTTTTTGCGGTGGTGCCACCACCGGTTTGGCAGTGAAGTCGAAGGGAATGCCTAATATATCCGCGTATTCGACATTGAATTTATCTTCTTCATTGAGTGTGTAAGACTGCCGCCGTAGCGCACGGCCGATCACTTGTTCACACAGCAATTGAGTGCCAAACGCGCGAACGCCCAATACGTGGGTGACTGTATTGGTGTCCCAGCCCTCGGTAAGCATGGAAACAGACACAACGCAGCGGACGGTTTCGCCCAGTCGCCCCTCTTTGCCGACTGTATTCATGACTTCCCGTAGGAGGTCTTGGTCGGTAATAGATTCGGCTTGTTTGATATCGCCTGTGCGCTCAATGATTTCCTTGCGGTAGCGGTCTATTTCATCGGCCGCCATATCCCTAAAGTTTTTATCCAGTGCTTCACCAGATTCCAGTTGCTCGCTATCGATTAGCAATGTTCTTGGGCGAGGATAGCGCTCGCCATTCGCATCGAAGTTACGAAACAGTTCCAAGCGGCCGTCAACCAACTGAGTGGTGCCGTCAGCATCGGTTTGAAAAAAGCCCGAAATGTAGTCGTAGACTAGTTTCGACGTAGCTGTGTTGTTGCAAACTACGATAAAGCAGGGTGGTACTTTAATGCCGGAAGATTGCCAGAGCTCGAAGGTCTTTTTGTAGTGACCGTAAAGGGCTTCCATAGCGTTGATTAAGTCCAATGGAAGTTTTAATGGGTCAATATCCTGTGCTTGCCCCCGCCCTTTCTTGGGCATCTTGGTGCGAATATGCTCCCATAGGTTGCGAAAGCGCGGCATTTCCTGGCCGGGGATGTTTTCTGCAATGGGCACGCGCGGAAGTTTGACGATGCCGCATTCAATGGCGTCCATTAATGAGAAATCGCTCATGGTCCACGGGAATAGCGTGCCTTCGGCGTAGCCTGAACCCTGAAGAAAAAAGGGCGTTGCTGACAGGTCCATTACCCGGATGACGCCAGGTTCACCCTCTTTGCCGATTTTCTTACTGGCTGCTTCGATACCGGTAATCCATAAACGTGCAGCTTCGCGGTTCTTTTCGGCTTCTGCCTTTTCATCACCCTTTAATTCTTCGTCTTCTTCACGGTTTGGCCTCTCGCGATAGCAGTGGTGGGCCTCATCATTGATAACCATGATGTTTTTCAAACCCATTAGGGACGGCATAACCCTTTGTAGCATTTGACCTTCGGTCTCAAGGGTTTGCAGCTCTTGCCCCCTGCCTTGGAGTAGAGAGCGGCCGCCTTTGGAAATCTCGATACGCTCGCGCAGCTTAAAAGCGTGGTAATTAGTAATGACAATTTTGGCCCGCTCCAGATCTGGGAGCATGTCGTGAGGCACCAGCTCACGATTGGCGTAATAACTATCCAAATCGTTAGGTAACAGCACGCGCAAGCGGTCGCGAATGGTTAGGCCTGGCGCGACGATCAGAAAGCCCCGAGTAAAACGTTTGCTGTTAGGGTGGCGCGTGGCATTAATGGTCTGCCAAGCAATGAGCATGGCCATAACAGTGGTTTTACCCGCACCAGTTGCCAGCTTGAGCGCTAGACGCATTAGGCCGGGGTTGGAATCTTCGTTGGCGTTCTCAAGGTGGTCGAGAAACACCTTAGCTTTGTTGCCGAGCTTCGGCGCTACTTCGGTTAACCAAATAGCAACCTCAACGGCTTCGACCTGACAAAAGAAGGGGCGAATATCGCTGAATTTATGATGTCGCCAATGCTGGAGTAACCGCGCAGTTTCGGGGGTAACGCCCCAGGAGTTCGGGTCTTTCAGTTTGCGCCAATCGTCGACCTGACTGCGTAGCTGATTGATTATAGGGGTTGGATCATAGCGCTGAGTATCCCCATCCGAACCAATCGTAGTACCGAGATCCATTTGGGTTTGCTCGGTTGGTTCTTTGCGCTTGCGTGGGCGAGGAATAGGAGTAATAAATTCTGCTTTTCTTCGAGACTGAGCGGGAGGGCCATCAATGGGCTGGCCAGATTCGTCTAATCGCCAATGTTGACTGGGGTACTCGTATGGTGAATTGAGTATGGGCTTTTCGAAAAACTGATCTGACACCTAATAAACCCTTAAGATTAAATTTATTATTTTTGCAAAAATAAGTGACGAACAATATTTATTCGCTACTACCCATTTTATTCATCTGTAATGCAATCCATTTTTCTAAGTCGCTACGCTTAAAGCGCCAGCTACCGCCGACCTTAAAACCTGGCAACTTTCCTTCAGATGCTAACCGGTAAGCCGTCTTTTTGGCCAGCTTGAGATAAACCGCCACTTCATCAATGGTCAATATTTCATCACTCATAGTCTGAGCACTCTGAGAAAAATTAAACAATATGAGAATATTAGGGAAAATTCAAGTAAACACCGTAAATAGCTGAATCCAGCAGAGCTGGCATGAGGCGTTTTGTCTGGCTGTCTACAGGCTGTGGTAACAACAAGCATAAATATTTTTTTGGGACGAAAGGATAAAGGCTTGCACAGCAGGAGCCACAACTGCGGCCCGCTAAAAGAAAAAGGCCGACAAATGTCGACCTCTTCAATAGACTGGCCGGAACCGCCTGCGGGACTATGCTCCAAACCAGACGGGCGACCATTTATTACGTTGTGAGCGAAAAGCTCAATTTAGTTACTTTATTCATTCATGCTTAAATATTCCACACAAAACCCATGATTGCATCGAAAATTGCTCTATCTTATCGAGGTTTGTAATTGACAGGTTCTTTGATGACCCCTAGCATAAAGTCGTTGCCCAAGAGGCCTTCATAGTATTTTCCCCCTCCTTCGAGGACTTGAAAGCCCAACCTAAAAGTCGGGCTTTCTTCGTTTTAGAGGAGCGTGCCGACATTCCAGTCCAGCGCCTGAAAATTCGCTGCTCCCCAAGGCTATATTTCTCAGAGGATTCCAGTTATATCGGTCTCAGGATAGGACGTGGACAGGGCTAATTAAGAATTAACAAGCATTAGTTTGCTCGCCTATCAAGTATTGGCTGAGATTTGTTTAATTAGTATACTTAACACGTTGGCGCGGACCGGAACCCGAAAGGGGGCGTCAATGTCGGGTTATAAGGCCCCCTAGCCAGTGAGCAGGATAATCGGAGATGTCCGATAAAGAGTAGGCCGGATTTTATTTCCTCTGGTTAATCAGAGACTAAAAAGCGCTTCGTGCGCTTTTTCTGTTTGTGATGTGTTCATTTGCACCCATCTACCCCATTCTACACATTCACATCAAACTGATCAGCTTTACGCCACTCTCAGCACGAAGCGTAAAGAGTAGTGCTTTAACGAAGAAGCCTCAGTCATCCATTAGTATTTTCATCATTTCCTGATGATTATTAAGAAAGTCCCTTGTGACCGCATAATGCTCAGTATCCTCATAAGCGATTTCTTCTATTCCATTAGAAGAGAAGGAGTAAATTTTGGATCTGGGATACGCTAAAAGAATTGGTGAGTGCGTTGCGATAATAAATTGTGAGTTTTCTTCTACCAATTGGTGAATGGCAGAAACTGCTGCCATTTGCCGTGATGGAGAAAGAGCCGCTTCAGGTTCGTCCATAATATATAAACCATTGCCCTGTAGTTTATTCAGCAAGGTGGCCATAAATGATTCGCCATGTGACTGCTGATGCAATGATTTACCACCATACATTGTCAAATAACCTGTTTCATCCATGAGCGTTGCAAGATTATAAAAACTTTCAGCACGCAGAAAGTATCCATCTTTTGGATACTTAAAACTTTTGATGGTTTTTAAATAATTGTGCAGTGCCGAATGCGTTCGGCTTGTTGAAAAAGTGGATTGTTTTGTCCCACCTTCAGCGTTAAATCCCATAGCAACTGCAATAGCTTCAATTAGAGTCGACTTTCCTGAGCCATTTTCTCCAACAAAGAAAGTAACATCCGGGTGGAAATCCAAAGATTCCAAACCTTTAATTGCCGGGATATTAAATGGGTATGAAGAGCGATCAAAAGATTGATCGTTCTTCATTTTTATTTCCTGTAAATATGGCTTTTCCGAAAGATTCATAGATTAGAGTTTTCAATATTCCATTTATCAGGGCATCCAGCTCTCTTTAATCTTCGGACCATTATACTCCGCATATTTGGCCACATATCTTCCAAATATTCTTTGGCATGAGTTGAACCAAGCTGCTCGGATTGGTGAATCAAGCCTTCAATGATAGCTATCAACACACTCACATCATTATTTGGCAAATCACCCAGAATAAGCTGAGCCAAATCAAAACCAGCGTCTGGATCACGAGTAAGCAGACGCTGCATACAATCTTTCAGAATTACATGATCAATATCTTCACTCATTTTGGACACTCATCCTTATTGCAATCTTGTATGCATTCAATATGAATTCGTTGTACTTCACTCATACACTGTCTAAACCTGTTGCTATCATAACCTCGCATGGCAGCGTCAGCTTTACACATGGCTCTATTTCTATCCCACTCCAAATCACATTGCGCTTCACAATCGGAATTGTCATTTGGCGCTGGAGGATTGCTTGGAACGGGTTGAGCATCATCGTCATCAGGACAAACCCACTGTGCCATCGCGTGACCTGTAGCACCACCAACACCAGCACCAGCCGCCGCACCGATTGCTGCACCAGGTATCGCACCAACACCATAGCCCGCTAGACCAATTGTACCGCCTATACCAGAACCCCATTGACCACCAATTGCTGCACCGGCAACCGTATATTGAAGCACGCAACCTGGCTTAGGTGCCAAGCCAAGTGGATCAGAATATCTTAGTGGATTATTTAATGCGTAAGCGTAGGTATTAATCCCACCGTTTAGACCAATCGGATCACTCTCAATATACCTCCCAATGGACGGGTCATAATCCCGAAAATAGTTGTAAAACGATCCACCTGCGTCCAGTTCGTAGTGATAACAGCTCACAGCCCAGCATCCTCGCGGCTTTCAGAGGAGCAGAGCCTAACATTCCCCTTCCTTTTTTGTACACAGACCCCAAGGCGGTTTTTCATCCGGATTTGCTTTTTTATGAGGTGTGTCACCTGTGAGTGACAGGATGAGCAGCGTAAGCAATAACCATAGTAGCCATTTTTTCATGTGTATATCTCGTTGAATGCCTGGCTACATTTTGCAGGCTAACAAGATGCAGGCCCTCGCCCAGGCGCGCCATTAATGAGCACACCAAGGATTTTTTATTTACATTATTTTTTGTAGCCGCCGAAGGCGCGTGCAGCTTGCTGCACGTGACTGAGGTGGCCACGCGCGGCGGTGGGACTTGATGGAGAGGTGGACGTGTTCCGCGCGTAGTGCACGGTGTTTCTACAACGTGCACACGGTAAAGAGTTGTTGCGGCTTGCCGCCGCCTTAAAACAACGGCGGCATTTAACATAGCGTAAATTATGCGGCGCGTAAGCGCGGACAGTGGCTTGGTTGGCGTTGCCGTTTTTTGGCAACGCGAACCAAACACTGCGCATAATTCCCACGTTATGTTAAGTGGTGCTGTTGTGGTGTAGCCCCAGGATTGGGGCGCGTGCTGTAAGGAGGAACGACTGGAAGCGCGGGGGACGATAAACCAACAACGCCGCTAAACACATGACTGATTGGCGCACTGTTTGCGCCGTTGCTTTTTGCAAACAGTGTGACAAGCAGTGATGTGTGTGCAGCAGCTTTATTTCTTTTTACTCACTATCCGCGTCATCTTCACTTTCTATCTGTAATTGCAGTAGCAGCGCGTTTCGATCTTCCAGTTTTGCCGGGTGTGTCGCGGCGTGTATCTCGCGTAATTTTTCAATGCTCACTTGCGTATAGATTTGTGTGCTGCTGATATCCGCATGACCGAGCATTGCCTGGATAAAACGAATGTCCGCACCGTTATCCAGCATGTGCGTAGCCATCGCGTGGCGGAACAAGTGACATGCACCTGGCTTGTCGATACCGGCGTGATACAAATATTTTTTTACCATCCCGGATAAACGATTTTTCACCCAGGGTTCGCCATAATCTGTCAGGAACAGGTGTGACTCATCAATACGGGTCAGCAGTTGATCGCGTGCGCGGTAGCAATAATTTTTTAACCAATGCAGTGCACGCTCACCAATCGGCAACCAGCGATCTTTTCTTCCTTTGCCTTCGCGCACCAATAACGCCGCACGCGGTAAATCAATATCGTGTAGCGCAAGGTTAATTAATTCCAGTCGCCGGATGCCGGTGCTGTAGAGTAATTCCAGCATGGCCCTATCGCGCACACCATAAGGTGTTGCTGTGTCCACCAGCGTGATTATTTTTTCTATTTCATCCGGGCTTAAAATCACTTTGGGCAGGCCACGCACTGCACGCGGTAATTCCAGTTCAGTAGCGGGATTGAATGCAACATAGCGTTCTTTGGCGAGCCATTTACAGAACGCCGTCAACGGGAACAGCAACGTTTTTTGCGTGTTGATCGTGAGGGGTTCGCCATTGGTTTTACGGTGGTGATGCAAGTGCCGCTGATAGGCTTCCAGTACATTGCGGGTAATCGCTGCCGGTTCGTTGATGCTGCGTTCATCGCACCACACAATAAAGCGCCGGATACTGCGCTCACGCACGCTATTGGTTTGTTCACTCCGCCCGGTAACATTTCCCCATGCAATAAAACGCATCAGGTACGGCGTAATGCCGTTATGGTCGATGCTCTGGTCGCGCGGTGGTTTTTGATTGGACGATAACGTGTTGGCTTTGGCAGCGTTGCGCCGTGATTCGGTTTTGCGGTGTAGCCCGCGCCTTTCTTTCGGGTTGTACGCCATGTGTATGATCTCCCTGGTTAATTATTTTTTCACACTGCCAGATACGCGTTTTCCACCCAGTCTTTTTGTAATTCCGGCAATGCCTTGTCGTTAGTGGATTGCAACGATTTTTTATTCTCCAACTTGGCACCAACCTGAGGCCAACTTGCTACCAACTTTTGATCTTTTAACCCCAACTTCTTTTTGTCGTACTGTAATTTTTCTGCATCTACCAAGCCCATTAGATGTTGTTGCTGCTCTTCAACATTACCGCTGTACAACAACTCGTATTCCATCAACAGGCCACGACCACCGCGATGCACTAACAGATATTCCATTTCCTCTAATCGCTTGCAGTGGATTTTTAATTGGTTATCGCTCCACTGGATATGCTCGCGTATTTGCTTGCGACTAAAACGAAAGTCACGCTGCTCGATGCCGTCCACCTTGCAACACTGCGTCACCCAGCCCTGGATTTCCTTTAGCAGCTTGCGGGTTTGTGGCGGCAACTCATCCAGGGTCTTTCCTAACACTTCATGCGCGAGTTGGTTAGCCAGGGCAATATCACTGGCCGTTACTTCAATGTATTCCAATGTGCCCA
>CAMLKG010000043.1 GCA_946480695.1 uncultured Cellvibrio sp.
GATGATTCCGGCTGGTGCCGATGCCGTGGTGATGCAAGAAAATGTTACGCGTACTGCTCACACACTGCAGCTGAACAAACCTGTGCTGCAAGGCGAAAATATTCGTCGCGCCGGTGACGATATAAAAAAAGGCAGTGAAGTTCTGGGTAAAGGCCATCGTATTAGTGCGCTGGATATTGGTTTGCTTGCATCGCTGGGGATTGCGCGCATCAAGGTTTGGCGGAAGTTGCGTATCGCTGTGCTATCGACGGGCGACGAGTTGTTGGCACTTGGCAGTGCGCACGCAGAAGATAAAATTTATGACAGCAATCGCCCCTTGCTATGCGCACTCTTACAACGATTAAACGTCGAAATAAAAGATATGGGCATTATCGCCGATGATTTGCCGGCTCTTCGCGCAGCGTTTATGCAGGCTGCACAATGGGCTGATGTCGTCATTTCTACCGGTGGGGTCTCTGTGGGTGATGCGGATTACACCAAAACAATATTGGCAGAATTGGGTCAAATTGATTTTTGGAAAATTGCGATGAAGCCAGGAAAACCTTTTGCATTTGGTCGTTTGGGGGCAGGTTGGTTCTTTGGTCTGCCGGGCAATCCTGTTTCAACGGCGGTCACTTATCATCAGCTTGTTGTGCCTGCTTTACGATATCTAGCTGGAGAAAAATGGATTGAATCGCTGCAGCTTAGCGCCATCGCACAACAATCTTTTAAAAAGCATCCAGGGCGAATGGATTTTCAGCGTGGAATTTTAGCGAGTGAGCAAGGTGTGAATACCGTCGTTAGTGCCGGTTCGCAAAGCTCTGGCGTATTAAGCAGTATGGCAAAGGCTAATGGTTATATTTGCCTGGAGACAGAGCGCGGAACAGCGCTGCCAGGTGAAACGGTCACCGTTATCCCTTTTGATAGGTTTATTCGCTAATTGTAGTGAGGCTTTTTTGGATTTGCTGCCGCTGTTAATTGCTGTTGGTATTTTTATCGCTGCCGTTTTGTATTCTTCGGTGGGGCATGCGGGTGCCTCTGGCTATATTGCCATTATGGCGCTTGCGGGGCTCGCCCCGGAAAGTTTGAAACCTGCTGCACTTGCGTTAAATATTCTAGTCGCCACTGTCGCCAGTACTAAATATATTCGTACTAATGCATTTTCCTGGTCGCTGCTGTGGCCATTAATTATCACCTCTATTCCCTGCGCTTATCTCGGTGGCGGACTAACACTTCCAGGTGACTATTACAAACCTATTTTGGGTGCTGTATTAATTTATGCGGCATTCCATTCGTTTTTAACTGCTAAAAAAGCGCCTACACAAACAATACAGGCACCAAAAAAATGGTTGTTAATGTGTGCGGGTTTAATGATTGGGTTCCTGTCTGGGTTAGTCGGTGTCGGTGGGGGAATTTTCCTGAGCCCTCTATTGTTATTTCTGCGTTGGGGTGAAACTCGCGTAATCTCGGGGGTAGCCGCCGTATTTATTTTGGTAAATTCCGTAGCAGGCTTGCTAGGGGTTATGTCCATGCATCCGGTATTGCCAGAGGGCATTAGTTATTGGGCTGTTGCTGCCATATTAGGTGGCTGGTTGGGTGCGGAATTTGGCAGCAAACATTTTAGTGCTACTGTTATTCGGCAAGTGATGGCATTGGTATTGTTGGTTGCCGGAGGAAAAATGTTTTTGGGGTGAGGCTGGTTTTTGGTACCAGCCTTGTTATTTTCTCCCCATATTTTCAAGGATCACAACTCTTGGGGTAGGGCTTGGCTCTGCGTCTTTACTTTTATCGTCTGCGTTATTCATTTTAAATAAAAGATCCAACCTAAGGCTACCTGCAATAATATCCAGATATCCGTCTCTGGTAACATCGGCTAATTCAAATGATGCAATACTCGCTGGTTTGGCGATAAGGTCGTGTTGAATAAAGTTCTGCTTGCCGTCATTTTCAAACCAAACCATGCTTTGTCGTTTTGGATCATTCCAGTCATTCATAAAACTGCTGGCCACTACATCCAAATCGCCGTCATTATCCATATCACCAGCCTGTGCCAGTGCTGCCCCATAAAACCTGCCTATATCGCGGAATTTAAATGTTTTACCGTCAAAATTTTCTAACCACTGAACACCATGATAAGGTTTTAAATCATTTTGAGTGTCGTAAGCATCGCCATTGGTAAACAAAACATCGATATCGCCATCCAAATCCAAATCAAGCAAACGCATACTGGTGGAGCCAAACATGGGGTGGGGGCCGCGTGCGAGCACACGTTGAGTGAATTGTTTGTTGCCTTGATTAATAAAAGCCATAAATAATTCATGCTCCTGAGAAATGAGGCTAATGAAATCCATGTGTCCATCGTTGTTTATATCCCAGGGAATTATGTTAAGTGCACCGGTCACTTTTAATAGGCTTCGTTTTGCATGCTTGTTGTTACCCTGATTTTCTAACCAGAATATTTCACCGCTATCTCCGCCTCCAAAGGCGGCAACCATTATGTCAAGATCGTCATCGTTATCTACGTCAATGGCTCGGACTTCTGCAATACGCCCTATGCCATCCATAAGCATTTCTTTGGAAAATGTTCCGCCTTTTTGTTTTTTAAGTAGAAAAATTTTCCCTACCTGTTTATCGGTATACGGAAGAACGCCAATATCCCCAATAAGTATATCTTTATTAAGATCACCATCATAATCAATAATGTCGGCGTAAACCGATGTGCTGATGTCTGCAATTTTTTTCTCCTGCCATTTCCCGTTATCTTGTGATAGCAAAAACACCGCATTATTACTCATATCACTCACTATAAAGTCGGTGTTTTTATTGCGATTGATGGCCGCCAATTTAATATTGGTGATCAGGGGCATAGTTTGAGTTGTGCCAACTACATGCTGTTTGAATGTCAGCCTGTCTGACGGTTTGTTGTAAGGCAAGACGGGCAAATTTTCAGGTGCAGTGCCATAATAGAATGCGGTTATATCCCGCGTTTGATTTGCGTCTATGATTGCCTTCCCATATTTCTTTAAGGCAATTTCATTCATGGTCTCAATTATTCGTGGCCAACTTTTTTTCGGGGCCACAGTAGGGTTTGGCATTGAATGGCATGAGCCGCAGTAATCCTTTGCCATACTGACAATTCGTTGAACATTATCGTCAGATAGTGTGCTGTTGCTACTTAACAACATCAGCGCTGAAAATAGATAACCAATGTGTTTGATATTCATAATTAAAAGCAAGGTTCAAACCCGGTCCAATTCTTGAGTGTCAGTTAGGAGAGGTAAATTAGGGGGGATAGTTTTACCAGCGTTGGGCGAGTTGCTCGTCACTGTCTTTGGCTGAAACCCAATAGTACTCCTGTTTGCTATCTGGATACCGCTTCAAGGTTTCCTTTTTCCAAAAAGGGGCGCTGGTTTTGAGCTTATCCATAATGAATTGAGCAGCTTCGAAGGCATCGGTACGGTGCGCGCTGGATACACCTACCAGCACGATTTGGTCACCCGGCAAGAGTTTTCCAGTGCGGTGTATTATTGTTGTGCGCTGCAACTCCCAACGTGCGCTTGCTTGCACACCGAGTTGGCCCAGCATGGATTCTGTCATGAGTGGGTAATGTTCCAATTCAAGACTAACCAGCTGTTGTGGAGGAATAAAATCGCGCACCAGCCCGCTAAATAATACGACTGCACCGCAAGTAGAATTTGTAGTAATTAACCGGTTGTATTCCTTATTTAAATCAAAATCATCCGTTTGTACTCGCACTAGATTACGCATATAAACTCATCCTAACCACCCGTCACGGGCGGAAAAAAAGCAACTTCATCACCCGCTGCGATGGCGGTGTCTTTACTAGCCATGGCATGATTAACAGCGATTAGTAACTTTTTTTCTAAAAATACTTTCTCCCAGTGTGGATGTTGTTTGACAATAAACGTTTTAAGTTGGTTAATATTTTCGCCTGAAAAATCCTTGACAAACAGTTCAGCACAACCTAAACGTTCGCGTAAGTCAGCAAAAAAACAAACTTTAATCATGCGTGTGCTCCTTTTGCCAGTCACCACTTTTTCCGCCGGACTTTTGTTCAAGATAAACACTACTAATTTCCATGTTTTTATCTACTGCTTTACACATATCATAAATAGTCAATGCGGCAATACTGGCGGCGGTTAGTGCTTCCATCTCCACGCCGGTTTGACCATTGGTGACACAACGGCTGCGAATAAAAATAGTGCCAACAGAAACATTGCAATCAAACTCCACACTGACTTTTGAGAGTACCAATGGGTGACAGAGTGGAATTAAATCGGCGGTTTTTTTTGCGGCCATAATGCCGGCAATACGCGCCACCGCTAATACATCGCCTTTTTGCAGGCCGGCATTATTGATCAATTCAATAACATCGGGGCGGGTGCTCACAATCGCACTCGCCACGGCAATACGTTTAGTCGTTGTTTTATCGCTCACGTCTACCATGCAGGCGGCTCCCGTCTGATCGAGATGGGTGAGTGCGGGCTTTAATTGGCTGGTAGTGTGCAGATGATTACTGTGCATAAAAATTATCTATCCTCGCGTTGCACAGGTGGCACGTTCGTTCTTTTTTAAATGCGGAACGAAGTTGCACGGGCCTTGGGTGGAGTCGAGTTGATATTTAATAATTTCATCCCAGGCTGTTCTGCAAGCGTTAGTAGAACCGGGCAAACAAAAAATCAAGGTGTTGTTAGCCAGCCCTGCTACTGCACGGGATTGAATCGTAGACGTACCAATATGGCGATAGGAGATCTGCCGAAACAATTCGCCAAAACCCTCTACGGTTTTATCAAATAGTGGCGTCATGGCTTCAGGGGTTGAATCGCGCCCGGTAAAACCTGTCCCTCCGGTGATTAAAATCACCTGAATTTTTTCGTCGGCAATCCACTGCGAACACTGGGCTCGGATTTGATAAATATCGTCAATGACCAGAGCGCGTGTGGCGAGTTGGTGTTGTGCATCTTGTAGTCGCTCAATTAACGCCGCACCGGAAGTGTCATTGGCAATGCTGCGGGTGTCAGATACGGTCAGTACTGCAATCGCTAGCGGTAAAATATTTTCTGTGGTGTGGTGGCCCATAAATAATACACTCGCTATCTATAGAAAAATTAACCGCCAATCATGGCTAAGTGACGGGTTGAACCGGTGATCTGGTTCTGTAAATCGTGACTGGCAGGTTTATGTTGTAGTGCGGCGCGCAAAAAATTCATTAGCGGTTGCGGGTCATCGTTTTGTAATAATGCGCGCATGGATTTATGTTGCTCGGCAAATAAACATAAATATAATTCCGCTTTGCTGGATACCCGCAGGCGATTGCAATCAGCACAAAAGTTTTTGCTGTAGGGCATTATCAGGCCAATAGAGCCGAGGTAATCCGGGTGGACAAATTCTTTGGCGGGGCCAGCATTAGCGTTACGAATTTTTTGCGTCCACCCCTCACTTAGCAAGCGCTGTTGAATACTCTCACCACTTAAATGTTGGCGGGCAAAAAAATCCGCATTGTCGCCCGTGCGCATTAACTCAATAAAACGAAGGGTAATTTTGCGGGTTTTGATAAACGCAAGAAAGTCGTCCAACTCACGGGCATTCTGTTCGCGCAGTAACACAGTATTAATTTTGAGTTGTTTAAAGCCGAGGGCTTGAGCCTCATCAAGGCCCGTTAAAATGCTGCGCAACCTTCCACTACCGGTGATCAGTTGAAACATGTCCGGACGCAGGCTATCAATGCTGACATTAAGCGCATCCAAACCTGCAGCGCGCCAGCTGGCTACGTCTTTTTCCAGGCGAAAGCCGTTAGTGGTAAGTGCTACCGAGTTAATTCCCGCAATACTTTTACAGGTTTTTATGATGTCACATAAATCGCGACGCAAGCTCGGTTCACCGCCGGTCAGGCGAATTTTTTGAGTGCCCAATAATGCAAAAGCGGTGACTAAACGATGAATTTCAATCAGACTTAAATCACCCTCCATAGAATGGCATTCGCTGCCATCGGGCAAACAATAGCTGCAACTGAAATTACATTTTTCCGTGAGTGACAGGCGCAAATAACCAAACGTGCGCGCAAACCTATCTGTTAGTGGCGATTCAACCAGCATAAAACACCTTTCCAATCCGGGAGGCCTGTTCATTTCCAAACAGACCCATTGGCTTAATGCCATAGTCGGGATGACCTTAGGTCATTAAGCTCGGCGTTGTTTCTATAGTGGTGTCATACTAGCGGCTTTGGTTGGGTGATGTTATTGCCGTGAATGGGTGCACGATTACCACTTTGGAGGTAGTTGTGAATCTAGCGGTATGTACCTGGTTGTTAATTTTCAGTGAGTTTGTATTAAATCAGATAGTCTGCTGATGGGGTCTGTCGCGGAGAATTCATAAACTAACCAATGTTTTTTATGGATAATAATTGATGTGCAGCACTCAATGCCTTATGCATATCGCCAATAGAGCAACCCTGATGCTCTATTTTTTTTAACCCCAAACTACTCAATTCAAAATGCCAGCTGGGTTTAATCTGATGCTGCTCCAATACTTTTTTTACGCAGGCAATTTTACAGCCATCAATGGCGAGAATAGGGCGGCCCGATTTTGCAAGTTTGACTAACCCTTTCACATTGCCCCCCACGCCAGCGATGCAGGACATTTGCGCATGTCCTTCCCGGTCGAGTACCACGGCAATATCATTCGCGAGCTGCGCTACATTGGAGCAGCCTGAGCATGAATAGACTAATGGTAAGTCACTTTCTTTGTTGGTCATGGTAATTTCCTGATACATTTATGTAATCGAAAAAATAAATTGTAATCAGTATAAAAATGCTGGGCTTTTAGCGGTTGATCTGCATCAAGCCCTATAGAATAGAATTAATATTCCTGAGGGGGTGTGTTGCGGTGCAACTCTTTTTCGGCGTGTACGGGTCTAACTTCGGAGAAGTACATCCACATGAGTGATGTCCAAATAATACCGAACATAAACATAAATGCTGAAGAGCGGACGCCCGTTAAGTCAACCAAGGCGCCAAATAAAATAGGTAAAATAAATCCACCTAAACCTCCTGCCAAACCTACTACTCCGGAAACAACGCCAATATTTTTGGGGTAATCATCAGAAATATATTTAAACACCGATGCTTTACCTACTGCGAAAGCAATACCCATGGTAAACATAATAATGGTGAAACTGGTTGCACCCAAGCCGAAGTGAAAGCTCTTGGTGCCATGAATGGTGGTGATTACAACTTCTGTGGGCGGGTAGGAGAGAAAAAACAAACACACGAGTGATACCCAAAGTACCCACCAGGTTACTGTGTGAGCGCCAAATTTGTCAGAGAAGTATCCACCCAATGCACGCAACATGCCGCCGGGAAAACTAAATGCAACCGCAAAAAGTGCCGCTGTTTTTAAATCAAAACCGTATTCGGTAATGTAGTATTTTGTCATCCATAGCGAGAGCGCCACATAACCGCCGAATACAATGGAATAATACTGGCTGTAGCGCCATACCCGGGGATCTTTTAACACCGCTAGTTGTTGTTTAATCGTGATGCTGCTGGCCGCGCTGTGGGATTTATCGGTAAAACTAAAAAACCAAAACAGTAGTGCGGTAATCAGCATAAGCACGGCATAAACTTTGGGAACCATTGTCCAGCCGTATGCCACTACAATAATGGGGGCAACGAGTTTGGTAACAGCCGCGCCGGTATTGCCTGCACCGAATATTCCCATTGCCAAGCCTTGGCGCTCTTTCTTAAACCAGCGAGCGCAATAAGCTATACCAACGGTAAATGAGCCGCCTGCAACCCCTACAAATAAACTCAGCACTAAAAATTGCCAATAGGCTGTTGCATATGAAATTAGCCAAATGGGAATTACCGTTGAAAGCATCAGTATAAAAAATACGATTCTGCCACCAAAGCGGTCGGTCCACATACCCATGGGTAAGCGGATTAAAGATCCAGTCAGCACCGGCATCGCAATCAATAAACCAAATTCAGTTTCATTGAGTGCCAATGCTTCTTTGATAGGGATTCCGATAACCGCAAACATCATCCAAATCATAAAACAAATGGTAAATGAAAACGTACTGGCGATAACAACGGACCAGGCTTTGTATTCACTTTTTTCCATAATTCTCTCCTAGTGATACCAATAATTCACAATGCGAGCATTAATAACTGCGTGTTATTCAATAGAAGTTTACTGTGCGCGCCTTAAGCTTGCTATCGGCGCGGGGCGGTTTGAGTGGGTAGCCGCTACCTACAACGAGGTAGGTAGCGGCAATTGGTTATTGCATTAGCAATGAATGCGCTGCAATTAAATCCTGAGGGGTGTTTACATTAAAAAAGGCGGTTTCATAGCCGTTAGAAAAATCAATGGTAATTGCTTTTAGTGAGCGCAGTATGTCTTGCATTCGATATTTTTCGCCTCCGCGCAAAATTGTGTCTAGCTGTGGGAAGAGTGCGATATTCCAGAGTGCGAAAACATACTGCTGTTGATGATTATGTTGCGCAACGTATACGTGATTATTGTGCAGCTTTGTTGCTTGCAAGAATCGACTATACAAATCAGTGGGTATAAATGGCGTGTCAGAAGCGACGCTGAGTAACCATTTTGCCGATGAATTGCGTGCGCGCAGGTATTGCATACTGCTAGCGATGCCTGCAAGCGGGCCAGAGAATGAGGAGTACAGGTCTTCAACTACACTGATATGCGCAGGCTTATGCGTCGGGTGTTTAAAAATTTCCTCTGCCAGGGACGAGCCGGGTGCGATATTCAAAAGTATTTCATCTACTTGCGGGCTAAGTCGTGCTAATAAGAGGTCGATGATACGCTCCTCGCCCAAAGAGCATAGGCATTTGGGTTGTCCGCCCATTCTGCTTGAGCGGCCACCGGCCAATATTACCGCGATTGTTTTTTCCATTTAGTGGCTTCCGCTACTGGCGATGATTAATTCTTTGCCCGCTTGATCATGCCAGAAGCCGTTGCAGTCAGGCTTTTGCAAGGGAAATGTTGTTGGATTGTGCAGTTGTTGTTGAAAACGTTCCAACCACAAAACGGTATCATTTTCTTTCGGGCTTAAACGAATAATATCAATGGTATTTTGCAGTCCTTGTAAATCGTTAATGAGGTTGTGGCGATAACCTGACAGGGTTTGAATACCATTTAAGGTAAATAATGTCTCGCCCTCCTGGCTGGTTATAGCGCGGCCTGCTGGATATTTTTTGCAGCACAAATCGCATTGATCTTTGGGTTTACCCTCGGCACGCGCCGTAAAACAGCGCGCTGACCAAGCGAGTGGTAAGTGGCCAAAGGCAAACAGTTCGGTAGTAAAACATTCGCGTACATCGTTTATTTCACTGCTCTCTAACATACTGTTTATCCAGCGCAGGGGTAATTCAACGGGAACTACCCAGCGTTGCATCCCCATTTTCATTAAATAGCGCAAACTGTGTTGGTTATAACAATTGAGTGTATTGCCCGCCACAAAAGGCAGCCCGCGTTCGTTCAGTAAACCCACGGCGCCTATGTCATTTGCTTCAATTAAAAATTCGCCGTTGTCGCAGTAGCGATTTAACTCGCGTAAATCTGCCGGGGATTCCAGTAGTGTCATGCTGGAGAGCACCACTTCTTTACCTGCTTCACGCAGTTGGTGGGCGATGGCGATGTAATCCTCCAAGCGGAATTCGCGTCGCTTGGCGCATACGGTTTCACCTAAATAAATAACATCCACCGAGGATTCGGCGGCAGTGCGGTAAAAATCCAGTACGCGGTTTTTTTCCCAAAAATATAAAATCGGGCCGAGTGATAATTTCATAATCAAAACCTTTTTTATCGCCACTGACGTTCATAAGCACCCAGTGTGGTTTGGCTGCCTTCAGCCAGTTGCGCCAGTGCAGCCTGCCATTCATTTTTCACTAAAAATTTTGCAGGGTCGGCGCGGCAGCAATCAATGGCTTGGCGCCATGCGCGGGTAACTTGCGCAACATAGGCTGCGCTGCGTTGGCGCCCCTCAATTTTTAATGAGCGAATACCCAGTGCGAGCAGTTCCGGTAATAGCTCCATTGTATTTAAACTGGTGGGTTCTTCCAGTGCATGGTAGGGTGCAGTGTTAGCTTCATCAGCGAGGGTAAAGCGGCCTTTGCACAGGGTTGGGTAGCCCGCAGTTTCATTAGTGCCAAAGCGGTCAATTAGTACGTTGTTTAAACGCGATTCCAACACGCCATTGCGATCTTCCCGGCGCACAAATTCCGCCGGTGAGCAGGCGCCAAACGTATTGGGTGATTGGCCGGTTAAATAAGAGCTTAAATAGCAGCGCCCCTCCGCCATAATGCACAGGCTGCCAAAGGCGAATACTTCCAAAGGTGTCGTGCAGGAGCGCGCCAGATTTTTTACTTGCGCGATAGACAATACCCGAGGCAATACCACGCGCTGCACATTAAATTGTTGTGCATAAAAATCGATGGCGGCCGCGTTAGTTGCCGATGCCTGTACCGACAAATGCAGCTCTGCGTGTGGGTAGCGCTCGGCGGCATATTGCAGAATGCTCAGGTCAGCAATAATTAATGCATCTACTCCACAGGCAATCGCTTCATCGACTGCACTTGTCCAATGCTGCCAGGTATCCGGATGCGCAAAGGTATTAATCGCCAGATGCACCTTGCACCGGTGTTGATGCGCATAGTGTGCGGCTTCTTTCAATTTTAACGCGTCCAGATTCAAACCGGCAAAATGGCGCGCGTTAGTTTCGTTGCGCAACCCTAAGTACACCGCATCGGCACCATTTTCAATGGCCGCTTTAAGTGCAGGAATATTGCCTGCGGGGCATAACAATTCCATCACCTACCTCCAATGGTTTATAGCCAGCCTGGTGTTAGCTTGTCATGATGGGTAATGCTCTATTGTCGATCATGAGGTGCAAAAATGTTATACCAACAAAGGGTAAGCAAAGGGGTAGATGCTCTCGCGCAAAAAGTAATTCCACATCTGCCTGGCGCAATGGGTTGGGCTGCGCGAGTGGTGCCTGATCGGTTGCAGCAAGTGGCGCTGGCACGCAGCCTTAACTATGCGTTACGCGAGGCTATTGCTGCGGGTGAATTGGATTTTTTTTGCGATAAATTGCTGAATATTTGTGTTAAGGATATAGGTGTTCAATTTAGCGTTCGCTACTGCAAACATAAGCTGGTTGTGGCGGAAGCACAGGCCGAACCCGATCTGCGTTTTAGTGCAAGCAGTTACGATCTGCTACTGATTGCAACCCAGAAGCTCGACCCTGACATGCTATTTTTTCAGCGGCGATTGGAAATGAATGGTGATACCGAATTGGGCTTGGGCATTAAAAATTTATTGGCCAGTATTGAGCTAAATACCCAATTACCCCCACGTATCGCTGCGGCTGCACAACAAATTGCGGGATATGTTGCGCGTTATCGCTAAATTAATCCCGCAAAAACTGCACACCGGCTAAGGGGGGCCGGGTGCAGAAAGGGCTGAGGAGGTTTCAGCATTCGTTAGTTTTGAATCAGTCGTCGGTTTTTGAAACGGTATCGATTTGTAAATGGTTAATTATGTATCTCAGGCAGCAGCTGTTGAATCATGTCGCTCTGCCTGGTGTTGCGTGCTATTAATCGAGGTGGTGCGTGCTTTTTTTATGTGGTAGTGACGTAACTTGTGCTCTTTGCGACGCCCGGCACTGAAGGACGAAATGCGTTTTAAATACCCAATTACGCGCGTACCATAATCCACATCATCTGAGCCGCACGCAGAGCATCTATGCAGCGTTCGTTTGTCGATCTGTTGGCATTGATTACAGATGGTAATTTTTACATTGATGCAAAAATAGTTACAGCCAGTTTTAGCAGCAATGTTGATAAGATTTACGTAGGCTTCTGCACTTAATGCTTCATCCAGATTTAAATGGAGTGCGGAACCACCGTCGAGATAATCAATCAACTCGCGACCATGCATAATAAATTTATCGAGTGGGTTGGTGTGGTCATCCTCCACCACATAAAAATACGAGTTATAGCATTCACGCTCCACTTTATAGCCATCGGCTTTATCCCATTTGGCGTTTTTAACCCCCAGGTTTTCAGCCGGAACAAATTCAGTATTGAACAAGTAGCCAAATTCTTCTTTGGCGGCGCGGTTAGCGTTGTAAATGACTTTTAAATGATTTTGCACAAATTCAATGTATTCCAGGTTATTGCTGGCACGAATACCTTGCGACTCGGCGGCTTCTACCATGCCGTTAATGCCGATGGTGAGAAATTGTTTATCCAGGCTGATAAAACCGGCGGAATACACATTGAGCATGCCAGCGGCTAAATAGCCTTCCATTAATTGGCGATAGGCGACTTGGTAGGAGTGAATTTTTTTCACTTCAGTGAGTAAATCGCGCTTATCCTGTACCAGTCTATTCATATTGATCGTGATCACATTGATCGAACCAGTGGCAACTCCACCAGCCCCCAGTGTGTAAGAAAATGTGTGGTCGCTAATTTCGTTGCGCAGGCGACAGCAGGAGGCGAGAGAATCGGCATTGTCGGAAAGGTACATAAAAAACGCGCTACCTTGAGCCAGATGTGAGCCAATAGATGCGGCAAAGGAGTGATCTTTACATTGACCATTTTCGGTGAGCATCGCCACTGTCACTACCGGAAAAGTCAACAAGGTTTTGGTGCGTTCGGCATTAAACCAATGCAGGAAAAAATCTTGCAGCTGTGCAACGCTAGTCCATTCCGGTTTGGTGAAATCCGGAAATACAAATTCACCGAACATCGAATCAAAATAATGTTTATCATAAATAGAAATATTCCAGAACACGCTTTGATAACCGCGTGCGGCGGCTGGTTGATTAAGCGCGTAAACCACATGCTGTAAATGGTTGGCGATTTGTTTGGTGTGTGTATTCAGGTAGTTATCGCCATAGTCTCTACGGGCGAAATAATCAAAATAGGTAAGAAATTCAACGGTGGCTATAGCGCCGGCAAACTGGGAACTCACGGCAAAGACAAAATTTACAAATGTACCGCAAAAGGATTCCAGATGTTGTGGCGCGCGCGATTCACCGCCCAGCTTGGTTAACCCATCCAGCAAAAATGGATACATGGTGAGCGAGGCACAGTAGGGCTTCAGGCTGGTTTCATCGTGCACATAAATTTCATGCTGTTCAATCTGGCGAATATATTCGGCCGCCATACTCTCGCCAAATAAATCCGCAATCTTTCGGCGCACTTGTTCCCGGTTAACTTGTACAAAAAAATCCTTCATTAACTCCGCCTCCAATGTCGCAATATTTTTTTGCGTCACATTGGCATTGGCGTCCATGGTGGAACCGTCGGCTGCATTCTCTGCAGCAAGATAATGTTGAATAAATTCTAATTTTTCATCGAGTTGAGCAGGGTTCAGGCGCAGCATAAAAACTCCTCGTTATAGATAATGGTTAGTGCATAATTAACAATGGACAGTAGTATGGAACTTGTAATTCAATAATTCGTTGGTGCGCAAATCGATAAAACGCTGATTGGTATTGGGATTGTCCAAGCCGCCGCGCGCTGCAATCCATGCACCGGTTTTCACATAGGTCAAATACGGCAATAAGCAGTCGGGTATCAGATCAAAACCGCTGTATAGACAGGTGTTTAAGTTGGCGCGCAGCGCTTGTTCAAGCAGAGGCTGCAATAAGACCGGTAGCCATTCGCCGCCAAAAAAGACAACGCAGCTAATCAGTCCGCGATAAGCGTCCAAACGGCTCTGGAAATAATCACCATAGAGCGGTTCACCCACTTTGGGGTTGCGATACTCGCTGCTATGGCAGCCTTTGCAGCGCAGCGGGCAGCCAGTAATGGTGTAGGCGAGTGAGGTTTCACCAGGCACTTCCTGCCAGACAATTTGTTCATTCACAAAGCGCATAAATTTCATGAAACACCATATCTAGTATTTATATCTTCTTTTGTGTCTATATGTGGTGTAAGGCTAGTGTGCGAATTGGCTGCAATATTTGACTTATATCAAACTTTGCGCAGACCTACCTCCAAGGGGGTAGGGTGGCTGATGCGACGGGAACTAAGCCTTAGTGGGTATTTCATCGCGCGCGCGTAATGCGTAAATTGGACTATTGAGTAATAAGATGAAGCGCAACAAGATGAGGCCAGGCAATGGAACACTTCGATGATTTTTTAACAGCAGCGCGCGCGCAAGCTGATGCGCAACGTTTATTGCTGGTGTTTGTGGATATTGATGAGGTAGCCGGTGGCGATACCAACGAGGGCGGTTTTCTTACGCCGAAAATGTGTGTAGATAAAACACCGGATGAAATTACAAGCTTCGCTGATTTGATCGCTGAAGCGGCGAACACTGGTCAAGCCTGGTCGCTAGTTTTTGCCGCCAGCCTCGCGGGTAAAGGCGCGCAAGCGCCGAGTAGTACGGATGCCAATAAACCACTCGATGCCATGATTGTAGGCATCAACACCGGTATGATTCAGCAGTATTTGGTATTTGATAAACAAGGTGGAATTTTATCGCTCACGGCGAATGAAGAAGGTTGAATTAGTAGCTACACGAAAATAATTACACCAGATTATTTAACTGCAACACTTTGTATATTTTTTTAGCACTGCGCGCCAGTTTACTGATATCGCCCAAGCTGGGTATTTCACCGCGCGCAAGGCTGGATTCCCAATAAATAATTTCCTGCTCTAAATATTCCAGCAATTTTTTTTGCACAGCCAATACAGGCACCGGAGCAGACACGTGCATCATCCAGTTCATCAAAGGGAATTTGTGTGCGTATCTGTACCACCAGTGCTGTCATTGCGCTGGTGGTATTTGGTCTCTTCATTTCAACTACAGGTACCACAACAAGTTGAATTGGGCTGTGGTTTGCTAAATTGCTCCTCCTGTTTGACAAACAATAGATTATTTTCCAAGTGGATATGCTCCATCAAATCATTGCGCAACTTTTGCAAGCCTAAATACAGTGCGCGCCAGGTATTGCAGGCACCCATTGGTGGTTGCATATTGTTGGTGAGCCGTTCCAATTCACGCAGTGCCGCGCCATGATCGTCGTGTTCGTGGCGCATCACACTAATGGGGCCTAGCACTATAGAGCCAGATCGCTGTTTAATCATGGGGAATAAAATCTGCTCCTCTTTTTGCATATGCATTTCTAACTCTTGTGCCATATGCAGCAAGTGATCACTCAAACCATGGGGGCAATCGGGTTTATCGATATGCACTCGCTCCACTTTAGTTGCCAAACGCACCAATTCTGGCAATTCAGCTCGATGGACCTGATGGAAATTTTCTAAAATAAAATCAATCAACCCTGGCAGTGGCATATTCTCTGTAGCAGCCACATCACCTTTGCTAGCGATACTCCATAGTGCATTGGCAATAGCGTCGCTATCCAGATTTTTTTCTTCTGCTGCGCGGCGTAAACTTTTGTTCCCGCCGCAACAAAAATCCAGTCCTTGGTGATGAAAAATAGCGGTAGCGCCGGGAATTTTTCGCGCTAGTTGCCCCAGACTTCTGTTGAGCAAGTCGTGTGCTGTTTCTAAACTCATGGTGTAACCCTCGCAAGCTAAAACGGTTTATTGCATTAGCGTTGATGTTGGTACCGAAAAATCATAACCTTCTATTTTGGCGTCGTTAATTAATTGCTGAATGTATTGTGCTATAGCTTTGTGGCGAACTCGCTCCTGTAAAAATTGTGCGATCTTGGTTTTTACATCATCAAATTGCAGTGCTTGCCCTGGTGTGATGCGATTGACTTTCACAATATGAAAGCCGTAGCGACTTTCCAGTGGTTGGTGATGTAAGCCGACTGGCAGGAGCAATAATTGCCGTTCAAACTCAGGCACGGTTTGGCCGCGGCTGATAACACCCAAGTCTCCGCCTTCTTGTTTAGACGGGCAGGCGGAGTGGGTTTGTGCAAGTTGGGCAAAATCCTGCCCCAGTTGTAATTTTATCAACAGGGCTTCAGCATCTTGTTTTGCCGTAATGCGCGCAGGTTCATCTTTCGGTGCTGCAGCGACTAAAATATGCTGCAGTTCAAGCAGTGGCGAACTCATAAAACGCTGGGCGTTGGCGCGAAAGTATTGCTGGCATGCCTGCTCGTCAGCAGTAGGTAATTGCATCTCTTGTGCAAGTAAGGCCTCAATAAAATCCTCATCGGAAGCCTCTGCGTTGTTGTCCCCTACTTGCAACTCCAGCTGTGCCGCACGTTGGCGTAACAACTCACTAATAATTAGCGCCTCGGCGGCTTTGATCATCGCTTCACGCTGTGAATCCGCTGGGTGGTATTGCATTTCAGCCAAAATATGTTGTTCGCTGATGGTGGCTTGATTGACTTGAATCATCACTTTTTTCTCCGGTGCGTTTTTTACGTTTGCCATTAATGCCAGGCTTTTTTGCGCACAATTTGATAACGGCGCCCTACGTATTTCACCGGCACGCTAAATACATGCACCAAGCGGCTGAAGGGAAATACCACAAATAAACTCATTCCCAAAAACACATGGAGTTTATAAATCCAGTGTACTGAAGCTATAGCGGATGCAGCTTGCGCAGGATCAAAGGTGGCAATGTTTTGTGCCCAGCTCATTAACAACAACATCTCTTCGCCATCGGTATGCTGTGCAGAAATAAAAATAGATCCCAATCCTAATATTAATTGCGCGTAGAGTAGCAGCAATACCGTAATATCCATGTTGCTGCTAGTGGCTCGAATACGAGGGTTGAATAAACGGCGACGCAATAGAATGGTTAATCCAATAAAACAAATTACCCCAAAAACGCCACCGAGCGTCATAGCGATAAGTTGTTTATGATGGGCGTGAATGCCAAGCAGATGCCAAACTTCAACGGGTGTTAACAAGCCAACAAAGTGACCCAGCAATACCGTGATAATACCTACGTGAAATAAACGGCTACCGGTTTTAAGTTGTTTACTTTCTAACAACTGGCTGGAGCTGGCCTTCCAGGTGTATTGTTCGCGGTCGTAGCGAATCCAACTGGCTATAAAACAAATGATCAGTGCCAGGTAGGGGTAAAGTCCAAATAATAAGGTGTTGAGATAATTCATAACGGCTCCTATTACCGCGCACTGGCTTGTAAGTTGAGTAATTCATCGACGTTGAGAAATTCGACATGATCACGGCTTTGTTGAGGTGTGGGGCGCGAGGTTGAACTGCTGCAGCTATCGGCATTTTTTTCTGCACCGAAATTTACCACTTCATCCTCCCAGACTTTATCCAATGCGTCGGGTGTATCATCGGGTTTTTCTTGCTTCAATTGAGCATGTAATTCGTCGAGATTCACCTCAACACCGGAGAGCAAAATCAAGCAGTGAAATAGTCCTGCATAGGGGTTGTTGCGTTTTTCCAACCGACAAGCCAGCACCGCTAAAATTGGTGCGACTTCCTCCAAACCGATACGCGCATTTTCTTCGCCTTGAGTGGATAAAAACTCAAGGTACAGGGGTAAATAGTCGGGCAATTCTTTTACACCTATGTCTAAGCCGGCATCCCGATATTGCTGTTGTAGATCCACCATAGCCTGGCCTCTATCGAGTGACTCACCGTGTATATGTTCAAACAAATGCAGCGATAGTGCGCGTCCACGTTCGAATAAACTGTCATAGTTGGATTGAAGGTCTAGCAATGA
The DNA here is from genome assembly GCA_946480695.1 of uncultured Cellvibrio sp. The sequence goes on from CAMLKG010000043.1 coordinate 17,659, forward strand.
TGTATGTGCGTAGTATTTCAAAAACTGATCGAGATAGTTATGAATTTGTTGTTTGGATTGCAGGGGTGCTTCAATTAGTTGCGTACCGATGCGCAGCACTGCTATTAATTCTTCGGAGTTTTGTTCCGGATAATCCATAAGCAATGATAAAACCGTTAATAATTTCATTAGGACTACTCCTGAATCGATACGGGTATAACCTGACGAACCCCTTTGGCTTTAGTGCCAAATAAGCTCACGTCATTGTTGCCATCGCCACAGCCGTTGCCAAAACTAAAACCGCAACTGCTTTTTAAATCGTAGGCATTTTCGGCATAAGCGCGGTGACTGGTGGGCACTACAAAACGGTCTTCGTAATTGGCGATGGCCATATAGCGATACATTTCCTCTACGGTCATTACATCCAGTCCGACTTGTTTAAGCACTTCCAAATCCTGCACACCATCCACATGTTTGCTGCGCATATAAGCGCGCATAGCAATCATGCGCTCCAAGGCATGTTCAACCGGTTTTTCATCGCCCGCGGTTAATAAATTAGCGAGATAGCGCAGAGGAATACGCAAGGATTTCAAGTCAGGTATTTCTCCATTCATGCCCACATGCCCCGCTTGTGCGGCGTTTTGAATGGGCGATAGTGGAGGGATATACCACACCATGGGCAAGGTGCGATATTCAGGATGGAGCGGCAGTGCGACTTGCCAATCCACCGCCATTTTGTAAACAGGTGAACGCTGAGCCGCATCCAACCATGCTTGCGGAATGCCTTCAGCTTGCGCTGCTGCAATAACACCTGGGTCATTGGGGTCGAGAAAAATATCCAGTTGCGCTTGATACAAATCTTTTTCACTGGCCACACTGGCGGCTTCAGCAATGCGATCAGCATCGTATAAGAGCACGCCTAAGTAGCGAATGCGGCCGACACAGGTTTCCGAGCAAACAGTGGGTTGACCTGCTTCAATACGTGGGTAACAAAACGTACATTTTTCTGATTTTCCGCTTTTCCAGTTGTAATAGATTTTTTTGTAGGGGCAGCCGGATACACACATGCGCCAGCCGCGACATTTGTCTTGGTCGATTAATACAATGCCGTCTTCTTCGCGTTTATAAATCGCCCCGGAAGGGCAAGAGGCAACACAGGCCGGGTTTAAGCAGTGCTCACACAACCTCGGCAAATACATTAAAAATGTTTTTTCAAATTGACCATAAATTTCGGTTTGCACTACATCATTGAAATTTTTGTCTTTTCTACGCTTGGCGAATTCGGTACCTAGAATTTCCTCCCAGTTTGGCCCCCAGTTAATTTTTTCCATGCGTTGACCAGTAATTAATGAGCGGGGGCGGGCGGTAGGCTGATGCTCACTTTTGCCTGCGGTATGCAGGTGTTGGTAATCAAAGTCAAAAGGTTCGTAATAATCGTCAATTTCCGGAAGATCCGGATTGGCGAAAATATTTGCAAGCACTCGCAATTTGCCACCGATACGCGGTGTTAATTTTCCGTCAGCGCTACGCTGCCAGCCGCCTTTCCATTTGTCCTGATTTTCCCAATCTTTGGGAAAACCAACACCAGGTTTTGTTTCTACGTTGTTAAACCAGGCGTATTCCACACCTTCGCGTGAAGTCCACACATTTTTGCAAGTAATAGAGCAAGTGTGGCAACCAATACATTTATCCAGGTTCAACACCATGCCAATCTGAGCACGAACTTTCATTTTTTTTTGCCTCTGTAATTTGAGAAATTTTTTGGGGATGCAACCCTCTCCTAGCCTCCTCCTTCGCAAGGGGGAGGAATAGCTCCCTCCCTTTTTTAAGAGGAGGGTGTGGTTAAGGTGTATCTAACCAATCCACTTCCTTCATTTTTCTCACTACAACAAATTCATCACGGTTGCAGCCAACGGTACCGTAGTAGTTAAAACCGTAAGCCTGTTGTGCGTAGCCACCAATCATATGCGTGGGTTTCATAATCGCGCGGGTCACCGAATTGTGCATGCCGCCCCGGGTGTTAGTGAGCGACGAACCGGGCATATTAATAATGCGTTCCTGGGCGTGGTACATGAGGCTCATGCCTTGCGGAACACGTTGCGATACGACGGCGCGCGCAGAAATTGCCCCGTTGACGTTGAAGACATCAATCCAATCGTTGTCCTCAATGCCCGCCGCTTTTGCGTCGATCTCGCTCATCCACACAATCGGGCCGCCGCGCGACAGCGTCAGCATTAACAAATTGTCGCTATAGGTACTGTGAATGCCCCATTTTTGATGCGGCGTAATCCAGTTCAAAATAATTTCTTTATTGTCATTGGGTGTCCTATTGATTACCGGGCCAATGGTTTTTAAATTGACGGGCGGTTTGTAACAACACAATTGTTCACCAAAGTCGCGCATCCATTCATGATCCTGATAAAACTGCTGGCGGCCGGTGATGGTGCGCCATGGAATTAACTCATGCACATTGGTATAACCCGCGTTGTAAGAAACGTGCTCATCTTCCAGCCCCGACCAAGTAGGTGCGGAAATAATTTTTCGCGGTTGGGCGACAATATCGTGGAAGCGAATTTTTTCATCTTCTTTCGGTTTGGCTAAATGGGTGTGATCGCGCCCGGTAATTTTTGAAAGGGCATCCCAGGCTTTTACCGCAACGTGGCCGTTGGTTTCCGGTGCGAGCGATAAAATTACTTCGCAGGCATCAATCGCTGTTTCAATTTTTGGTCGGCCGTGATGCGCACCTTCCTCAGTATGAGTGCGATTTAATTTGCCGAGAAATGCAACTTCCTCTTTGGTATCCCATTTAATGCCTTTGCCACCGTTGCCGAGTGATTCAAGTAATGGTCCAAGTGAAGTGAAACGTTTATAGGTGTTGGGGTAATCTCGCTCTACCACCACCATATTGGGCATGGTCAGACCGGGAATGGCTTCGCATTCACCTTTCCACCAGGCTTTAACGCCGTAGGGTTGTGCGAGTTCATCAGGCGAGTCGTGCATCATCGGTTGGGTGACAAAATCTTGCTCTACACCTAAATGCCCTTCGCATAATTCCGAGAATTTTTTGGCGATACCTTTAAAAATATCCCAGTCACTGCGCGACTCCCATACCGGGTCAATGGCTTTGGTAAGCGGATGAATAAAGGGATGCATATCCGAGGTGTTCATATCATCTTTTTCATACCAGGTGGCGGTAGGCAAAACAATATCGGAATACAAACAGGTAGTAGACATTCTGAAATCGAGCGTCACTAATAAATCCACTTTACCGACTGCGCCCTGGTGATGCCATTTCACATCTTCCGGTTTTTTGCCGTCCGCGCCCAAATCTTTACCGAGCAAACCGTGTTTGGTGCCCAGCAAATGGTGCAGCATATATTCGTGGCCTTTGCCGCTGGAGCCTAATAAATTGGAGCGCCAGATAAACATATTGCGCGGAAAGTTTTGCGGCGCATCCGGGTCTTGGCATGCGAATTCAATTGCGCCGCTTTTTAATTGTTCGACAACATAGTCTTTTGGTGCTTTACCGGCTGCTTTTGCAACGGCAACAATGTGCAGAGGGTTAGTGCCGAGCTGCGGCGCAGAGGGCAGCCAGCCCATACGCTCAGCGCGGGCATTAAAATCAATGATGCTACCGCTCCATTTTTCTTTATTGGCGAGTGGTGAAACGACTTCACTCATGTCGAGCTTTTCGTAGCGCCATTGACTAGCATGGTTGTAGAAAAATGAAGTGCCATTCATTTGGCGGGAAGGGCGTTGCCAATCCAAGCCGAAGGCGAGCGGCAACCAACCATTTTGTGGGCGCAATTTTTCTTGCCCTACATAGTGCGCCCAACCGCCACCACTTTGGCCTACGCAACCGCACATCATCAGCATGTTAATCAGGCTGCGATAATTCATATCCATGTTGTACCAGTGGTTTAGTGCAGCCCCGACAATTACCATGGAACGGCCGTGAGTTTTATCTGCTGTGCGCGCAAATTCGCGCGCAACACGAATCACATCGGCACGCGGCACACCGGTAATTTTTTCTTGCCATGCGGGAGTGTAGGGCGCGTCATCATCAAATGATGTGGCCACATTGGTGTCACCCAGCCCGTTATCTACGCCGTAGTGAGCAACCATTAAATCGAATACGCTGGCTACCCATGCGCTTTCGCCATTAGCCAGTATCACCTTGCGCGCAGGGACTTTGCGCAGTTGGATATCACTGTGATCAGTGTGTTTAAAATAATTGTATTCGTGTTCGTTGCCGCCAAAATAGGGAAAAGCCACATCCAGAATTTCATCGCAATTATTTTTTAGCGATAAAAGCGTATCTGTATCAGCTCCGGTTTTGCCATCGCGCTGCTCCAGATTCCATTTACCGCTTTGCCCCCAGCGATAGCCGATGGAGCCATTAGGGCTGATTAATTCTTGGTTGTGTGAATTGATGGCGATGGTTTTCCAATCGGGATTGTTTTCTTGTCCGAGATTGTCTACCAAATCCGCTGCACGCAAAAAACGCCCTTGTGTTAAATGCTTACCATGCGGTTCCAGCATCACCAGCATGGGCATATCGGTATATTGTTTTACGTAATTGGTGAAATAAGTGCTGGGGTTGTCGATATGAAATTCTTTTAAAATCACATGACCAAAAGCCATGCCCAAGGCCGCATCCGTCCCTTGTTTAGGCGATAACCAAGTATCGCCAAATTTGGAGGCTTCGGAGTAGTCAGAAGTAATGACGCAGGTTTTGGTGCCTTTATAGCGAACTTCGGATAAGAAGTGGGCATCCGGTGTGCGTGTTTGGGGAACGTTAGAGCCCCACACAATAATGTAATTGGAGTTATACCAATCGGCAGATTCGGGTACGTCTGTTTGCTCGCCCCACACTTGTGGTGATGATGGAGGTAAATCGCAATACCAATCGTAAAAACTTAAACAGTTGCCACCAATCAAGGATAAATAACGTGAACCGGCAGCATAGGACACCATCGACATGGCGGGAATGGGTGAAAAACCATTGATGCGGTCGGGGCCGTAAGTTTTGGTAGTATAGACATTTGATGCGGCAATAATTTCATTTACTTCGCCCCATTGTGCGCGTACAAATCCACCCAAGCCGCGTCGGGATTTATATTTTTTTGCACGCGTTTCATCTTCAACAATGGAAGCCCAGGCTTGTACAGGGTCGCAATATTCCTGCCGGGCTTCGCGCCACAACTCAATTAATGCCTGACGCACTTTGGGATATTTCAAACGGTTAGCGCTGTAAATATACCAGGAGTAACTTGCGCCCCGTGGGCAGCCGCGCGGTTCATGATTAGGTAAGTCGGGGCGGGTGCGTGGGTAATCTGTCTGCTGGGTTTCCCAGGTGATCAAGCCGTCTTTCACATAAATTTTCCAGCTACAAGAACCGGTGCAATTTACGCCGTGGGTTGAACGCACAATTTTATCGTGCTGCCAACGTTGACGATAACCTTGTTCCCAAGAGCGATCCTCATCAGTGGTAACGCCATGCCCATCAGCGAAGGGTTCTTGACGTTTTTTAAAAAAACGTAATTTGTCGAGTAGATGACTCATTCTATGGCAGCTCCTAAAAGTGTGCGCGTTACTCCATTACTGACACAACGGCGTTATGTTAATGGCGCGCATTCGGTTCACGGTTGACACTGGAATACTGCGCCATTCATGCGCTGCCTGCCAGAGAGTGAAAAGTGCCGGAAAGCCGTTCATCTACCACCAAATGAGTATTTGTATTTGTTGTCTAACTCATTGAATTTATTGAATTTTTAGTTGTTGTGGGTAAGGCGTGTTAGGCTAAAAAATAAGCCTCAGTACAGAAGGGGTACTCCAATAAAAAGGCCGCTCCATAATGCTGGTAGCGGCCTTGATAAATCGATGTAGAAAATGCCAATAATTAACTCTGGTTGAGCGCGGCGAGTACATCCATAGCCGTGATAACACCAACCACTTTATTGTTGTCAGTTACAAAAACGCGGTGTATGTGCTGGTCAAGAAGTATCTTTGCCACTGACTTTATTGATTCGCCCTGGTCAATAGCGATCACCTCATGATTCATAATTTGATGAACGGTACAATTTTTATCGGCATCTTTTACCCATGATCGCAGCACTTCCTCATTTATTTCCTGACCACAACTATCCCGATAGTGGTTGCGCAAGGCATTACCTTTGTCGCGCTCGTTGAGATTATTGAATTTAAAAACATCGCTTACGCTGACCACGCCAACCAATTCGTGATCTGAGGCTATAACAGGGGCTGCAGAAATTTTGCGGTTAATAAAAAAGTCTGCCAAACGACTGATAGTCCAGCCCTCGTAAGCAGTTAATAAGGTGTTGCTCATAATATCTTTGGCGCAAGAGCTGCTAGTGTTGGTAGTATTCATATTAAAGCCTCTTGTTGTTTGATTGGCACTAGGTAATAGAGCTTATCGGCTAAAATCATGTTTTTGGCAATTTCCCTGAATGGCTAGAGGGGAGCAATAAAATACCTCCAAATGGGTATTTATCTTTTTATATGAAGCTGTTTTATGAACTCACTTGTACCTAAATCTTCCATTATTGTTCGCGTCAGTGTGGCACTTGCCGGAATTGTTATCTTAGGCATGAGTACGATGTTGATTTCCTATTGGTTGTCAGAGCGTGCTGAAAACGATTCCCTGGCGATTAATGTCGCTGGCTCTTTGCGTATGCAAAGTTATCGTTTGGGCTTGCTGGCATTGGATGACACGCATGATGCGGCGCAATGGATAGCGGCACAGCAAAAAATTGATGAAACCTGGCGGAACCCGGTATTCATTCCTTTTTTGCATGAGAAACCAGCAATCAGTGAGTTATACACCCGCGCAGCGGACAACTGGCGCACACAGTTATTGCCAGCATTTAATCAGCTTAAGCAACAGCAAGATTCTTTAACCGACCAAGAATTACAAATTCTGTTGGATGAACACATTCAGTTGTTGGATGAACTAGTGCAAACCATTCAACAGGATGCGGAACAAAAGGTACGCAGTTTTCGTTTGGTGCAAATCATTGCGCTTTTTGCAACCTTGTTGGTATCGGCATTGGTGATGTATTCGCTCAGAGTCAAAGTAGAGCAGCCACTCAATCAATTAACCGCTATGGCTAAGCGAATTTCCCATGGCGATTTCAGTCATCAAATACCGGTAGTCAGCCAGGATGAATTAGGTGTTCTTGCTGGTTCGTTTAATCTTATGAGTCGATCAATCGCTAATAGTTATGATCATCTTGAACAACAAGTGGATGAAAAAACCCGGGAGTTGCAACAGTCTAATAATTCGCTACAGTTTTTATACGATACTGCCAAGTTCATTATTGAGCATAATCCCCAAGGTATTAATTACGATGAAATAATTTCTCGTTTAGGGAAAACTATCAACGTGTCCGACCTTGAATTATGTTTAATGACTACTGAGGGCAATAGCCCATACCTGCAAATAAAACCGGCGAGTGAAATTAACGCAGAGTTGTGCAAAAAACAAAACTGTTCGAAATGTTTGTCCAGCCGGGGCGTAGTAGAAAAAACGGATGGAACGGCGATTTATCGTTTTCAACTGAATCGCAATGAGCGACATTATGGGTTGATAGTGTGTCGGGTAGAGGAACGAAAATTATTGTCGCCATGGCAAGAGCAACTAATCCAATCCACTACCGATCAATTAGCGATTGGTATGAGCTTAAAAACTGATGAAGATCAATCGCGTCGTTTGGCGGTTTTGCAAGAGCGCAATGCTATTGCGCGCGAATTGCATGATTCTCTTGCGCAGGCGCTGTCCTACTTAAAAATTCAGGTAACTCGCCTCAATAAAGCCATTGATCGCGAAGATAAAATCACTATGGAGGATGTAGCTGGTGAGCTGCGTGAGGGATTAAATAATGCTTACCGCCAATTACGTGAGCTATTAACTACATTCCGTTTGAAAATTGATGGCAGCGGTTTAAAGGCTGCGCTTGAATCCAGTATCGAGCAGATGCGTGCGCAGAATTCGATAAATATTTACTTCGATTTTGCTTTAAGTAATGTTCCGCTCACACCTAATGAAGAAATTCATTTGTTGCAAATTATCCGTGAGGCCAGTCAAAACGCAATCCATCATAGCGGTGGACAAAATGTGGAAATTCGTCTGTGGCAAAATGCGGATCAGGCGATTAGCTTAGTTATCGCAGATGATGGCGTTGGGCTTCCTATCGCCCCGGAAAAAATTAATCATTACGGTCTGGCCATTATGAAAGAGCGCGCCAAACATTTAGGTGGCGAGTTAATCCTTTCTAACCGTGCGAGCGGAGGAGTGTTAGTCAGTTTTGATTTTGTGCCCGATTTCATTAAAATTCGGCAAAAAAGTGGCATTATTATTTCCGACGTATTAAATGATACTCCTCTGTAAAAGAAGTTAGCTTAATTGTGGAGGCTTCAGCAAACGACTGCATTTACAAAAAAAGCCCGCACCAATCAGCGGACACGATATTGAAGAGCTGGTTGTTACAGTTACATGCACTATCCATCTATTCCAAATACAGTCAACTATTGGATAGCGATGCAATTGAACAACAGCTAACTGTTAATGCAAGCTTGCTAGAGCATTAATTTTGTCAGCGGATTTGCTGTCATTGCTGCATGAAAGGTGATTGGCATATTTTAAATGGTACGAACCTAAAAGGTATTAAGCTCCGTCGGTGCCCTTCGCGATCAACTGTAATGCATTCATATCATCAATAATAAGGTCTGTCTTATCGATGGTTATAACATTATTTTTTTGTAAACGAGTAAAAAGTCGACTCACGGTCTCGATACGCAGTCCGAGAAAATTGCTGATATCAGTGCGCGTCATAGGTAGTAAGAATTTATTAGAAGACAGGTTGCGGCGACCGTTACGGCTTGAAATACTAAGTAGGAGGGATGCGATTCGTGCTTCAGCGCTGCTTTTGCTAAGTAGACTAATAATCCGCTGATCTTCTGTTATTTCACGACTCATTAATTGTAGAAAGTGCCTTTGTAAATTGGGGATTTTTTGGCTTAATTCTTCAAACCTGTGGAAGGGAATTTCGCATATTGAGGACGTTTCCAGCGCTAGTACCGAATTGGTATATTTATTTTCATTCAATCCATCCAGACCCACAATCTCTCCTGGTAGATAAAAGCCTGTGATCTGCTCATCACCATTATCGCTAATGGTTACTGCTTTTACTGCACCAGAGCGTATAGCAAACACAGAGTGGAACTCATTATTCGCACGGTAGAGATAGTCACCTTTCTGCAGAGGTTTGCTGCGTTGAACGATGCTGTTCAGTCTATCTATATCATCAAAATGCAAGCTGATTGGTAGGCACAGGGTGTTAAGGCGACAGCTTCCGCAGCTGATGCGTTTTTCATGCGTACAGTGGATATCTTGACCCTGCGCACAGTTATCAGTTCTTATCGGAGGGAGTTGAATGCGCATCTTTGCGTCTCTTTAGTTGTTGCTAGAAATTTAGTTCGAATATAAAAACGCTATAACAGCAAGCTTACTACACATCAATTTTCATATAGAATGTTAACTTAAAAGAACGTAACCAGCGTTTTGGAGCTCAAATAGCGGTGGTCGTGCGTGTAATCATTTTCCTTCTTCTACTTGATTTAAGTCAAGTCATGTGAAGCACAATGGACTTCCCAGCTTTTACTAGACACTTTCAAGCCCCTGAGAAAACGCCTCTTCGTATTTAACGGGAGATAACCCGCCGTTATGAGAGTGGCGTTTGACTGGATTGTAGAACATCTCAATAAAATTAAATATTTCTGCTTTGGCTTCTTCCCTCGTACTGTAAATTTTCCTGCGGGTCACTTGCTTCTTAAATGTCGCAAAAAAGCTTTCAGCAACCGCATTGTCATGACAGTTCCTCGGCGGCTCATGGAAGGAATGAAATTGTTAGCTTCTATAAAAGCCATGTAATCGTGACTTCCGTATTGGCTGCCTTGATCACTGTGGATGAGCACAGCATCTCTTGGCTGACGCCGTAGCTTCGCCATGATCAAAGCATCATAGGCCATCAACTGAAAATCGATAAATGAATAGCGAAGTCCAAGCGTAGCGTTAACAATATAATTTATACCGCTCCACTCAGGATAGGTGATCCTGTAATCTATGTAAGATTCCAATTTGTCGCTTAACAAAAATTGACGGTAATCAATGCTCGCCGCTATGGCATTTAATTCCAGATCTACTGTTCCACTTTCAATCCAGATTTTGTCGGCGCTTACCATGAGATCTAGCTGGTCCTTATCCTCACCCCAAAATCTGTAACCTGGTCCGACACCAACATGGGAATAATAACTGACTGTATCGACACCCTCTTCGCGATAAGAGGTGTCAAGGGTGATCAGCCAATGGGGGCTGATCAGGAAGTCAGGGGTATAGTTAAATTCGAGAACGTCTTCATTGGGAACACCATGCAGTTCGCCGCGCTTAACTTCGCCATTAGTCTCATGGCGCTATTTGTTCAGGTGATAATGCAGTTCCGCCTTCAACCGCAATTCCCGCTTGCGGCCACCATCGCTTTCCATATCCCAACCGAGTTCGACATTGCCAGATATTTTTTCGGGCAATGCACGTCGCCTCAGACGTAAATCGTTTATGGCAATAACTTTTTTATCGATCTTCACGTAGCCATCAATGGTTGCTGTTTCCATTTTAATGTCTGTCCGGGTGCCGCGAATTTCCCAAGCTCTGGTTTGGTCCGTAGCGAAGCTGGTAATCCATTTTGCTTCAATCGTGAGCATACCCGCTGATAGCGTATCAATTTTAAGTAACTGCCCATCGAACTCGGAGATGTGCCCTACGAACTTCTCGCCGTTGCGAGTGAAAACCACGTCCGCCTGAAGGGTACCCGCTAAAAGTGAAAATATGATGGCAACAAAAGCGTTTGCATTTCTAAACACACTTAGCTCCAGTAAGGGAACGGACAACTTTCCGGTGTGACAGCCGGCCCAGTTGAGGGCGAGCTTATTAATTTCATAATTGTAGTTTTGGAAGGAATAACTAACGGGACTGCAAAGGAAAAACCCCCCACAATTGCCATAGTTAAATCATAACGGAGTAAAGGAAATTTATTGCAGTGTGTGTGTAAAAGCTCTAAGCGGGCATGAAATCGAATACTGCACTGATCTCCTACGTCACAGTTCGACCATGGGAAATACGTTCAGGTGTAATTCGTAGATCTCACTAGGCATTTGCGCCTTGATTTCTAAGCGCACGTGCTAACCAATTTTATAGAAATCGTTGAATTTGTCACACCACTAAAACTGCCTTATTCCTAAAATCCTGAATATAAATTGATCAAAATAGTAAATTTTGCTTTACAAGTCAGTGGGTTATTGCATGTTGTGCAGGATTTGGCGGAAAAGTCCGCGATCCCCTTTTTAGCCCAGTAATAGTGTGGGTGTAAGTGATAACTCCCGATGGGTTCACATTGCCTGGAATAGTTACGTACTCAGCATTACAGGTATCGTCAAAGCTCCAGGCGGGTTTGTGACAGACCTTGTAGGTTTCAAATTGTTGATCCGTCTTCCATGTTAAGGTGATTGAATTCGATGATTGAATGTTATGAAAGCGGTGTGCGTATACTTAAAAGCATTTCCAGCTTGCTCACTATTTGCATTCATTATTTGTTCTACGCATAGTTTTAAGGCAAAAAAATAGCCCACAAATCCCAACTTAAAGGTGTCGCTAAACTCGGCGTCAGCCAATTAACGGGAGCCCCCGCATTATGGAAGCAAAAGCCAGACCCTCTATTGTTCTTTTACCCGGCGGAGGTCGAAACTATCACATGGGAAGTATGTCGGCTGTGTTCAAGGCCGATCAATGTGAAACGGCCGGTCAATATTCTGTGTCGGAGTGGTGGCTTGAACCAAACACCCAAGGTCCTGGCGCTCACTCCCACCCCGAAGACGATGCGTTTTATGTCTTGGAAGGCATCATGAGTTTCTTCATTGATGGAAAATGGATCGATTGCCCGAAAGGCTCGTTTATCCTTGCACCGGGAGGAGCCTCCCATGATTTTCAGAACCGGGGCAGTGTGCGCGCCGGTGTGTTGAATATTTCTGTGCCCGGCGGCTTTGAGCAGAACATGGGAATGATTGTCGAATGGTTCGCTAAGAACCCACTAGGCCGGGCAACCGGCTAACCATACCCTAATGCTGCCGTTATGATGTCTCTCGAAGTCGCTACGTGATTTTTTATGCCACTTCCAATAGCTAGCGGGCCCCCATATTTTTTCTGATTTTATTTTTTAGCCAGATGAATGCGATTTGAATAGTTCTATAGCTGACAGCTCTCGATATTGGAAGGCTTGTTTGGTGATCGCTGATTGTGCATCTGCAACACGATCAAATATTCCAATGCATTTACAGTTTGATTGATCGATAACTTCAAAATGGAATCGTATCGTCAGCCCTCGAAGATCTTTATATTCCACAAGATTGGTCTGATATCTCCCATTACGAAATAGAGGCCTGGTGGAAATCATACAGTAAACCCACATTGATGCTCGTTTAAGCATGAGCATTGTTGGTGACGGGAAAATAAATAAGTAAGTTAGACGGGGACATCCCGCTCCCGTGCATGACACGAGCGATGTGTTTGTTAGTAATAGGCTTGATATACAATTTTGTCAAAGAAGCGTGAAGTTCAAATAATGGCATGTGCATCATCGGAAAATCCGCGCGCATTCAGGCAGACGACACGAAGGTTTTTCGATGTGAAAATTGATGCAATGCAAATTTAAGTGTCATTCTCTGAGAGGTATTATTGCTGTGTTATAGCCCGTTCCTCTATGATGGTCGAGTTGCGGTGCTTTATCGTTGGACTGCTTCTCTCGTTTTCTCTCTCAATCAAACGATTTCGCTGGAAAGGCAAGTAAATCTCATAATTACGCGATACTTTAGCCACAGCAAAGGTGTTTTCCACCGCCATACTTGATTAAGTTGCGTTTATGTGGCTTTGCTTCGCAAAAGTATCACACAAAGCGGCTTCCAAACTGCCGCTGAGCGTGGCGTTAAATTTCCGACTTACCCATTTTTTTGCTTTGCATCTTTGTTATACCAATCAAAGTGCACAACTCTTAATAATTAACTCTAAGGATCAGCGAAATGCCAATTTTCCTCAGATTTTTTAGTATTTGCATGTTTTTGTTGGCGTCGTTATTCGTGACGTCGTGCGGTGGAGACGGTGATGGTCAGCGCGACAGCGACCGCCAGGAAAATAACTTCAACTATTATCCGCCCACCGCAGTGGATATTGCGCAAGCCAAAGCGATCGTTTCCAGTAGGGATCTGAGTCCCAGGGACGTACAGGTTGTTTATCAAGGTGAATACGACAACGAGCATTTTATTTCAATACTTGAACACACCGTCGAGTCGATAACACATTACGGGGCTGTTGTATATCCAAGAAGCCCTGCATCTATTCCGATGCCTGTTATGGTAATGACTGACGGGCAAGGCAATCGGTCCATTGATATAGAGCCATGGTTAAATCGTTCCTGGAGTCCTCAATTACACGGATCCATCGTGGTTATTCCGGCGTTTCGTGGTAGAACCCTCATGTTTCGCGGTATGAGCTGGATGAGCACCGGGTCAACCTGCGACGAATTTGATGGTGCCGCAACAGACGCCATTGCTCTTGTCAACGCAACACAGCAAATTTTGCCTGACGGTGATTTTGATCACTATCTTGTGAGAGGTAATAGCCGTGGGGGGAATACCGCCTTGCTTATGTCCGAGCGCGATAGCCGCGTTGCTGTAGTCATAGCTTCAGGGACGCCGGTAGATTTTTATCGCTACAGTATGTGGAGGGACTCACCCGATATGTACGAATGCCATTTTTTACAAAATAAAACGGAAACAGAGTCGCGCATGCGCATGCTGAACAGCTCACCCGTTTATTTTGCGAGCGATGCACACGGCATCATTGATCTCCACCAAGGCAGTTTAGACGCGATCGCGCATCCATGGAACGCACAGATCATGTATGACGCGCTGCGCGCCGCAGGTAAGGAAGTGAATGTTTATTATTACGAGAAAGGCCACGGTGATATATGGAATGATCCTTTGATCATTGAACGAATAGGGGACAGAGTGGATGAATTTTTAGCTAACTATTAAAGACATGGATTGCAGGCGCTTTGTATCAATAAGTAACTATTTTCTGAAATTGGCAAGAACTCATCACAATTTTTCTTTTGCTCAAGGAGAACATTATGATTGGTCTTCAACGTATTTTTGCCGTAACAATTTTTGTAGCCAGCAGCGTGTGTGCAACTTACTCGCAGGCGTATTGGCAATTTACCTATACCTCCGATGAGTTGCCATGGGTGGCGGGTTATCTGGGTGGCGAGCCGAGTGATATTGTGGGAACGCGGGAACCACCCTATCCGCGTTTTCATGCAATCTTCAAAAGCGAAGCAACATTAGTAAACAGCGGACCGACAACCTTTGAACTTGA
>CAMLKG010000044.1 GCA_946480695.1 uncultured Cellvibrio sp.
TCAACAATGCATGGCAATTGGAGTAGGCCAACAATGATAAAACGAAAAGAAACGGCTTAATGTATTTCATAAATACTCCTTTGCAACTATATCAATGGATAATTAAGTGTTGGACTTTGTTGCCCCAACTCCCGCTCTTCTGGACCTTGCCAGCAGTAAAAACAAAACGCCGGTTAGCAATAGCATTGAGGATGGCTCATCTACGCTGTGGATGCGCGTAACATCTATCGTCAAGCTGATAGAGTTCATCCATAAGTTATCAGTGCTGACATTCCAATATGAATAAAAGAAGCCGTCCTGGTCCGGTTTAAAATAACAGATTTCCTCGCCATCAATATATTCCCCATAACGACAGGTTTCTTGCGGTGTCCACTGTAATCTCTCGGTAACAATGCCGGTATTCATATCAGGGAAAATGCCCCTCCAATACAAGAAGTGATCAAAAATGGTCACAAACTCTTCAGCTTCATCCTCTTCAATTTCACGAATATCATAAGAAAAGGTCACCCAATTAATAACATCCTTAGCGGGGTTATACCCGTGGCTTACTAAATCAAAAGTAAAACTATGGGAATAGCTGAGTTGGTTATTGATAGGGATAACATGGCTGATAAGCAGGGCGTAACAGTTGTTAAAAGGAAGTAGCGTTAACAAAAATAAGAAGATTTTGACGTAACTCATAATTCCTCCTCTTCCCAATGGCGGGATAAAAATTCATCATGATGGATAACTTGGAACACATTCAAAAAATTAACCAGGTGCCAGGATTTTTATTGTGGGGATGATCTGGAAAAATTCGTTTCGATCATAACAATGGTATTAAAAACGCTTCTAAAGGGTGATCCTCGGTATCGCGGCACCATTATGCGCTTACATCATCTAGCCTACAATGCTTAATATCGATCATTAGGCCATTCGTAAAATAACCAAAACGATGATTAGATTTTGATTTAATTTTTTATAATGGCAAATAAGGTGCCATCCGTAATCCGGGTAATCAATGAGGCAATATTACCATACCAAGCGATTTTTTTACTGGGGAAAATGATATTCACTGCCATTGATAGGAAGGAACACGGGTTAACTAAAATCACATCAATTGGATTAAGTGCCGGATGAAATTTACCGTAATATGGATCGAAATTTTTTTGTGATAGCCTGAATTGCCTAACGGCAAATACAAAATTATTTAAAGGAGATAGATCCATGTTTATAAAATTTTTTATTTCTGTAATTTTGTTAGCAACTGCGTTAACCGCTCATTCAACCCCAATACGTGCCTATTTTGTGGGGCAGATCGACACCGTCGTTAACATCAGTGGCCCTGTTTACCCCGATCTCGCTTTTCCCAGTTATGCGCCTGTTCGTACTGGTGAAAGGATTTCTGGTTGGGTCGAAATGGATTGGGATTGGGCGCATAACCCGATTCCATCATATCCAGGAATATATAACGACGGCCTGACGTATAAATTTTTTATTGGAGACGGCTCGAAGAGCATATGGACCCTAACGAAGCAGAATGAAGTGGATGTATTCAGTGATACTGGTGTAGGCCTTCCCGAAGGCTTTTACGACATGGTTCCGCAATACTCCGGTTTTTTGTATGATTTCCTGCTCGATGAACTCGCTTTCTCATTCACCGAATCTGGTGGAAACTTTGTAGTTAATAACGTCTTCGATTTTCAGGACTATTCGTGGGACTTTTACGGGTCATTTATGTTCACGGAGGAATTCGTGATGATACCGGAGCCTTCATTATTATTTTTGATGTTAATTGCTTTAGCTTTTTTATTAATCGTGCGAGCAAAAACTGGAAAACAAATGCAATATCGAAGTCAGTTTAATATTTAAGTGTTTCCAAATCATTGAGTTTTTCCTTGTAAAACGCAACGCCACTCCGACGCTGCGTTTTATTTTGGTGTTATTGGCATCCGCTCAAGGAATTAATCCATTGCGTGATTAACGTAGCTCCTTGTTCATCAACCACGTGGCTCGAAATAGGCGGCATGCGGTTTTCATGCGTGGCGATCATCCGTTGTAACAATACCGAACGATCACTGGCGCCAGGCGCGATTATCCGCGCCTCGGGAATGCCAAGGTCGGTTATGCTCGGTACTGTATTACAAGCGTTTGTTTGTGTTAGCGAAGCGGTGTAACGCAAATCAATGTTGACTTGGGTCGGTCCTTCGGGGCGGTGGCAATTACTGCAATTGCTATGTAAATAACTGCGCGCGCGCTGAGATATTGAATATCGCGTGTCATCGCTAGGCGGCAAAAATAGTTCACGTTGCGCGCTACTTAGTGATGCGGAAAATAGTCCGATGTTGTCCCATGTTACTAATTGATTCGCGTTAATACCGGTTCCCGGATACGTAAAGTTACTATTAAGTTGGCGGGCTTCCGGCCCTAGGCTAAAGCCCGCTACCGCCGTGTGGCAAACGTTGCATTCAGCGCGACTTGGATAGTGCCAGGTTAGAGAGCCAAAATTTTCATCGAGTGCATCTGCCAATAAAGTGGCTTGCGTCTGGTCCGCGTTCCAGCGATAGCTATAGCCGCGCCAGCTACCGTTTTCTCCCCGCATAAACAATCGGGTTTCAATTAAACGATCAACCAAACGGAAATGTTTAACTAACACGGTATTGATCGGAAATATAAAATCCCCATCGGTAGCAACATTAATTCGCTGATTATTTGGCAGCGCCAGGTAACGGGTTTTGTCAGCTCCATCGGACCAGAAAGGCTCGTTGATGGTGTAAGGAATTAAGCCTGCTGTGGGTTGCGTTGGATCGGTAGGATCCACGCAACCGGTCTCAGTCAATAATTGTGGGGGGCCACTGCCGATGCTGTTGTCCGCAACAATTTGGTAAATGCCGCCGTTGTAATCCAGCACAAACAATTCACCGTCGCGCCCTTCTGCGAAAGAGGATATTGCGCGGCCTGACGCGAGGAGTAATTCTCGCCTATAGCTTCCATTTGATTCTTTAAACAGCGCCCAGATTCGACCGGAACCGAAGTCACCAAAAATGTAAGCACCGTAAAGTGCAGGGACTGCTGTGCCACGATATACGTATCCACCGGTAACAGATATTCCCTCTGTTCTACCATAGGTTGCGACGGGCGCAATGTAGGGGCCGCTGCTCGTGCAACTGTTAGCGGTACGGCGATCGCCCTCGTAGCAACGCCACCCGTAATTTCCACCACGCTGGATAATATTAATTTCTTCGAGGGCACTTTGGCCAACGTCGCCGAGCCAAAGCTCGCCTGTTTCGCGATCAAAGCTCCAGCGCCAGGGATTGCGTAACCCGTATGCATAGATTTCCGGCAACGCACCCGGGATACCATTGTCAGGTGCGGCTTCACCCGTTGTCGTGATGCGTAACATACTGCCCAAATGATTATTAATATTTTGCGCGTTGTTTTGGGTATCGTTAGCGGGGCCGCCGTCTCCCAATCCAATATAAAGGTAGCCGTCAGGCCCAAACGCAATATGCCCACCGTTATGAATATCAAAAGGCTGAGACACGCTGATTAAATCAAATCGATCCAGGGAACTACCACTTATTGTTAATGTGGTGCCGTTATCGGTAGAGGTAAATCGCGATATGCGCGAAGTTAAGTCATTCCCCGTACCCTCAACAAACGATAAATAAATATAGCCATTGCTACTGAAGTTCGGATCAAAGGCCATGCTCAATAATCCACACTCGCTACAGTTATTATCAAGCGTGTAAAAATTATTTAGGTTTACCAATTGCGAGCGCGTACCGGTGGTGTGATCTACGCGATAAATAATGCCGCGCTGCTGAATGACGTAGGCAATATTGTGCTGCGTGGGATGTGGTAAATAAAAAACGGGTGCACTGAAATTCAAACCGGACAGCACAGCTTGTAATTTTATCGATGTGCTTTCGGTAAAATTGCTCGCCAGGCAAGTTGTATTGTCTGGTCGCGCTGGAAGCCCTGCGGTACTACGCGATGATGACGAAGACGATAAAGCTGGCGATGACAAAGAAGACAAGGAGCGAACGGATGAGAACGATGAAGAAATTGAAGAGCTTATAGGTGAAATCGATGAAGATAAAAGTACAGAAGAAGCGGAAGTAGAACGCAAAGACGAAGAACGCGAAGATGAAGGACGCGATGATAAAATTACAGAAGAAAGAGACGAAGAAGGAATGGAAAGCGAAGACGACGAGGAGCGCGAGGTAGGCACGCTGGAATCAGTTGTTACCCGCTGAAATCGCCACTGTTGATTATTTCCCCCGGTGTCTGTCCATTGACGAATTTCACCGCCATTAACGCTACTCCAATTCCACACATCCAGCGCCAGTCCGCTATGGCGGGAAATAATTTTATGGTAACCATTAGCGACACTGACTATTCGCCATTGTTGGTTGTTGCCACCCCAATAACTCCACTGCGTGATTCGCCCGCCGGGACTGGTACTGAAATCAAATACGTCCAGGGAAGCACGGGAATGTGCGGCGCGAATAGAATAATATCCCCCACCCAGATTCAAAACGTCGAACCACTGGTGCGGCGCATTTTGATCGCTCCATTGATTCACGTTTGCACCGTTTGCAGTGCTTGCTCCATCTATCTGCACAACCAGGCCACTATGGCGCGAAAAAATGGTGTAACGACCATCTGCGAGGGTTTGTGCGTGGGATTCGTATGCAGCGAGGAATAAAAAAATAGTTAAAAAATAACTAGATAATTTTAGTTTTTGGTTACAAGAGAAAAATAAAACCGCGAGCGTATGAGTGCGACTGGTCATAATAATCTCCATGCCATGGCTAACATAGATAAATGTTGCGGTGAGACTTATTTTTATGGGTATGTTTGATTTAATGACGGTTCTGTAGTTATGTGTTGCCGGGGGAATCCAACCGACAATAATACAGGGCAAAGGTGACAGGTAGATTTTGAAGTGCCAACAGCGAATTTATGGCGCTATTTTGAAGCCAAAAAAATGACATGCGCATCGATGCGCCACATTATTATAAATGTCATAACCAAAAACAAAAATGTCTGTGTTAATTGTTTTTGGTACTCTTAAAAAGCGCGATTTGCAATTGGGAATATTGGATCGCAAGCCCACGACCAACCTACAAGCCCAACATGCCCGCAACTGTTATTGGGCTTTGTGAGGCCTTAATCCAATGAATCCTTTCGCTGGTCGGGTTTCAACGTAATTAGCATGATACATATCCATATATATGGAGTAGGTGATAGCCCCTTTTTCCGTGTCGCAAATAATTTCGTATATATCCGTTATGTTGCCAAAAGACCCTATACCGCTACTACCCAAGCGGGAGAAAGCTGAGACTTGTTCGTTATTTTCGCAAATTAATCTTGATAAGTAATCACGTTGTCCGGCTGGACCATTAACTCGTACCGGGTTTTGTAATGTACCCAACGGATGTTTATCCAATTCCTTATGATCGACCTGTTTGCTTTCTCCGAATAATAGCGCAAGCGGGTTTTCCACTTGCTGAGTTGATTCTGTTGGGGTTGTGTTAGTGCAAGCAATCTGTGTGAGCACCAACATTGTAAGCGTTAATTTTTTCAGCATAAATTATCCAAATTTGAATATAAATGTTTTTTCTTATTGAGCTACAACATAAATATGCTTTCAATAACTTCTAAGATTTAAAAATGTTCTCCGTTTTTTGGTTTAACATCAAGAAACAACTGAAGAACATAGATAAAGCTTAACGTACCCCTCTAGTTTTGCTTACACATTAGTTGGGTGCGATAGGGGATATAAATTACCAGTTCGGTAATTCCGCTACGCTGCCATTTGACCCGATTGGATATTCCATCCAACTGAATATCACAACTCTGACCTATGGTTTGACGCAAGCGAGTACTTTCTTCGGCGATTTTCTGGATTACTTCGTAACGGTATTTTTCGGGATTGACGATGCTTAGGTCTGTTTCGCCACTTAAGTCCAGTTCGGTGCGGCCTATTTTTTTGGCGGATTTGATGAAGTTCTCCAATGCGATTTCCTGTTCCGGCGCAGACAATTGCTGATTAACCTTTTGTTTTACTGAAAAGCGGAAATAGCTGGTGTCTGCGCGGGTGCCGTCTTTAGGGAATATTAGCGATTTATCCTTTGGGTCTAGCGTGCGTAAAAATTCATCACCATAGGCGAGCTGAACATTGCCCAGCTTCCTGGCTGATTCAACCAATGCTTGCAGGCTTTCGCGAATTTCTTTTTCACGTAGGTCTTTATCGCGTGAGTCATTGATAATTTTTACACCCTGTACCAGGAAGTCGCCCTGCTTTTTCAAGGTGACTGCCGGCATTTCATAATAACCATCGGATTCCATAATGCCAGACACGATCACTTCCTCGACAGATTCATCTTGCGCTTGAATGCATGTGCAGATTAATACCAAGCTAACGGTTATTATTTTTTTGAGCATAAAAGAGTCCTTATGATGATGTTATGGGTATTCATTATTTACTTGACGCGAATTGTAGGTTCGGAAGCTAATGTCAATATAGTTATATTCCCATTCCCGTTTCCTCAGTCAGCGCATTCTTGTTTTCAATTTTTGTTAGAGGTATAGAAAAAGTAGTGTTTTATTGATATCCAACGCATTGAATAATCATCGTTCCCTTGGGATAAGGTCCATAACGCATGAATGTGATCTGGCAATACCGTCATGGCATTAAAATATTATACCGCTTAGTGAAAATAACCGAGCTGCCGGAACCATATTTGTTTTCTTGAAGAAAAAGAAAGGTTAGGGTGTCATGTAGAAAGTGAATCGATTTCGCACGTTATGTCTTTCAACTGGTACGCCGTCTGGTCCAATATTGGGTTTGTAGAGAAATTTCTTTGCAGCTTTAATGCTCGCTTTTTCAAAATAGCCTTCAGGGTATGCTTCAACAATATTGATATCTTTGGTTTTTCCATTTATGTCAACTGTGTATTCCGCTATTACGTATCCATTGATTCCCCGTGCAATGGCGCTCCTGGGATAGAGCGGGGGAGTTTTTTTTATCGGAAATGTTTGATCAGCGACATTTTTCTTCCAAGCGACTAGCTGACTCCATTTTATACTTTTATTTTCGTTTGCATATTGATCCGCAATTTTTTCCAAAACATCTTGGCGTTTATGGAGGGTTGCATGTTTTATATATGTCGCAAAATAAAGATAGCGTTGATAGTCATCACTTTTTTTTGATTTCTCATCAGCTAAGGCGAAAAGTTTCTCTGCCAGATCAAATCTTAGGTTTTGCGAATAAAGTTCAGCGACCATTAGTATTTGATCTAGAGACAGACAGGGGAAATGATTTGGCGCTAATGCGTTATAAACATCGTCCATCTTATTTGCTTTGACGCTGGTTACCAATAACTGATTGATAGAAAAGCTATAAGCGCCATTGTCATAGATAGAGCGATTATCCAGGGCCAAGGTATAGTATTTAATCGCTTCCGGTAGATTGCCATCTTCAGCGTATAACCAGCCGAGGTGACTATAAAATTGTGCCAAATCAACATGGCTATATTTACTAAAATCAGGTTCTGTTTGTATTACCTTGGCTGTTTCAATAGCCTTTTTAACATCGGAATGCTTATTGTCATAAGCTGCAATTTTAACAATTTTCTCAAGCCCCGCATTACCAATCTTTGTTGCTTGCGAAAAATGTATCTCTTTGTCGTTACCTTCCTGCGATTCTTCAGCTGCATTAACGAATTGTATCGTTAATATAGCAATCAAAATTGTAAAAATTTGGAGACTTTTCATGTTCATTTTTCTAATTCCCGGCTTTTTTAGTTCTGTTAAGCTTTATCCATTTCGTTATCCCAAAATTTCCATATATCCAGCGGCAATAAAATGGGATCTCAGGCTTTGCATAATGTCTTCGCATAGGCTTTCAAGATTCGACCCTGCAACAGCCAGGAAGGAAATTTGTGCTTGAATAATTTTCTCATGATTTTTCATCATGTGATACTTTATTAATTTCATGTAGGTTCCTGGTAAGTTTAAGCTGATAAGTTCTATCTCGAGTGTCGGGCAGGTTCATCCTGCATGGGCCATACGAATTATTAACGAGCTGAAATAGATAGCTTTTGTTGTAATGCTTGATCTATTTCTTTGATGCTGGCTCCCATAAATCCCACTTTGAACCCTGCGGTTTTAATTAATTTATTAGCACGTGAACTGGCTGCGAGTACTACCAAGAAGTTAATAAGGGGAATAATGCCCAGGATAATCAACAGTACTGCTGTGAATTTTCCGTAGACTTTCAAGCAGAGGCGCGCGTTTAAAATAATTATCGCTATCCAGACTGGGAAAACAATCAGGCTGGCAATAACCTTGATTTCTTGTGGTAATAATCCTTGTAGAGCCGCTGCAAAAAAATACGCAAGAAAAGTATAAATAAGGGCTTTTTGGCGCTTGGCTACTTGAAGAACTTTATCCAGCTCGTCAGCTCTTGAACTGTTTTCATTATTCAAGTTTGCCTTAGGCGATTCATAAATTGCATTTGCTTCCATTGTTATGTTTCCGGATATTAATTTGAATGGGTTCAAGTGATGTTTGGAGCACAGGCTGACGATTTGAATGTTTATTGTTTAATGGATTTTTCTGAAAAATAAAATGCACGCAGCGTAAGATGCTCCGTTTTCTGCGTTGCGACAAGTTTCTTCACCTATACAGTGGAGGTATTCATAAATTAGCAGTTACATGGTGCATATAGAAGTCCCTGTTTTTAATCACAACTTGTCAAGGTGATGTTTTAATGTAGGTTGCCGGTGAGGGACGAACCGCAACATGACTATACATCCGCAACCACCGCAACCACCGCAACCAAAATGGATGTACCGTTAATTGGTTTTTCGCTTAACAAAACAACGTGTCGTTTGTGCTTGCGAATGTTGCGGTTCGTAGGCCCCACCAGCAATCTACACTTAGCCCAACCTACGTGCTTTGGTAATATTTGTCATATGCTTTCTTTTTTCTCAATTAACACTTAGTTTTTATGTTTTATGATTTTTTTGAAGGTCGATCATTTTTTTCAACACCGACCTTATCCTTAATTGGTTCATGATGAATGGGAGTTGTTTTTAGCTTTTAAAATCATTGTATAACGTTTGTATAAAGCTATCGGACCCTTCCGTCTCTATAAGTCCACTACTCAGGTCCATTTTAATTTTAGTATTTGTCATCTTCCCCTCAGCTATGCTTTGTCAAATTAAAAAACCGCTACCAAGCCCAATCAGAAAAATCCGATACAACTCAATAGCGGTTAGTTTATTCACTCCGGAATATGTGATCCGTTTGTATGGTTTGTTGGGCATCGCTGCACTCAGCGCCAACCTACGCTTGAATTAAATAAATTTTAATCCCAGCTCAGCGCCCCACCAGTCTGATACTCAATCACCCGCGTCTCAAAAAAATTCTTCTCTTTCCTTAAATCCATAATCTCACTCATCCACGGGAATGGATTCTGTGCACCCGGGAATTGCTCTTTCAAACCGAGTTGTGCGCAGCGGCGGTTGGCGATGAAGTGGAGGTATTCTTCCATCATGGCGGCGTTCATGCCGAGGATGCCGCGGGGCATGGAGTCGCGGGCGTATTGGATTTCCAGTTCGGTGCCTTGCAGGATCATTTGAATGACTTCTTGCTGGAACTCCGCAGTCCACAGGTGCGGGTTTTCCAGTTTGATTTGGTTGATCACGTCGATACCGAAATTCAAATGCATGGATTCATCGCGCAGGATGTATTGGAATTGTTCGGCAACACCGGTCATTTTGTTGCGGCGGCCCATGCTCAGGATTTGGGTGAAACCGCAGTAGAAGAAAATCCCTTCCGTTACTACGTAATACGCAACAAGGTTGCGCAGTAATTCCTGGTCAGTTTCCGGTGTGCCGGTTTGGAATGTGGGGTTGGAAATGGAATGGGTGTTTTTCAAACTCCAGGCGGCTTTGTTCGCGACCGATGGCAATTCGCGGTACATGTTGAAGACTTCGCCTTCATCCATGCCGAGTGATTCGATGCAGTATTGGTAAGCGTGGGTGTGGATCGCTTCTTCAAAGGCCTGGCGCAAAATGTATTGGCGGCATTCGGGGTTGGTGATCAGGCGATAAATTGCCAGCACCAGATTATTGGCGACGAGCGAATCAGCGGTAGAGAAGTAACCGAGGCTGCGCATCACCACGCGGCGCTCGTCTTCCGTTAAACCTTCTTTGCCTTTCCACAGGGCGATATCGGCAGTCATGTTGACTTCTTGCGGCATCCAGTGGTTGGCGCAACCGTCCAGGTATTTTTGCCACGCCCAATCGTATTTGAACGGCACCAGTTGGTTCAGGTCCGCACGGCAGTTAATCATGCGCTTGTCATCCACCTGGATACGGGCCGCGCCCATTTCCAGTTCTTCCAAACCGGGGGCCGGGTCCAACGCGGCGAGGGCAGAGCGGGCTTTCGCCAGTTCGGGGGTGATGCCTTCTTCTTTGGCGGCATCGGAAAAATTGGAGTTCGCAGCCGCCGGAGCGGTAGGCGTTGCTTTGGCTTGGGCAACTGGCGCCGGTTGTGCCTGTGCAGTGGGTTTATTTAAATTCGCGGCAATCGCTTCCTGACGTGCATTTTCTTTTGCCGCTTCTTCGCTGTCGAAATCATCCCAACTAAGCATGGTGTTCCTCTTTAAAGTCTGTGTGCGTGTATCGCGTATTTTGTATGGAGCTTATTGGCAAGCTTCGCAATCCGGATTGTCGATAGAGCACGCCTTGGGTACGGGCGCTGCTTCGGCAAAGCTGGCTTCTTCCACGTCGGATACCACGGGTTTTGCGACCGCCGGTGCCGCCGATAAACCGCCGGCGCCACCGGAAGATACGGCATTCAACGCACCGGTGTTAATGGTGGATTTTTCAGTGGTGGTCGCAGCCAATGCGCGCAGGTAGTAAGTGGTTTTCAAACCGCTGTACCATGCCATGCGGTAGGTGATGTCCAGTTTTTTACCGTTAGCGCCGGCGATGTACAGGTTCAAGCTTTGCGCCTGGTCGATCCATTTTTGGCGGCGGCTGGCGGCTTCCACAATCCACTTGGGTTCCACTTCAAATGCGGTGGCGTAAATCGCTTTCAGGTCTGCGGGAATGCGATCAATTTTTTGTAACGAGCCTTCGTAATATTTCAGGTCATTTACCATTACCGCATCCCACAAGCCACGCGCTTTTAAATCGTGGACCAGGTGCGGGTTAACTACCGTGAATTCACCGGAGAGGTTGGATTTCACGTACAGGTTCTGGTAAGTCGGTTCAATCGATTGGGTGACACCGGTGATGTTGGAAATCGTTGCCGTCGGTGCAATCGCCATCACGTTGGAGTTGCGCATACCTTGTGATTTCACTTGCGCACGCAAGGTGTCCCAATCGAAGGTTTTGCTGCGATCAACCTTGATGTAATTCTCGCCACGGTTTTGCGCGAGGATTTCAATCGAGTCGATGGGCAGAATGCCTTTGCTCCACAAGGAACCTTCGTAGGTGGAATATTTGCCGCGCTCGGCAGCCAGTTCACTGGAGGCTTTAATCGCGTAGTAACTGACGGCTTCCATTGACGTATCCGCAAAATCTACCGCGGCTTGCGAACTGTAGGCGATACGTTGTTCGTAAAGCGCATCCTGGAAGCCCATAATGCCCAGGCCGATGGGGCGATGGCGCAGGTTGGAAGCTTTGGAAGTCGCAACGGCGTAGTAGTTAATGTCGATTACGTTATCCAGCATACGGATGGCGGTTTTAATGGTGCGCTCCAGTTTTGCCTGGTCGAGTTTGCCATTGACAATGTGTTGCGCCAGGTTCACAGAACCCAGGTTACATACGGCGATTTCGTCGTTGGCCTTGGTGTTCAGGGTGATTTCAGTACACAGGTTGGACGAGTGCACCACACCGGCATGTTGCTGCGGGCTGCGCAGGTTGCATGGGTCTTTGAAGGTGATCCATGGGTGGCCGGTTTCAAACAGCATGCCCAACATTTTGCGCCACAAGTCGAGGGCGCGCACAGTCTTGTGTACTTTGATCTTGCCTTGCGCGGCTTCGCGCTCGTAATGCTCGTAACGCTCTTCAAACGCCTTGCCGTACAGGTCATGCAGGTCGGGGACATCGTTAGGGGAGAACAGTGTCCACTCTTTATCGTCAAACACGCGCTTCATAAACAGGTCGGGTACCCAGTTGGCGGTGTTCATATCGTGCGTACGGCGACGGTCATCACCGGTGTTTTTACGCAGCTCAAGGAATTCTTCTACATCCATATGCCAGGTTTCCAGGTAAGCACAGACAGCGCCTTTGCGCTTGCCGCCCTGGTTAACCGCAACGGCGGTATCGTTGGCCACTTTCAGGAAGGGAACCACACCTTGTGATTTGCCGTTGGTGCCTTTGATATAAGCACCCAGTGCCCGCACTGGTGTCCAGTCGTTACCCAGGCCGCCGGCGAATTTACTGAGCATGGCGTTGTCTTGCATGGCACCGTAAATACCGTGCAGGTCGTCCGGTACGGTGGTCAGGTAGCAAGAGGACAACTGCGGGCGCAGGGTGCCGGAGTTGAACAGGGTCGGGGTGGAACTCATGTAGTCGAAGGAGGAGAGCAGGCGATAGAACTCGATCGCGCGCTCTTCTTTTTGTTCTTCCTGGATCGCCAGGCCCATAGCCACGCGCATGAAGAAAATTTGCGGCAACTCAATGCGCGTGTTGTTGCTGTGGATAAAGTAGCGGTCGTACAGGGTTTGCAGGCCGAGGTAGGTGAATTGCAGGTCGCGCTCGGCGATCAGCGCCTTGCCCAACTTGTCCAGGTCGAATTCCAGCAGTTCAGGTGACACCAGTTCCAGTTCCACACCTTTCTTCAGGTAGACGGGCAGGGTCTTGGCGTAGAGGGTTTCCATATCCGCCTGGGTGGCGGAATCAGCAATGCCGAAGAAGCCAAGGGCTTCCGCGCGCAGTTTGTCCATCAATAAACGGGCGGTCACGAAAGAGTAGTTAGGCTCTTTTTCTACCAGGGTGCGGGCGGTAATCACCAGTGAGGTATTGACGTCTTTCTCGGCAACACCGTCGTAAAGGTTGCGCATGGCTTCATCGAGAATCGCTTTTTCTTCCACACCGGCTAAACCGGCACAGGCTTCGTGCACGATGGTGCGCATACGGGCGATATTCAGCGGCGCGCGGGTGCCGTTTTCCAGTACTACGTTCAGGCTCGGGTAATCCGGGTCTGGCTCTTGCGATGCTTGTTTTTGCGCGCGCAGGCGGGCGTGCTCTTCGCGGTAGAGCACGTAGTCGCGGGCGACTTTTTGTTCGCCAGAGCGCATCAGAATCAGCTCAACCTGGTCCTGGATTTCTTCAATATGGATAGTGCCGCCAGAAGGCATACGGCGCTTGAAGGTGGCGGTAATTTGCTGGGTGAGGCTTTCCACCATTTCGCGTACACGGGTAGACGCGGCGGCTTTGCCACCTTCCACTGCCAAAAAGGCCTTGGTCATGGCGATAGCGATTTTGCTGGCATCGAAGGGAACCACCGTTCCATTGCGTTTGATCACGCGCAATTGCCCCGGCGCAGTGGCCGTCAGGTTGGCGGAGCCGCCATGGATGTCGTGTTGGATGTTGGTATTGCCGGTGGTTTGTTCAATGTCAGTATGCATAGACGTCTCCCGCGTGAGGTTTTCCTGGTTGATAAAGGAAATCAGAATCGATTAAAGCTTTTAACCCATTGTTTATCAGCCCTTGGGCACCGGATTGGTGATCAGTGGAAACACCGCCATTTGTTGTTTTGTTAACCACTATATGTTGTGGTTACGAAAATGGGCGTTTGTTCCCGTTCAACTGATTAACAACCAGGGCGCGCGCTGCCGGGCTGGCTACCATTTTGCCGCCATATTCTGTGATTGGCGTCAAAATGGCGATCAACAGGGCCTACCAAAAACTTGACGATTGACCGTTTGATAACTATGCGCCGCTAGCAGGAAATTTACTGGCGACAACTATATCTAGGGGTAAATCGTGAATGAGCTACAAGATAATGCGGTTGGAGGTTTAATGCAAGTTTGAAAACCTGTGGATAAAGTGTGCGTTGCAGTGGGAAAAGCTGGGGGCAATGCCGTGATTCAGGCGCCAGCTATGGTCACACCGCTATTGGACATTGGCCGCCGCTGTTAATAACAGTTTTTTCGCGCTGTTAGATTTTTTTCGCATAGGAGGATTAAAAAATATATCTACATATTGTGTTTGGTAAACGCTGATACAAGCTGCTTTATGTTTGCCCATTACCGGGTCCTGATTACATATTTCCTTTTTGAAGCTGCGGTTTAAAACCCGGTTATAAAAAATATGAGCATAGTTCTCGCCTCGACTACACTTGCCACGAATGACGTAAAAGGCGTCATGACTGACATTTAAGACCTTATCTTGGGAGGGGTTACATGAATAAATACCTGGCAGGCTTACTATCGTGTTCAATGGCGCTTGCATTAGTTGCCTGTGGTGGCGGTTCATCGGGTAATTCTAAAAATACCAGCAGCGCACCCGTTAGCAGCAGCTCCAGCGTTGCTGCATTATCCAGCAGTCTACCGGCCAGTTCGGTTGAATCATCGGGCGGCCAGGTTTCTTCGGCTACAGAATCCAGCGCTGACAGTATTCCGGCGTCCAGCGCACCGGCTTCATCCCCGACCGCTTCAAGCTCTTTGGCTAACTCATCATTCGATACGTCATCTGCTGTAGCCGTATCCTCAAGTTCAATTGCCTCCTCTTCCAGTTCATCAGTAACGGTGGTGGCCGGTGTGTTTGTTGATAGCGCAGTAGCCGGTGTCACTTACCAAACCAACCCTGGTGGCTTTAGTGGTGTGACCTCCGCGACAGGACAATACCTGTATGCCGAAGGCGATACAGTGACTTTCTCAATAGGTGAGATTGAATTCCCCGCAGTGACCGCCAAAGGTGTGGTGACTCCGGTTGATATGGCGCCATCCGGCGATATCAATGATCCCATCGTGGTGAACATTGCCGTGTTACTCCAATCCCTGGATTCGGACGGCGACGCCAGCAATGGCATTAGTATCCCCCCTGCGGCTGTTGAGGCAGCGGTAACCAGCGTGGATTTCAACCAGTCCTATTCCGATTTTGCAACGGATGTCCTCTATGTGGTGCAACACAGTGACAACAGCAAAAGCGTGGTGGATGCGGCGGTGGCTACTGCACACCTGGAGCAATCGCTTGCGCAAACCAATGCCGGAGCCCTGGTGGGTGCCTGGTATGTGGAAACCGAAGAATATAAATATGTGTTGTTCGTGCTTGATGATTCCCGATACGCCGCCCTCGATTTTGATTCAACAGTCACTAATGGTTCTGCACTGGAGACCGGTACTTATGTATGGAACCAGGAAACCGGTGAGGTGACTCTTTCCTCTGTTGTACGCACCGATAACGCGCTGGATGCAATGCCACCGATGGCCACTGGCAATACCTTGCGGTTGGACGGTAACAAGCTAACCCTGGTCGATCAGGATGAAACCTTTGAATTGGATCGTTTGATTGCTAGCGAAGAAAGCCCATTGAAAGGCGGATGGTCGCTCACCGATGGTGAGGCGCTGATCGTATTCGGCTTTACCGGCACCCATTATTTTATGGGACAGTCTGCCGGGGATGATAATGGTGTGCCGGGCGCGGAGATGGGTACCTACGTATATAACAATGAAACAAAAGAAATCCTGGTTAATACCCTGGTCGACACCAATGGCCAGTGGGGACTTTCCCATCCCTGTGCTGTGCTCAACGACGGGTCCCATAGTAATTACGAGGAATCCAATTACCTGGCGTGCGGGCCGGATGGGCGCGATATTGTCCAGACCCTGGCCGTAACCGGCGACACCGCTAGCTTTATCAGTGAAGCGGATACCATTTCCCTTAATGGGGAAGAGGAAGAAGTGATGTTTGGGCGTGTAAATGGTCTGCCGGACGGCGATATCCATTTGACATTGGAACTGACCCTGACGTTGACTGAATACTCCCAGGGTGCGCTCTATACAAGCGACAATGCCACTATGCAGTGCGATATGGATGAAGGGCGTGTCGTTGGTGATGTTGAAGTGGTTAATGAAAGCTGGGTGTTAGGCAGCAATCCCAACAGGCTTACCTGGCTGGGAGCCCAGCCAGCCGGTTTTAACCCCGACACCCGCGTTATCAGCTTCGATGTACACGAACCTGTTGCGCCGGTTCCTGGCCATCCCGGTTTTTACGAAGAGTTTTGGGAGTCGTTTGAGGGAACCTATAACCCGGGTGAAAGCCAGGTTATTACCGGTACTTACACCGAAAAATACAACTTGACCTGGACACGTGATAGCTCTGTATCTACCTGTGAAGCGACTTACACAGTCACCGGCGTATTGCGTTAAGTTTCCTGTTATCCCACAAAACACCGGCTTTCAGGCCGGTGTTTTGTGTGAGGACGGGATGAAATAGCTCGCACCACGCGCAATAAATTAAGGTGCAATAAAAAAAGGGGCCGTAGCCCCTTTCGACGAGATCTTGCGCAACCTCCTTATCTGCCTCCTTGCGGCTGCCACGTTCCTTGTATTTTTATAATGATGCGAGATGGTTACAGCCAGGTGAACGTCTTGTTAACAATTAATGACCGATCAGGAACCGATGATGCCACCGTCATCCTTGGTAACAATGACCGTTGCCGAACGTGGACGGGCACCGTTGCCATCCGGCCAGTTGCTGGTAAAACTCGCGGGTGTTGAGCGATCACCGGGGTGCTGGATGTTCACAAACATGGTTTTAAGGTCTGGAGTCAGGGTTACGCCGGTGACCTCGGCATCCACCGGGCCGACAAAGAAACGCTTGACCTGTTTGGTAACCGGGTCCGCAGCCAGCATCTGGTTGTTGCCGTAAGGGCCGCTGGCCTGTTGGGAGCCGCTCATGTCAGTCTGGATCCAGGCCACACCGCGGGTATCAATCAGCAAACCGTCGGGGCTGGCGAAGTGGTTTTCAGTCGTGAGGGTAACGGCGGTGTCACCGGTACCTGTGGTAGTGCCCACATCGCCACCGAGCAGGAAGATATCCCACATAAAGGTGTTTTTGTCGGCATCTTCACGCCAGCGGATAATGTGACCGGTAGCATTGTTGGCGCGTGGGTTGGCTGCATCTATTTGCGCCTCGGTACGTGAGGTGTTGTTTGTGAGGGTGAAGTAAACCTCGCCGGTGGCCGGATGTACTGCGCCCCATTCGGGGCGATCCATTTTGGTGGCGCCCGCCAGGTCGGCAGCGGTACGGGTATTCACCAATACGTCCGCCTGGTTGGCAAACGTCACACCTGCCAGCGCCGCTTTGGCGATGAATTCCGTATTTGAAATATCCAACGGCAACCATTCGCCTGTGCCGTCAGCGTTGAATTTGGCAACGTAGAGCACACCGGTATTCAGCAACCAGCCGCCGGCTGTGGCTTTGTAATAAGGTTCGGCGGAAACAAATTTGTAGATGTATTCATTTTGGGAGTCGTCCCCGGAGTAGCACACGACGGGTTTACCCTCCACAGCCGGCGCAAAAATCACACCTTCGTGGCCGAAGCGGCCCAGGGCGGTACGTTTTTGGGGGCGGCTTTCGGGATCAAAGGGATCTATTTCCACCATCCAGCCAAAAGTATTCGGCTCATTGCGGTAATCATCTACCGCTGTGGCGCCTTTGGTGGAGGCGTCAAAGCGCAGGTATTCATCCGCCCCTGAATCGGCCACTTCCCAAAAATAACGACCATTCTTGCCAGAGACCCCATAACGCTTGTGTTCGCGGGGTTGGGTTGCATCTTTATTAACAAAATAACCAGCCCAATTTTCTTCGGCGGTTAAGTAGGTATTCCAGGGCGTGGAACCCATGCCACAGTTGTTAAGGGTGCCGCGGGTTGCGGTACCGTTGGGGCTGTATTTGGTCGCGAGCAAGGGGGAGCCAGCCGCGGGGCCACGGATGTCCATGGGTGTGCCGGCGGTAACACGGCGGTTGAACGGGCTGCCGCTCACCAACTCCCAGGCGGTTCCACTCTTGCGGATATGGATCACGCTTACGCCATGGGCTGCAACTTCCTTGCGGACTTCATCCGCCGGGCGGGTAGCGCCAAGGGTTTGGCCATTGGTGTGGATCAGTGCGGGATCAATATATTCATGGTTCATTACCAGCAGGCCTTCGCTGGAATGGGTCCCGGTCGTTTTGGCGTCCATGGGGAAGAAGTAAACGCCGTCATGGTGGGCGCCGACTTGCTGTTCCTGGTCCGCACCGCTGTTGGAAGCGTCTGCTTTATAGGCGGGCATACTGCCCGTCAATGGCGTACCCCAGGGGACAAAAACTGTGGCGGTGTAACCGGCGGGTAGGGTGATAGCGTCGGCGCGGGTGGTTGCTATGGCCGCAAAACCCAGGAGCGGGGCGGTGGATGAGGACGAGGAACTGCTGGACGCCGGCGCGCTGGAGCTGGATGAAGAGCTGGATGAACTGCTTTTTTTGTCATCGTCATCATCACCGCCACAAGCAACCAGGCTGGCGCCCATAAAAGCGGCAACTGCCGTACTCAGGCTGCCTTTCAGGAATTGGCGACGCTGGGTCACTATGTCCGCAAAACTCGGGTTGCTGGAGGTGTTCGACATGGGCTCAATGCCGGAGTTGTCGATTTCATAAATGGTTGGGTCAGTCATCGGTTGCTTTCCTATAGTCTTTTTGGAGATACATCGGATGCAATGATTAAAGCGACGCTATATGTCAGCCAGACGACAGTTTTTTGAAGATTTGGTAACAAAACGATGACGGGCAAAATGAGTAAATCAGTACGGGAGGCTTGGTTATAAATAGGAATGCATTTATTACGATGCCGGTTTATCTGCTACGCTTGGGGCAACATTTTATTTACCTTGTTTCAGTTTATGGAATCCAACGTGCAACCGGTCCAATCAGATTATTCACTCTATCGCGGTGTGATAAGTGATTTGCTAAGCGGTAGGGAGCAGCTCCCCAGCTTGCCGACCATTACCTTTGAAATTCGCAAAGCAATGGAGCAGCAGGATTTATCGATGGTTGAGCTGAGCAAGTTATTAGCCAGGGATCCCGCCTTGTCCGCGGTGCTGCTTAAATACGCTTCCAGCCCGCTCGTCGGTAGCCAGACTCCGCCGCACAATTTATTGGATGTGGTGCGCCTGTTAGGAATGAACCAGGTGGAACGTATCACTATGGTCCATTCCATTAAAAGTTTATTTTCTGTGCATTCGGTAAAGCATAAACGTTTGTTTATGGAAGCCTGGCGGCGCTTGGCATTAAAGGCGAGCCTCAGTACCTACATCGCCAAGCAAATGCATTTGAAGAACGTATTGCCGGATAACGTATTAATGGCCGCACTCTTGAGTGAGGTGGGTACCCTGGCTGTGCTCTCGGCGTTCAAGGAAAGTGAAAGTACGCCGGATATTCCCGCCTTTGTCGCGCTCTGTCGGGAATACGCCAAGTCGTTGGGGGTGATTACGCTTAAGCAATGGCAAGTGGATGAACAATACGTAAAGGTGGTGCAGGAATTGGGTAAGTGGAAGGGCGAGAATCCGGGGCCTGCCAACCTGATTGATCTCATCAACCTCGGGCTGTACCACGCCCTGAAACTCAGTTACACCAAACCGGATTTGCCGCCCCTCCAGGAGTTAACGGCTTATCAAAAGCTGGAAGCGCCTAATAATAAAATGATTGCGGGAGGGCTGGATGTGGTAATGACCAATATCCAGGAAATTCGCGCTGTGGCGAAGAGTTTGTTTTAACGCCTTCGACCCATAAAAATTTAGTTGTAACGTTAAATGTGATTTCCGTTTCCCTCCTCATCCCTTTGCTCCATTCGAATAGCCCGCGCCAACTCAATGACCGATAGCGGTGCCGAGCCCTCCGCTTTATTACTGAGCGTGACAAAAACATTATGTCCGGCTTTGGCTGTACCGGCGATGACCCGCACTAATGCGGCGCGGGTTTCCGGGTCCGGGTCGATAATACGGTCATAGGGTGAATAAGCATCGCGCGCGTCCTCGTAACCATAAGCACCGTGGATAGGGTTGAGGTTCCAGCGGCAAACCAATGGCCCCGGCCATAAGGCGCGCAGTATGGGAAGCTGCTCGGCAATGCGCGGCATTTTCGCATGGAGTCCCATGCAATAAGTGGCGCCTGTGGCACGTAGCGCCTGTACAAATTGCGGGCCCAACCATTGCGGATCACGTACTTCTACCGCTACTACCCCATCGGGAGCGATTTTTCTTAAAACGGGAATCCTGTCCAGTAACAGATGGAGTCGATCAATCAACCTGGGCATATGCGCAAACCAGGCACCGGGCAGGGGACTGATTTGAAATACCAGTGCGCCCAATTTGGAACCCAGGCCCTCCAACGCAGGTTCAACAAACATTTGCACCGCTTCTTCGGCATTCAGGAAGTGCGGGTTGGTCCGCATTCCTTTTCCCGATTCGTCCCGCACCAAAGCGTCCGTCACCAGGCTCGGTGCTTTCACGACAAACCGGAAATCCGGCCCCACTTGCGATGCATATTGCGCAAATTGCGCAACGTTAAGGGGACGATAAAAACTGCGATCAATACTAACGGTGCGCAACAAGGGATGCCGGGCATAAGCAGCCAATCCATAACGGGACAGGTTGGTCTCGGAATATTCCCCCTCCCACACCAGGCCCGCCCAGCCCGGATAATTCCATGAGGAAGTACCCAGGCGTAGATGGGGCGGCAGGGTTGCCGCCAGATCAATCAGGGTGGAATCGGGCGCAACTGGCTCTATTTTCAGACCGGATTTCTTTTTTACGAGGTCAGGTTCGTCAAACAGCGGGGTTTGCATAATTCTTTATCTGGACGTTTAAGCAGCGCGCAGCATACCCAAGCCGGTTTCCCGTGTCAGCCGGGTTTATCGTGCACGCTGGTGGGCTGCGCGTAATCCGGTGTTATTGCAATTAACCATGCCTATAGCAGTATTTGGTTTGTTGGCGCGCCGCTTGTTGTACTGCCAGCGCAATCGTGGTGCCGGTTAACCGCGGACGCATGGATAATATTGGAAAGCGATTGCTGCCGGCCATACTAAAGCCTTTTGATTTTTTATGATCAAGTGCTATAACAAATCGTTGTGCCCGGGGATGCGCCCAGGTGCGTTATTAAAACAATAATCGATTTAGCAAACGGATGTATTGAGTCGGTAATTCATAGGGAATTTATCAATGATGTTCGCTGGCGATGTGTTGCATACTTCCACCCGTAGTATTTCGTTTTCGCGCTTGTATGGCGCTACAGCTGTTGCTGGTTTGCAGCGAGAAGTTATTTCCCTCCTTGCTAACGAATGGATTGATCACGTCAATAAAAATGATTACAGCGGCGGATGGGACCTGTTGCCACTGCGTTGCCAGCGTGAATTCCTGAACGCGCACCCTATTTTGCAGGGGTTTTCCATCGCCGCAGGGGACGATTGGGAAAATATGCCGATAATGGCCCAATGCCCGCAGATTCAATCCATTTTCAACAGGCTGTTATGCCCGTTAAAAGCGGCGCGGCTGATGCGTTTGAAAGCCGGCGCACATATTAAACCCCATCGCGACCGTGGCTTGGCTATGGAATTCGGTGAAGCGCGTTTGCATGTTCCGATACTCACCGGCGATGCGGTAAGTTTTATGGTGGATCACAAAAAAATTCCAATGAAACCGGGGGAAATCTGGTATTTCAACGCTGACCAAACACACGAAGTCCATAATTGCGGCGCTAAAGACAGGATCAACCTGGTGATTGACTGCGTTGTTAATGATTGGTTGCGCGCAAAAATCCTTGCCGGTGCCGCCAGTGAGTAAATTTTTTTTGCAGTATTGCGAATTAATCAGTTCGGCAGACCACCTGGCGTTATGCCGCAACGCACAATCGTTGGGTGAATTGCTGGCAACTATTAAAACGCTGTGGAATTGCGTCCAGCTCAGCGACGATGAGTTGCTCGGTGAAATTGCCCGTTTAAACAAAACGCCGATCACCACCGCTGTACAGCTTGCCGGTAAATGGCTGGCGTATCGCTACCAACCGAAAACCCGGTTAGTGAACTGGTTATTGCCGGTTGGCCATGCCATTGAACCTTTCCATGACGAATATATTTCGCGCTGCCGCCAATTATTATTTAACCAGCTCATCCAGCCGTGCAGTTCGCTCGATGTGGCCCGGCAGCAGGGCGAAGGTTGTGCCGCAGTGCAACCGGCCGGATTTATCTTTCACCTGTCGCGTTGCGGCTCAACGCTGGTTTCCGGTTGCCTCTCCGAACTGGATTCCACGTGTGTTTTTTCCGAGTCGCCGCTGCTCACGGAATTGTTGCTGGACCAAAATTTATCTGCCATTGAACAGCAATCCCTGCTTGGTATTTTTATTAATTTACAAGCCGCAGCATTTCCTGGTCGCCCCGCCATGATCATTAAATGGAATGCGTGGGATATTTTTCAGTGGACATTAATTCGCGGTTTGTATCCGCGGGTACCCGTTATTTTTTTGGTGCGTGATCCGGTGGAAATCCTTGCATCGCACCAGCGTTCGGCGGGGCGGCATATGGCGGGCGATCCGGGTTTGGCCGGTGTTAATCCGGTTTTTTCTTCGCGTAACGAATCCTTGCTGGTATGGCGCAGCAAGTTGGTAGCGGCATTATTGGGGGAGATGAATCAATTTATCGGTGATCCCCTGGTCATCCGGGTGGACTATAGCGATCTGGATGCAAATCGAATCCGGGAAATTGGCCATCACTTTGCTGTGTTTCCCGATGATCGGGCCTTGCAGAAAATTACCTTGCGCTTGCAATTTCATTCCAAAACCCCCGATGTCGCTTTTACCAATGACAGCCACGGCAAGCAAACCTTGTTTGATGCGGAAGACAAATCCGGCATCCTGCAATTGCTGCTGCCGCCTTATACACGATTTTTTGCAGAATGAACCCGGAACTTTCAGAAGGCAATTGCATGAACCAATTGATAACCCCCGCGGGATATTCCCTGCGTTTAGCGGGCACGGAAGACGAAAATTTCCTATTTGGATTATTTTGCTCGGCGCGAACTGAACTTGCCCTGTTGCCTTTACCGAAAGCCCAACTGGAACAGTTGGTATTGCAACAATACGAATGGCAACAAAAAGGCTATGCGAGTCAGTATCCGGATGCGCGCAACTGGATAATAGAAATCCACTCGGGGCCGGTGGGGAAAATAATGCTGCTCCAGGCAGCGGACCTCGTCCACATTATCGATTTTATTGTTGCTCCGGATTGGCGCAGCCGGGGTATAGGCAGCACGATTCTGGTGGCATTAAAGGATTATGTTGCCGCTAAGGCTGGCGTGTTGCGTTTGAGTGTCGATCGCCAAAATATGCATGCAAAAACGCTCTACCTACGGCACGGGTTTGTAGTAAGCCAAACATCAGATACACATGAACAGCTTGTTTGGTCGCTGAATAACCAGTAGCTGCGGGATATGCGTCCATGGTGTGATTTAGTCGATGTTATGGTTCGTAATGTGAAAATTGTTTGCTATAACTTATTCTCAATTTGGAGGTGCATTACCCAAGGTGGAGTGATGAATTGTTCAGGAGCCGGAAACTTTCCACCAAAGTTTTCATGGCCGGTAAGGTTGCCAAATCATTCAAGGGTTTATTCATAACAAAGGTAGCTGTTTAGTTACTGATCTTCTGCAACCGACCTGAGCCAGTAAGGACAGGTTTTACTTTTTCATTAAGGAGTAATTGATGTCTGATAACTTTTTGGGGGAAATCAAATTATTACCCTACGACTGGCCACCTAAAGGCTGGGCTCCCTGTGATGGCAGGCTTTTGGCCATCAGTACCAATCAAGCGCTTTTCTCACTGCTGGGAACTACGTACGGTGGCGATGGCATAACTACCTTTGCATTACCGGATTTGCGTGGCCGCGTGCCCCTGCATCCCAATGTCAGCGCAGGAATCCCCCAGGGTGCCTTTGCTGGTGTAGAAAATGTAACCCTGCTGCTGAACAATTTGCCTGTACACACCCATGGCGTGTCCGCAAGTACAACCCAGGGCGATAACCTGACCTTCGCCAACAATTATATTGCGGGTGGTAAGGGCAGTGCTGGTGACGTCAATTTGTATGAGGCTCCCAACAACTTGCAAACGTTGAATCCGGCAACGGTTTCTACCACTGGCGGCGGACAGCCCCATGAAAACTGCCAGCCTTCGCTGGTATTAAGTTATTGCATTGCCACTCAAGGCATCTACCCCTCACGTAATTAAGGAGAATCATATGGATCCATATCTCGGTGATATCCGTCTGTTTGCGGGTAGCTTTGCACCAGCGGGTTGGGTGATCTGTGATGGTCGCCTGCTCAGTATCAGTCAAAATGATGCGTTATTTGCCATTATCGGAACTACTTACGGTGGCGATGGCATTAATACATTTGCAGTTCCCGACCTGCGTGGCCGGCTTCCGGTTGGCCAGGGTAACGGGCCTGGTTTGTCGCCGCGTGTTATCGGCCAGCAGTTTGGTGTTGAATCGGTAACCCTGCTAACACCCCAAATTCCAGCCCACAACCATACGTTTAATGCGAGCACTACAGCGCCTTCGACTTCTCCCAGCCCGGCGGGAACAGTGTTTGCCCACAGTGATACCGATAAAATTTATGTTTCATCGCCAACCGGTCCGGTTCCGGAAACGATGAACGCTGCCACCGTGCAAGCAACCGGTGGAACCCAGCCACACAATAACATCATGCCTTCGACCGCGATTAATTACATCCTGTGTACTGCTGGCATTTTCCCATCACGCAACTAAGGAGCGAAATATGGAACCCTTTATCGGTGAAATCCGTTTGTTGCCATTTAGCTTTGCTCCCAAAAATTGGGCGTTATGTAATGGCCAGATATTACCTATCCAATCCAACACGGCACTGTTCTCCATCATTGGTACCACCTACGGCGGTAACGGTACCACCAATTTCCAGTTGCCTAATTTGCAAGGACAAGTGGTTGTGGGTGTAGGCCAAGGGCCAGGGTTGAGCCCTTGGAGTTGGGGGGAGCAGCAAGGTGACAACGGGGTGACCTTACTCACGACTGAAATTCCTGCCCATAATCACTTGATCACTGCCATGAACAACCCGGGTAATGCATCAACACCCGCAGCGGATGCTTATCTGGCAAAAGATGGTCGCGGTGGTGCAGGCACTGTTAACTATATGTTGGCTCCTGGAACGACAAATACGACTATGGCGCTACAAACCATAGGTTTAAATGGTGGCGGACAGGCCCATGAAAATCGCCAGCCGTTTCTGGCATTAAATTATTGCATTGCGCTTGCCGGGGTTTTCCCTCCACGCAATTGATAAATGTGTCCCGGCATAACTGCCGGGAATTTTTTATAAAAGTTTTATTCAAGCACCGTTTTTTTTGAACAGTGCCCAGCTAATTAAGTAAACAATTGATGCCAACCAAATTGCATTTTATTTCCGGTTTGCCGCGCTCAGGATCGACGCTCCTGGCAGGTATACTGCGGCAAAATCCGCGCTTCCATGCCGCCATGAGCAGCCCTGTTGCGGGCTTGGTGAATGGTGCCCTTGAGCAAATGGGCGCTGGCAGCGAATCCTATCCATTTTTTGATGAACAAAAACGCAAAACAATTTGCAAGGCATTAATCGACGCCTATTACGACGATAAAAACCATCCGGTTATTTTTGATACCAATCGCCACTGGACTGCGCGCCTGCATCAACTGGTTGAATTGGTGGATGATTTCAAAGTGATTTGTTGTGTGCGTAATCCGGCATGGATTATGGATAGCTTTGAAATGATTTATCGCAAGAATCCCTTCGATTACAGCCGCATGTTTAATGCAGCCTCACGCCAAACGGTATATAGCCGTTGCGAATCACTAATCAATGCTGGCGGAGCAGTAGGTTCTGCCTGGACGGCATTGAAGGAAGCCTATTACGGCGAATTTTCGGAGCGCTTGTTGCTGGTGGATTACGATTTATTAACCCAGCATCCCGCACGCACCATGGAATTGATTTATCGCTTTATCGATGAGCCGCTGTTTGCGCACGATTTTAATAATGTGGATTACGCGGAAAATGAATTTGACCAAAACCTGGGTGTAAAGGGTTTGCACAATGTAAGGAAAAAAGTGGAATTCAAAAGTCGGCGCAGTATTTTGCCTCCGGATTTGTTTGTGAAATACC
This sequence comes from uncultured Cellvibrio sp., assembly GCA_946480695.1. The sequence continues at coordinate 26,204 of CAMLKG010000044.1, forward strand.
AGGAAATGGATTTCTGGCAGGACCAGGCTGGCACCGCTGCCAGCATTATTGCGAGTAAAAAACCAGCGGCGTCCAGTACGCCTCCCAATGGGAATTGACCATCATGAAAAATCTTTTATTCAGTGGGCTGTCTTCACTGTTGTTACCCATGGGGGCCTACGCAGGGCCAACAGCCGGGGCGAGTTATCAGCGGACTTATTTAAGTTCATCAATCAATGCATCAACGGCGAATTTGTCGCACACCAGCGCGTTGCCTCGTGACCTGGTTGATTTGTCCGGTGATCAACTGGATATCCAGGTTGCGCACGCCGTACGTGAATTGGTGATTGTGGATGAAGGCGTTGCCGAAGCGGATAAAGCCGTGTTGCGTCGCGCGTTAAAGCCGGGTGTGGAAATGGTACACATCCAATCCGCAGCAGCAGGTTTACCGCAATTGATTGCCGCGTTGGAAGGACATAAAAACCTTGCCGCAATCCACGTTATTTCCCACGCCGAAGCCGGGGCAATTTTGCTCGGTAATTCGCGCATCACGCCCGAAAATATCCAGCGGGAGGTGCACGCTTTTGCCGCTTTGCACGGGGCCGTGCGCGAAGGTGGCGATTTACTATTTTATGGCTGTGATCTCGCGGCCAATAAAGCGGGTGAAGACCTGCTGGATATCATCAGCAATAACACCGGGCTGGATGTGGCCGCATCCAATAATTTAACCGGTAATGCGGCGCTCAAGGGCGATTGGGATCTGGAAGTCAAACGCGGGAATATTGAATCCGAATTGGCGTTTTCAGAAAAATCCCTGAAAGATTTTTCCGGTGTGTTAGCTCCAAGTGGCACGAAGACCTTTGAGACTTGGAACGGTGAATATTTAGATGATGATCCTGCTAAAGACTGGGATGGTTTTACGACTTATATAAATACTTATGGAACTGAACAAGAAATGCTCAGTGGAACCGTGTGCGGTACTGATCTCTATGTCAGTATGTACGACGGTAATGACCAGTTCAGAATTCGTTCTTTGCCAAATAATGGAGATACTTTTGGTGTAAACGCGCTGAGTATTCGGACCGTAGGTGGGGGGAGTGCTGCCACACAAGTAAATATATTGGGATATCAGGATGGTAATCCGACGCCAGTTGGAACCAAGAATAATGTTGCCGTTTCGGGTTCGGTAACCGCAATCAGTTTGACGAGCGGCATTACTGGTTCGTTTACTAATATTGCCCGTTTGCGGATTCAGCCCAATAACGACCACTTTTGTTTGACTCAGGTTGTGTTTGCTTCCGATCCTGTTATTACCAGCGCTACCTATAATGCTGCTACTGGCGCATTAGTAGTAACCGGCACTGATTTCACCGCTACAGTCGGCACTACCAATGATGTTATCGCCAACAAATTTACCCTGACGGCTGAAGGTGGTAGCACCTATACGTTGACTGATACTCCGAATGTCGAAATATCTTCTGCCACCAGTTTCACCCTGATGCTCAGCACTACTGACCGCGCGGCAGTGGATTTAATTGTCAATAAAAATGGCACCACTTCTACAGGGGCTACTACCTACAACCTTGCCGGTGCTGCTGGTTTTATAGCGGCCTCTATGGCGACGGCTGACCTGACGGGCAATGGTATTACGGCCAGTAATGTAGTTGCTCCAGCGATCACATCGGCTACTTACGATGCGAGTACCGGAGCATTAATTGTTACCGGTACAGGCCTTAAATCACTCAGTGGTGCAACCAACGATATAGTTGCCAATAAATTCACCTTGACTGGCGAAGGTGGCAGCACCTACACCCTCACGGATACTGCCAATGTGGAAATCTCAACTGGCACTAGCTTTACCCTGAGCCTGAGCTCGACCGATAAAGCAGGTGCTAATCTGATCCTCAATAAAAATGGCACCTTCTCTACGGATATCTCCACCTATAACCTGGCAGCCGCTGAAGATTGGAATGCCGGTGCTGATGCAGCGGTAACGATTGCTGATACAACTGGTAATAACGTCACGGTGAGCAATGTGGCCGTGCCGACTATCACCAGTGCCACCTACAACGTAGCAACCGGCACATTGGTCGTAACAGGTACTGGTTTGCTGAAATCGCAGGGGGCTACCAACGACATAGTGGCCAACAAATTCACCTTGACCGGCCAGGGCGCAGCAACTTACACCCTGACCGATACGGCGAATGTGGAAATAACCTCGGGTACTGGTTTTACCCTGATACTCAGTGCAACTGACAGTAACGCAATCGGTTTGCTGTTGAATAAAAATGGCACCAGCTCAACGGATGCAACCACCTATAACCTTGCAGCAGCGGATGATTGGAATGCGGGTGCGGATGCAGCGGTAGCAATTGCAGACCTAACGGGTAATGGCATTACTACCAGCAATGCGTTTTCAGTTCCGGATGCCCCAACAATAGGTACCGCGACCGCCGGTGATGGACAAGCTTCCGTTGCCTTTACCCCGCCTGCCGACAATGGGGGTTCGGCGATTACCGGTTATACCGTAACCTCTAACCCGGGTGGTATTACGGCAACCGGTTCAAGCTCACCAATCACTGTGACCGACCTGGCCAACGGTACCAGCTACACCTTTACCGTGACCGCGACTAACGCCGTTGGTACCAGTACGGGCTCGGGGGCATCCAACGCGATTATCCCCAAGGGTGATCAAACCATTACCTTTGCTAATCCGGGGAGCCAGGACTTTGGTACTACACCTACCTTAACCGCAACGTCCGACTCGGGGCTCACGGTGACCTTTACCTCTTCAACGACAGGTGTTTGTACTATCACGACGGGTGGTGCGCTCACATTTGTTACGGCGGGAAGTTGTACGATCAATGCTGACCAGGCCGGTAATGGTGCCTGGAATGCGGCCACCCAGGTCAGTCGTACCTTTACGGTGAACCCGGTAGTGCCGGATGCGCCGGCTATCGGCACCGCAACCGCGGGTGACACCAAGGCAACGGTAACCTTTAGTGCGCCCGCCAGTAGCGGTGGTGCTGCCATTACCAGTTATACCGTAACGGCTAACTCCGGCGGCCATACTGTTACCGGTGCGGGTTCTCCCCTCACGGTGACTGGCTTAACCAACGGGGTGAGTTACACATTTACCGTGACTGCCACCAATTCCGCCGGTACCGGCGATCCATCGGCGGCCTCCAATTCGGTAACACCGGCGGCTCCGCAAACCATCACCTTTAACAATCCGGGCGCGCAAAACTTTGGTACGTCACCAACCCTGAACGCGACTTCGGATTCCGGTCTGACCGTAACCTTTATGTCCGCCACTACCGGGGTTTGTACCGTTAGCAGCAACACCTTGACGTTTGTCAGTACAGGTACCTGTACTATCAACGCTGACCAGGCGGGTAATGCCGCGTATTTGCCGGCCCCACAGGTTAGCCAGTCATTTGCGGTAAACCCGGTAGTTCCCGGAGCGCCGACTACGGTAATTGCTACCGCCGGCGATACCCAGGCCAGTGTTGCTTTTGCTGCGCCGGCCTTTACCGGTGGTACCTCTATCACCGGTTATACCGTGACCGTCAGCCCGGCGGATGTAGCGCCGGTAAATGGAACGGGCTCGCCTATTGTCGTGAACGGTTTAACTAACGGCCAGGCCTATACCTTTACTGTAACGGCGGATAACTCAGCCGGTACCGGCCCGGCCTCCAGTGCCTCCAATCCGGTTACCCCGGCAGCGTCCCAAACCATTACTTTCAACAATCCGGGCGCGCAAAACTTCGGAACATCGCCAACCCTGAGCGCGACCTCGGATTCCGGCCTGACGGTAACCTTTACTTCATCTACTACCGGTGTTTGTACGATAACCAGCGGCGGCCAGCTAACCCTGGTAACGCCGGGTACGTGTACGATCAATGCGGACCAGTCAGGCAATGCCAGTTACTTGCCGGCGGTCCAGGTCAGTCGCAGCTTTACCGTTAACCCGGTAGTTCCGGGCGCTCCGGTGATCGGTACCGCAACAGCGGGAAGTGCCCAGGCCCTGGTCGCCTTTACCGCGCCGGCCTTTACCGGTGGGGCGGCCATTACAGCGTATACCGTAACGGCCAACCCGGGCGGTGCAACCGCGTCAGGAACGGCGTCACCGATTGCGGTAACCGGGCTGACCAATGGTGTTGCCTATACCTTTACCGTTACCGCGACCAATTCGGCCGGTACCGGGGTTGCTTCGGGGGCATCGAATTCGGTAACGCCTAATGGGGCTCCGGTCATCGGCGGCACTCCGGCGACCAGTGTGATGCAGGACGCTGCTTATAGCTTTACCCCCACGGCCAACGATACCCCTGGCGATACCCTGACGTTCAGTATTACCAATAAGCCTGCCTGGGCGAGCTTTAATGCTGCCACCGGTGCGCTGACCGGTACGCCGAACAACAATGATGTGGGTACTACTACTGGTATCGTCATTAGTGTTAGTGACGGTAGCCTGGGTGCCAGCCTGCCGGCCTTTAACCTGACGGTCAGCAATGTCAATGACGCGCCGACCATTACCGGCACACCGGCAACCAGCGTCAATCAGGATGCGACCTACAGCTTTACACCCACAGGCGCTGACGTGGATGCGGGTACCACCCTGGTGTACAGCATCACCAATAAACCTTCCTGGGCGAGCTTTAACACCGCTACCGGTGCGCTGACCGGTACACCGACCAATGCAGACGTAGGCGTAACCTCGGGAATCCTTATCAGCGTCAGCGATGGCACCCTGGGCGCAAGCCTGCCGGCCTTTAACCTGACGGTTAGCAACATCAATGACGCGCCGACGATTACCGGCACCCCGGCAACCAGCGTGGCGCAAGATGTGGCGTACAGCTTTATCCCGACAGGCGCCGATGTGGATGCGGGTACCACCCTGGTGTACAGCATCACCAATAAACCTTCCTGGGCGAGCTTTGACACCGCCACTGGTGCGTTAACCGGTACGCCGACCAATGCGGATATAGGCCTAACCTCGGGAATCCTTATCAGTGTCAGCGATGGCACCCTGAGCGCAAGTCTGCCAGCTTTCGACCTGAGTGTGGATAATGTTAATGAAGCCCCGACCATTACCGGTACCCCGGCGACCAGTGTGGCGCAAGATGTGGCGTACAGCTTTATCCCGACAGGCGCCGATGTGGATGCGGGTACCACCCTGGTGTACAGCATCACCAATAAACCTTCCTGGGCGA
>CAMLKG010000045.1 GCA_946480695.1 uncultured Cellvibrio sp.
GTGCCCAACTGACTACCTCGGGCACGCTGGTACGCAACGCCATCATTGCCAACAACACAGGTACACCCGCCAGCTCCGCGTCGTCCGTTGCCAGCGTGACGCCATCATCCAGCTCCAGCAGCTCAGTGAACAACGGCAATGGTTGCGGCAGTGGCTCCATTTTCTGCCTGGACTTTGAGAACGTTACCCCTGGTACGATTCCCGCCGGATTCACCCTGGAAGGCACCGGTATCGCCGTTGTCCAAGGACAAGAAGCACGCAGCGGAACCCGGTCGGTCAAATTTACCAGCACCAATTACGCCAACTCCGGTTATTTCAAAAAGACCGGTGTATCCGGCAAGCATTGGGGTCGCCTGTATTACAAAATGAAAACCCCGGTGCCCAATATCAATACCTGGCTGCACGCCACCTTTGTTGCTGCCCGCAGCGGCAGCGCTGAATTCCGTTTTGTCGATACCGTCCAGGAAGCCAGCGGCGCCCACCAATACCTTTATAACGTTGAACCGGGTGACGTTTCGCTGCAAGGCGCTTACGCCTACCGTTTCGATGACTCCTGGGTATGTACCGAGTGGTTTGTTGACAACCAAACCCAAACCTATCGTTTCTTCCGTAACGGTACCGAGCTGGCATTTTCCCGTAACGGTACCCAAACCAACTCAACCAACCTTGCGGGATTTGCGCCGGTTCCAGCCACCCTGGATTGGTTAGGTTTCGGAATGAGAAGCTACCAGCAAACCAGCGGTGTTGAAGGTTGGCTGGACGACGTAGCGGTAAGCAGCGAGCGAATTGGTTGTAACACTTCTGTGGGTTCCAGTTCAGTGGCTTCCAGTTCAGCGCCTTCCAGCGCCTCCTCCAGTATTTTCGTAACGCCATCGTCCAGCAGCGCCAGCCTGGCTCCGTCATCCTCCAGCCAAAGCAGCATGGTGGTTATTCCATCGTCTTCCAGTGCCAGCAGTGTGGCGGTAACCAGCAGTTCTTCATCGGTGGCTGCCGGTAGCTGGACGTTGGATGCCGCGGCCTCATACCTCAACTTCGTGACGACCAAGAATACCCACGTTATAGAAGCGCACAGCTTTACCCGCTTGTCGGGCGACATTACCGCCGGCGTTGCAACCCTGGCGATTGACCTGGCCAGCGTAAGTACCGGTATCGAACTGCGCGACCAACGGATGCGCGACCTGCTGTTCGAGGTTGCCAGCTTCCCCACCGCGACTGTATCCCTCACCTTACCCACCGACCTGATTGCGAGCCTGGCGGTAGGCGAGACCAGCGAAATCAACATTACCGCCAACCTGGATCTGCACGGCCTGACCCGTCCGATTGTAACCAGGGTTTCCGTGCAAAAGCTTTCAACCTCACGGGTACTGGTACAAAACCTGACGCCAGTGCTCATCAGCGCGCCCGACCATGGGCTTAGCGAGGGTGTTGAAGCATTGCGTGCGGCGGTGGGTATTGCCTCGATCAGCAAGGCCGTACCTGTGGATTTCACCCTCGTCTATGACGCCCGTTAATTGGCCAGGAGAGAAACGATTATGAAACGATTCCTACCTCAATCGCTGGTCTCTGCCGGTGCCTTGGCGCTGGGGCTACTCGCCTCCGGCAGCGTTATGGCCCAGGCGAACTGCAGCGTGAATTACAAAGTTACCAATAGCTGGTCCAGTGGCGGCCAGGCTGATGTCAGCTTTACCAACCTGGGTGCGGCAAAGACCAGTTGGGAACTGTGCTGGACCTTCAACGGTAACGAAACCATCAATAACCTGTGGAATGGCAGTTATCGCACCAGCGGGAAAAGTGTGTGTGTAAGGAACGCCAGCTACAACGGCAACCTGCCCTCCAATGGCAGCGCCAGTTTCGGGTTTACCCACAATGGTGCGCCCGGGGCTGTACCTACCAGCTTCACGCTTAATGGTGCAGCCTGTGGCGGAAGCACCAGTAGCCAGCCGACTACCAGCAGCAGCCAGAGCAGCCAGAGCAGCCAGAGCAGCAGCAGTTTGCCGCCTTCTTCCAGCAGTGTTGTGGGCAGCAGCAGTAGCGCCCCGGCAACAGCGGCGCGCTGGTTGTTGAACGAAACCAAATCCGTGCTCAATTTTGTGTCGGTCAAAAATACCGATGTCGCTGAAACATTCACCTTTACCCAATTGAAGGGAACTGTGTCGGCAACCGGTGAGGCGGTATTGACTATTCCACTGGCAAGCATTTCCACAGGCATTGACCTGCGCAATACCCGTATGAAGCAAATGCTGTTCGAGTCGGATTTCCTGCCGAGCCTTTACTTCACTACCCAGCTTGACCTTGCCGTTATCGATGCCCTGCCGGTCGGCGGCACCAGTGCGCAAGTGCTAAGCGGCACCCTGGTTTTACACGGTGTGGTGAAAACCTTATCGGTGGATGCCTTGATCATCAAGCATGCCAGCAACAGCGTCAGCGTATCGCCACGTAAACCGATCCTGGTTAACAGCGTGGACTTTGAGCTGAATGCCGGTATCGAAGCGTTACGCCTTGCGGTTGGGGCAACCTCCATTGGTGAGCGCGTGCCGGTGTACTTCAAGGTGTTCCTGACTCGCGACAACCCGTCCAACCTGCCCGCCGTTAAGCTGGCCAGCGCGCCGGTAAGTCCGTCGGGGCTGATGGGACAAGTGAGCATTAACGGCCTCGCAAGCCTAAATTGGGCCGATGTCAGCGCGGACGAAACGGGCTTCCTGGTGCGTCGTAAAGGCGTGGACGGACGTTGGACCAGCCTGGGTAATTTAGCGGCCAACAGTGTGGGCTTTTCCAATAGCCTTCCTGCACCGGGTCCGTTCGAGTTCAAGGTGATTAGCCATAAAGACAGTATCCCTTCTACCCATCCAGCCCCGGTTGCGCTGACCTGGAACCTGGGAATGGATTCTTCCGCCAGCAGTTCCTCATCGTTACCACCTTCTTCACGTAGCTCGTCATCATCGAGCCTTGCGTTGGTAGGCGATGCAGCGCGCGGAAAAGCCTTATGGGAAAGCCCTACCGTCGGTTGTTTGTTCTGCCATGCGGTTAACGCGGATGGCACTGCCGGTTCCAGCCTGAGCAAGATTGATCCGAAGAACCTGCGCTTCACTACGGCGGCCAACCTGGTGAAATACATCGAAGACAATATGCCGAAGAGCGACCCCGCAGCCTGTGTGGGCCAATGCGCGGCGGATACGGCGGCTTACTTCCTCTCGTTAACACCGGCGGTAAGTTCGTCCAGCAGCAGTTCATCCCGCACAAGCAGCAGCGTCGGCAGTGTGAGCAGTGCCAACAATCTGACCGGGGAGCAGCTTTACACCCAAAAAGGTTGCGCGAATTGCCACGGTGCGCGCGGGGATAACCCGATGCGTCCGATTGTGCTGGACCGCTGGACCCGCGCCTCACTCATCACCAAGATTGACGCCACCATGCCGCTTAACGACCCAAGCAGTTGTGTGGGCGATTGCGCGACCAAGATTGCAGATTACATCCTGAGCTGGAAACCGCCGGTAGTATGCACCACCGGTGAAGATGTACTTCCACGCCGCCTGCGTCTGCTGACTAACCGCGAGTACGCCAATACGGTGAATGATTTGCTGGGCATTACCAACGGTACTGCCATCGCAGCCAGCTTCGAACCGGATTCCAAAGTGAAGGGCTTCGATAACAACGCAACGGCGGGCAAAGTCGGTAGCGGCCGTATGGATGCTTACTGGAACGCGGCGAAAGATGTCTCCGCTACGGTTAACCTGGCCAGCCTGATGAACTGCACCACCTCGACCCCGCGTGACCAGTGCGCCAACACCTTTGTGCCTGCGTTCGGTAAGCGCGCTTTCCGCCGTCCACTCACCAGTGCTGAACAAACCTCCTATAGCAATTTGTTCCGCCTGGGTGCCAGTAACGATGCGGGTGCCCGCCTGGTAATCCAGGGTATGTTGTCATCGCCCAACTTCCTCTATCGTTCAGAAATCGGTACCACCCTGAGCGGTACCGGCAGCCTGAGCGCCTACGAGACGGCGAGCCTCTTGTCCTACACCTTCACCGGTTCAATGCCGGACGCTACCCTGTTAACCGAAGCGGATAACAACCGTTTGACTACCCCGGCCCAATTGCGCACCCAGGCTGAACGCCTGTTGGGTACCGCCAAAGCCGGTCCGCAGTTCGCTCACTTCGGTATGCAATGGTTGCACGTGGATGATGTCGCCAACCTACAGCGGGACATGACCCTGTATCCGCAATTCAACAGCGCTATAGGTACGGCGATGAAGACCGAGCTGGAGACTTTCCTCAAGGAGATTTTCCTCAAGCCTGGCTACAAGATTGCCGATGTGTTTAACCCCGGCTTCAGCTTCCTGAACGGCCCGCTGGCAAGCTACTACGGTGTTTCCGGTGTGAGCGGCGACCAATTTGTGAAAGTGGCTACCGGTCCACAACGCGGCGGTGTGCTGCATATGGGCGCGATTAACACCACCCTGGCGACGGTAAAAGAGTCCCATCCAATCCATCGCGGATTGCTGGTGCGCCGCAACCTCTTGTGCCAGGACTTTGCACCGCCACCACCGAACGTGGGTGAAGTCGAGCCGCTTGATCCCAACAAGCCGACCCGCCAGCGTTTCGCGGCGCATACCAACAACGAGAACTGCCAATCCTGTCACCAGTACATCGACAATATCGGTTTCGGCTTTGAAAACTACGATGCGGTCGGCCGTTTCCGTACCCTGGAAGGCAACAACATCCCGGTCGATGCGAGCGGCAGTATTTCCGGTTTGGCCGTGATGACTGAATCCGACAGCTACACCTTCGCTGACCTGCGCGGATTGTCCGGTGTATTGGCGACGTCCGGTGCTGAAGCCACATCCAAGTGTGTGACCCGCCAGTACCAGCGTTTTGCGATGGGGGTTTCCGAACCCAACCAATGTGCGATTGATGCGAGCTATTCACGCTGGCAGGGCAAATCTACCGACCTGCGCGACATGATGCTCGAAACTGTAACTTCACCCAGCTACCTGAATCGCAAATAGGAGTCATCATGAAAAGACGTTCATTAATCAAGGCCATAGCCGCTGGCTCTATGACGGCGATGACCCCACTGGCGACCATCCTCGCCCGTTCGGCCATGGCCGCTGGAACCCAGCGCATCCGCACACTGTTTATCTATCACCCCAACGGTTGCGTACCGGATGTGTTCTTCCCGCGCGCCGGTGCCCTGTCCAGTTTTCCGGCCATGAGCGCGCCGCTGCAACCGGTAGCAGAGCACTTGCTGTTCCTGGATGGGATCGGCTATGAAGGCAGTGCCAATACCCACGAAGGTGGTGCCCTGAAGTGCCTGACCGGTGTGGCAAGCGGCAGCTCGGGCGCAACGTCCATCGATGTGCAAATGGGCAAGGAGGACTGGGCCAACCGCGCCAGCTCCGGCGTGTCCCGCCCCTCCTTGCAAATGGGTGTCGGCACCAAATGGGGTAGCGATACCACCAAGCGCGTCGCCTATGACAACGGCACCAGTTTGCACCCGGTCGATGACCCCCGCATCCTGTACCCGCAATTGTTCGGGGCGGCGGCGGCCGGTGTGGACCCTAACCAGATCCAGGTGTTAGCCCGCGCCCGTGAAGACCTGACGCGCCTGACTACCCAGTTGGGCAGCATCGAACGCGAACGACTGGAGCAACATGTTGCGGCATTGGATGTGTTGGAACAGAAGATCAACGCGGCGTCCATGGTGGGTTGCCTGGACGTAGGTACCAGCATTAAGCCCCGCGTTGACCAGGTTGTCGGCGGCGAGGAGCAAGCGCTGTGGGCGACCCAGGTCCTGGCAAACATCTCCGCCATCCAGCAGGACATAGCAGTAGCCACACTGTCCTGCGGTATTACCCGGAGTATCTCGTTCATGTACGGCGTGCCGGTATCACCCATTGTGGTACCCGGCACAGGTACGGGTGACCACGACCTGTCGCACCAGGACGCCGCTGCGCACACCACCAGTAAAATCTGGTGGATGGGGCAAATCCGCCAATTCATCCAGAAACTGGCAAATACCCCCGACGTAAACGGCAGCCTGCTGGATAACACCATCATCTGCACCGTATCTGACCTGGGCCACGGCAACCGCCACGACCACTACCGCATCCCCATGTTCCTGGCCGGTGGCAAGAATGCCGGCCTGGTTACGGGGCGATCCGTGGACTTGCGTCCCCTGGGCGCAGAAAACATCGGCAAGCGCTGGGGTGACCAAACGGCGGCTACCGGCGGGATTAACCACAGTAATGTGCTGATGACCATTGCCGAAAAAGCGGGCTACACCAGCGTGCGCCTGCCAACCGCCACTGGCCGCATCAATAACGTGTGGGTTAACGGGACCGGCTTGTAACCAGGTTTTACCCGTAAGGAAGCATTAAACCGGAGGTTTCCCGGACGGACATGGATGTTCTTCCGGGATTTTTATTTGCTGTTTACCGCTATTTGCGGGGAAGTACCCAACGAAGTTTTAGCCTGCGGCATAAATACCCCGCAACTCGTCCGCAATGATTCTCGCTCCCGCCTCGACAACTCCCGCCTCCTGGCAATAAGTCACCCGGATACATTCATGCTTATGCTGCCAATCATCTTCCAGGCCGGGAAAAAAATGATGGCCCGATACCACCAGCACACCGCGCGCCTTTAACCGCTGGTAAAGCTCTTCGCTGGACACCGGCAAATCCCTGCACCATAACCACAGGAAAATTGCGCCTTCGGGTTTATGGATCAAGCAAGGCAAGTCCCCCAGGTGCTGTTTAAAGGTTGCCACCGCATGTTCCATCCGGGCCCGATAAAACGGCGCTACCACCGCGCGGCTCAGGTGCAGGATATTGCCGTCCTGCAATAAATGCCGCGCCAGGGCCGGGCCGAAATTTCCCGTCGCCAAACTTAAAATCGTATTGGCCCTGGCGAACGCGTTAATGACTTCCGGGTTGGCAATGACTATGCCGGTGCGCGCGCCGGGTAAACCCAACTTGGAGAGGCTAAGCACCAGGATGGTATTGTCGTTCCAGTGGGGCCGGGCGTCGGCAAATAAAATATTGGGAAAGGGTGTACCGTAGGCGCCATCCACTATAAACGGCACATTATGCGCACGCGCCAGGGCATCCAGTTTCATCAACTCATCATCGCTGATGACATTGCCCGTGGGGTTGGTCGGGCGGGAAACACAAAGCGCACCGGTATCGTCGGTAATTGTTAATTGCGCGAAATCCACATGATATTTAAAGAAGCCGTCCGGCAAGATTTCTATGTTCGGGCGCGTCGCGGTAAAAAAATCAGCGCAAATTCCCAAATCGCTGTATCCCAGGTATTCCGGTGTGAGCGGCAATTGGATGCGCTTTTTGCCACCCCCGGGAAAATCGCCCGCTAACAAATTAAACAACACGAAAAATGCCGACTGGCTGCCGTTGGAAAGTGCAACATTCGCGCGTGAAATCGGCCAGCCGTATTCACGGGTCAATAGCTCAACAATACTGTCAAGCAATTCGGCATCGCCCTGGGGCGGCTGGTATACCCCCAGGAGTTGATGGGTTTCGTGCGCATCCCCCAGCGTTTCACGCAAGGCATCTTCAAAGGCCCGCTCCATTGCCGGGATACGCGCCGGGTTACCGCCGCCCATAAAAATCATGTCGGGATTGACCCGCAAGGCATCGCCCAGGTCATCCATCAGCGTGACTATGCCTGCCTCGGTGCAAAGTTTTTGGCCAAAGCTGGACAGGGTCAGGGACGTTGATAGAGGAGAGGATGAAGTCATGGGATTGGCCGGTCCGGTTAATAAACTGGCGGCAATCTAACGGCAGGCGGCGCAAAACACCAGAATCAGATGAAACCAAATTTTTTCAGGGTTTCCGCCAGTTTGTCGGGATTCACCGGTTTTTGGATAAAATCCAGGGCGCCGAGTTGGGTCACGCGCAAGTGGGCAGCCGGTTGGATATCGCCGGAAATAACAATGATCATCGCATCCAGCCCTTCGTCCTTTACCGCTTCCAACACCTGGTAACCATCCATTTCCGGCATTGTCAGGTCCAGGAATACCATTTCTCCCTTGCCCTCCCGAATCGCTTGCAGGCCTTCAATGCCGTTAGTGGCAAAGGTGATCTCGACATCCAGGCCTGCGGGCAAGGAACGCGCTACCTGTTTGCGCGCCATCATAGAGTCATCACAAATCAGCAGGGGAATCGCCATATGGAAACAGGTCTTATAGGTCCAATGTTGGTTGTTAACGAGAGTATAGACAGGGGCGGTTTCCCCACAAGGATTTTTTAACCGCCGTGTTTAGGGCCTTTGGCACGCTCCGCCGCGCAAAATAAGGATTCAACCGAGCGCTCCAGCCGCTCCCGGGTAAATTGATCCACGGCCCCGAGTTCCGCCAGGGCTTCCGCGCCCCAGGGCAAATCCATGAGCGATTCCGGCTCTGCGGGTAACTGGTGCGGTATTTCAAGCATATTGGCCAAATCGAGCAGGCGCAGGTTCTTCAAATCATGGCAGAGCACATAGTCGCCCTGGTAGTTGGTGGTCAGCACATGGTGCTTCACCAGGGCCTCGCTCAGCCGCAACCATTGCTGGGTCGATAAACCTTCGCGCGATAAGGCGCGCTCCGGTACCGCAGCGCCCCGCCGGGAGGCCTGATAACAACGCCATAGAACCAGCAGGCAGGCGAGCAAGTCCGGGTAATTGCGCACCCGTAAACCGATCTGATGGGCATTAATCGTATGGACAAACACCGCACCGCCAAGTATCACCGTCCATATCAGGTTTACCCACAACAGGAACAGCGGTACAGCGGCAAAAGCGCCATAGACCAGGGTGAATGAGGAATGGCTGACAATCCACCCGAACGCTGCCTTTAATCCCTGGAAGCACAGGGTGGTAAAGAATCCGCCGACCATGGCGTGGGACACCGGCACCTTGCAGTTGGGCACGACTACAAATAGCAAGGTAAACGCCGCCCAGGTCAGGAACCAGGGCGCAAACCGCAATACCGTTTCAACTACCCCGAGGCTATCGTAAGGCCCCACCAATAAGCGGAAAGAGGCCAGGTAAGTACTCATCGCCAAGGCGGCACCTAACAATAGCGGCCCCAAACTCAACACCGCCCAATACAATAAAAAATTGGCCACCCCCCGCCGACCGCGCGCGACCCCCCAAATAGCATTAAAGTTTTGCTCGATGTTTTTCAGCATCAAATACGCGGAGATGAGGAGAAACACCAGGCCGAACGCCGTTAGCTGGCGCGCCTGGGCGGAAAAGTCCTGGAGGTATTTCCCCAGGTCCTGTTCGCTATTGGGCAGGAAATGGTCAAACAACAGGTTTTGCAACTGATCGCCCAGGTTTTGGAAGGCGGGGATGATGGAAAACATCGAATAGGTAACAGTCATCATCGGCACTGTGGCGAAGAGCGTGACATAGGTCAGTGACGCGGCGCTCTTTTGGCATTCCCTGGCTTGGTATTGGCGAACCATTAAACAAAAAAACCCCAGCAACCAGTGATAGTGCTTTTGTATGTTGGCCCAATGCGCATTCAACCACGGCATATCCATAAATCCTTAAACCTAAACCGGAACCCAGCCGCTATAATCGACGTCGGTCCCACAACGGAAATTGAAAATGATTGCACTCTACCATAACCCGCGCTGTTCAAAATCGCGCGATGCCCTGGGCCTGTTACGCGATAACGGCATAGAACCGGAAGTCATCCTCTATTTGGAAACACCACCCACCGCCAAAGCACTTAAGGCGTTACTCGCAACATTGGGCATGAGCGCGCGCGGACTGTTGCGCAAAGGGGAAGATGCCTACAAGGAATTAAACCTGGCCGATGAAAACCTCAGCGAAGCCGCGTTGATTAAAGCGATGGTGGAAAACCCCAGGTTAATTGAACGCCCTATCGCCATTAACGGCGATAAAGCCGTCATAGGTCGTCCACCCGAAAATGTATTAACCATCCTTTAAGAAGGGGCTAACTATGTCTACCTATGTATTGGTGTTGTACTACAGCCGCAACGGTTCGACATTGGAAATGGCCAAACATATCGCACGCGGCGTTGAACAAGTGGGTATTGAAGCGCGACTGCGCACAGTGCCTGCGGTCTCAACCACCATCGAAGCCGTTGAACCGGCAATTCCCGCCAGCGGCGCCGTCTACTGTACTGCGGAAGATTTGAAAAACTGCGCCGGCTTGATCCTCGGTAGCCCCACCCGTTTCGGCAACATGGCCGCGCCGTTGAAATATTTCCTCGATGGCACCAGCAGCCATTGGCTCAACGGCGATTTAATTAACAAACCCGCGGCGGTATTTACCTCTACCTCCACCTTGCATGGCGGACAGGAAACCACATTGTTATCCATGATGTTGCCGCTGCTGCACCAGGGCATGGTTATCGCCGGAATTCCCTACAGCGAACCCGGCCTAAACACCACCCATACCGGCGGCACGCCTTACGGTGCCTCGCATTTTGCGCACGGTGATAATCCCATCCGGCTCAGCGCGGAAGAAATTGATTTATGCCAGGCATTGGGCAAGCGTGTCGCGATACTCGCGTCGAAATTAAAAAATTAAACACAAGGTTAATTCATGACTCAAACTGATAACCCCCGGAACAATGAAACTGGCAAGGCTAAAAAAGAAATTCTCATTACCGACGCCGATGCCCTCATCCTGGAAAAAAAATTGCGCGCGGGCCGCTGGTTAACCTTGGGTTGTTACGCCAGTTTGTTATTGTTATTTACCTTGCTGAATATTATGCGTGACGCGGGCAACATGAAATTGTGGATGATGCAATGTATCCCGCTTCTGGTTTTCATTCCCGCATTACGCAACGAAACGCACCGCAGCTACAGTTGGCTATGTTTTGTTGCACTGATGTATTTTGTCGCCATAGTTCCGTTGTTAATGGGGCGCTGGTGGTGGAGTGATTGGTTAATCACAATATTGGTGACAGTATTGTTTATCGCTTCCATGATGACCAGCCGCTGGTTGCAATACTGGAATTATTATTTGTACACAAAAACCCAATCTACCCAAGCGCCCGCTGTCGAAAGCAGTAACACTTGATCCAAGGAATTTATCGTGTCAGTCAATTACTACGAACCACCTGAATCACCGCAACCCGCGCCTGCACCTCGCAACGGACCTGCGCATCGCAAACCCATACGCAAGGAACCCATTGGTTTCTGGCGTTTTATGGGCTACCTCGGTGGAGCACTTACCTGGATCAGGAACACCCTGGCAAACCTGGTATTTATTTTAATTATCCTGATTATTATCGCTATGCTCGGCGCCAGTGTGCCCCGGCCATTGCCGGACAACTTTGCGTTGCGTATTTCGCCCACCGGCGTATTAGTTGACCAGCGCAGTTACATCGACCCCGCCAGCGCATTGCTCGCCGATGAAAACCCCGAAGAAAATGAAACCGTGGTTAGTGAACTGGTGGAAGCCATCAACAAGGCTGCGAGCGATAAACGTGTATCCCTTATCGTGCTGGAACCGGGCAAGTTAGTTGGCGGTGGCCTAAGCAAAATGACCGAAATTGGCCAGGCTTTGGAAAACTTTAAACACAGCGGCAAAAAAGTTATCGCCGTAAGCGACAATTATTCACAGGAGCAATACTACCTCGCCAGTTATGCCGATGAAATTTATCTGCACAATATGGGCGTCGTGGAAATTACCGGTTACAGCCGTTACATGAATTACTACAAAACCGCATTGGATAAACTCGGGGTTACCATCCACGCATTCCGTTCCGGCAAATATAAGGATTACCTGGAACCCTTTTTGCGCGACGACATGTCCGAGGAATCGCGTGAACACAATTCACAATGGATCAATGAACTCTGGGCAACTTACACCGGCAATATTGAACAGCGCCGCCGTTTACCCCCCGGCAGCATTAACGATTATGTCAACAATATGGATGCGCACATGGCCCTCACCGAAGGTGACACCGCCAAACTCGCCATGGAAAAAGCGCTGGTTGATAAAATCCAGTCACGCCAGGATACCGAACAAATGTTGATTGGCCTCGCGGGGAAAAGTGATGAAGGTAATTGGTTTAATGGCGTAGGGGTTAAATCCTACCTCGCGGATGCGCGTAAACTGCCTGATACGGAAAAAAATAAAGTTGCGGTTATCGCCGCGGTGGGTTCCATTGTGGATGGACATCAACCCGACGGCACCATCGGCAGCGAAACCATGCTCCAGGTGTTGCGCCAGGTCGAGGAAGATAAAGACGTAAAAGCCCTTGTTATCCGTATTGATTCCGGTGGCGGCAGTGCGTTTGCCTCGGAAATTATTCGTGCGGAAATTGTTAAATTGCGCGAGAAAAAAATTCCCGTTTATATTTCCATGGGCAGCGTCGCCGCTTCCGGTGGTTACTGGATCGCCACCGCGGGCGATAAAATCTGGGCGCAACCCACCACTATTACCGGCTCCATCGGTGTATTCGGCGCATTCCCCACCCTGGAAAACGCATTGAAAAAAATCGGCATCAGCACCGACGGTGTCGGCACCACGGAGTTAGCGGGAACCATGCGGCTGGATCGCCCGCTTACCGAAAAGGCCGGCAAGGTAGTGCAACAGGGCGTTGACAGCATTTACCAACGTTTTATCACCCTGGTTGCAGAAGCACGCAACCAGGATAAAGCGGCAATCCATGAAATTGCGCAGGGCCACGTATGGACCGGCACCAAAGCCAGGGAAATCGGTTTGGTAGATGAGTTGGGCACATTAAAAGATGCAATTGCGGCCATCGCAAAAAACGCCGGCCTGGATAAATACAAAGTGGAATTCGTACAGCGCCCGCTCTCCCCCAAGGAAGAATTCATGCGTTCATTAACAGGTGGCCAATCCGGGATTCTCACACCTAACACGCTGCTGGAAAAATTTGCCTCACTCCGTTTATTGAATGACCTGGCACCAGCCCTAAAACCATTGCAGGAAATCCAAAGCCTGAATGACCCACGCGGTATTTATGTGAAATGTTTTGATTGCGTAGCACCCTGATATTGCAAAAAATCAACTAAATGCTGACCAGTGGAGTATGTAAGGTAAGGAAATAATGATTACACAATTTAAAACTTTGGAGGACATCAGTGAGCTAATTAAAGAATACGAAACTATATTAATGCGTCCCACACTAAAACTGAGCCATCCCACTTTATATAGAAAGCGTGATGCCGGTAAAAAGGAACATATTATAAAAGGGGTTCGTATCAAAGATTGGTTTTTATCTGAGGATCATAAATGGGTTAAGCCTCACGATCAAATGGGCCTTTCATTTTCAGCGTCGCTTGAAAACTTAAGCCTCGTTTATGCCATGAAAAGACGCTTTAATCCCAAAAAGACAATAAACGTATATTGGATTCTCGAAAAAGCAGACATTCCTCCTGGCTTGAAATTTGTTCCGGATCAGACAAACCCGGAACATTATTTCCTCACGGTAACAGAACCTATGCTGCTCACTTCTCTTATTTCAAAATTGAAGCTTTTAGCACATAGGATGACCATAATAAAAAGTGGAAGCAAACTCATATGATCTCTTATAGATTTCCAGAGGAAAAAGAATTCATTCTGTTTTTCTCCAAAAAATTTGGCGACCAATCAATACCCGAATTATTGGAAAGATCCGGACCTATTAGTCTGGATGAAGCCAAGAGAATTAGCGTATTTTTTTGGAAAATGATTGATGAAGCAGTTGACCTTCAAACCACAGGCGAATGCCCATGGCCTGAAGGTTATGAGTTTTGGTCCGAGAAAGTACTTCAATCAGTTGCGGCATTCCTGAAAAAATCGGGCCATGAAAATATTTTGAGCGAAGTGTCAAATAACAAAAATTGATAATTAATACAACTTTAAAAAGTTGCCAAATGGAGTATACAAAGTAATCCTGTATCACTCACACCCCGCCAAGCTTGCAATCCAATCACTTATCACTTGTACCGCCGCTTCATCTACCAAATGCGACGCCAGGGGTGGCATTTGGTTACCGTCGCGCACTTTCATCCTCGCCAATAATACTGAACGCTCCGGTTCACCCGGCGCAATCAGGCGCGCGTTGGCAATTCCCAAATCGCCCGCCAGCGGTAATGAATCACATGCGTGGGTTGCCGCCAGGCTTGTTGCATAGCGCAAATCCAGGTTTGTGGGTGTCGGCCCTTGCGGGCTGTGGCAACCCGCGCAATTGCTATGCAAGTATGAGCGTGCCCGTTGGCTTGGTGTTGCTGTTGCATCCGTCAGCGAAAATAATTTTTCTGTTTTTTGTGCAGTGGATAAGGGCGATGTGAATAACCGGATGTGGGTTAAGGTATCGAGCTGATTTGCAGTGATATTAGTTGCGGGATAATGTATCGCCGCATTCAATTGCTTCGCTTCCAGGCCCAATGAGAAATTCGCCACTTCCGTATGGCAAATCAAGCACTGCGCTGGACTGGGGTATTGCCATTGAATGCCATCGATTGTTTTTTCTTTTGCATCCGTTAATAAGGTTGCGTCGGCCTGGTCATCCTGCCATTCATAACTGAATCCCTGCCATCCCAGTTCACTATGTGAAAATAAACGGGTTTCAACCAATTTATCGCCCAGCTTGAAATGCTTCATCAACACGCTACCAACGGGAAATAAAAAATCACCGTCGGCGGTAAGATTGATTTGCGTATTATCAGGTAAGGAGAGGAAGCGATCTTTTCCAGCCGAATCCGACCAAAGCTGGCTTTCAACCTGATAGGGAATCATCGCCGCTGCGGGCATTGCAGGGTTGGTGGCATCAACACAACCCGTTGCGGAAAGACGCTGTGCCATGGAGCCAGGAACCAATTCGCCACCGGTCGCCTGGAGCTTCACAATTTGCGAGCCCGCACCCGATTGGCCTATTGCGTAAAGCTCGCCCTCGTTGTCTTGTGCGAAAGACACTATATCCACCGGCACATTGCCGTGGGTACCGACAGTAACGCCGTTATCACCGCGCGTAATGGATTGCATGGTATTGAGGCAATAATCAGTAAAAAAATATTTGCCATAGGCGGCAGGATATTGTGTGCCGCGATAAACAAAGCCGCCGATCACAGAGCACACTCCGGTGTTATGGCTGATTGATAACACCGGTAAAATTTTATTTGCTGTCGAGCAAGTGGGCCTGCCGCTATAACAGCTTTCACCTTCCATATCGCCCCAACCGTAGTTGCCGTTGCGGGTGATTAAATTAATTTCTTCCCAGGCACGCTGCCCTACATCACCTGCCCATAATTCTCCCGTTTCCTTGTCAAAACTAAAACGCCAGGGATTGCGCAAACCATAAGCCCAAATTTCCGGTGAACCGCCACCGTTGGCGAATGGATTATCAGCCGGGATGCCATAATTTTTTCCATTCGCCACAGTATCCACATCAATGCGCAAAATTTTTCCCAATAAATTATTGGTGTTTTGGCCATTCTGTTGCGGGTCGCCGCCACTGCCGCCATCGCCGGAGCTGATATATAGATAACCGTCGTTACCAAACGCCAATTGACCACCATTGTGGTTGGAATAGGGTTGATCGAACCGTAACAAAATTAATTCGCTATTTTTACTAATAGTGCCATCCGCCGCGAATTGATAACGCGCAATGCGCGATTCCAGGTTATTGGCCGGGCTTTGCCCCGTGTAATAGAAATATACATAGCGATTGGTCGCAAATTGCGGATGGAATGCAATTCCCAACAAACCTGTTTCACCGCCATCAAAATCCACGCGGTCTTCGATATCCAATACCGTTGTTAACGCATTTGCGGTGGATTGGTTTGGAAAGCGCACAACGAGCCCGGATTGACGCAACGCATACCAGGCACTGTTGTCATCCGGGGCCTGGATTAAATTTGTCGCCTGCGCAATATTGGGCAGGGAAGGAAAAACCGCGCTCCAGCTTATGGTGGTTGTTCCTGATGTTATTGGTGTTGGCGCCAGGCACGTTTTATTGGAAGGCCGTGCTGCAATACCAACCACCGCACCTGTGCTGGATGATTGGGGAATGACAGAACTTGAAGAAACTGAATGTAATGATGCGATACTTGATAATGGCAGGTCTTGCGAGGACCCGATGGATGAAGTTGCTGACAGTGGAAAGCTTGAATTTGAAGACGAAAGAATAGGACTTATTGAAGAACCTGCTATCGAAGACGTCGGTTTATTAACTCCCCCATCACCACTTCCACCACCGCCACAAGCCGCCAAAGTAAAACAAACTGTAATAACGATAATTTTTTTTACGCAGGTTTGCATGGCACGCACCTCAGCGTTAAATACAGGTTAGGTAAGAATTATTAGATTACGTTGCGCAAATTGGACAACCAAAACCAGCCTGTAGCTCACAGAAACAAAAACGCCAGCCCCGGGGCTGGCGTTTTCGACGGATGACTTCGTGTTTATTGCGGCGTTAAAGCTTGTATGGCGGCAACCACATAAACAAGGGGGGCATTCCAATTGATGGCAATTTCATTGCTGGCATAACTGCAATAATTATCCAGATAGGATTTGGCAGCAAGATTGGACGGATAGCTTGCCTCGCAATCGGATTTATCCTGCTGTCCCGGCTGCGGACCACCGGCAATAAATCCGGGGATGGGTTCAACGATACCATCCGCTTCAGAGGGACGATGATGCGGATGCAATGTGGATTTTTTGCCGAACCCGGTAACGAACGCAGTATCGGTTGCGTTGCGCCCCAAAACATAATCCAGTTGTGATTGGGCGGCGTCCAGATATTCGCGCCTACCGTTTAATCGATAAGCCTGGACCAGCATCATTGCCTGGTTGAGTGCAATAGAGTTGCTTCCCCAAACAAAATCCCCTTTTTGCATACTGACTTTGTAGGGCGATGCAGACCATGCGGTGTGCAAACTGGCTGCTAGTGACTCAATGCGCGTTGAAATTAATTCCTTATCGGCAATCGCGGTTAATTGCTCGCGATGATGCGCGAGTGAAATCCAGGCCAAACCGCGAACATCGCCCCACGAAGGTACTGTGTTGGTTGTTTCAGCCGGTCTGAGTGCAGCGTAATAATTTTCATTTTGGGTAGTGATATATAACTCGGCAGCCGCCCAGGCGAATTCATCAGCCAGGTTGTTATCGCCATATTGCCCGGTGTATACATCAGCGGGCTGTTGATAGGTAATTGCCGGATTGGCGTTAGCCCAAGCCCATGCAGATTCCGCCGCTGCCAACATTTTTGCCGAAAGGCCCGGCAATTGAGCCTCGTATTGCGCCAGCACGCGGCTGGCTGTTGCCATTACCGCCGCAAAATCCAGCGCCGCCGCTGTGGTTTTCTGGACCAGGTAACGTTCGGTAGTTGCCTCGTGGGGCATGACTGTGCCATCAAAACTCTTATTAGTAAGCTTGTGATAAACACCCCCATCATTCGGGTCTTGCATGCTCAGCATCCACTCGAGGTTCCACAGCGTTTCATCGAGTAAATCCGGTATTGCGTTACCGCTTTCGGGGATTGCCAGGTTTTGGTTGTTAAACAGCCCGGGGAAATGTTCATACGCAGCCAGCAATGTATACGTTGAGATGCCGGAATTGACAATGTACTTGTTGTAATCACCCGCGTCATACCAACCCTTGGGGCTGGATACCAGGGTACCGGCGGGGCGCGCATCACTCGCAGCGGAGGGATGGATCAATACCTGTGTGTCCGGATGCCCCAGCGGACGCGCAAATTTCCCGGCGTGCTCAGGCAATAATTCAATACCGCTGCGATTGAAATAAAATGCTTTGATGCTCGCCGCCGCTAACGACGTATAAGCATCGGCCGCAATTGTAAACACCTGGGAATCGACTACGCCATCTACGCTAATTTGATAATCACCCGGCGTTTTTAGGCTGGAAAAATCCGCCAGTTTCACCCGCTCGCCGGATGCATCCCAAGTCGCGGCAGCAGCAAGGTCACCGCTAAATACTTCTGTCGTGGAACCGGCTTTCACTAATTTAAAACGAGTGGCAGCAACATCCGGTATTACCGCCACCTTCATCGCCCCAGGCAAGAACCCCAATTGGTTTAATTTAATTAAACCAGACGCAGTAGCGGAACCAGGCGCACTACTGGCTATTTGCGAATTCGAACCACCATGTGAGTCGCCATTCGAACTACCGCCATCGCAGCCAGCTAAAACGCTGGCAAGGCTGGCCAACGCAATTGCTTTGGCAAGTGTGCCGGGGGTGAATAACATATAAGTCTCCGTTAGCTGTTTTTAATTATGCTGTTGCAGTTGTTGTGACAGGTAAAAATGTGACATGCACTTAAGGCACCGATTAAGGTTCGTCGCCTCGATTTATGCAAAAGGAGTGAAGGCGACGCAGGAATTAAAATTAAAGCAAGGGAATTGTGGGCGCTATGCCCGGCGGGATCAAATTGCTAAAACTTTCTTTACAAAAGGAATCGTCAACTTACGTTGTTCTGCGAGGGAAGCATGGTCGAGCCGTTGAAGCTGCCAGAAAAGTTCATTAGTGTCGCGCGGTAACCGCTGGATAATGTATTGCGCCACTTCATCATTCAATTCAAGGCCGCGGGCGCGGGCGCGCAATTGCAGCGCTTGCTGTTTTTCGTCATCGCTCAGGTTGTGCACCTGATAGGTAATTCCCCACTGTAATCGCGAACGCAAATCTTCCAATGCAATCGCCAGCTCCCGCGGATTGTGCTCGGCGGCAACCAATAAACGCCTGCCGCGCTCACGCAAACGATTGTATAAATTAAATATCGCCAGCTCCCAATCAGCACGCCCGGCAATGGTGGGCAGGCAATCAAGGCAAATCAAATCCAGTTCCTCAAGACCTATAAATAACTCTTCCGGCGCATAACCCACCAGATCGCGCAGCGGCAGGTATTGAACTGACATGCCCATCTCCTGCGCCTGGTGGCAAGCTGCCTGCAATAAATGCGTCAGGCCACAACCGGGGGCACCCCACAAATAAATAAAGGCCTCACCCCGCCCCTCCACTTGCTCACGCAAGCCCTGGACTACCATGGCGTTGTGCGTCTGTGCAGGCGCATAAAAATTTTCAAACGTTGCGTCGTCATTCAAATTGACGCTCAAGGATAATTGTTGCGGCATGTTACCCATAACCACTTCTGCCAAACTCTATTTTTGCCAAACGTACATTAACGGATCTTCCAGGGTTCCCGCGTGTAGGGCGCTGGTATCAACTGCTGCTGTTGCGGCCATTGCTTCGCCGTTTGCCCCTGGCATTTGTTCGCTGGCCAATGCCTGCTCCAATTCAGCCATAGCCTCGGCATCAATGCCTGATGCCATCGGGTCCTGCGTATCCTGGGAGCCAGATTCACCTGCAACCCCTCCCCGAACACTGGAAGCCTCAAGGCTTTCTGATTGTATAGGCGCCAGGCGACGGCCAAGTGCAAGGGTACTCATTAATAATTTAACGTCCCCGTCGGTAATCAAACGTACCAGTAAACCCTCCGCATTAACGGAGATCACTTCCGCGCGCTGGACCATCGCCAGTTCATCCAGGTAGCGTTGGACCTGCTTGAACGCACCGAAACTGGCGATATTGCCAATATGCAACACAATGGATGTAGGACCTTGATTGCTCGGAGTAATGGCGTACTGGTTGGCAAAATAATCAGCGGCGCGATCTATTGCCGAAGCAAACAATCCCGCCACTTCGGGAGTTTCATCAGCGAAAGATTGCTGGTTGTCACCATGGATAAGCTGCCAGTCGCCTATCCATGGACCCGAGGCAGGTGCGGTGTTGTCCACCGTTTCGGTTGCTACCGGCAGGGTTATGGAGCTGGATATATCCGTTGAAGCCGGTTCAGCACCTGCAAATGGTTCAGCATCAAGAGCAGCAGGTCGCATCGCCGCCGGTGCCGGAATCGGACCAAGGCTGGTTGGTGTGTAGCGGCCAACCAAAACCGCATCTGCCTTATAGCGAAGGGATGCGGCTTTGACCTTGGCCAGATCAACCGCCCAGACATCTTCCGCGGTGACCGATAAGCTGTCCTCCAAATCCAGTTTGGGATACACAAGAGGTAATCCCCGGTAACCGGCCTGGGCATTCATCGCTTGCACATCAAGGGCTTGGGGGACCTGGTGTAAACCGGTTGCATCTTTATATACCAGCCATACCAAAACCTTGGGACGAACTGCCGGCCAGAGTGGCAACCGTGCCTCGCGCAACAATTGGTCAATGGCGCGGGGTTCATAGGTTAATTGCAGCGCCAGGGCGGGAAATGACTTCTCACCTTCCGTAATTGTTTCAGCGGTGGATTTATAAGTAAAACCAAACAGATAATTCTGCGCCTTGGGCAATGCCTGCCGGATTACCGGATGGTCAAGCGCGCTACGTTGGCCGCTGACACGCACCACCAACTCGCCAAAACTCGCCCGTGCCGCTGCATTGCGCTCCGCTTCCGCCTGGTTTTTTACCAGCACATCCGCCTTATATATATCCACCTTTTGCCCGGCGTTAACACCGCCAGCCAGCAAACAAACCAAAGACAATAACAAACGAATTGACCGAGAATGCGCCAAAGCTGACCCCTGAATAACAACGCCGACGACCGGCAACGACAAAATAATGGGGCGCATTGTAACAGGCTTGCCGCAACAGGCGCAGGCTCCGTTGGAGCCCATCATCACAATTTCCCTGCGAGCCCCTGGACTATTTCGGGCAAGTTTCCCCAGCACCGGCATAAACTGCTAGAATGGCCGCCGTTTTTAAAACCACCCCAACTGTCCGTGCTGTGAGCCCCTTCTTATGAGCCAAAACCAAACCCCTACTCCATCCTTAAGTTACAAAGATGCAGGCGTTGATATTGACGCGGGCGACGCACTGGTAGAGCGCATCAAAAGCGTTGCCAAGCGCACTCGCCGCCGCGAGGTGATGGCCGGTTTGGGCGGGTTTGCAGCCCTGTGTGAAATCCCGGAAGGTTATCGCCAACCTGTGCTGGTTTCCGGCACTGACGGTGTCGGTACCAAGCTGCGCCTGGCAATGAACCTGCAAAAGCACGACACCATTGGCATCGACCTGGTAGCCATGTGCGTGAACGATCTGGTCGTCACCGGAGCCGAGCCGCTCTTCTTCCTCGACTACTATGCCACCGGCAAATTGAATGTTGAGGTCGCAGCGGCGGTCGTTGCGGGCATCGGCGATGGCTGCGAACTGTCCGGCTGCTCGCTGGTGGGGGGTGAAACTGCGGAAATGCCCGGCATGTACGAAGGCGAAGATTATGACCTTGCCGGTTTCTGCGTGGGTGTGGTGGAAAAAGCCGCGATTATCGATGGCAGCAAGGTGAAGGAAGGCGACATCCTGATCGGCCTCACGTCCAGCGGCCCACACTCCAATGGTTATTCATTAATTCGCAAAATTATCGATGTTACCAATGCCGATTTGAATCAGGATTGCGGTGGAAAAACCCTCGCCAACGCGCTCATGGAACCTACCCGCATCTATGTAAAATCCGTTTTGAAATTGATCAGGGAATCTACCGTTAACGCGATGGCCCATATTACCGGTGGCGGCCTCACTGAAAATATCCCGCGCGTACTGCCGGAAGGCTGCAAAGCTGTAATCGATACCAAAAGCTGGGTTTTCCCGCCGGTATTCCAATGGCTACAAAAAGGCGGCAATGTGGACATTCGCGAAATGTACCGCACCTTTAACTGCGGCGTGGGTATGGTGATTGCGGTTCCTGCAAGCGCAAAAGAGAATGCCCTCGGCATTTTGCGTGCAGCCGGTGAAAACGCATTTATTATCGGCCATATCGCCAAAGCGGCGGGCGACGAACATCGCGTTGAATTGCAAGGCCTGTAACCCATGTCGAATGCGTTAAACCCCTTGCGGGTTGTGGTACTTATCTCGGGCAGCGGCAGCAACCTGCAAGCCTTGATTGATGGAGTCGCCAGCGGCGATTTGCCGATAGAAATCGTTGCAGTAATCAGTAACCGCCCGAAAGTTATGGGCCTTACCCGCGCCCATAACGCGGGCATCCCAACCCTGGTGCTGGACCACAAAAACTATGCAACGCGGGAAGCATTTGATAGCGAGTTGATGCGCACCATTGATGCCTATATACCCGGCCTGGTAGTCCTGGCAGGTTTCATGCGTATACTCACTCCCGCATTCACCGAACATTACCTTGGCCGGATGTTGAATATCCATCCTTCACTGCTGCCAAAGTTCCAGGGGCTCCACACCCACCAGCGCGCAATTGATGCCGGTGAAAGCCACCATGGGGTAAGCGTCCACTTTGTAACTGCCGAACTGGATGGCGGTCCGGTGGTAATCCAGTCGAAAGTACCGGTGCTCGCCACGGATGACGCCGGGCTACTGGCCAAGCGCGTGCAGCGCCAGGAACATGTTATTTATCCCTTGGCAGTGAAATGGTTTGCCGAGGGTAAATTGAGAATGGTGGCCGGCAAGGCGGAGCTTAACGGTGAACTTTTAGCGGAAGGCGGTTATCAAATTGAGGCCAACGATATCTAACGGACGATACTATGCCTAGCTTTCATCAACTGATCCTGACTGGCCTGTTGCTCTCTTCGACGTTTGTTATAGCTGCCGAAGCCCCTAAAACGTTTGATAACCAATACAAAGCCAGGTTGTATGGCTTCAATATTACTGTCACCAACCGGTTAACAAAAAACACCCATAACCAATACGAGCTGCTGTTTAAGTTCGACTCCATGATAGGCACTATCACCGAGACCAGCAGGATGCAATGGGACCCGGTAAAGCAAACCATACAACCGCTCCACTACGTATATAAACGCCGCGGATTGGGAAAAGATCGTGATGCCGATTTGAGCTTCGATTGGAGTAAAAAAACTGTTACCAACAAAGTACAACAAACCACGTGGCAAATGGATATCAACCAGCGGGTACAGGATAAACTTAGCTACCAAATCCAATTGCAGCAGGATTTACTCAATGGCCAGAAAAATTTCAGTTACCAAATTGCCGATGGCGGGCGCCTGAAAGCCTACAAATTTATCACCTTAGGCGAGGAAGTCCTGGATACCCCCCTGGGAAAAGTAAACACCGTTAAAGTAAAACGCAGCCGCGAAAGTGACGAACGGGTTACTTATGCATGGCTGGCAAAAGATTGGGACTATTTGCTGGTGCGCTTGCAACAGGAAGAAAAAGGCAACGAATACACAATTTACATCCACAAGGCGACCCTGGATGGCAAGTCCATCGAAAAATTTTAGGATGGATCGCCGACACCATTTCAATCAAGCTATTTAACCAAAAGGCCCTTTATGAATATTTCTGAAAATTGCGTTGCCAGCTTCCATTACACCCTGACCGACGGCACTGGCAAAGTGCTTGATTCTTCCGAAGGGCAAGAACCCCTGTCTTATTTGCACGGCGCAGGCAACATCATTCCCGGCCTTGAAAATGCGCTGGAAGGTAAAACGGTAGGCGACAAATTAAATGTCTCGGTTGTGGCTGCCCAGGCTTATGGCCTCCGCGATGACAGCCTGGTGCAGGAGTTGCCTTCCAATATGTTCTCCGGTATCGACAAAATCGAAGTAGGCATGGAGTTCCACGCTGAAACTGAACACGGCCTGCAAGTTGTGACCGTAACCAGCGTTGAGGGTGACCAGGTAACAATTGACGGCAACCACCCGCTGGCAGGTGTTGATTTAAATTTTGATGTAGAAATCACTGAAGTGCGCGCAGCTACCGAAGAAGAATTGAGCCACGGCCATGCACATGGTGCGGGCGGTCATCACCACCACTGATCGCATTAATAAACGCGCTAATAAAAAAGGCTCCGCACGGAGCCTTTTTGTTTTCCTCACCCTTACCCTTTATTTCAATTCCACTTTTTGTTCGCCACAACGACTGCATTTATAAATCGTCACCAGCTTTCCCTGTTTCACATCAAACTGCTTTTCTTTCACCACCACCCATTTATGAAAACCACTGCGGCATAAACTCTTACCTTTATGCTTTTCAAAAGGGCTCGGTTTTTTAAAGGGGATCACATCACCCACAATGGCAACCTATCAAGTGCGAGGCAGAGTTACGCCGCGCTGCCCCTGATACTTACCGCCGCGATCCCTGTATGAGGTTTCGCAAATCTCGTCAGACTCAAAAAACAACATCTGCGCCACACCTTCGTTAGCATATATCTTAGCCGGCAACGGAGTTGTATTTGAGAACTCCAGGGTGACATGCCCTTCCCATTCCGGCTCCAGCGGGGTCACATTCACAATAATCCCGCAACGCGCGTAGGTGGACTTTCCTAAACATACCGTCAGGATATTACGGGGAATACGAAAATATTCTACAGTCCTGGCCAGGGCGAAAGAGTTAGGGGGAATAATACAGACATCACTTTTGATATCGACAAAACTCTTCTCATCAAAATTTTTAGGATCGACTACCGTCGAGTGCACATTGGTAAAAATTTTAAATTCGTCGGCACAGCGCACATCATAACCATAACTGGATGTTCCATAAGACACTATGCGATGGCCTGCGGTGTCGTAACGGACCTGGCCCGGCTCAAACGGCTCAATCATGCCGTGCTCTTCAGCCATACGGCGCATCCACTTATCAGATTTGATGCTCATATACTCTCCGCGCAAATAGTAAAACGGCGCGCATCATAGCCTTTTTCCGGACGGAAAAACACCAAATCTACTCCGCGCCTAGGTCGCCCAACAAGGTAAATGTCATCCCTCGGGATTTGCTAACAACCGACGAATCAACACCAGATAACTGGTTGATAATGGCACACTCACTGGTTTGGTCCCCGGCACACTCCGCAGCCATGCTTTCCAGGGTGGCGCGCATATCCATCAATGCCGCAACTTGCTGGTCCAAATGCGTAACCTTTTCCATTACCAGCGCCTTTACCTGTTCACAACGGCGCTTTGGGTCGGCATACAACGCCAACAACTCCCTGCATACATCCAAATCAAAACCAACAGCCCTGGCTCGCTGTAAAAAACGCAAGCGCTCCACATCCTGGCGGGAATAAACCCTGTAACTATTGTTTGAATCCCTTGAAGGAACAACCAATCCCAGCTCCTCGTAATAACGTACAGCTTTACTGGATAAACCACTCGCCGCCGCCGCTTGGCTAATGTTCATATTTTTCCTCCGAACCTTACCAACCCATCCAACATTACCCTAGCGTAAAGCCTTCCACCCCGCGACCCAACTTCTAATGAAATAAAATAGCGATTAAAAAAGTTTTTGCTACTTTCCTACATTTAAATACAAATTTAAGCGCCAAACTTTCGAGGCGCACTGTATAATAAGTGAAATTGCGCACAGGTTTTAAAAATTATTTCCCATTTTAAATCATTGGGTTAAGAATACTTCTTGACAATAAAACTTAAGTATTCACAATAAATCTATGGTTCATGCCTACATCATATAGAAGGATAAGCAATGCACTATCTCGACATTAACCATCCTGAGTGGCAAAAAATGTGGGATGAACTGGCCGGTTATCCGCTTAACGATGGTGACCCTCTATGTGTCAATGAAGGCTATTGCTGGGAATACATGGGTTCAACGGCAGACCATCATCATCTGCGCCATCCATGTCACCCTATCACTAACAAGCCGGAGTATATGTATATCGAACGCGCAGGGGTTGCGTTGCGCTGGGCTTGATCCTTTTAGCTTACCGTTTCAGTTGTTAAGCCCGCCAGATTCTTCGTTTGTTTCCCCATCTGATAACAGTAAAAGCACAGACACATATAATCAAAATATGTTAATGTGCGGCGTTTTTTACCATTTCACTTCTGTTAGAATCCAACAAAATAACAATGAAACGTTTCGCCTTTTTTTTAGGGGTTGGTGGGCTTTCCACGCTGATTCAATTTTTACTATTGATTCTGTTTGTTGAAAGTCATTTATTACCTGAGGTTGGAGCCTCGGTAGCTGGCTATCTGCTTTCCTCACTCTTTAATTATTGGGCGAATTATCGTTATACATTCAATAGCCGTAGCAACCATAAAGAGACATTTCCAAAATTTGTCCTTGCGGTGGCTATAGGTTTATCAGCCAATACGGCGCTCTTTGCAGCCTTTTTATTTATTTTTGATCATTATTTACCTCTGCCCTCGGTAGAGCATTATCTGGTCGCCCAATTTCTGGCTACAGGGATAACAGTTGTTTTGAATTTTTGCGTCCATAAATTCTGGATCTATAGGAACCACTAACCATGAATGCTGCAACACCTTCGCTAGCTGTTGTTATTCCCTGTTACAACGAAGAGGAAATGCTGCCAAAAACATTAGCCACAATGTTGGCATTGCGTGAATCCATGATTAATAAAGGAAAGATAAATCACGACTCTAAAATTTATCTGGTAGACGATGGCAGTAAAGATAAAACCTGGCAAATACTCAGTGAGGAAGCGGGTCGTAACCCCTCATTAGTCGCCATAAAGCTATCGCGAAATAAAGGCCATCAAAATGCCTTATACGCCGGCTTGTGTACCACAACGGAAGATATAACCGTTAGTATTGATGCAGATTTACAAGACGACCCACAAAATATTGAAGCGATGGTTGATGAGTACTTGAAAGGAAATGATGTAGTCTACGGGGTTCGTTCAGCGCGCCACACAGACACATTTTTCAAGCGCTTCACTGCTGAAGGTTATTACCATTTGATGAAAAAAATGGGGGTAGACCTCGTTTTTAACCACGCTGATTTCCGCTTACTCTCCCGCCGGGCGCTCGAATCGCTCAAGGAATATGGTGAATCCAATTTATTCTTGCGCGGTATTGTACGGGAGGTGGGCTACCCTTCATCTATCGTGGAATACGAGCGGCAGGCGCGGGAAGCGGGTGAAAGCAAGTATCCATTGAAAAAGATGCTCTCTTTTGCATGGAAAGGCATTACCGCATTCTCTACCGCACCATTGCGTATGATCACCATCCTGGGATTATTATCCGGTTTTGCTTCTTTCAGTTTAATCGCCTGGGTGCTGGTTGTTCGTTTGTTTACCGATAATGCTGCACCGGGCTGGGCTTCCGTACTGTTGCCCTTATTATTTATTGGCAGCGTCCAATTATTATGCCTGGGGATTATCGGAGAATACTTATCAAAAATTTACGAAGAAGTAAAAGGAAGGCCGAAGTTCCATATCAGTGATATTGTTAATAAAACCAAGGTCTAAAATTTGTAAAAAACAATAATAAGGAAGACCGGTATGAATGACGAAAGCCCTCAATCCCATATCAAGGAACAGCCATTACCGCAAAACATAGGCAGTTCAACGGAAAATACTTACCGTTTTGTATTTCCGCCACTTGGGGTAGCAACCGACAAGATTTATAGCGCATCGCAATTTATCATTTATTTTCAATTCTATATTTGCGTGGCAATAGTCGCCAACCTGGGGCTGTTATTCTGGGATGGAAACGGAGGGGACCTGGGCTTTTGGGAAGATTGGATCAAGCAGTTGGCAAACCGAGGATATAAGGACTTTAATGGAAATTATCCGCCGTTGTACATTCACTGGTTATATTTGGCCGGCCAGTTGTATAACGCACTTCAGCTACCAGTCGAAAATGATTTGTTCCTTAAGTATCTTTCGCAAATCCCTATTTTTCTGGCACATTTGATTCTTATTGCAATTGTCCATCACCTTTTAAAAAAATATTGCAAATCAGTTAATCATTATCATGCGTGTATGGTACTAACAGCGCTTAACCCCGCGCTTTTTATGAACGGCCCCATTTGGGGGCAAGTTGATATATTACCGGTAATTCCTGTGTTAATGGCGATTCTTGCCAGTACCAGCCAGCGATATCGAATACTTACCTTTCCTTTATATACGTTAGCACTCTTAACAAAATTTCAAATGGTCGCATTTGCTCCGGTAATGGGCGTTATATTTTTCCGCCATTATAAGCTTCATT
>CAMLKG010000046.1 GCA_946480695.1 uncultured Cellvibrio sp.
GTTTATCTCGGGCAAGTTTGAAGATGCTTTGCAACAGAAAAAAATCGCCGATTCATCTACTACTGGTGAAGAACGCCTTGGCGCACTGGAAAACCTGAAGCAACAGCAAGCAGAACTGGATAGCATTCAGAAAAAACATGCCGAAGAAAATGAATACCTGAAAATGGCGCGGGAAGAAAAAGCGACAGCCGAAAATCAAAAAGCCCTGCTGGAACAGAAAATTCATTTGGCCAAACAAGCCAAGGATGCCACAAAACTCCACGAAGACAATGTGGCGGCCATCATCAGAGCCAAGAGAGCCGGCGCCTCCAACGATGAAATTGCCAAACTAATCGATAAAATGAACGCAGAAGTCAGTGCCGCCAAAGGCATGGACCGTAAACGGATTGATCGGCTTCGCGACAGATCCCCCGGGGCAACCTTACGCCAGGATGTCCTTAACAATCCTCCGGATGAAGATAAGCATCTACTTGGAGGGCTCAGGGACTGGCTAACAGGAAAACAATTAAACCCGGGCACCGTGGCGATAGATACCGGGCATATTTACCCGTTTAATAAAATCATTAACGAACCCGGATTTGCCGAACTGCCAGAGAGCGTGCAATTGGCCATCCTTAACATAAGGAAGAACCTGGCACCACAGAACGAATCCGAAAACCGCTCAATGGGTGATGATTTTGTCGATGATTTCCTGAATAGAAAAAGTTCATCCACCATAGTCCCCAAAGTAGACCCGGTCCAAAGGGATGCGGCAAGAAAACGGCAAGAAGATGCACAAAGGTTAATGCAAGAGGTCATTGCAAAGGTCGTGGAAGCCTGGCGAAACAGAACCAGCCAACAACAATTCGAAGCCGAACTGGAAAAAATATTGGACAGTATCAAATGAAATTAACAATCTCTACAAATGGCAAATTACTGGAAGCTAACTGTTCGGAGGCTTATCAATTAGCGGCCGAACAATTGTTAAATGACATTGCATCCATGGATATTTCGCTTGAGCCAGGCACAACGATTCTTTACGGCTGGATATTGCTCAAGCTGGCACCGCGCGATGGGCATTTAGCAGTGACAGCACCTGATATTGCCCATGGGAACCCCGAGGCGTACCAGGATAACCTGGACATTACCCTCAAGGTACTCACCGAACAAGCGCATCTCCTAAAACGATTGGGTCGCGACGGCAAACCAGCATTGTTCCTCGAAAAAGTTGTCTTACACAAAAAAAATCGGGAGCACAGTCACTTGTATATGGAACGCCTACCCAAGGCTTCCACTGATGATTCGGGATGGTACATAGGCCCGGAAAATGTAGATTCACCTGTAAAGGAAGACCTGACATCGGTATATGTGTATGAGGTGTTATCCATGATGCCGGAAGTAACGGGCGCGTTAGCGTTACCGGAGGGATTTCTGGCAACCATAGAAACCCATCGGATAACCCAAATTTACGACACTGAAAATCATCCATTATTATCTGGGGATGATAGTTTTACCTAAGCGGCATACAGAAAGAATATAAAAATAAAAAACGTATATTTAATTTTTCGTGTTGAATTTTTACTGTTCGTTTTTAATGAAAAATGAATCTAAGTTTTCGCAAATTTTCCTTTGATCAAAAATACATTTATGGTAATTTCTTTTTAAGGCACACTGCTGTGTCCGAACGGTCATTGAAGGGGTTCCAGGTTTGCCCCGGAAGTCGCAAAAATATCGAGTGCGAATTGAATAAGCGGTAGTACAGTAAGTTCCGTTGCAAGTGCATGTGTTGGTCCTTCGGTTAGTATTTCGGAGTTCCCCAACGTTCAGTTCATTCTGCGTGCAATCCAATTGTTGCGTGCTTAAAGTCTCTGTCTGATGTCATAGTAGTGAGTGGTATACCGAAAGGTCGAGCCGTCAACGGGATCGGTGGTGGGTTGACAGGGGGATCATTCCCCCTGTTGACGAGCCTGCCTGCAAACGCCTTCCATTCCCTTCCCTTTATTCCTCCACTGAATTCATCCAATCAATTCGCCGCTTCCAGCTTTTAATTTCGCAGGACATTTGGAAACTGGCTGGGCTGGCCAATAAAAAAGCCCATCGATTTTCCAATAGATGGGCTTTTTGTTTTTAGTAAATTACAAAATTATTCGGATAACTTCACAGCCACCGCTTTGCCGTTGTAATCGATAGTTTCTTGCGGAACTGCATCAAAATTCGCCGCATCTTTGGATGGGCCGGAAATAAAGCGCACGCTGATTTTGCGTTGCTCCGCCATACCGGTGAATCCGCCGATACGGTCGCCGATGGTTACTGTGCCCGTAGAATCGTCATAGCTAACCGGAATACGAGACCATTCACCTTGCTGGTATTTCACCGAGCTCCCGTCGTCTTCGTAAATGTCAAAATTGCCATTCGCACCGATGTAAACATTTAAGGTGATGGGCGTATTCAAACCTTCGCCGACGTGTTGGATAAGCGGGCCAGTAGGCACGATTGAACCGGCCTTAACGAACAACGGCATTTGCGCAAGCGGTGCATCCGCTTTAATGGTTTGGCCTCCCGATATTTTTTCGCCGGTATGGAAGTTGTACCAATCCGCACCCGCGGGTAAATAAACATCGCGTGCACGCGCCTTGTTTTCATACACCGGGTTGACCAGGAACGCGGGGCCAAACATATACTGGGTATTAATATTCCAGGCTTTTTTATCAGCAGGGAAATCCATCACCAGGGGGCGCATGATGGTGCCGTCTTTATGGTAGGTATCGCCGGCCAGGGTGTAGATGTAAGGCATCAAGCGGTAACGCAATTTGATGTAACTTTCGAGCGTGTTGTAAACCTCGGTGCCTTCATCCGCCAGACTGAAAATTTCGCGATAGGGAAATTGGCCATGCGAGCGGAACAGGGGTACAAAAGTACCGAATTGGAACCAGCGCACATTCAATTCCTGCCAATCGGCTACCAGCTCCGGTTTGAGGTCATGAATATTTAGCGCGGGGCCGCCATTTTTATTGCCCCAGCGATATTTATCTTCCGGTGTAAATCCGCCGATATCAAAACTCCAGTTGGGCATACCCGCGATACCGGTACTCACACCCGCAGCGACTTGCTCGCGCAAATTATCCCAGTCTGAAGAGGTGTCGCCGCTCCATATGGCAGCGCCGGTGCGCTGGATGCCGCCGAAGCCGGAACGAGTCAAAATAAAGGAGCGTTTTTCCGGGTCGGCTTTACGTTCGCCTTCGTAAACAGCCGTGGCGTTGGGAATTGCATAGGAATTAAAATATTCCGCACCAGAACCAATACCCCCTTCACGGCTCATCAATTCCTTGCGCTTGGTGAAACTCAAATTGGAATGGATATCCGGCTCGGCCGCATCCAGCCACCAGGCATCAAAGCCCTTGCTGTTTAGTTTTTCATTAATTTGCTTCCAGAAAATTTTCTGGGCTTCTTTCGGGTAGGGATCATAAAAGGCGTTGGGGTAGCCTTTACCAATCCAGTCGAGGTTACCTTCTTCCAGGTTTTTGTTGAACATGTAACCTTGCGCATTCAATTCCTTGTAATTGCCTGTGGTCGGATAAAATTTCGGCCACACGGAAATCATAATATTTCCATTCATCGCATGGATTTTATCGTTCATGGCTTTTGGATCGGGGAAGAATTTCTTATCAAAATCATGGCTACCCCAGGCATCTTCCGGCCAATAGGACCAATCGAGGACAATATTATCGATGGGGATTTTTTTATCGCGGTAATATTTAAAGGTATTTACAATTTCATCTTGCGTTTTATAACGCTCGCGACTTTGCCAGAAACCATACACCCATTTTGGCAGCAGCACCGCTTTGCCGGTCAATGCGCGATAACCGGCAACAACTTCGTCTTTGTTATTGCCCGCAACAAAATAATAATCAATGGCTTTACCGGTATCCGATGCCAGCGACAACTGTTGCTGCTCTGCAACGGGTAATGGATCGAGATGCGTCAAGCGGAAGAAGCCACCGCTGACGGTCCAATCCACTTTAATGGATTTTTTCTCCCCGGCATTCATATTTATTTTGTAGGTGTGATACCAGGGGTTCCAGTTCAAGCGCCAGCGATCCAGCGCCAATTGGCCATCCATAAATAATTTTGCGTAACCGGAATTGTACATTTTGAAATGGTGAGTACCCGATTCATCCGATTGGATCGAACCTTCCCATTCAATACGCAAATTTTTTGCGTCTTTTACTTCGTCCGGGAATGGAACTTCACGTACGCTGTTATTGCTGAAGAATTGATAGTTCAGGTCTGCTTCCACGCGCGTCAGCAGCAATTGATCACCATCATAATAACGCGCAGTCAATCCGCCTTCCTTACCCTCGGCATCAAACAATTTGAGCGCGGCATTTAGCGGCCGGGTTTCGCGCGGATCGCCAAAACGCGTTACCGAATTATTGTCCCACAAGATCCCGTAATTACGGCTGGACACTACAAACGGAATGGAGATTACGAGATTGTATGTGGTCAATTCAACATTCTCGCCGGCGTAGTTAACCTGCCCGTTTTGATGCTGGCCCAAACCAAAGAAACCTTCATCGGTGCCGCGATTAAATTCCTGGCGAAGCGCAAAGGAATCTGCATCGGGTTTAACCGGGTCCGCCGTGACCGGTCCGAAAGTACCGCGATTTTCTTCCTGCAATAACAGATTGCCCTTGGCATCGCGGAAACTGACGGTGCCATCCAACAATGAAACTTCCGCACTCACCTGCGCTGTTTTCAGTACCAGCTTTTCGCCCGCCTGGTCAGCCGTAAACGGAATCGTGGTGGATGGCCTGGCAACAACCTGGATGGATTCGGGAATCACATTGAAATCTGTACCGGGCAATGCCGTAACGCGAATAATTTTTTCGCTGATCACTTGCAGGCGAACTTTTTTTACTTGCCCCCCGGGTAAGGTCAAAACCACACCATCTGCGGTTTTTTCCACTTGGGCCAGCGCTTTCACCTGCTCGACAGGTGCCTGGGCCGGCGTCGTATTTTCCTGTTTTGAGCAGGCTTGCAACAGGGCGACCGAAGCCATCCCGACAATGCAATGTGCAATTATTTTTTTTGCAAACAGCATGTTTGAGTCCTCATTCTGCGTTTTTACTGTATAAGTTTTTTGATCCATTGGATTCAATTGGAGAGCTTCTCAATGGGTTGTATAGCTGGCCATTTTTATTTTAAGCAGGTGCGCGCGCGCGGTGAAATTTAACCCCCAATCGGTTTGGTCACCGTTCCACACGCGCTCCATAATCCATTTACCGTTTTCGTAATGGCCCTCTTCCACCCGTTCAACCATGTATTTTTTGCCGGCCAGTTCAGCGGATGGTTTTAATTCCACACGCGCCTTATGGGCCGTTATCAAATATTCGTTGTCGTTAAGTTGTGCAATCAATGCACCGCCTGCGGCGGGTATATTGCCCTCGGGCGGCGCAATCCAGAACATAGGGCGGCCATAGGTTATTTCAGCATTCCACAATCCCAAATCCAGGGTTTGGGTTAATGCGCTTGCGCGATCTTTCGCAAATTGTTCCTTTTCTTCCGGTGTCGCTTCGGCGTTCCAGATTTTTTGCGTATCGGTGGTCGTATCCAATGGTTCGGCAACACCCCATACCCTGCTTTCAAAACCCAAGCGCGCCCACTCGCGCATCGCCGGCGCAAGCGCGCGATAATGCTGGGCAAATTGTTCAATCGTATCGTCATTATATTGTTTCGCGCCCAGCGGATAATTAGTGTAATCCGTATCGTCCATTCCGAAAGGCGAGAATCCGATTCCGCCCTTACCGAAGGTTGGATAAAGGTAACGCGCATAGGGTTGGTCATTGCCTATTTCTGCGACAAATAGCGCATTGTCGGGGCGAGCATAGAGCTCGAGCACTTTGGAAACGGTTTTGTGATCGCGAAAATAAATATCCGGTGCAATCAGATCAATAGAGGGTGCAGCGGCTTTCCATATGTGCAGTACGTTATCGGTACCACCGCCGCTGGAATATTGCCCCGGCAAGCCGGGGTTAAACGGATTGCGTAATGCCACATTCACATACATCGGCAAATTCAGGATTGCCTTACCGGCGGCGGTTATCGCCTCGCAATATTTGGCAATGTGGTAAGCGTGGAAAAATTCATCGGCATCGTTACCGAACACGTGCGGCCAGGTACCGCTTTTCAATTTCAGGACGCTAACCAATTCCTGCGGCACCGGCGCGTTAAACAATGCTTGCGCGGCGACGGAAAAATCCCGCGCGCTGCCATAGGTGCCCACTTCGTTTTCCACTTGCACCATAATCACGGTGTGGTCTTTATCGGCTTTTTTCAGGTGCTTCATTAACTCCACAAAGGCTTTTTTATCTGCCTCAAGCGTATTTGCCCCCAGGGGTGACAATGAATTTAGTGTGTCGCCATCTTGCTTTACAACGCGCGGAAAACGCTGGTTGTTTAATTTCACCCAGGAGGGCGCATAGTGAGGTGCATTATTTTTCCAGGTTGCAAACCATAACAATACGAGTTTCACATCGCGCTCACGCGCTTGTTTTAATAAAACGTCCAGGTAAGAAAAATCAAATTTACCTTCCACCGGTTCCACTTGTTCCCAAGCCACTGGAATACTCAAGGTATTAGCGTGCATTTTTTCCACGGAAGGCCAGACATCTTTTAATGCAGCCGGATAATTACTGGAATTATTGGTTTGTGCACCGAGCATCCAGAACGGCGCACCATCGACAAATAAGGCATGTTTACCGTTTTTAGAAACCACTTGGGGAAGCTCTGCCGCATGGGCAGCAAAGGGCAGCAAGAATGCAACAGAAAAGCAACCGAACCACTGGCTCCAGGATTTACAAAAAAATGTGTTTGCCATAGAAAAGAAACCTTGTTAAATGAAAAAAACCTTGCCCCTCGCGGGGCAAGGTTTTTTATCCCACGATCACCTAGAATCTGGCGCGCAACCCAACAGCAAAGCGGGCATCTTGTGCGTAAGAGTAGGCTACATGATCCCCGGCACCATTCTGGTCAATAATGCCAACAGTTTTTTCTTTCAATAGATTACTGGCTTCCGCCGTTACTGTGTAATTCTCAAGGAATGTGTAGCTGATTGAAGCATCCAGTTGGCCGTAATCATCGTTATATACCGGAATGCGAGCCTTACCGCCTAATCCATCGTTAAAATCCGGATCAAAACCATTACCGCCCCAGGAAATCAGGTATTTACTGCGCCATGAGTAAGCCAGGCGTGCGGAGAAGCCATCTTTTTCATACATACCGACAATGTTGAATGCATTCTTTGACAACTGGTCGATAGGCAATTGTCCGTAAGAAGAACGATCCGTATCCAAAGGTGCCGCACCGGCTTGGGTGTCACCTGTTGTTGGCTGACTATTTAATGGAATGTCTGCGCTGCTATCGATATAAGTGTAGTTTGCTTGAATGCCCAATCCATCGAATGGAGCGGGCAACGCGTCAAAGAATTTATTAACACCGATTTCCACACCATTAATATCACCGGTACCGACGTTGTCTAACCATGTTGCTTCACCGGTGTAATCGCCAATGGCATAAGGTGCTGTTTGCTTCTTAAAGAAACCTTCCACCTGTTTGTTAAATAGCGCGGCGTAGGCCATACCTCCATTTTCGTCGAAGTACCATTCAACCGAAAGATCGAATTGCGAAGCCTCCATTGGCTTGAGGTAGGGGTTGGTGTCCTGGTTCAAATTGAAAGAGCGGATGGTTCCGGTCTCCTGGTCGATATTTGGGCTGGCAGTGACAAATGCCTGCATATCGGCGAAAGACGGATTCCAGATAGCTTTGGATGCAGCAAACCGCACATAAACATCCTCGGTGGCTTCCAGGCGCAAGTTAAAGCTCGGCAATACATGGGTGTTATTAGTCTTGGCTTCCAGGGGTTCTGTCGAACGAGGCACTACTACAACACCATTTACCGTCGCTTCATTAATAACCAAGGTACCCGAGGCGGTATTGTCGGTTTGTACAACACGCACACCGATATTACCGTCAATGGGCATAGCCAAATCATCAAAACCATAGTTGGTCATGATATACATCGCCACGGTTTTTTCGTCTTGCAGGTTTCTATAATCCGGATTTTCCAACCGCGTCCAATCGGAATATACGCTGCCCTCGCACCACCATGCACCGGGCACCTCACAATCCGCGTTAACAGCATCTGTCGTTGCACGGAAATTTCTGGTTGCAGCCGAAGAATACAAATATCCAGCTGCCGGAACTGTTACATCACCGCGTTGGAAATCACCAAACGAATACAAGGTCAGATAATCGGCTGCCTGGTCAGGCGTCACTTTTGGCAACGTGTTTTTGTCGAAACCGAACCAGGTTGCGTAGCGGGTATTCCAATCGTAGAGAGTGTTAATGTTATCGGCCGATTTCTCGGAATATCTCATCCCGGCTTTTACAGATTTAATCACCGCGCCTTCGAAATCGTATTCTGCATCAAAGCGCGCCGTTTTTGCTTCTGCCTCATTTCGCTCGAAGTGGGTCATCGCCTGGCCCAGGCTGTAATTGGCGAAATTGGACATGTAAGAAGGATCAACAATAATCGATGGAGTTTCCGAACCTATGCCGTCCATATAAGCTTCAGCAGGAATAACTTTCAAACCCAGGGTGTAGTCATCAATCGTTGCATCCGCTTTTACGTACTGTAAATCGGCAGAGAATTTCCAATGGTCATCGGGCGACCATTTGATTCCGGTAGAGTAATCCGTTGTTTTTGAAACATTTTGCGCCCAGCGTGTACTGGTGCCGAAATCCAGCCCCCATTGCGCAGGGTTGGCAACCGTAACGGTTCCGGATTCCATCGCACCATTTGCGCTGTACACCCAATCGTTATCGCTGGTAGGCAAGAGTGCCTGATCACCGTTATGCCCTTCCAGGAAAAATGCGTTTTCGTCATATACATTGTCGTGTTTGGTTTGGAACGCAGTGAAATAAAGTTCAGTGTTTTCGTTTGGAGCCCATTGCAACGCAAGGTAACCACCTTCGCGAGTGCTTTCATGGTCATTGCGACGCCAATCCACGCCCTTGGAAACCCAAACATCATCACCGTTAATTGTTCGTGGCAAATAAGGGCGTGAATACACTTGATCTGAACGCGTCGCCAAATCAGAGGTTGATGCGTTTACAAGAATACCGAATTCCCCGGCATCAGTTTCCCAGCGGTTGCTGTACAAACCGGAAAACTCAC
Organism: uncultured Cellvibrio sp.; assembly: GCA_946480695.1. The sequence goes on from CAMLKG010000046.1 coordinate 9,215, forward strand.
CATTGGTTTCTTTCAGTTGATCACCGTAATTCGCCTTTGCCGACAGGCTAACCAATTGACCATCGGAATCGAATGGCATACGCGTGCGCAAATTTACAGTGCCGCCAAGGCCACCTTCAATCATATCGGCAGACGGGCTTTTGTATGTATCAACGGCGTACATCAATTCCGCGGGTACGGATTCAAAACTAATACCGCGACCACTTGCCGCCGAAAAAACATCGCGGCCATTTAATTCGGAACGCACCTGCGTTAAACCACGAACAGCAACACCACTACCTTCTGCGGCGGGATGCTCTGCATCGTTACTGGTATAACGGCCAACAGTTACACCAGGTACGCGTTGCAATGCTTCGGTTACGCTGCGGTCCGGTAATTTACCGATATCTTCGGCAACGATGGAATCCACTACAACGCTTGCATTTCTTTTTAATTCCTGCGCCGATTGGATACTGGCGCGCTGGCCACTCACGAGCACCTCTTCAACTTGCTCGCTACCCGATGTGCTTTGCGCAACGCTGTGGCCAGCTATACCCATAGTACCTACAACCAACGAAACGCCGGATGCCAGTTTTATGTAAGCCGGTAATGTTTTTTTTATGAACCGTTTGCTGTTCGATGACATGCTCTTCTCCAGTTAGAATTATTAACCTACCCCTAATGCTATTTTTTGTTGCCGGACAAGAGATATTTCCCTCCTGCCCTTGCGTTAAATGTCCCTGTTGTTTTATCAGCGCCCGGTTTATCGGTAACCAGGGCCAAGGTTCTTTTCCTTTGCATATCCACCACCGTTAAATCCGCAACGGAAGATGACGTTCTGATGCGAACCGGGTTCGCGTGTCGGGTATTGATCATTGCGCGGGTTAATGCTCCCCGGTGCCATTCAATGTCCAGCGTTATACCGCCGCGCGCGCGCAAACCGGTTACTGACCCGGAAGGCCAGGCATCCGGCAACGCCGGCAATAAATGCAATTCACCGTTATGGCTTTGCACCAGCATTTCCGCAATGCCAGCGGTTGCGCCGAAGTTGCCATCAATTTGGAACGGTGGATGGTTATCCCACAAATTACCCAACGTGCTCCGTTGTAGCTGTTCGCCCAATACTTTGTGCGCGCGATTGCCATCCAGTGCGCGCGCCCACATGTTGACTTTCCAGGCCTGCGACCAACCCGTGCCGCCATCGCCGCGCGCGTTCAGGGTGGTGCGCGCCGCGTTTAATAATTCCGGTTTTTTGTGGGCATCAATCTGGCGGCCGGGATGCAAGGCAAATAGATGGGAAATATGGCGGTGGTCATTATCAGGATCGTCGAGGTCCTCCTTCCATTCCTGCAATTGTCCCCAGGAACCAATGCGAAGCCCCTGATCCAGGTGCGAAAGTTTTTCAGCAAGTTGCTGCGCAAATTTTTTATCGCCCAATGTTTCAGCGGCTTCACGGGTGTTGCGCAATAAATCAAACACTATCTGCTGGGACATGGCGGCACCCCTGGTGAAAGGTCCATGCTCGGGGGAAAAACCGGGCGATACAACCCATAAGCCATCGCGTGGATCCTTCACCAAAAATTCCAGCCAGAATTGCGCAGCGCTTTTCATAATCGGATAGGCGCGTTTACGGAGGAAACGTTTATTGCCGGAAAATAAATAATGCTCGTAATAGTGTTGTGCCAACCAGGCGGATGCTTCCGGTTGCCAGAACGCGGTGGGCCAATCAATAACGCCGGTGAAACCCCAGATATTGGTATTTAAAAATAAAGTCCAGCCCTGGTTCACTCCCGCAACTTTTTGCGCGGAAATTTTTCCCGGCTCGACCAGGCTGTCCACGAAATCAAAATAAGGCCCCATGAGTTCCGACAGGTTTACGGTTTCCGCCAGCCAGTAATTCATTTGCAGGTTGATATTTACGTGGTAGTCATCATTCCAGGGCGGGGTGATGGAATTGTTCCAGACACCTTGCAAATTGGCCGGCAATGAACCGGGGCGCGATGATGCGATTAATAAATAACGCCCAAACTGGAAATAGGTTGCTTCCAGGCTGCGATCCAAACCGGCATCGCCCCTTTTGTAACGCTGCAATAATTGCGCAGTGGGGAATGGTTGTTGTTGCTGACCTATATCCAGCGCTACGCGCTTGAATAATTGTTGATAATCGTTGCGGTGATCTTGTTGCAACCGGGTAAAACTTTTTTTGCCCGCGTTATCAATTAACTTTTGCAAACGCGCATGGGGATGCTCACCGCGATAGCCTGGGTACTGTTGCGCGTAACCGGTGCCGGCAACCAAAAGCACAACCACCGCATCGGCATTGGCGACGGAAATTTTTTCGTTTTCGACTGTTGTTCGTTCGCCGCCCTGGTTCATCACCAGTACCTGGGCTTCAAACGGCAGGCCGTTACTGTGCAATTCACCCCGGGCAAGCAGACGATTATTTTTTACCTGGCGATTAAAGGTCCGGTTATCCGGGGCCTGTAAACCGGCAACCAGTGAAACCTTTCCCGGCTGGTCGGCGCTGAACCGGATAGCGATCACCCCATCCGGATAACTGGCGAAGTATTCGCGGCGATAACGCACACCGCCCTGTTCATAACTGACGCTAACCTGGGCGTCCGCGAGTGAGAGTTCGCGGCGATAACGGGTGACATCGCTGTCATTTTTGGGCAGGTCAAGGACGAGATCGCCGAAGGTTTGGTAGTCCCCATAGGCGGTGACCTTGCGCCCTAACTGTTTAGCCGCCGCTTCCGGGCTGATCGAACCTTCGCGGTTAATGGCATCGCGCACCTGCGCAATAGCACCCGTTTGCGGTTGGGCAGGCCAGCCAAAGTCATAGCCTTCCGCCCCCGGGCCGCCCGTCCACAGGGTCTTTTCGTTGAATTGGACCCGGTCCTGTTCTATTCCGCCGGCAATTACAGCGCCCATCGCACCATTGCCGATAGGAAGCCCCTCGGTCTCCCAATGGCCTGCCGGACGGTCAAACCAAATAACCGGAGGCACCGCAGCCCATGCCGGCAGACTGACCAATAGGAGGAGGACGGCAGCCGCCAGCAGGTTTTGCTTATTTCCTCGCCAGGAACAGGGGTGCAGGTTAACCCCGGAAGTGCTCATCAAATTTATCGCTCTTATATGGTATATATGACTATTTGGTCCAATATTAAGACAATGTTTTTATACGTGCAATATAAATCACCTATGACAAAAACTTGCTTCAACCGTTGATACCAAAAGAAACAAACCCCAATTGAAGCGTCACAAGGACCGCAGGAATTCCGCATGCGAGCCGGCATAGTGACAGCCCTTTTCAATCGCTATTCTCATTCTGTCCATGAGCACGACAGACCTTTCCCGGTCTCCCAAAGGCGGCAGCGCCTCGGGCGATAGGCCGAATCCGTAAAACATACTTACCCAGCTATCTTCCTTAAACGATTCCTGCTCCAGCAGGTTAATGTGGCCCGACCTGCGGAAGGCGGCGATTTTTTCGGCCAGTGAATCCGGTATATCCATCTCCCTGGCGCATTTCCAGAATGCACCCTCGCGCCCGTTCAATTTGTAATGCAGGATGATGAAATCCCTGATGCGCTCGTACTCCAGGCGATTCAGGCGATTGGCTTCCGCAACCTGCTGTCCATGGATTTCAAAATTCACCAGGTAACCCGTCATTTTGGCGATGCCGGTTTGGATCAGCGAAATACTGGTGGACTCCAGCGGTTCCAGGAAGCCGCTCGACAAGCCGATCGCCACACAGTTCTTGTGCCAGAAATCGCGCCGCATCCCGGTAGTGAACCGAATCAGGCGCGGCTCGGTGACGCGCTCGCCCCCCAGGTTATCCATCAGTTCCTGGTGCGCGCGGTCGTGGGAAATAAATTGACTGGCATAAACATAGCCATTGCCCACCCGGTGTTGCAGGGGGATGTGCCATTGCCAGCCCGCTGACCGGGCCGAGGATCGGGTAAAGGGGTCCGGTTCGGCGACGCATTGGGTTTGCACAGCGAGAGCGCTATCACACAACAGCCAGTGGCTCCAATCCTCGTAGCCCACACCCAATGCCTGGTGGATTAGCAAGGCCGGAATGCCCGTGCAATCAACAAACAAATCGCCTTCGATAACCTGCCCGGCCTCCAGCGAAATGGATTGGATAAAACCGGTGGATGCATCCAGTTGCACATGGTTAACCCTGCCTTCAACCCGGGCGACACCCCGTTTTTCCGCGTAATCGCGCAAGAACCTTGCAAACAGGGAGGCATCGAAATGATAGGCGTAGTTGTACCAGGCTAAACGGCTCTGCTCTTCAAAGCTGGGTAATGCAAATTTTCCGGCCCTGGCGAGTTGGGTGCAAAGGCAGAATTTATCCAGCTCCTGGGCATAACCCTGTTGTTTGGCTGCCCACCAGGTTTTGTAGAAAGGCTCCCCTCCAATATCGACCCCGTATCCCGCAAACGGATGGAAAAAGTGCTTGCCCTCCCGTGCCCAATGCGCGAACTCGATACCCAGCTTAAAGGTCGCATGGGTGGCTTTGATAAACTCGCTTTCCCTGATACCCAGGTCCTTGATGAACTGGTGAATCCCCGGGACGGTCGCTTCACCGACACCGATGGTCCCTATCTGGTCTGATTCGACCAATGTGACCTGGATATTAATGTTTTGCAGCCAGCGCGATAAAAATGCCGCCGTCATCCAGCCCGCCGTCCCGCCGCCAACAATGACTATTTTCCGAACCGGTTTAACCATTATTTTTATCTCCGGGTACTGATTACCGCGATGCACGCGCATAAATATCATAAATCATATATTAGATGCCACCATTGTGGTTATGCGGTTGAAAAAGAATATGGCATAGCAGTTGCTGCACAGCAGGCAGACAGTTGGTCTCCCCTTGTGACAGGCCGAATTGGCGTAACAAGCGGCTTTAGATGATCGGAGCAAAGCAACGAAATGGCAGCGAGCACCATTAATTCCCAGGGCACCCCGTCCACTGCACCATCACGCAGCAATAATCCAGGGCAGTTTGCACACTTCTGCGACCTCTACCACCAGCGCCTGGACGCATTGACGCTGGCCAAGCAACTCATCCATATGATTAAAGCGGTACAGCGCCACCGGGGTATGACCATGGGAACCCTGGGGGGAAACCAGCAGTTTCGCGACGAGTTAAGTCATTTGCAGGTGCAACTCGAGCGCCGATTGCAGTTGCTGCAAGCCTTCTCCGCGCGGTCGGTCAATCTCCTCAGCCCGCGCGACCAGGACAATCTCAATAATGCCTGGCTAACCATCAGCCGCAACTGGCAGGAGGATTCGGTAATCGACAACTATGAGTTGCATTGCCATCTGATTGAACAATTACTGAGTATGGTGGCGGCCCTGGGCAAGCAACTGGAACAACCCACTTCGCAATCCATGCCGGATACGCAGGGGTCCAGCGCCATCCGCACCGATGACCCCCGTTATCCCAATCGCTTCAAGTACCTGGAAGTCCTGCACTTTGCCACCCGTTTAATGCCCGCGGTTGCCGAGCAAATCGGTCGCATACGCGCCTTGGCCACCTATGCCTCGGCCTTGGGGTATTGCGATAAGGATTTTGCCGGCAAGTTGCGCTATGTCATCCAGTGCACCCGGGTAAACAATGAAAAACTTCGCCACCAGACCAAACGCCTCGAAGGCTTGCTGGATAGCGATTTAACCCTGTTGAGCCAATTGAAAAGCTATGAAATCAAACTGGAGTTTTTATTGTCCATGGTCGAGGCCGATGTAGTGAATTCACACCAGATCAATGCGGACAGCAATCGCCTGTTCAGCCTGGCCACCGACATTATTGATGTCTATTTGAAAGTTGTAGATGAAGGTGTGCAGTTGCTTACCCAATGGCATGAGCAGGATATTGAAGTCTGGGTGCAATCCTGGTGATTGTGGACCACCTCACTTGCCAGGTGCCGGACAATCCCTACAATAGCGAAAAGCCATTTCCGGGGTATCTCCATGCGTTATATCTGGCCGCTCATCCTGTTTGCCCTTGCCACTACCGCCCGCGCCGAATCCTATACCGCTACCGAAGCATTTACCTCCCAAGCCACACTTACCGAAGACGCCATGAACACCTGTTTACAAGCGTCCGTTGTCAGCGCAGCGGAAGGCATGACGATCCGGCAACTAAAAGAAGCGTGCCAATTGCTCCATGAGCAGCAACGGAGTGAAGAACCGCAAGGTGAAATAAAGGAAGGATCACCAGCCATTGTCCAGGCGGATGAAACACCGCTGCTAAAAAAACGAATGACCCTGGAAGCATTGAATCGCTCCAATCGCTTCATGCTGACACCGCACAAACGCAATTATTTCTTCCCTGTCAGTTACACCCGCCATCCCAATATTGTGCCCTATCGCAATACCGATTCAGGCTCACTGAGTTCATTGAGCAAAACCGAAGCTGAATTCCAATTGAGTGTGAAGATACTTATTCGTGAAGACATTTTCGGGGACAACGGCCACCTTTACCTCGGCTACACCAACCATTCCCTTTGGCAGGTTTACAACGACACGGACTCCGCGCCATTCCGCGCAACGGACCATCAACCCGAATTTATTTTGAGTTTTACCAATGATTGGGAAATCCTGGGTTTCCAAAACCGGATTAATGAATTTTCCTTGACCCACCAATCCAACGGTTTGGGAGGATTATTATCCCGCAGCTGGAATCGCATCATGTTGAACTCGGTATTTGAGCGGGGCAATTTTGCATTCGGGATTTCCCCCTGGTACCGCATCCCTGAACCGGAGCAGGAATTTCCCGGCGATCCGCACGGTGATGATAATCCCGATATTGAAGACTACATGGGCCATGTGGAATTTAACGCGGCCTATCAACATAAGGAAAATATTTTTAACGCGATGATGCGCAACAATTTTGACAGTGATAACAAAGGCGCAATTGAATTGGGTTGGAGTTTTCCAGTCAGTGCCAACTTGCGCGGACAGTTCAAATATTTTAAAGGCTACGGACACAGCCTGATTGATTACAACACCGATATGGAAATTTTTGCGCTCGGGATTGTGTTTACCGATTTATTCTAATTTTCAGGGAAGCCTGATTTAAAACGTTTCACCCAACCGGTTTACCAATGCCCGGATGGATTCGGATGATTGGGGCGAAACATCTATGATGGAAAAGCCCATCCAGTATTTTCCGGAAAAATCCGCATCGCGCCGCCATAAGCAATCAACACCCAGTTGGATAACCATTTGCCCGTTCACCGGTTCGGGCACGTGCAAATCCAGCGTATAAATGCGGTCTTCTTCCAGCGGTATATCACCCACGACCATCAGCCCCTGCGCATGGATATTTACCAACCGGCCTACGTACAAATCGCGCAGGTTATCGTATACCTCTACATCGCCATCGACAGTGTGGCGTTCCAATTCCCGATCATGTTCACGCGAGCAATTATGGGTCATGATTCACTCCCGGTGTTATGCGTATCTGCGCGTTCGTTAAGGGTGTGATAAATATTTTCCAGCGCGCGCTCAAAGAATGGTTTGGTACTCCCGGCAATAACTTTCGCGCGCCCGGCAAGCATATCGCGCGCAAGTTGTAACCCGGCGGCTAACAATACCTTGCGTCCCTGCTGGTCCACCAGCATGTAATGCTGGGTCTTCTTGTTGTACCAGGCTACCTTCAAACGCTTGCCGCCTTCAAACTCAAACCAGGTACCGAACTCAACCATTTTCAAACTATCGACAATTTTCGCTTCTTCCGGTGAAAGCGGTTGCGATTGTTCCGCGGAATGCCCGGCCTTTTCCGCCGCCAGCGATTCCAATTTGCTGCGCATTGGCGCCGGCGCCGGTTCGCCCTTGCGACTCAACAATGCCATGCGTTGCAGGGAAGTTACCGCCTCCAGCAATTTACTCCCTTTGGAGCGTTCGTAACCAATGGTTTCAAAACCGCGTTCAAGCGCCGCCAGTAATTCATTTTGCATTTCCATTTGCTTGACTTTATCCGCCTGTCTGGTCTTGGGCTCCAAAGACCAGAGCAGGTCATCAACAACCTTCAGCGCCCGCGTCCAACTGTCGGACTTATCGCCATAACGCAGCAAGATAAACGATAAATAATCAGACCAGGGTTGCAATAACAACAACAGGATCGCGGAAGGCATTTCGCGATTATCCGTGCGGCTGCGCACTTCAGCGTTTACCTGGATCTTTGCTTCGCGCAGTTTTTCCTCGCCTTGCGCTTTTTCAAGGGCGCGCCGCTCCATCAACTCCTGACGACGGGCAACATTGTGGGTGTAGGCATTAAATTCGATTAACAGCTCGGCGAAAATCCGCACATCATTTTTAAATTCCTTTAACAAACGAAATACGGTGGTTTTTATTTTGGTAAAGATATCGTATTGATCGCTGCCATCGTTGCTTACCCAGCGCACCCCCGCTTCGGCAAGGCTATTAAGCAGCACCCGCGCGGGGTGTTCGGGCTGCTCAAAAAAATTCTTGTCAATAAATGCAATTTTTAAAAAAGGCGTATGCAAATAACTTAAAAGGGCCTTCACCGAATCGGGCAAATGATCGTCGGAGAGCATGTATTCAAACAACATCCCCACCAGGTCTATGGTTTGCATATCGCCCGCTTCGACCGCAGCATTTTCGTTCTCACCGGCGATGGTTTCCATCATTGTGCGGCTGACGTCGGCAGCACTTTGAAGCGGGATTGCAACTGGCCCGGATTCGTGACTCGCCAACGCCTGGCGGGTAAAGTTCAGGGCCCGGGTTTGCATATGCTCCAATACCCCGACCAATTGCGGCTGGGTATAGACTTGCAAACTGGCTGGCAGTACAGGGGTGGGCGGCGCTTGTTCCGGACCACTAGCTGTCGCCTGGGAGCGAATCACCTGCACGGCCTGGACTGCCGGCAATTGCCGGGCCACATGGGCCTGCAACAACCGGATCGCGCCTAACAAGCTGTTTTGGTATTCAATGTCGTTAGGGTTCAGTGAACCGCTGAGTAATTTGTCACTGGCGCGACGCTGGTGTTGCTCCGCGTCCTGGTCTGCTTGCAGTTCACTTTCCGGCAGCACACTTGTATCAAACGCGCCCGTTTCCTTGCGCTCACCCGTTTTCTCATTATTCGCAGGTACAAAGCGCAAGTTGGGTAATAGGTTCTGGCGGATTAAATAATCGTTTAATTCGGCATAAAGTTCGTCCAGCGCGCCAATAACATCCTGGTCAAATAATTTGTACCCGATAATTTTGGTTTTTACATCCACTTCCAAATTGCTTAGCAACTTGCGCAGCGCCTCGCAGAATTGGACCGGGCTCACCGGGTTACTTCGCTCGTCAATTTTTTCGCCGTCGTTGAGCAGCGCCAGGCGTTGCTGGAATGCCCAAAGCTGCTCGGCAAAGAAATTATCCGCGCGATGGGTAATAGAGGTAATTGCAATGGTTTCCTCAAGGTCCGAATGTTCCACCAGGGAAAGGATATCGCCGCTGAAACGCTCTTCACCGGTCAGGGTATTCAATGCTTTATTTTTGAATTTGACAAAGCCATTGGCAAGGTGCTGGCTGAATTCCTGTTCAGCGGCGTGCTGTACCGCCGCGATCAGATTTTGGATTTCGTAAAGTGCTACCTGTTCTTTATTGGATTTAGCCTGCTCGGCAACTTCCAGGATTTGCTTGCACCATTGCCGCCAGAAATTGGGGAAAACCCGGTACGCAAAGCTGCGCGTTAAATCGCGGCATTGTTTTAGATGTTGGATAACCAACTGCTCTGACATGGCAACCGTGGAATAGGTTGATGCCTTTGGGGAGTCAGAGCCTGGTAAACCTGAGTTGCGCATAATGGTTCCAAGTTTTTCCATACTGGTCGTTCCCGCTCCCGCGCTGGCGACAGGTGCCGGTGGGGGATGCAGGACTTGCAAGCCCGCAGGTGGGGGTGAGTAAGCCTTATCAGGTTGTCCTATGCGCCAATCTTAACAGCTTGGGAAAATAGTTCCACTGGCCGGCGCTTAGACACAATTGCTTAAAAATAGCACGATATATCCGTAACTTCCTGATGTATCGATATAAATTACCTACCGGGAATCCTCCCGGCGCACGGGTCCCCGGCGAACAAGGCACCAAAACAGAACATAATGCACCCCTGGAAAGCAACAAAATAGTGCAACAGATTCCGGGGTCGAGGGATTAACCGCAGCCAATCCCGTTATAAATCAGCGCATTAACGACTTGGCACTCATATTGCGATAGCCCTGATGTAATAACTGATCCGCACTCAGGGTGGTTTTAGCTATTCGATAAACTGATCCACACAATTTGTTAATAGGAAGCTAGGGTTCCGGTCGCACGATTAACCACGTGTCGATGCCTGGTCCGAGAGCTTTCGACCTCAACCGAACCTTCGGCATCGAGGTTACACGGCGGGATAAAAGCCCGGGAGATGATTGGCCTAACCGCCAGAGTGCTCCCTATTAAAAACGCCGATGTCACCATACCGCTGGAGGTTGCCCATGTTGCACCACGCTCGCCTCACCAAGACCCGCCTCATTAATACACCCCTTGCCCTGGCATTGTTGCTTTTTTCCGCACTGACCCCTGCGGCGGAACCCTTCAAGGTTTGTTGGTCAATTTATGTCGGCTGGATGCCCTGGGGTTATGGCGCGGAACAAAAAATTATCGACAAATGGGCAACGAAATACGGAATTGAAATCGAGGTTATACAAATCAATGACTACATAGAATCCATCAACCAGTACACCGCCGGTCAGTTTGATGGCTGCGTAATGACAAACATGGATGCCCTCACTATCCCGGCGGCGGGTGGAGTTGATTCCACTGCACTGATTGTTGGCGATTTCTCTAATGGTAATGACGGAATTGTACTCAAGGGGAAAAACAAAACCCTGAAAGATATTAAAGGCCAACATATCAATTTGGTTGAACTCAGCGTGTCGCACTATTTACTTGCGCGCGCATTGGAAACTGTCGGATTAAAAGAAGCGGATGTAAAAGTGGTGAACACCTCCGATGCGGACATGGTGGCTGTATACGGCACAAAAGATGTAACCGCTGTGACTACCTGGAATCCGCTGCTAAGCGAAATCCTTACCCAGCCCGACAGCACCAGGGTTTTCGATTCCTCACAAATCCCCGGCGAGATTATGGATTTAATGGTGGTGAATACCGCAACGCTGAAAAAAAATCCCGCCCTTGGTAAAGCCTTGGTAGGCGCGTGGTATGAAATCATGGAAGTCATCAATGCAAATGACAAAGCCGCTGTAGCAGCCAAAAACGCCATGGCAACCGCATCGGGTACTGACCTCCCCGGTTTCGAATCCCAACTCGCCAGCACCAAAATGTTTTATACCCCAGCCGCCGCACTTGAGTTGGTCAATAGCGATGAGTTGCTAAAAACCATGCACAAAGTCGCCGGGTTTTCCTTCGACCATGGTTTGCTGGGCGAAGGCGCCCCGGATGCGAAATTCATTGGCGTTGAAGGTCCGAGAGGCGTTTACGGAAACAAGGAAAATATAAAACTTCGCTTTGACACTACCTACATGCAATTGGCCGCTGATAAAAAACTGTAACGCAGAATAACAATCGAACGGATTCCCTCGTGTGGAACCCAAACCTTACAGGCCGGTAGAAAACCTATGAAACGTTTGATTAACCTGACGCCCTCAAAACCGACCCGGTTATTGCTAGGGCTTGTCCCGTTTTTGCTAATCCTGTTTATTTACCTGGTCGCCTCAGACGCGCGCCTGGCCGAAAACGCGACGGATAAACTTTTACCCAGCTTTGCGCAAATGGGCGATGCAATCCACTCACTTGCCTTTGAGCCCAGCAAACGCAGCGGCAATTATTTATTTTGGCAGGATACATTCAGCAGCCTATACCGCCTGGTGCTGGGAATTTTTATCGCAGCCATCATAGGCTTTACCCTGGGTTTATTAACCGGCGCCATTCCCGGTATCCATTCGCCTATCGCCCCCCTGCTTACGATCATTTCGCTTGTGCCCCCCATGGCGCTGTTGCCGATCCTTTTTATTGTGTTTGGTTTGGGGGAGTTATCCAAAATCGCACTGATTGTGATTGGTGTTGCACCTTTTATCGCACGCGATATCCAACGATGCGCGCAGGAAATCCCGCAGGAACAATTGGTTAAAGCGCAAACGCTCGGTGCCTCCACCTGGCAAATACTGGTGCGGGTTTTAATTCCCCAATTGCTGCCGCGCCTGATTAACGCAGTGAGATTATCGCTCGGCGCCGGCTGGCTATTTTTAATTGCCGCCGAAGCCATTGCTTCTACAGATGGATTGGGCTATCGCATTTTCCTTGTGCGTCGCTACATGTCCATGGATGTCATTTTGCCTTACGTAGCCTGGATAACCTTATTAGCGTTTTTGATCGATTGGCTACTGGCCAAAACCAGTCGCAGATGCTTCCCCTGGCATTATCCGGCGGCCAAATAAACAGGTGGGAAACTCCATGACCATTGTTCCTTTCAATAAAAAAATACCCGATGAAAAAACAGCCCACACCATGCCCCTGATCAAGGCTAAAAATGTGTGGAAGCATTATGGCGATAACCTGGTGCTTGAGCGCCTGAATATCAGCGTTAATGCCGGTGAGTTTATTACCATGGTCGGCACATCCGGTTGCGGCAAAAGTACTTTTTTAAAAATGTTGCTGGGAATGGAAGCGCCCAGCTCGGGTGAATTATTGCTTGAAGGAAAGCCCATTCCCGATGAGCCCGACCAATCGCGCGGCATAGTGTTCCAACAATATTCGGTATTCCCACACCTTACCGTGCTGCAAAATGTCAGCATCGCGCGTGAATTTGAACATTCGCCATTGCTGGGAAAATTATTCGGCAACGCAAAACGCAACCTGGTTAATGAAGCGAAAGCGCTGCTCGAATCCGTGGGCCTGAGCCACGCGCTAAATCGTTACCCGCACGAGCTATCCGGAGGCATGAAGCAGCGCCTGGCTATCGCGCAAGCGTTGATTCGCAAACCCAGGATACTGTTATTGGACGAACCCTTTGGCGCCCTCGATCCCGGCATTCGCGCCGATATGCATCAATTAATTTTGCAGTTGTGGCGCGAGCACCAACTCACGGTGTTTATGGTGACCCATGATTTAAGCGAGGGATTTTATTTGGGAACCCGTTTATGGGTATTCGATAAAGTACGCCACGACAACCAGGCACCCAACGCCTATGGCGCAAGCATCACTTACGACCTGCCCGTCACACGCCGTACCAGCGACATTCCTGCACAATTACAGACATTCGCTAACGAGACTTAAGGCCTTTAATATTCCGGATAAAACCATGAGCAAAACTATTTACACCACAACACTTCCCGGCAACGGCCACTGGTCGCTGGAATTACGGCGCGGCAGTTTTTTGAAAATTACCGATCTGGACGGCGGAGCCAATGTCGGCATGTTGTTTTACAACCCGCGCAATTTATTGGAGCGCTACAACGCCCCGGACACACTCAAATGCCAACACACATTTAAATTGCAACGCGGAAATTGTTTGTATTCCGATATGGGACGAATTTTTGCCTCTATTATTGAAGACTATTCAGTCAATAATGAAGGCAACTGGCACGATACGATATGTGGCAACAGTACCGCGCAGATAGTTGAATCCCGTTGGGGAAAACGCGATTACCAAAAAGATCGCAACCACTGGTTACAAAACGGTTATGACGCTTTCCTGGTCGAGCTTGCAAAATACGGTCTGGGCCGCGCCGATATGGCATCCAACATAAACTGGTTCAGCAAGGTCGTTGTGGATGATAAAGGCAACATTGCTCTCGACACCAGGAACCAATGCGCGGGCAACAGTATTACCTTGCGATTTGAAATGGATACGCTGGTGATCATGCACGCATGTCCGCATCCATTAAACACCTCCGCACAATACCCCTTTAAAGCCGTACAAATTGAATTGGGCGCGGCGGATCCTGTGACCAATGATGATTATTGTAAAAACTTCAGGCCGGAAAACCAGCGTGGATTTAACAACAACGATCTCTATTACCTTTCAGTCATCTGAGTTGAGGCATCGATAATGTCACTCGTCCAAAGCAACTTGCACCCGGAAACCGCAACTGGGCGCCACCATGTAAAGGCCGGGGATTATTTCCTTGGCGAAATAAAACAAGGCCAAACCTTCCGTATTGTAGACCTGGAAGGAAACCAGGCAGCGGACGTTTTGTTTTATAACGCCAACGACACCAGCGAGCGCTACAGCGCAATGGATACTATTCGCACCCAGGGCAATTTATATTTAAGCGCGGGAACAAAATTAATTTCCAATACGGGAAATGAATTACTGGAAATTATCGCGGATACCTGTGGTCGTCACGACACACTCGGCGGTGCCTGCGCAACAGAAAGCAACACCGTCCGCTACAGCCTGGAAAAAAGATGTATGCACGCATGCCGCGACTCCTGGATGCTCGCTATTGCGGAACATCCGGAATTCAATATCAGCAAACGCGACATTACCCATAACATTAATTTTTTCATGAACGTTCCGGTCACAGCCCAAGGCGGGCTTACCTTTGAAGATGGTATTTCCGCACCGGGAAAATATGTGGAACTCACAGCCAGAATGGACATCCTCATGCTGGTTTCCAATTGCCCGCAACTGAATAATCCATGCAATGGGTACAATCCCACACCTATCGAAATCATTGTTTGGGGCTAATAAAAAATCACGCCTCAGTGGACGACCACTGTTGTAAAAATCCCTGCGGGACGACCCGCCGGAGCAGACCATGTTTACCAAAGTACTCATCGCCAACCGTGGCGCCATCGCTACGCGCATTATCCGCACCTTAAAAAAATTAAATATCCACGCAGTCGCGGTGTATGCCGAATCCGATCTTGATTCGCTACATGTGCGCCTTGCCGATGAAGCTTTTTCGCTCGGCGAAGGCGCGGCTGCCCAGACTTATCTGGATCGCAAAAAAATAATTGCCATTGCCCAACAAGCCGGTGCGCAAGCAATACATCCCGGATACGGATTCCTCAGTGAGAATGCCGGTTTTGTTGCGGACTGCGAAGCTGCGGGCATCGTGTTTATCGGCCCTACTGCGGAACAAATGCAAACGTTCGGTTTAAAGCATAAAGCGCGCGAACTTGCGCAAGCAGCTAATGTTCCGCTCTGCCCCGGCACCGACCTTTTAAAAGATATTGATGCAGCCCAAACGGCAGCCGCAAAAATCGGATACCCCGTAATGCTAAAAAGCACAGCCGGCGGCGGCGGTATAGGAATGCAATTGTGTAACAACGAACAGGATTTGCTATCCGCTTTCGATTCGGTCAAACGCCTCGGCAAAAATAATTTTGCGGATGATGGCGTTTTCCTGGAAAAATTTATCGCCGCCGCACGCCATATTGAAGTACAAGTCTTCGGCGACGGCAAAGGTACGGCGGTTGCTATTGGCGAGCGCGACTGCTCGAGCCAAAGGCGCAACCAAAAAGTGGTGGAGGAATGCCCTGCACCCAACTTGCCAGAGGAACAACGCAATGCCATGCAAAAAGTGGCTGAGCAATTGCTAGCCTCGGTAAATTACCGCAACGCCGGTACAGTCGAATTCATTTACGATTCATTTGAAAACCAATTTTATTTTTTAGAAGTCAATACGCGCCTGCAAGTAGAGCACGGAGTAACGGAAGAAGTGTATGGAGTTGACCTGGTTGAATGGATGCTAAAACAAGCCGCTGGTGAGCTAGGTAATATTCGCACCTTGCGAAG
>CAMLKG010000047.1 GCA_946480695.1 uncultured Cellvibrio sp.
GGCAACACAACCGCATCGGTTGCGCGTGATTTAGGAATTAGTGCGCAGCAAATCTATAACTGGCGACGTCAGTTTACCCGCCTTTCTGAAAAGCAATTCAATGCTGTTGGTGGTGTTGATTATTCAAAAAACGAAAGTGATGAGTTGCGTCAGCTTAAACGAAGAAATGCCGAGTTGGAAAAGGAGTTGGCTTTTCTAAAAAAGGCAGCAGCGTACTTTGCGAACCAGCAAGAGTAAAGTAGGCATTAATACGCGAGTATTTGAAGTATTTTTCTGTTGCACTCATGTGCCGGGTGTTATCCGTATCTCGTGGTGGTTATTACCGTTGTTTCAACAGAACAAAGAGTCAGCGTAAACAGCAACGAGAGTTAAGGTCTCAACAAATAATCGACACTTACGCAACATACAAGGCTCGATATGGTGCACCAAGAATTGCCAGGGAGCTTTCGGAAATGGGACATCCCTGTTCAACTAACTTTGTTGCTAATATATTGAAAATGCAGGGCTTAAGGGCACATAACGGCAAGGCCTTTAATTATGGAAGCCATGCGTTGACGATGCATAAGATGTCGGAGAATTTACTCTGGCGTCGTTTCGGTGCAAGCAAGCCCAATGAAAAATGGACAACGGATATTACCTACATCCGGGTTGAAAAACAGTGGCTCTATCTGGCTGCGGTAATGGATTTATACTCGCGCAGTATCGTTGGCTGGTCGCTGGATACGAGTATGACGGAAGTGCTTATTACAGATGCATTGAGCATGGCATTCAAACGCAGAGATGTTAAGCCAGGTTTGATTATTCATTCCGACAGAGGTGTTCAGTATCGTGCGCAAAAGTATATCGATTTTATGCGGCGCCACGGAGCTATTCCTAGTATGAGCCGTAAGGGAAACTGTTGGGACAATGCACCCATGGAATCATTCTTCAGTCGGTTGAAGGTGGAACTGATTTATGCCCAACAATTTCTCTCGATTGAAGAGGCTAAATCCAGTATCTTTGAATACATAGAGGTGTTTTACAATCGCTTGCGCAGACATTCCAGTCTTGGTTATGTTGCGCCAGTGGAGTTTGAACGAAAGGCAGCCCTTACTGCATAGTTAGGGTGTCTTATGGGTAATACCAGCATGAATTATGAACTCTGAAAGTTTAATTAAGGAAATAGAAGCAGTTTTTCCGTTTATAGAAAAGCCTGCAGGCATTAATATCTCTTTTCATAAAGTTGACTGCTATCAATGCCTATATCTTCGACAAGAAATGGAAAAATATCCTTTTTCTGAATTACCCAAAACAGCTTTAAGGTATATTCATGACGAATTGTCATGTCTTTCAGCCAAAGGCTGGGCGTGGGTGCTACCTTCATATTTAAGATATTGTGTTAAATCGAACAATACACATGACGGTGTGGAAACTGAGTTTCTCATTTATAGTCTATCACCAGAGCTTAAACATCAAAAAGAAACTCTTAATCGGCTTTCAGCTCTTAATAAAAAACAGATTTTGTGCCTTATTCATTTCATAGAGTGGTGTGAAAAACATGAGCATTGGTCAAGTTACTGTCCGGAAGAAATACTTAGAGCAAAGCAGTTTTTATTGAGTGTAAAAGCATAACAAGGCGCAGCAACACGCCGCTGCGCGGCTGGACAGTTTGTAAGTCGCGCTTATGTGGTTTTGCTTCGCAAAAGTATTCCACAACGCACAACTTACAAACTGCCGTTGTGCTTAACGTTACAATAAGGAGAAATATTCATGATCTACACGTGGGATGAAAAAAAGCGAACCATCAACTTAAATAAACATGGAATTGACTTTATTGATGCAGCTGAAATTTTTAACGACCCTAATCGAATAGAAACCATTGACGAACGACAAGACTATGGAGAGGAGCGCCTTCAAACAATCGGCTATGCAATGCCGGGGTTACTATTTGTTGTTTACACATACAGAGACAGCAACACAAAACGTAGGCTTATTTCAGCTCGCAAGGCAAGCACAAAAGAAAAAGCAATATACAACTCTCAAATTGGCCAATAGGTGAATAAAATGTCTGAAAAATCATACACTCTAGAAGAGCTAAAAAAAATGAAAAGTAAAACTGACTACGAACGCCTTAAAAACATGACAGACGAAGAAATCGAAAAGGCAGCAAAAGAAGATCCTGATAGTGCTCTCCCTACTGACGAAGAACTGAAGAAATTTAAAAGGGTTCTTCCAAATGAAAAAAAATAGCATTGAATTAGGCAACAAAGTTAAACCAGCCAGCAAAACCGACTGGAACAAGGTAATAAACCAAACAAATAGTGAGGTTTTGCGAAATGCAAACTCTGATCCAGAAAGTCCAATATTAAGCAACAAAAAATATTACAAACCTGAAAAATCAAAAAGTTAAAAAATTGTAACAAGCGACTGTGGTAAAAAATCAATACCTGCAGCGCCGCTATAGCGCTTGCGCTTAAAAACTGCGGTTGAACATAACATTAACAGCCTGAGGAAAGCTGAAATGAAACTTATCGGAATGCTTGATTCACCATACGTGCGAAGGGTGGCAATTGCACTCGAAACGCTTAATGTTCCGTTTCAGCACGAGGCTGTTTCGGTTTTCAGCACGTTTGAGAAATTTCAGTCCATCAATCCGGTGGTGAAGGCTCCAACTCTGGTCTGTGACGATGGCGAAGTTGTTATGGATTCCAGCTTGATCCTGCAACTTATTGAGGCCACAAAGACAGGTAGCCGTTCGCTTTGGCCGGAAGAACCGTTGGAACTTCAACATGCCTTCCGGGCGGTCAGTCTTGCGCTAGCTGCTTGCGAGAAAAGTGTCCAGACCGTCTATGAGCGGAACTTGCGACCTGAGTCCGCACAATATGAGCCGTGGTTGCTGCGTGTGCGGGGCCAACTTTTGGCTGCATACGATGGACTTGAACAGGAGATCGAAAAACGTGGTGAGGTTTTCTGCGGCCTAACTCATGCCAGTATTGCTAGTGCGGTCGCTTGGCAGTTTACGCAGTCCGAATTAGCTTCAATTGTTCCGGTAGAGCGTCATCCGCTCCTGGCTAAATTATCAGAGCATATGGAGTCGCTTCCGGAGTTCCAGAAGTATCCGCCGGTTGGTCCTGGTGTGCAGGTTGAACCATTCGCTCCAGTGCGTCACAAGAAGAATTGATTAAATACTCAAAACGAAAAGACATTGAAGGGATTGAAAATATTGTCGCTGTAGAAAATTATCTAGAAAAAATGCAAAGTAATAAAACGGATTGGTTTTAAGTTACCCTTTTGCCATTCTACTTCGCCCCATTTTATGGCAAAGATGCAGCTAAAAATTCCCGTTTCTCACAGAATTATATGAATCCAGTCATCAAAGGAAGAAAATCAATGAGCCTATCATTTCATATAGATTTTAATGGTCAATGCCAGGAGGCATTTGAGTTCTATTCTGCTAATTTGCAAGGCGAAATTGGTACAATGCTGCAAGTTAAAGACTCTCCTGTGTCGCAAACTTCTCCTGCCGATTGGCAGCGTAAAATTGTTCATGCCAATATATTCATTCAAGGCATTGAGCTGGCTGGGGCTGATGTAACGCCAGAACAATACCACAAACCACAGGGATTTTATTTGCTACTTGGGTTAACTACCGAAGACTCTGTTAAATCTGCTTTCAATCAGCTTTCTGTTGGTGGAGAAATTATTTTTCCACCACAAAAAACGTTTTGGTCTCCGTGCTACGCTATTGTCATTGATCGTTTTGGTGTGCCTTGGAAAATAAACTGTCGTTGAGAGTGACTTTATGAAAATCGAAAAAAATAGGAGAATTTAAAAATTGAAAACATTGGCTGTTATTGAAACCAATATTACTGATCCCTCCTGGATTGATGAGTATACAAAAAATGTTACACCAATGCTTTTAAGCGTTGGAGGTAAATATATAACTCGATCCAGCAATATTGACCTTATTGAGGGTGTTGAAAAGCCACAATTTTCCATTATTGCAGAGTTTCCATCAAAAGAAATAGCTATGGAATTTTATAATTCAGAAGAATATTCACCCTATAAAAAATCGAGACTTGCAGGCTCAATTTCGAAATTTTTACTGGTTTCAGTTGAAAATGGAGCTGCATAATAAGCTGTTCCAGAATCGTTGTCGCAACTTTATAATTTTTTCAAAAGAATTCCATGAAACTACAAGTTTCAATTACTATTTGAACACGGGATTATGGTAAAAAATATGTTCATAAAAGGTTTAATTCACGGAGTAGGAATAAACATTCTGGCTGCTTTACTCGGTCTCTTTTTTTCATTTGTTACTCAGGATTCCGATTTAATAGAAATAGTAGTTCCTATTGTGTTGGCCATACCATTCTTATATGTGGGTTACGAATTTCGCAAAATAATCAAGGGTTCACTTATAGAGTATCTGGTGTTTCATAACCAGAATTTATGGTATTACCCAATAGGCGCGGCGCTAATAACCGCCACTATATCTACATTGCTTGTAATTTCTAATAAAAATACACATGAATTAGGTTTTTTTGTAACGGTAACTATTTTTGCAATGTCAATATTGGCGCACGCGGCAAAAATTGGTGCTATGGTTTATATTGGCTTTATGTTAAACCGTAAACGATACACGGAGCCTACCTGACGAATTGTAGGTTGCCTTGTGCAATATCGTTGGGCTAAGTTTATTGCTTGCAACTACCAGAAAAAATTGGGAAAAATTAGGAAAAATTAGTTTAGAAATGTCTTATTAACAGGGGATCTTTAACCCTTAACACACAACACCTGCTTCAAAGTATGCACAATTTCCACCAGATCCGATTGGGCGCTCATTACGTTTTCGATGGGTTTGTAGGCTGATGGGGTTTCGTCAATTACGTCGGCATCTTTACGGCATTCCACACCCGCCGTTGCTTGCAGGTGTTCTTTTATTGAAACGCGGCGTTTTGCTTCGGCGCGTGACATGACCCGGCCTGCGCCGTGGCTACAGCTACAGAAACTTTCTTCATTACCCAATCCGCGCACGATGAAAGACTTTGCTCCCATGCTTCCGGGGATAATTCCCATCTCGCCTTTGCGTGCGCTCACTGCCCCCTTCCTTGTTACCCACACGTCTTTCCCGTAGTGGTGTTCGCGGCTGATGTAGTTGTGGTGGCAGTTCACGGCTTCCACGTGGGCTTCGAATGGAATTTTTAAAACATCGCGCATGGCTTGCAGGGTTCTCGCCATCATGACTTCGCGATTGGTTTTTGCGAAATCCTGTGCCCAGGCGACGGCTTCCACATAGTCTTGGAATTTATCGCTGCCTTCGGGGATGTAAGCCAAATCTTTATCGGGCAAGTGAATGTGCCAGCGCTCCATATCTTTTTTGGCTTGCTCGATAAAGTGGGTTCCAATCCGGTTTCCGATTCCGCGTGATCCGCTGTGCAGCATGACCCAAACCGCGTTACTTTCATCGAGGCAAATTTCTATAAAGTGATTTCCACTGCCCAGCGTTCCCAATTGGTTCATATTGTTGGTGTTTTCCAGGAACGGATATTTTGCGCAAAGTTTTTTAAAACCTTGATGCAAATGTTCCCATGCATTGGTGACATCAGTGGGCACATTGGCCCAACTGCCTTTATCGCGCCCGCTGCGTAATTTCGGGCTGCTTCCGTGCGGGACTTTCTTCTCGATCTCGCTACGCAATGCAGTTAATGAATCGGGTAATTGCGATGCGCTCAGCGTGGTTTTGGCAGCCATCATTCCGCATCCCAGGTCCACGCCGACCGCTGCGGGGATCACTGCGTCTATGGTCGGCACCACGCTACCGATGGTTGCTCCCTTACCCAGGTGTACGTCCGGCATAACCGCAATCCATTTATGGATAAAGGGCATGCTTGCCATGTTGCTTACCTGTGCCCGCGCGTTCTCATCGAAACTGACACCCCGGGTCCAGGACTTCACCGGTACCTGACCGGGCTTATGCATCACTTCGTAGTTGCTCATATCTGTTGGCCCTGTTGTATCCTGTATGCAATGTTGACCGCAATCCGGTGGTCGGGGTTGCGCCGGGCCGGGAATATTTAATGGATTGCCAGCGCCTGGGTGAGATAAAAATACACGGGAATACCGATTAATACATTGAGCGGAAAAGTCACACCCAGCGCAGCAAATATTGCCAGGCCAATGTCCGCTTCTTTTATGGCGCTTTGGATTGCGGCTGGCGCAGCTATGTAGGAAGCGCTCGCGGTTAGCGCAGCGAGAATCAACACGCTGCCGTGCGGTAATCCGAGCGCAACGCCGGCAGCGATGCCAATTAACGCTAGCGCAAACGGCGTAATCAACGCGAAGCTAACCAATCGCCAATGGTGCCAGGGAAAAGGATTTAAATGCTGCGACGCGCAAACTCCCATCTCCAATAAAAAGAGTGCAAGCAAGGCTTTAAAGGCACCGAGAAAAAGCGGTGCTATATCCCGGCTTGCATCGGGGCCGTAAAGATAACCGATAATCACGCCGCCAGTGAGCAACACCACGCCGCGACTGGTCAGTGCTTCATGCCAGATTCCTTTCATACTGCTGCTGTTGCCCGTGGCTTTTTTGTACAGGAGTATTCCCACCACAATTGCCGGTAACTCCAGCAATACCAGGTACAGCGTTGTTTGCGGTGCGATAGCCAGATGATTCAGCTCGGCAAAGGCGAGGGCGACGGCGAAGGTACCGGCGCTTGCCGATCCGTAATGTGCCGCGATACTCGCACTGTCCGCCGCTGTCAGTTGCACCAGCTTGCGCAATACGGGATAAAGCCCCAGGGGTATGGCAATGCCGAGCAGAATCACAGTGATCACCTCCGGCAGCAGTTGCCAGCCAAGGTTGCCATGTAATGCCAGGCCACCTTTCAAACCGAGGGTTAGCATCAACAATATGCTCAGGGTGTCATAAGCTGCTTTCGGTACTTTTAAATCCGATTTGGCTACGCCGGCTACGACACCGAGCAGGAAAAACATAATGACTATATCGGGCATGGTTACAACCTCACTTAACGTCCGAGGTTATTTTCACGGTTATTTTGAATAGATGATAATTAATGTTTATGATTTTTAGTATTGATAATCATCTATAGAGCGCGCCATGAACGTTCGTCACCTGACCTTTCGCTTGCTACAGGTTTATATTGCTGTGATCCGCACCGGTTCCATTTCACAGGCCGCAAGCCAGCTACACCTTACCCAGCCGACGGTATCCCAACAAATAAAACGCCTTACCGATGCGGTAGGGGCTGAATTACTGGAGGTCCGTGAGGGGCAATACCAGCCTACCTTTGTGGGGCGCGAGCTTTACCACGCTGCGCTGGATGCGTTGGGGCGCTTTGATGATTTCAACAGTTTTTTAAGCGAGGCGGCACAGGGTAACAAAGGCCACTTAAGCCTGGGCGTGGTTACGACTGCACAGTATGTATTGCCATTATTGTTAAGCCCCTACGCGCAACAATATCCCGGTGTGGATGTGACTTTTAATATCGGTAACCGCGGTACGGTATTACAGCGTTTCCAAAACCAGTTGGACGATTTGTATTTATTCAGTCATCCACCTACCGGCGAGCATGTTGTGAGCGGGCGTTTTTTGCGTAACCCGTTGGTATTGATTGCCCCCTTGAACCATTGGGCGGCAAAGAAAAAGTCACTGAAATTTTCTGAATTGGTTAAGGAGCGTTTTTTAATGCGTGAACCGGGCAGTGCAACGCGCATGGTGTTTGAAAATTGGCTGCGCGATCAGAATTACCAATTGCACAACACCTTGCAAATTGAAAGCAACGAAGTCATTCGCATGAGTGTAGAGACAGGCTTGGGGTTAGGCGTACTTTCAGAACACACCCTGGCGCAGGCGAATGCCAAGGTGGCGTTGTTGCCGGTGCAGGATTTCCCCTTAACCAGCCACTGGTACCTGGTCCGCCACGGCGACCGGCGCTTGCCGGTAGCTGCGCACAATTTCATCCAATACATGAACACGCATTTGCATGAATGGGTGGATGAAAAATATATTCGCAATGAATTGGAGTTATTGCTGGATGGGCATTGATAAATCCAGGCGCACAATAACCGGGTAGTGATCCGAAGGAAAGAGATTGTTGTAAAGTGTTGTATCGACCTTATGGCTTAATACACTCGCGTCTTTTTTAACAAATACAAAATCAATTTTATTGTTGGTTTCCTTATCCTCACCGAATGCATTGTAGGTTTTGTTGCCGCCGGCAACGGGAGTGGAACTCAACTTCTCTGCATCTGCCAGTATTTGGGTAATAATTTCATAGCTTTTGCCATCGGATTTAAAATTAAAATCGCCGGTAACAACCAACTGGGCTTGCGGGTCTTGCCTGGCAATTTCAGCGAGCAAGAATTTTGCGCTCTCTTGCCGTGCCAATTCCCCCTCGTTGTCGAAATGCGTATTGAATACAAGCATCGGTTGTTTGGTTACCTTGTCCATTAATTTGGCGATGGTGAGGGTGCGGCGGAAATGTGCGTCCCATCCGCGCGATACTTGCAGCGGCGTTTGCGAGAGCCACAGGGTTTGTTGCCCCTGCAAGCTAAAGCGCGCGTGGCGAAATAAAATGCCGGTAGTTTCACCTTTCTCCTTGCCATCCTCACGGCCTACACCAATCCAGGAATAATCATCAAGCATCTCCACCAAATCTTCCAACTGGTTAATTTCGGCTTCCTGTAATCCGATAATGTCCGGGTTGTGGGTTTTGATCAGGTGGGCCACCAAATATTTACGTTTTTTCCAATAATTGGGGCTATCGGCCGGCTCGCAGGAGCCGCAGCGGATGTTGTACGTCATGACATCCAGGGTGGCGGCGTGGGTAAAACCGGAGCAGCAAATGAATAGCAAACAAAGGGCAATGATTTTCATGTCTACGGCTCCTGCGTTGCGAATGGCAACAGTCAGTGTAGTTCAATTATCAGGGTAATTTTAAACTGACATCCTTAAATGTTTTCATGGCATTGCTTTCATGCTCAATTAATTCCTCACCTTGCAGGTCAATAAATAAAACGGCGAGGTTATTATCGTTGGCAACCGTTAATCCTTCGCTGCTGCCCAAACACAAAAGCGCCGTAGACCAGGCGTCAGCTATGGTGGGATTTTCGTGGAAAAGGGTTACCGATACCGTGTTATGTTCAACCGGTTTGCCATTGCGCGCATCCAGGATGTGGCTATAGCGTTTGCCGTCGCTGTCAAAGAAATGCCGATAGGTTCCCGATGCCATAAGCGCCATGGGCGCGCCTGAATCGAAGCTGGCAATTTTGTGCAGTTTGCGTTCGTTGGGCAGCGGTTTTTCCACGGCAATTCGCCAGGGTTCACCATCCGGTTTTTTACCCTTGGTTTGCAATTCCCCGCCGATTTCAACCAAATAATTTTGCACCCCGAATTGTTCCAGTACATCCACAATGCGACCGACGCTATAACCCTGGCCGATGGAGGAAATATCCACGCGCAACTCCGGGATTTGCTTGCGCAAATGCGTCGCATCAATAGTTTCCAGTTTATCCATACCGACGGTTGCCAGTGTGCGCGCAAGGGCTTCATCGGTAGGCGGGCTGAATTCATCTTTTTTAAATCCCCATAAATCAAACAACGGCTTGATTGTGAGGTCGTAACAGCCATGGCTGGCGACGTAAACCTTGCGCGCTTCTTCGATTAACGCAACCAGCTCAGCATCGGCGGGTAATACTTCCGTGGTTTGCTGCGCGTTAAATCCTTCGATTGCGGAATCATCGCGATAATTGGAAAGGGCTTTGTCGATGCGCGCAAATTCATCGTTTACTTTTTTTTCTATCTCACTGGTTTGCACCTGGGTTCCGGCCGGTAATTCAAAGGTGAGGTTATAGGTGGTGCCCTGGGCATGGCCCTGGATTTTGGCTAGCTCTGGCGTTTTACTGCAACTGATCAATAGAAACAATGAAAACGCTACACCCAATATGCGGGAAATTATGTTGCAGCGGAATTGACGGGACATATCTGGACTCCGTAAATTTTTAAAAGCGTATGGGTTAACGCGGGCCGGCTTACGCCGGGTCCGATTCACCACCCAATGCAGCCAGTAAAGCAGTGATAAAATTTTTAAGTTCCAGCGCCATAATCGCAAAATCAGCGTCAAATTGTTCCGCTTTGGTTTCGGGATTGCGATCATTGGCTTTATCACTGATTACATCTTCAAATTTCAAGCGCTTGATACCCAATTGGTCATCGATGATGCAACTGATGGATTCTTTCCATACCAATGCAATTTTGCTGACGTGCATACCGCTTTCAAGGTGATTGCGAATTTCCGCAGCGGTTAAATCGAGCTTTTTACAACGCACCACGCGGCCATCCTTTGTTGCTTGCAATTCCACTTCCTCGCCCAATTCAAATTGGTGCGGTGCCTGGCTTTCGCGCAACCAATGGGTCATCACCTGGGTAGGCAGGTTTTTAGGCGATATCGGCAAGCAACGCAAACTACCCAGGGCTTCGCGCAATTTGCTGAGCAAATCTTCCGCACGCTTGGCGGATGATGAATTCACCACAATTAATTTTTCCTGCGGGGCAATGTAGGCGTAATCCAGCGTGGAGCGCGTAAATGCCTTGGGTAACAACGAAAAAATAATTTCATCTTTTAACGCATCGCGTTCTTTCCGGCCAACGGGACGCGATTCTGCATCGCTGATCGCCTGGACTTTTTCTTCCAGCGCTTCCTTGATAACCCCGCCGGGCAGGATTTTTTCCTGTTTCTTGGCGCAAATCATGATGTAACCATTTGTCACATGCACGAATTCACTGCCGTGGCGGCCGAGGGGAAATTCAAATCCATAGCGCAACGGATCAAGGCTGCCGCAGGGGTTAAAACAAAATTCGGCAAGTTTGCTATTTAATTCTTCGGTGGAAATGGTCCACTCTTCGGTTAAACGAAATAAACGTAAATTTTTAAACCACATGAAAAATCCGGAAATCCAATGACTAAAAATTGCGGAGGTTTATCGAAACTGCAGCAGCAGGGAATTCGGTTTGAACTTGCGACCCCGGGCTCACAGGATTCACGGCGGGTCTCGATGACAGCGCGGGATCCATGTGGGAGCCGGGGGTAAACGCTGAATTAATTAACCGATGATATCAATCAGCTCAACATCAAAAATCAGCGCCGAATATGGCTTGATACTCGCACCGGCGCCGCGCTCGCCATAGGCGAGGTTATGTGGGATGTACAAGCGCCACTTGGAACCGACCGGCATTAATTGCAGTGCTTCAGTCCAGCCCGCGATAACCCCATTCACCGGGAAATCGATGGGCTGGCCACGATTGACCGAACTATCAAACACAGTGCCGTCAATCAGGGTGCCGTGATAATGGGTCTTTACTTTGGACGTACGGGTAGGAATCGCGCCTGTACCCTGGGTGATAACTTCGTATTGTAAACCCGATGCAGTTACCGTCACCCCCGGCTTCCTGGCATTCTCCGCCAAAAAGGCTTCACCGGCGGCGGCCAGGGTTTTGCCTTGCTCGGCTTCCCTGGCTTGCATACGTGAATTGATTTCGCCGAATGCCGCCTGCATCTCGTCGTTGCTATAAGGCATGGCAACACCGTTCAGGGCATCCAGCAAACCCTGGGCAACCGCGGCAGGTGAAACGCCGTCAAACGGATTATCGGCTAATTGCTGGCCCATCTGGCGACCAATACCGTAACTCACAAGCTCTTCAACACTATTGAATTTGCTGGACATAAAAACTCTCTCGCTGCTTGGCAAATGCGCTTTAAATAAAAAGCCCTGCATATGGCAGGGCCGTTTTAAACGGTGGGGCAGTCTAGCAGATCAAGGGGAAGAATCCCCGGAGTTTCGCAATTTCGGCGGGGTAGGGTTTTGCTGGTCTTCGGGTACGTTCATTTCGCGGATAAAGATCCCCCAGAAGGCTATAAACAGCGCGGCAACCAGGGGCCCGATAACAAAACCGTTTACGCCGAAAACACCGAGCCCGCCAAGGGTTGATAAAAGCACGACATAATCCGGTAATTTGGTGTCGCGGCCGACCAGGATCGGGCGCACCAGGTTATCGATCAGGCCGATTACGCCCATGCCAAATCCGACCAGGATCAACGCTTTTACACTGTCACCGGTGGCGAAGAGGTAGATGGCCACCGGTAGCCAGATGATCGCCGGGCCGACTGCGGGAATGAGTGAGAAAAGTGCCATAACGACACCCCAAAGCAACGCTCCCGGTATTCCCAACGCCCAAAACGCCAGGCCCCCAAGGCTGCCCTGGATAATGGCTATCACCAGGTTGCCTTTGATGGTTGCGCGCGTCACTTCGCTGAATTTTTTAAATAACAGGCGCTCGCGATCATCGCCGAGGGGCAGGGCGCGGATGAGCAAATCGAGCAAATATTGGCCGTCGCGCAACAGGAAAAATAACAGGTACAACATCAAACAAATGTTCAACAATAACTTGAATGTGTTCTGGCCGATGCTAAGCGCGTTTTGCGCAAGCCATTTGCCCGAGGCCATAGTGGCGGCCAGCGCGCCCTCCTTTATTTTCGCGACATCTACCCCGAAGCGTTCCAGTGTTGTTTGGGCCCCGGGGAATGCGGTGCGGATTTGCTCGATATATTGGCCCGGATTCACTTCGCCGGACTCCAGTTTTTTATACAGATCCGCGCCTTCCGAGACCACCGAGCTAATCAAAAAAGTTACCGGTAAAACGACAATCAGGATACATGCGGTCAAGGTAATTAATGCGGCGAGGTTGTCGCGGTCCTTGAGCTTGGCCATGAGCTTCAAGTGCATCGGATAAAAAATAATAGTGATCGCACAGGCCCAGAATATGGTGCCAAAGAAGGGTTTGAGGACAATGAAAAAAGCAACTGAAACAAGGAAGAGAAACAATAGAAAGGAACGGGTTTCCAGGTGGCGCATAACGCATATCCTTCGGAAAAACGGGATGAGGCGTTGACTATACGGTAGCCGGTGAATAGTGTCACCTTCCTGCGTACCGGCAGGATGCGACATAAGCTGCAAGATGCAGCCCGATCCTTTATGCTTCGTGAAACTGGTCAACATATGGAAGTAAAACATGTCATTTGCAACCCGAAAATCACACCGGCTTGTTTATTGGTGTTTGTTGGCCGTGTCGTTAGTGATGGGGAATGCCCAGGCGGATGACAAAACAATCCATATTCCCGTACATGTGCAGGCGACCCGGTTGGAGGAACCGGCGGATTATTTCACGACCCTGTTACTGATGGCGTTGAATGCCAGCAAGGCGGACAACGAAGAATTCGATATTATCTTTTCGGCGCAGGATTACTCGCAGGCACGTTGGGTTTACCTCGCCCAGCATGACAAGCGAAATTTTGTTATCTGGACCATGACTGATAAGGCGCGCGAACGGCAGTTACGCCCTATTCGCGTCCCCTTATTCAAGGGCTTGTTCGGTTACCGTGTATTTTTAATTCGCGAGCACGAACAGCACCGTTTTGACCATGTGCGGAATCTGGGCGATCTAGCCGGGTTATTGGGCGGGCAGGGAACCCATTGGCCGGATACGCCCATCATGCAACACAACGGCTTGCGGCTGACCACGGCGGAGACCACCGAGTCCTTGTTTCGTATGATCAACGCTAAACGTTTCGATTATTTCCCGCGCGGTATTTCCGAGGCCTGGTTTGAATTGGCCCAGCGCGATGAAAAAAAGCTGACGGTGGAAAAAGGCATCATTCTTTATTATCCGACAGCCATTTATTTCTTCGTTAGCAAGGAAAATGAAGCACTGGCAAGGCGCATTGAAACCGGCCTGGAGACGTTAATCGATAACGGAAAGTTCGATGAGTTTTTTTTCAATCACCCGCGCATTAATTTGGGCCTGGAAAACCTGACCAGGCGACACATCATTACATTGGAAAATCCGTTCCTGCCGGCGGAAACGCCGGTAAATAACCCACGTTACTGGATCGATTTAACCTCGCAGATTACTACCAAAGGCCATTAGGGTTTGCCGTGTTCAGAGGGAGTGTTGCAATGGGTGTTGCCGGGTTTGCCGCAACCGGTGCAGCCTCCGCAGGCAACTGATTTCCTTGAAGGGAAGAACCAGCGGCGCAGCAGGAACAAGGCTGCGCCCACTACGCATAGACCGACAATAATTTCCTGCCACATACGAGCCTCCGGTTAATTCACAATCGCACTGGCGATTTGGTAGGTCGCCCAGGCGGCAAAATAGGCTAACGCAAATAAATAAATGGTGAAGAAGGTCGTCGCTTTCGCCGAGTTGGTTTCCCGTTTGACCACAGCAATGGTGGAAATGCACTGGGGGGCATAGACAAACCAGGCGAGGTAAGCATAGGCCACCGGCAACGACCAACTGGCTGCCAGGGTAGCTCCCAGGGCTGCATCGATAGACTCCTCACCCACTGCATACACCGTAGCCAGCGCGCTCACAGCAACTTCGCGCGCGCCCATGGCGGGAATCAGCGCGATACACATTTGCCAGTTAAAGCCGAGGGGGGCAAATAAGGGTTGCATCAAATGGCCCAACTGGCCGGCAAAGCTGTAATCAATCGCTGGCTGGGTTGCGCCTTCCGGTGCGCCGGGAAAGGTGGCGAGGAACCACAGCACTATTGATAAAGCGAGGATAATGGTGCCGACGCGGCGCAGGAAAATCCAGGCGCGCTCGCGCAAGCCGATCAGTAAATGGTAAGCCATGGGCCAGCGGTAGCTCGGCAACTCCAGCAATAACGGAAATTCCTCGCGCGCGGCCCGGCGGCGCATTATCCAGGCGATAAGTGCCGCGCTGGCGACCCCGGCAAAATAAAGTACAAACAAGGTCAGGCCCTGCAAATTGAAAATACCCCACACCGTTTGCTGCGGAATAAAGGCGGCGATGATCAATGCGTATACCGGTAAACGCGCTGAACACGTCATCAGGGGCGCGACCATGATGGTAATAAACCGTTCGCGCGGATCGGCGATAGTGCGCGTCGCCATGATACCGGGCACGGCACACGCAAAACTGGATAGCAGCGGAATAAAGGAGCGCCCTGAAAGCCCCAGGCCGCGCATCGGGCGATCCAGTAAAAACGCCGCGCGCGTCAGGTAACCGGTGTCTTCCAGTACCAGGATAAAGAAAAACAGGATGAGGATTTGCGGCAGGAACACCAGTACGCCGCCGACCCCGGCAATCAAGCCATCGACGATAAAATCCTTAAGGATGCCATCGGGCAAGACAGCCGCCACGCCTTCACCGAGGGCGACAAAGGCCCCGTCGATTAAATCCACCAAGGGGGTAGCCCAGGCAAACACCGCCTGGAAGATAACCAACAGGGTAGTAAAAAGCACTACCAACCCGGCGATGGGGTGCATGGCCAATGAATCCAGGCGATCCTGCCAGCGCGGCATTTCGGCAGGCTGGATGACATGCTGTTTCATCAGGCTTTCGATTTGGTCATAGAGCGCTTCCACCGATTCCTGCCGGTCGCTAAGGGTAAGTGCTTGCTCATCCGGTGGCAGGAGCGGTTTGCGGGCGTAATCATTTAAAGTCTTCCGCAAATCCGCCACACCCTGGCTATTGACGGCCACGGTTTCAATAATCGGGATGCCAATCGCTTGCGCCAGGGCGGCAGTATTAATGCTAATACCGCGACGACGCGCTTCATCCATCTGGTTAAGGGCCAACACCATCGGGCGATCCAAACTGCGCAACTCCATCACCAGGCGCAGGCCCAAACGCAGGTTGCAGGCATCCACCACGGCAACCAGTACATCGGGGCGGCGTTCACCGGAAAGCTTGCCGAGGATAACGTCGCGCGCGACCTCTTCATCGGGGGAGGTGACAAACAGGCTGTAGGTGCCGGGCAGATCCAGCAACTCCGCCGGGCTTTCCAGCGCGGTCACCATACCGGAACGGCGCTCTACCGTAACGCCCGGGTAATTGGCTACCTTGGCGCGGGCACCGGTTAATCGATTAAAGAGGGAGGTTTTGCCGCAGTTGGGATTACCAACCAGCGCCAGGCGAATAGGGGCAGCGGACATGCGGGTTTCCTGATTAGCGGTCGGTAGTAAGGGGTTCTACGCAAATCTTGGCGGCTTCAGCGCGGCGCAAGGCGAACTTGGTACCGTTAACTTGCACGGCGAGTGGATCGGCACCCAGAAAGCCGAAACCAATGACTTTCAATGGCGCGCCCGGCAAGAACCCCAACTCCTTCAAGCGCAAACTGACTTTCTCATCCTGGGCGCCGAATAAAGGCTGGTCGATCAGGTTTACCACCCGAACGCGAGCACCTTTGGCGCATTGATCAAGGCGCAGGACGGGGGCCGAAATGGGCATAGTGGCTGTATTCATAAATACGTCGTTGTAAATGAGATTGATTATTAGAAAGAATACTTTATTTAATTGGCTGTCGCAATTTATGCCTCGTGTTTCCGCCTTAGCGGTTTTCCAGGCGGTTGTAGTCGAGTATTGCCGCTTCCTTGGGTTGATAATGTGAATAAAGTTGGTGTACATGGTCGCTGAATGCCCAGAAGTCGGGATTGCTTCGCCTTACCCCATAGCTATCCCGCAGTGCACGGTAATCTTCCTCCGAGCGCATGGCCTGGAATTGCGTAATGAATTTATCCAGATCCTTATCCTTGATGCGCAGGAAGCTGTTGGGGTAGCTACCGATCAGTCCGAAGGCAATGGTCAGGTTGTCTTCAGCGGGAATGCGCCGCTTATCCTCACCGAACAACGAGGAAAGATTGCTATAGGCATTATTGTGTACGAGAGTAAACAAACCCTTGCCCGGAATTTCAATCATGGTGGTTTGCGGCAGGAAGCTGATTGCCGTACCGCTGGTGCTTTGTAATTTCTCATACAAAGCCAACTGGTGCGAATTCAATTGTGTGGCACGGATGTTGTGTAACGAGTTACCTGCGTTGCCCAGGTGAATACGCAATTTCTGGAAAAGTTCGAGTTTGGGGTTGGTTGTTGTGTAACGAATAGTATTGCGATCATTCAGTTGGTTGATAAATAAGTCCAAATACCGTTGCGCGTTAGCTTCCGCGTCGCGGTACCAAAATGTCATTTCCTGTTGCTGATATTGTTTGGGCAACAGGCTTACAAAATTCATTTCACCTTCGATGCGCAAAAAATCCATATACAGGCGGCTTAACAATTGATGGGAGGCATTGCCGTATACATCAAACCCCGCCACCAACAGGTAATGGATACGTTCCAGCAACGGATAACCGATTACCCAGGCTGTTTTAGGGGGCTGGCCAATCATTCCCTGGTGCACACTGGCGCTATCGCTATGGCGGAAAACCGTAAGGGCGGCATTGGGGTTCTTGCCGTTATCGCCATTCCATATCACATCCAGTCCCAAGCCATTGCTTTGTTCCACGGTATGGTTAACAAATTGCGCTTTGGCGGTGAGATATCCTTTTTGCAGCTCCGAATATTTTAACCAGTTGGTGAGCGGCAAAAAGGTATTACCGGCACCGGCGGGTAATTGGAGGTGCTTGCTGTTATCAGCAAGGAATTTTTCAAACCCCTCAGTGTTTTGGGATTCCGGGGTCAGGAAAAATACCCAGAAGTGAT
Source organism: uncultured Cellvibrio sp. (assembly GCA_946480695.1). The sequence continues at coordinate 17,569 of CAMLKG010000047.1, forward strand.
CCTGGATTACATTCAGCGCAACCTGGCCGCGGCACACCGGGCCTTTAATAAAATTCATGATGGTGAATTGTGCTTCATCCAACATAAAACGGTAGCGCGCATTCACCGGTAATTCGGCAAAGGTGAGAAACGGATTAGCGGCAGACTCGGGCGCGTAGGAGGGCAATTGCGTTACGGTGTAACCATCCCGGTAAAATAATTCCTGCCATTGTGCCTTGCGTTTTTTATGCAGCGCATAGGGCATAAATGTTTTGGCGATCACACTGGAGGGATCGCGCCAAAGGCGATAATAAACCCGCGCTACCCCGGGGTTATCAAAGGGGCGCGCCGTGTTAATACGCCGGATCGGTTTACCCGGGGGCGTACTTGAGCGAACCAGGCGAAAATAAGTGCGTGGTGCCTCGGCAAAAAACAATTGCGCTAAAAAAAGATGTTCATAAATGTAACGGTTGACCAGTTGTGCCTTGAGTGAATCGCCGTTAAAAAATATTTCCCATTCATGTATTTGTTGTTGCACTTTGGCGGGAATCACGGGGGGAATACCCATATCCGCGCCTTGCTTCAACCAATCCATGGTCAACTGATATTCCCGATCATTTAAAGCGGGCAACCCGTAAGGCATACCCCACAGCGGTTTTTTTTGTGCGTAGCTTTCCAGGGTTTCCATGCCCGGACAGTACTGGTTGGGATCGAGGTTAAAATCAAAGCTGGTGGGTAGGATGGCATCCGCCGGGAGCGGGTGTTCGCGTTTCAATATTAATAGCTGGGCCATCACTCCTGCATTGATATTGGCCACGGCGGAATTACGACGTTCATTCAGCACCGGGTGGAAGTTTTTTGTTCGCCATTGTGCGGTGGTTTGCGCATCTTCAAACAAGCGTGTCAGGTTTCCCCCCAGCAGGCGTGTGCCGTCATAGACTTTTTCAATGTTTGCCCCCCTTAGCAGCCCTTCATAGGAATCCAGCTTAAGCTGGCAAGGCGCGTCATAGCAGCCGTGGCAAACAACACAACGTTGTTCCAGTATGGGCCGGGTGTGTTGGTAATAACTGAGTTTGCTTGCGTGGGGAATGACAGGGACTTCGAGGGCTTTGGGTGCGCCGTATAACCTATCCCATTGGGAACCGGGAATACTGGCACACCCGGCAATGACTAATAACAACAAGGCGATACTGGCGGGCTTTAATCGACTGCATAACCTGAAAATTCCAGCGTAGGCTCCGGCTTCCATAAGGTTCCTTATCTCGCATCAATAACCAATAAAAGAAACACTGGATTTTAGCGGAAAGCATGGCCCCACGGCGGGCTTTCAAGGGGAAAGGGGGAACTGCGTCACCTTCGCGCTGTCATCAAGACGCTTGCGAGGTTGTGACCCCGGCGGTGATTGGGCCATAATCCCGCCTCAATGTGTGAGTCATCAAGACATTAAAACTACAACGCTGTTAAAAAAGGTATCAAGTATGCGCGATGATTACGAACCGCGAAAAAGTTCCTCGGGGTCACTGGTGGTGATAGTGGTATTGGTTGCGATTATCGCGGCAGTTGCATTTTATTTTTTGCGCGATGATGCTCCTGCAGCCTCCGACACGGGTGTTACACCGGTTGCAGTAGTGCCCCAAGCGATGACCAGCAGCAGTGCCGCATCTTCTGTGGCGCCCATTGTGGAATATCAACCACCGGAACCCGTTGTGGAAGTCGAGCCTTTGCCTTCATTGAACGAGAGCGACAGCAGCATATTGGCTGCGCTCCAGCAACTGCGCGGTGAAGGCTTGCTGCAATTGCTGGTTCCGCAGGAAGTGATCCGTAAATTTGTATTGGCGGTAAATAATGTGGCGGAAGGCAAGGTAATCCACGAATACCGCCCCGTTGTGTCCCCGCCTCCGCCCTTTGTTGCCGAAGCCTTTTCGGTCATGGTTGAAGGCACGGAAGTCGGTCAGGAGCGTGTGGCGCCTGCCAATTACCAGCGGTACGAACCCTACGTGACTACACTCGCACTCATTGATAGCGATGCGGCGGTTGCTGTGTACCGTCGTTTTTATCCGTTGCTGGAAGAGGCATTTCGCGAGTTGGGATTAAAGAAACCGAATTTCCACAGTGTAATGATCGCTGCGATTGACAACATCCTGGCAGCGCCGGATGCCCAGGGCGATCTGTTGCTCGTCAGACCAAAAATCTTTTACCAATATGCCGACCCCGCGCTCGAACAATTGCCGCAAACCCATAAGTTGATGTTGCGCATGGGACCGGAAAACTCCCGCAGTGTTAAGGCCAGCTTGCGTCAATTGCGGGCGCGGTTGGTAAATTGATGTTGATGCACGTTACTGAATAAAAAAGCCGCTTAGCGGCCTTTTTATTTTGGGGTAATAGCAAGTGCTACCATCCGGCACTTCTGTTTTTTGAAACAATTTATTAATTGCTGTTACTCCTTGGGACTTTATATAGAGTATCCCAACCTTTGATCCCGTAATAAAAACTTGCCTGTAAATATTTGACAACGTTGTCTGATGTGCGTAATCTAGGTTCGTCCGATGATGACCCTGGGCCTGAAGTCTCTCCTTTGTCATGTTCAGAATCATGGGGCATGAGTTCTCTAGAGCTGTAGTAGTGGTCTTATGGTTAGTGTCCTGCGGGACACTAACCTTTTTTAGCGGTCTGCTATGATCATCACATCACACGGGACGTTTATACCAAACACGAATTTTAGGTACCTGGTTCCGGCGTTCCTGAACCCGGGTATTTTGCTCCGCACAATAAGAGGTAGATCATGGCGAAGTTGCCACCGGGCGCGCAAACCTTGTTTATCGGGATTGATGGGGGCGGCACCAAGTGTCGCGCCAGTATCATGACCGAAGATTTGCAAGTGCTGGGTACTGGTGTCGGTGGTCCAGCTAATCCTTTCCAGGGCATCCAACAAGCTAAAGATTCCATTCGCACCGCAGCCGAGCTGGCATTAATTGATGCGGGGCTACCGCCTTCCGCCATGGGCGAATTAATTGCCGGTGCAGGCCTCGCGGGGGTAAATGTTCCCAGCCTTTATGAAGTTATGTCTGCCTGGGAGCACCCGTTCAAGGCAATGCACCTGACCACCGACCTGCACATTGCTTGCCTGGGTGCGCACAATCGCGATGAAGGTGCCGTAATGATTTGCGGTACGGGCTCCTGCGGTTATTCATTTGTGAACAACCAGGCGCTGTTTGTCGGCGGACACGGTTTCCCGATTGGCGATAAAGGCAGCGGCGCCTGGATGGGCCTGGAGGCGATCCAGGCTATTTTGCTGGCGTCGGACGATCTGGGGCCGCAAACAACCCTGAGCCAGTCCATCGGTGATTTCTTGCAAGCCAGGGGCATGATGATCGTGGACAAAATGTTTGGTGCCCGCCAGGGCGATTACGCCAAATTTGCAATTTTTGTGGTGGATGCGGCTGATGCAGGTGATGCGGTCGCCATGGATATTGTTAAGGATGGGGCTACTTACATGAGTGGCGTTGCACGCAAGTTATGGGCAACTAACCCAGGGCGCATGTCAATTATCGGTGGCTTGGCTCCGCGCCTTATTCCCTGGATGGACAAGGATATGGCCGATAATCTTTCACCCGTGCTTTACCAACCGGAATTCGGCGCTGTTTATTTCGCCAAGCAGGCGTTGAAAACGGAAAAAAATAACGATCAATCAAATGCTACTTCCAACCGGGTCAACTCATAATTATGAATAGTGAATCTATGACTGCTGCTAATAATGTCCAGGAAAAGCACGCCAATGTAATCATTCCGCTAATGATGATTGCCGGCCTCTTTTTTATTTTCGGTTTTGTGACCTGGTTGAATGGGTCGTTGATGCCGTATCTGGAAGTGGTATTGGCACTCACCCCCTTCCAGGCCTCGTTTATTTTATTTTCGTTTTATATTGCCGTTACTGTCTTTGCATTGCCGTCATCCTGGGTGATTCGCAAAGTCGGTTACAAAAACGGAATGGCGATTGGCTTATGCGCGATGGCTTTGGCCGCACTTATCTATATTCCCGCCGCCAAAACCCATTGGTTTGGATTGTTTTTAATCGGGCAATTCATGATGGGGGCCGGGCAAACCCTGGTGCAAACAGCGGTGAATCCCTACGTTGTGAAAATGGGGCCGGAGGAATCTGCGGCGCGCCGTATCAGTTTGATGGGAATCCTTAATAAATCAGCGGGTATTGTTGCGCCTATAGTATTTACCGCATTAATCCTCGGCGGTATGACCGGAAAACCGACAGCGGCACCCAGCGCTGAAGAAATTGAACAAATGGCCAGCAACCTGGTGATGCCTTATATCTACATGGCGATAGTGATTGGTGTGGTTTCGTTGTTGGTAAAATTTTCGTCCTTGCCGGAATTGGCATCTGAAGAGCGCAAGGAAGAAAAATTGCCATTGCGTGGTGTATTGCAATTCCCGAATTTGATTTTGGGGGTGGTCGCCTTGTTCCTGTATGTCGGCGTTGAAGTCATTGCGGGCGATACCATCGGCTCTTACGGGCGTAGCATCGGTTTCAGTAATTTCTCAATTCTCACTTCTATTACCATGGCGTGTATGGTGTTTGGTTATTTCCTCGGGATTATTTTAATTCCGAGGGTAATCTCGCAACAAAACATGTTGTTGGTATCGGCTGTTCTGGGGGTAATCATCAGCCTTGGTATCGTATTCGGTAACAATGAATCCACTTCTATATCATCGCTACTTGCATTCCTCGGTGTACCGGCAATTCCCGATACCATCCTCTGTATTGCGTTACTCGGTTTGGCCAACGCAATTGTGTGGCCGGCCATTTGGCCGCTGGCATTAAGCGGTTTGGGGCGGTATACAACAACCGGTTCCGCGTTGTTAATCATGGCGATTGCCGGTGGTGCAGTATTGCCTGTTGTCCTTGGTGCGGTATCCACTTTTGTTGAGCGCCAAACCGCCTATATTGTGATGACACCTTGCTATCTGTTCATTCTTTATTACGCAGCAAAAGGATACAAACTCCGCAGTTGGAAATAATCCACTACAAGATTATTTGCTGATTTATTTCTTTCACCTGCGAGGTATCCGATGGTCAAACAACGTTTTTTAGCTTTGGATGTAATGCGTGGTTTGACCCTCGCGTTAATGATCCTGGTGAATACACCGGGCTCCTGGGAATTTGTGTATGCGCCCTTGCTCCATGCGGATTGGCATGGCGCGACACCAACGGATTTTGTATTTCCTTTCTTTATGTTTATTGTCGGTTCCGCCATGTATTTTGCTGTGCGTGGATTAGGTCAATTGACCCCCGCCGCCCAAATAAAAAAAATCCTGCGCCGTGTCGCCCTCTTGTTTTTCATCGGGGTTTTGCTTTCTGCATATCCTTTTAATGAAAGCCTGCATCAATGGCGGGTGATGGGAGTGCTGCAACGCATCGCAATCGCCTACGGTTTTGCGGCATTTATTATTTTGTATTTTGGTTTTCCGGCGCGCGTGTTTATCAGCGCAGTTTTGTTGATCGGTTATTGGGGATTGTTAAACCTTTCAGCGGACCCTTACGGCCTGGAGCACAACCTCGTCCGCCAGTTTGATTTATCTGTATTGGGCGCAAACCACTTGTGGCAAGGAAAAGGCATTGCCTTTGATCCCGAAGGCATCCTTAGTACGTTTCCCTCCATTGTGAATGTATTGATCGGTTTTGAGGTAACACGTGTTTTGCTGGGGAGTGGGGATAAGGAAAAAGCACTGAGTAATTTGTTTGTATCCGCACTGGTGTTAATCGCAGCGGCAATAGCCTGGAATAATGTGTTTCCTATCAACAAATCCTTATGGACGAGCCCGTTTGTATTGTTGACGTGTGGTGTAGCGATTCTGGTATTGCTGTTGCTGGTGAAAATTGAAAAGTCACCGGCGATGAATATCGCGCGCCCGGCGTACCATTTTTTTGAAATTATTGGTAAAAATCCGTTATTTATATATGTGTTGTCCGGTTTACTGGCGACCACACTTTATTTAATTCCAGTCGGTAATGGAAATGCCTACAGTGCGTTGTATGGCACATTCCGCAGTGTTACCGATCCGTATTTGGCATCCTTGCTGTTTGCACTATTGATGGTGGCGGTGTTGTGGTTTGTGGCTTGGGTATTGTACAGACGCAACATAATTATCAGTTTATAGCGGCCTATCAACGTGTAACTGCAGATTTGGTATTCAGGTGTATTTATGAAGCAAGCCCTGGTCGGTGCGCGTATTTTTACCGGTGACGAATTCCTGGATAATTACGCAGTAATTATCCAGGATGAAACGATTATCTCGCTGGCTGCCATTGAAAATTTACCTGCGGATGTTGCGCGCATTCATTTAAATGGTGGTGTATTGGCGCCAGGCTTTATCGATCTACAAGTAAATGGCGGCGGCGGGGCATTCTTTACTAACGATACCAGCGTCGGTGCCATCCAGACTATCCTCGACGGACATCGCCTTACCGGCACAACTTCATTGTTGCCCACGCTAATCAGTGATACACGTGAAGTGCACCAGGCGGGCGTACGCGCCGTTGCAGATGCGGTTGCTGTGGGAATGAAAGGTGTGTTGGGTGTTCATATTGAAGGCCCATTTTTTGATACAGCGCGGCGTGGCGCGCATAACGAGCGTTATATCCGCAAAATGGAGCAAGCGGATATTGATTGGCTGGTTACAAGTGTAAAAGCCC
>CAMLKG010000048.1 GCA_946480695.1 uncultured Cellvibrio sp.
TTGGGGTGGTTTTTTTTCCATTAATTAACTTGTTAATTTTTTTTTTGTTTTTTTTGCTTCTTTTTTTTTTTCCTGGGTGTTTGTTGATTTAAAACCCCGCCTCCTGTACGGGAATCTCGGGATAATCAGGCTTCGATGCGGGTGGAGAAACGATAACCTGTACCGCGCACGGTCTGGATCAGGTCTTCGTGGCCATCAATAGTGAGGGCCTTGCGCAAGCGGCGGATATGGACATCGACAGTGCGCTCCTCCACATACACATTGCCCCCCCACACATGATCCAGCAGTTGGCTGCGAGTATAGGCCCTTTCCTGGTGGGTCAGAAAAAATTCCAGCAAGCGGTATTCGGTCGGTCCCATATCCACCGAGTGGTCGTTGATGGTCACTCGATGGCTGGCGGGGTCCAGGCATAAGCCCTGCACGGTAATCGGGGCTGAATTGATGTGCGGGTCGGCGCGGCGCAATACCGCTTTCAGGCGGGCTACCAATTCGCGCGGGGAAAAGGGTTTGGTGATGTAATCATCGGCCCCCACTTCCAGGCCCTGGATCTTGTTATCTTCCTCACCTTTGGCGGTGAGCATAATGATGGGGATTCCGGCGGTTACTTCATCGCGTTTCAGGCGGCGCGCCAATTCGATACCGCTGGTGCCGGGCATCATCCAATCCAGCAGGATCAGGTCCGGCTTCTCATCGATAATCAGCCCGTGGGCGTCCTGGGCATTGCTCGCCTCCATGACCTGGTATTCAGCCATCTCCAGCGCCACGCGCAACATATCGCGAATTGCGGATTCATCGTCAACGATCAGAATTTTGCGACCAGTCATAGGTATGCTCTGCCTGAAATAACCCTAACCCGCTTCACCCAGTGTGAAGTTATTGTTGCAGCTTATTAAATGAGTTGAGTGTTACACATTTATGACAGGGCTAAAAATTCCCGATTGACCGGTGGCCGCTGTCGAAGCGCGACAGGGTATCCGGCCGATGCCTGTAGGCTGTTTCCGGTGGGCATTACGCGGATAGGCTAATAACTAGCTTAGGCCCAAGTCCGCCGCGATGCCTGCGAAAATCGCCAGCCCCACCCAGTTATTGTTCAGGAAAGCTTTAAAGCAGGCCGCGCGCGTGCGAAAGCGGATCAGCCACTGCTGGTAGGCAAACAGGCCCGCCGCTATGGCTAATCCGGCGTAATAGAATCCGCCCAGCTCGAAACGGTTACCCACCAGCATCAGGGCATAGAGGGTCATTAGCTGGAGCGCACCGGTAATCAGGCGGTCTTGCTCACCGAACAGGATTGCGGTGGACTTCACCCCGATTTTAATGTCATCGTCGCGATCCACCATGGCGTAAAAGGTGTCATAAGCGACCGTCCATAACACCACCGCCAGGTAGATTACCCACATATGCCGGTTGAGTTCGCCCGCTTCCGCGGCATACGCCATGGGGATACCCCAGGCAAACGCGGCTCCCAGCACGACTTGCGGCAAATGGGTATGGCGTTTCATGAAGGGATAGCAAAAAGCGAGTACCAGCCCACCCACGGAAAGTTTTATGGTGAGTGGATCAGTCATCAGCACCAGCCCAAAGGCGATCAGGGATAAGGTAATAAACAGCGTTATGGCCTCCCGACCGGAAACACGGCCCGTCGCCAGCGGACGGTCCTGGGTGCGCTTGACCCGGCCGTCGATATTGCGGTCGGCAAAGTCATTGATCACACAGCCCGCCGCCCGCATCACTATGACTCCCAACACAAAAATCACCAGGTTTTTACTACTGGGCACACCTTTGGCCGCAATCCATAACGCCCAGAGTGTTGGCCACAACAGCAATAAGGTGCCGATAGGGCGGTCCATCCGCATCAAACGCCAGTAGCTGGGTGCCTTCTGGCGCAGATATTGGATAAATCCGCCAGGTTCCAGGGGTTTGTCAGCCTGCCTAAGGATTTTTGCGGCGTGGCTTTCAGGCGCCGGGATCGGTTGGGGCGGCGAAGCGGGGGTGCTGCCAACAGCCGACACTGTTTGGGGTGCGGGCTCTTCCGGGGTTGGCTGGGGAACTGAAGGGCCGTTCACCGGTGCAGGGACAGGCGGAAGTTCGGTGTTTGCTGCTTTTTTTGCTGCCGGTTTGGTTGATCCGGGTTTTGGGGCGGGGCGCGGTTTAGCCGGTTTTGCGGGAGCGGCGGTTTTTTCCGCGGTAATCGCTGTACCGGTGGCGGTTTTTGCGCCGGGTGTTTTTTTAACAGTGGCCGCATCCTTTTTTGGCGTAGCAACCTTTGGCGCAACCATTTTTGGCGCCGCCGTGGCTTTTTTGGCTTCCGTGCCTCGTTTTGCCGTTGGGCCCTGGGGCTCAGCCTCGCCGGCTGGTTTTGTTGCAGGCTTGGCAGCAGCTTTTTTGCGCGCCGCGGGCTTGGCGGGTGGGGTGTCCACTGCCGGATTATCCAACGCTGGCGCCGTCGCCCCCGTGTCAACTGGCTGGGAGTTGGAAGTTGCGGGTGGATTATTGTCCGGAGTTGTCATCGCCAAAACGCCTGTAGCCTTGGTAGTGATATGCAATTACGTGGGGAATTATGCCTTGCTACAGGCTGGCGACGAACTCCGGCAGGAATACTTCGCTAACCAGCAGGGGTTTGGCATGCAGGTAAAACACAGACCTGCGTCCCCAAAGTACTTCAGGACCGGCTAGTTCAGCCGGGACATAGGCATGATCGCTGCTAATCCGCGCAATCGCAATCGGACTGCGTAACAAGTGTGGCTGACTGAACAGAAACGCTCCCAGGGGACGATTGGCCTGTTTGCGCAAATGGCGTAATTCTCCGGTCAGGCTGGACAGCGGAAGCAGGCTGCGCGCGAACACCCAGGGTTGATTGTCCCCCCTAAGCACTACCTCGCGGACCAACGCCAAACTGCTGCTGGAAATGCCCAATGCCTTGCACTCATCCAGGCCGGGGCGGCCAATCGCTTGCCGTATCACCTCTACCTGGAAACGCCCCCTGCTTTTTGCAATCAGCCGCGCGGTCAGCGAACCCGGATCAGTAAGCCAGCTTAGCAATGATCGGGATGGCCGAATCGACCTTGGCCATTTATCGAGGGGGCGCCATAACAAGCGTGTGGCGCGGTGGTGGGCAATGCGGGGCAATCCAAACTCCTGTTTTTTCCGGGGTGATGGCGGATAAATAATCATTGAATTTATTTGACGCGCGGCAGTTTATCAGCTTGGCGTTGGCGGCGGACGGAAAATGCCATGGCAAGTCTGCCGTAACCGCGTTAATGCAGGTAAACTTCCGGTGCGATTCAATATTTAGGAGAAGAAATATGCACAAGACCGATATAGTTGTAGCCTTGGCCAATAATACTGATCTGGGGGTTAACAAGGCTGACCTGGTGGTGTCGGCGTTTATTGAGCAAATCACCAATGCGCTGGCGCGCGGGGAATCGGTGGCATTGCTCGGTTTCGGGACATTCAATGTCAGTGAGCGCGCCGCCCGTGAAGGCCGCAATCCGCAAACCGGTGCGACCATCCAGATTGCCGCCAGCAAGACTGTCACCTTCAAAGCGGGTAAAGCCCTGAAAGACGCGGTTAACGAGTAACCCTTCCCCTGGCGGCAGGACCATGCCGCCCTCACCCGTTCACCTAACAATAATTTTTCGGAAAACCTGCAATGTCATTAACCAATAAAATCCTGGTGGGTATGGTGCTGGGTGCGATTGTCGGGGTAATTTTCAATGTGTCATTGGGCGATTCACCGGAGCGGGCGACACAAGGCTTCGCCTCCTGGATGGAGGTATACGTCATCAATGGATTGTTCGATGTCATTGGCCAGATTTTTATCGCCTCGTTAAAGCTCCTGGTCGTTCCCCTGGTGTTTGTATCCATTGTGTGTGGCGCCGCCGCATTGGGTGGCCAGAGTCGCATGGGCGCCTTGGCGGGCAAAACGCTCGGGTTATACGTTTGTTGCACTTCATTTGCGGTAGCGCTTTCAATTGCCTGTGCGGAACTGATCCAGCCAGGGGCGGAAATAGGCATACCGACAGCGAGCAATTTCACTGCGCCGGAAATTCCTTCCATCAAACAAACCCTGATTGAAATTGTGCCGAGCAATCCACTGCAATCCATGGTTGAAACCAACATGTTGCAGATCATTATTTTTTCAATTTTGTTGGGCCTGGCTATTTCACGCACCGGTGGTGAAGCCTCCGGCAATATGATTCTATTTTTTAACAACCTGAACGATGTGATTATCAAAATGGTGATGATGCTCATGCAACTTGCGCCCTACGGCGTGTTTTGCTTGTTGGCAAAATTATTTGCATCATTGGGAATCGGGGTCATCCTCGATTTGGCAAAATATTTTTTTACCGTCGTGTTTGTTTTGTTCCTGCATGGAATAGGTTTCTACGGTTTCCTGATCAGGATCCTTTCCGGGTTGAACCCGGTGGTATTCTTCAGGAAAATGCAAAAAGTAATGTTGTTTGCATTCAGCACCGCATCAAGCAATGCCACCATTCCCATCACATTGCGCACGGTTGAGCACGATTTGGGTGTAGACAACAGGGTCGCCAGCTTTTCAATCCCCTTGGGTGCGACTATCAATATGGATGGCACTGCCATCATGCAAGGTGTTGCTACGGTTTTTATTGCACAAGCCTACAATATCGATATCGGCATCGCCGGATATTTGATGGTGGTGTTAACCGCAACACTCGCTTCCATTGGAACTGCCGGTGTACCGGGTGTGGGTTTGGTGACCTTGACGATGGTATTGCAATCGGTGGGCTTACCGGTTGAAGGCATCGCGTTGATAATCGGTGTCGATCGCTTATTGGATATGATCCGTACCGGTGTCAATGTGGCGGGTGATGCGGTTGTTGCCGTCATAGTGGCGAAAAGCGAGAAATTGCTGGATGTTGAGCGTTACAACAATACAAAACTCAATGTGGAAAATGAACCAGTATAGGTTGTGGTAAAAAAATCAAATAAAAAAACGAATGCATCGGCATTCGTTTTTTTGCTGCAACAAAATCAATGTTTTGTCGGTGTATCCGTATCAAATTCCACGCTGATTGCCAGGTCATCGGTCAGGCAGGGCCAGCGCTCCAACTCCTGTTGCCAGCCTTTATTCCTGTGGGTATCCACATACGTGGAAAAATTCTTTCCATCAAACTTGTGTTCATTAAGTAAGAGTTCTGCTGAGAACAACACCGCCTGATCCAATTCGTTGGCGAAGGGTTCACCGATTAATTCATGGGCAATCACATTGGCCACGGTCATATCCATAGGCGCGAGCGGAATCCCGCTCTTGGCCATAAACCGGTCATTCACTTCTTCCAACAAACGGTGGGCAAGGTAGGCTTCGTCCAGCAGTGCTTCCAACTGGCTGTGTGGGTCAATAATTGAAGGTGGTGATAAAAAATAATCGCTGGCAATTTTTAACAGCGGTTCCACTTCATGATAAATACCGGCTTCCTGCGCCATGGAGCGAATGGCATCAATAAAATCGGGAACGTGCTTGATATAGCGCAGGATAAAATCAGCAAGGCCTTTAGTTGCCTGGTCTTCCGGTAACTTAATTGCGGTGTGTAAATTGGCTCTGCGGCATTCGACAAATTCGATTAGCTTTCCCGAAGCGGAATCCTGGGCTTGCGCTTGGGCAATCAGTTCGCGAATGGGATTCAAGTTGTTCAAGCTCAATCTCTGGTAATAATTGTAAGTAATCACAGTGGTAGTCCTTCAGGGCGCGAGATTCATTAATCGCGTTTTAAAAGTAAACCATGATTGAACAAACGCAAGCGCGTCTTAATACCGACTTTTTATAAGAAATTGGGCAACCGCAAAAATGAACCTGACAGCACATTTTATGCCATCAGGGTCGGTTAAATGACGGGATATCAGAAGGCGCCGGAAATCTTCAAGCGCAATGTGTTATCAAGGTCGCCGCTGAAATATTGTTGGAATTGCAAGCTAAGATCAATTGAGCCCAGGGTTTGGCCCACACCCAACACACCATAAACGCCGCCATCGATTTCAATATCTTCCGAATAACAATTGCTGCAATTACTGATGCTGCGTTCGGAGCCGAGTATGCCACTGACACCCCCGCGCACGCTGAAGAAACTCATGTTGTCTTGCCCGAAACGGTATTTAGGGCCGTATTCGGCAAACAGCATAAAGGCGTTTGCGTCAGAGTCTTCATAGCCCTCGTAACCCCACCAGTCTTCAACGTATTGGGAAAACTCGGCGTTATCGCGATAGAACAATACGCTGGCGCCCAGCGACAGGGTGTTTTCACTATCACTCGCGTAATATTCAGCGGCACCGCCGATAGCGAAGGCGGTATCTTCTATCCACTGTTCGGCGGCGGCTTCCTTGTCGATATTGACGTGGTCTATGTGGCCGGACCAACTCCAGCCGGTCTGGCGGGCGTTATTTGGGTCGGGTTGGGCAAAAACGGCCTGGCTGGCGATAAGGCAACTGCCGAGCAGCATGGGGGTCATCAGGGAATTAAACATAGTATGGTCCCATAGGAGTGAGTGGGGGCAGGCTTTTCTGCAACCTGAAAGGATTTTGCTCATCCAAATCTGTACATCAACTTAACAATTACACATATAGCAAGGCATCCCGTGAATTCAGCGCGCCAAGTCTATATAATTTGCGCTCTTTGTATCAGCTTGCGAGCCTTCCTATGTCCGACCGTATCGCCCAGGTCACCCGCAACACCCTGGAAACCAAAATCAGCGTCAGCCTTAACCTGGATGGTGGCGGTAAAGGTGTGTTTAACACGGGTGTACCCTTCCTTGAACATATGATGGACCAAATTGCCCGCCACGGTATGATCGACCTGGAGGTAACCTGCGATGGCGATACGCATATCGATGACCATCATTCAGTGGAAGACATAGGCATTACTATCGGCCAGGCCATCGCCAAAGCGGTCGGTGACAAAAAAGGCATCCGCCGCTATGGCCATGCCTATGTACCGCTGGATGAAGCCCTGTCGCGCGTGGTGATCGATTTCTCCGGTCGTCCTGGCCTGGTGATGCAAATCCCCTTTACCCAAAAGCGTATCGGCCAGTTCGATACCGAGTTGTTCTGGGAGTTCTTCCAGGGCTTCGTCAACCATGCCGGCGTTACCCTGCATGTGGACAACCTGCGTGGCCACAACGCCCATCACCAGATTGAAACGGTGTTTAAAGCCTTTGGCCGGGCCTTGCGCATGGCTTTGGAAAAAGACCCCCGTATGGACGGCATTATGCCTTCAACTAAAGGTAGCCTCTAAGCATGACCCAACAAACAGTCGCCGTCATCGACTATGGCATGGGCAATTTGCACTCGGTCAAGAGCGCCCTTGAACATGTGGCACCCGAACAACAGGTTGTCGTGACCGCCGATCCCGCTGTCGTTGCCGCCGCTGACCGGGTGATATTCCCGGGCGTAGGCGCGATCCGCGATTGCATGGCGGAAATCAAGCGCCTGGGATTCGATAAGTTGTTGCGCGAACAGGTTGCCACCGGCAAACCGGTGCTGGGGATTTGTGTAGGGATGCAGGCGCTGATGGACCACAGTGAGGAAAATAGCGGTGTGGATTGTATCGGCATACTTCCCGGCCAGGTGAAGTTCTTCGGTGAACACCATAAGGATGCCGAAGGTAGCGCGTTAAAAGTCCCGCATATGGGTTGGAACCAGGTGCATCACAATTCCCACCCGCTTTGGGCCGATATTCCCCAGGATGCGCGTTTTTATTTCGTGCACAGTTTCTATATCCGCGCCGGTGAGCCTGGGTTGGTGGCAGCGACTTGTGACTATGGAGTGGAGTTCCATGCCGCTTTAACCCGTGGCAATTTGTTTGCGGTGCAATTCCATCCGGAAAAAAGCCACACCGCCGGCCTGCAACTGCTGAAGAATTTTTTACATTGGGATGGCAAGGCGTAGGTTGGGCAGAACCCTCCCGACAGCTAACATCGACCCTATTCCGCGTTGGGCATTGCTGCCCAACCTACCCAAACGAATGAGACCCTGGAATGTTAATTATCCCCGCAATTGATTTAAAAGATGGCCAATGTGTACGCCTGCGCCAGGGCTTGATGGATGATTCCACAGTGTTTTCCGATGATCCGGTTGCCATGGCTAAACAGTGGGTTGATCAGGGGTGCCGGCGGTTACACCTGGTGGATTTGAACGGTGCCTTTGAAGGCAAGCCGGTCAATGGCGGTGTCGTCACCGCTATCGCCAACGCCTACCCCGGCTTGCCGATCCAGATCGGTGGCGGTATCCGCAGTGCGGCCACGATTGAGCATTACCTGCAAGCGGGTGTGCAGTACGTCATTATCGGCACCAAGGCGGTAAAGGAACCGCAGTTCGTGACCGACATGTGCAAAGCGTTTCCAGGTCATATTATCGTCGGGTTGGATGCGAAAGACGGCTGGGTAGCCACCGATGGCTGGGCCGAAGTGTCCAATCTCCAGGCCTCCGAGCTGGCCAGGCGCTTTGAGCAGGATGGTGTCAGCAGCATCGTTTACACCGATATCGCCCGCGATGGCATGATGCAGGGCGTGAATGTGCAGGCGACCGTGGCCATGGCGCAGGCGTCCAGCATCCCGGTCATCGCCTCCGGCGGCGTCACTAATATGGATGACATCCGCGCGCTCAATGCCGAAGCCCATAAAGGTATTTGCGGTGCGATCACCGGCCGCGCGATTTATGAAGGTACCTTGAACATGGCAGAAGCCCAGGCCTACTGCGACGTAAACTGATTTTTGGTATCCCTTATGGCTCTTGCAAAACGTATTATCCCCTGCCTTGATGTCGACAATGGCCGCGTGGTGAAAGGTGTGAATTTTGTCGGTATTCGCGATGCCGGCGACCCGGTGGAAATCGCCCGGCGCTACAACGATGAAGGCGCCGATGAAATTACTTTCCTCGACATTACCGCGACCCACGAAGGCCGCGACACCACGGTGCATACAGTGGAGAAAATCGCCAGTCAGGTATTTATCCCGCTGACCGTCGGTGGCGGGATTCGTACGGTGGAGGACATTCGCACCATGTTGAATGCCGGTGCGGATAAGGTGAGCATCAACTCCGCCGCGGTGTTCAACCCGGATTTCGTCAGGGCTGCCTCGGATCGTTTTGGTGCCCAGTGCATTGTTGTCGCGATTGATGCTAAAAAAGTCAGTGCGGAAGGCGAAGCGCCGCGCTGGGAGATCTTCACCCACGGCGGGCGCAAACCTACCGGCATTAATGCGGTGGAATGGGCCGTTAAGATGGCCGAATACGGTGCCGGTGAAATCCTGCTGACCAGCATGGATGGCGATGGCACCAAAAAAGGTTATGACCTGGGGGTGACCCGGGCGATCAGCGATGCGGTGCCCATTCCGGTTATCGCTTCCGGTGGTGTCGGGAATTTGCAACATTTGGTCGATGGCGTAACCCTGGGGCGTGCTGATGCGGTCCTGGCGGCGAGTATTTTTCACTTTCGTGAATATACCGTACCGCAAGCCAAGGAGTTTATGTCCAGGCAGGGTATCGAAGTAAGGCTGTAATTAATGGCCAAAAAGAAAGGGCGCCCCAAGGCGCCCTTTGTGCATCGGCCCGAAAGGCTTCAGGCCGCACGATACTGTTTCAGGACATCCGCCACCTTGGGCTCGGAAGCCTGGATAAATTCGATAAACTCGCCAACGCCGGTTTCAGCGTCCTCGCGGCTATCGAACGGGCCTATATCCACACCTTCGCGGGTGCTGTAATACCAATAACCCTCTTTTTGCAGGTAGCGTCCATTGCGTGCAGGTACGGCACCCTGCTCGCCCGCTCTGTTTAAAACTGCCATAAGTGCTCCTCATTTCTATTGCCCGACAATCGGTTCCTTTTGCTGGTGATCAAAAATCACCCCCGGTGATTATAGACAGCATTTTGAACCGCTTGATAGTTTTAGTTGGCCTCTAAAAACACAATTAATATAACTGACTCATTTTTTTGACCGATGTATCGCAAATTGTTCCGGTTGCGGGAATAACTGTTGATCAAAAAGGTTAACTGGTACCCAAATTTGAGGCCATAAACTCAGGGGTGGCGCCAACAATTATTGCGGCTTGTAGAAAATGCCGGGAGCAATGCGGAAACCGGTATCGGCGCTAGCTTGTAATAACCCCGGCATAGGAAATTATCGGGTGGTGTCGCGGACCTGGATGTCAGGTTGAACGACGACATTGGGTGCGATCTCCGGAGCGGGCGCGGCGGCCAGCGGGGAGCTCTGGATGAAAATATGTAATCCCTTTAGCAGGTTGAGCGCTTCATGCAATTGGTTGTCTTCGCGCAGGAGTTCAGCGCTGGTGATGCGCCGTTGTTCGCGCTCTTTACGGGTGCTTTCCTTGCCGCCCTTACCGTTGCCGAGGTGGCGGGCCAGATCCGCTTCCGTGGTGTTCACACCCTGTTGGATACCTGTTACCTGCACCCGTTCCACGTCCACATCCGGTTCGATCCCCTGGGCCTGGATCGAACGGCCCTTGGGGGTGTAATAGAGGGCGGTGGTCAACTTGACGGCGCGATCATTGCTGATAGGGATTACCGACTGCACCGAGCCCTTACCAAAACTGCGGGTTCCCATAATGACGGCACGTTTGTGGTCCTGTAAGGCCCCGGCAACAATTTCAGAGGCGGATGCGGAGCCGTCATTGATTAGCACCACCAGGGGTAACCCGCTGGTGACATCCCCGGATTCGGCGTTGTAACTGATATTGGAATTATCCAGTCGCCCCTGGGTGTATACCACCTGGCCGCCATCCAGGAAGGCATCCACGACTTCCACTGAGGATTGCAAAACACCGCCAGGGTTGTTGCGCAAATCCAGGATAACGCCTTTAGTGCCCGGGTTTTTCTTCAGCTGGTCGCGCAATTTCTGGATGGTGTCTTTACCGGTGTCAATCTGGAACTGGGCGATACGAATATAGAAGTAATCCTGTTCCAGGGTGCGTGTGCGCACGCTTTGTACTTTGATAATGTCGCGTAACAAATGGAATTCGAGTGGTTGATCTACCCCGTCGCGCATGACGGTGATTTTGATCGGTGTATTTTTTTCCCCGCGCATCATATTGATGGCCTTGTTCAGGTCCATGCCTTTAACCGGATTGTCATCGATGCGAACCACTATATCGCCCGCCATGATACCCGCCTTGGCCGAAGGGCTGTCATCAATCGGCGTGACGACTTTGACAAAACCCTCTTCCAGGCTCACTTCCAGCCCTATGCCGCCAAATTCACCCGAGGTGCTGGCTTGCAAGTCAGCAAACGCCTCTTTATCGAGGTAAGCCGAGTGCGGGTCCAGTTCTGCGATCATGCCTTTGATGGCGTATTCGAGCAATTTTGCGTCGTCGATTTCATCGACGTAACCGTTGCGTACATGGTCATAAACGCGGGTAAAGGTGCGCAATTCCTCCAGCGGTAATAATCCCGCGTCCCCGGTTGCCTTTCTTTCATCGGCAACGGCGGGGAAGGTCAAGGCAAGCGTGCTGAACAAGCCGGTAAACGCCAGCGAGGGAGTTAAAAAAACTCTGGGGAAAGCAGCGAAAAACATGGTGTCTCCGAAAGACGCTGACAGCGAAAAGCGCGGGCCGGTTGCGCCAGGGGCAATTGGGCCAATCCAATGAATCCAGGCTGAACACTAAGCCAAAATTTTAAAAAATGACAGGGCTGGAAACGATATTTTTTGTACACGGCTAAATTAGCCGCGCGCGAGCCATACCCCGGGATCGACAGGTTTGCCCTGGTGGCGAATTTCAAAATACAAACCCGTGTCGGCCTGGCCGCCAGAATTGCCAATTGTCGCGATAATTTCACCGGCTTGCACCGGTTCGCCCGCTTTTTTTAACAGGCGTTGGTTATGCGCATACAGGCTCATATAACCTTCACCATGATCAATAATGACCAGCAAGCCATGGCCGCCAAAATAGTCGGCAAATACCACTCGCCCATGGTGGACCGCGCGCACATTGTTGCCCATGGGCGCAGAAATATAGGCACCGTTCCAGTTCATCTGCCCTGCGATGCGCGCGCTGCCGAAGCGGTGGATCATGCTGCCCTGGGTTGGCCAGGGCATACGGCCGCGGCGCTGGGAAAATTTCTCGCCGCCCGTGGGAAGGGGAACATAACCGGGCGCGTTAATCGCCCCGGTAGTGGCAACCTGGCGTGTCACTTTGTCGAGCAAGGCTTGTAACCGGCGGCGGTCCTCGCCCAATTGTTTAAGCGCCTGGTTTTTGTTTTTTAAATCGCTGTTTACTTTGGCGAGCGCTTTTTCACGCTCCCTATGGATGGCTTTTAATTCGGTGCGCCGGTTATCCAATTCGCCTTGCATGGCGGCTAGCTCACGTGTTTTTTTTTCTATTTCAGGGGTGAGGGCATCAATGCGGGTGATGGTTTCCAGATAGGATTTCATTTTTCCGGTATGCGCTTCCATAAAATAACTGTGGTATTTCATGATGCGCGAAACCTGGTCCGGCGATTCCTGGTTCAATAGGACCTTTACTTCACTTTGCTCGCCCAGTTTATGGGCTGCGCGCATTTGTTCGGCAATTTGCGCTTGCTGGTTTTTGCGCGCCTGTTCCAGTTGGCTGCGCTCATTCTTAAGCTGGTTGAGTTCGTTGTTCTGCCCTTTCAGTTGGGTATTGATCTCATCCGCTTTCTTTTGCAAGTCATTAATTTGCTGTTCGGATTTTTCCAGATCTTTTTGCAAATCCGATCGCGTACCCTGTACTTCCTTTAATTCTTTTTGCAGCGCTTCAATTTCCTTTTGCAGTTTGGCCATTTCCGCTTTTTCATCGGCCTGGGCGTAACAGCACATGAGTGCGACGCAAAAAAAGCTGGTGAGCGCAAGGGGTTTAGCTTGCGCTAAGGCTTGTCGAATGGCAAAAAATCGGCTCATGAAATTCATTCAGAAAGAAAAAGGAAACGGCCGGCATCTGCTGGCCGTTTGCCCGTATTGATTAGCCGAGGGTAATCAAATTACGGCCGGTCATTTCCCTGGGTTGCGGGATACCCATCAATGCCAGCATGGTAGGTGCGACATCGGCCAGCGAGCCGCCGTTCGCCAGGGTTGCCTTGCGCTTGCTGACAAAAATAAATGGCACCGGCAGGGTGGAGTGCTGGGTGTGGGGCTGGCCGGTTTCTTCGTCGAACATTTCCTCCACGTTGCCGTGGTCGGCAGTAATCAGGGCTTCAGCGCCGACTTTTTCCACAGCGGCGAGGACCTTGCCGAGGGCAAGGTCAACGGCTTCAACGGCTTTGATGGCCGCTTCCATCAAGCCTGAGTGGCCCACCATGTCGCAATTGGCGTAATTACAGATAATGGCGTCGTACTTGCCCGATTCAATCGCCGCAACCAGTTTTTCGGTTACTTCCGGCGCGCTCATTTCCGGTTGCAAATCGTAGGTCGCAACTTGTGGCGATGGCACCAGGATGCGGTCTTCGCCGGGGTAAACCACTTCGTTGCCGCCATTAAAGAAAAAGGTGACGTGCGCATATTTTTCGGTTTCGGCGATACGCAATTGGGTCTTGCCCAAGCCGGAAATGTATTCGCCGAACGAATTGCTCAGGTCTTCGGGTGGATAGGCGATAGGCGCCTTGATGTTGGAGGCGTATTCGGTGGTCTGCACGAAATGGGCGATCGCCGGGTGGGTTTCGCCGCGATCAAAACCCTCGAACGGCTCGTCGATCAGGGCGCGGGTGATTTCGCGCGCGCGGTCGGGGCGGAAATTCATGAAAATGACGGAATCACCATCGTTGATGGTGGCCACTTCTTCATCTTCACCGCAGATCACGGTGGCTTTCACAAACTCGTCGTTTTCGCCGCGCGCGTAGGCGGCCTCCAATGCTTCAACCGCGGTGAGCGCGTCAAACCCGGCGTCGCCGGTTACCATCACATCGTAAGCTGCTTTCACCCGGTCCCAGCGATTGTCGCGATCAAGCGCATAGTAGCGGCCGATAATGGAGGCTACCCGGCCGGTGCCGAGCTCCCTAAACAGGTCTTCGGCTTTTTGCAGTGAGCTTTCAGCGCTGCGCGGCGGTGTGTCGCGGCCGTCGAGGAAGGCGTGCAGGTACACGTTTTTGGCTCCGCGCTGCACCGCCATTTTCATCATGGCGTAGATATGGTCCTGGTGGGCGTGCACTCCGCCTTCAGACAGGAGGCCGAGGATATGCACCGCCTTGTTGGTGGCGATAGCGTTATCAATCGCTTTCACGTATTCGGGATTGGTAAAGAAATCGCCGTCGCTGATGGATTTATTAATGCGGGTAAAACTCTGGTAAACCACGCGCCCGGCGCCAATGGTGGTGTGGCCTACCTCGGAGTTACCCATTTGGCCCTCGGGCAGGCCCACCGCCATACCGGAAGTTTCAATCAGGGTATTGGGGCAGGTTTTCCAGAGGTTGTCATACACGGGGGTATCGGCGGCGTATATAGCGTTGTATTTGGTTTTTTCCGAATAGCCGTAACCGTCGAGGATCAGCAAAACTACAGGTTTCTTGGCGCTCATAAATCGCTTCCAGGGTCGGATGAACGTGAAATGGCTGGTGACTATGGCGGCTTGTGGCAGCCGGTGTACGCAGCCCCGGATGATGATCAGGGCAAAATGCCCGTAATTAGCCGGCATTCTAGCGGTTTGGGCCGCGTAACTCTATGCGCAAACCGGCTATAAGCCCGATAAATCGCGGCAGCAACTGTTTTGCACTGAGCCGATGCGGGAACTGAATCGTGTATACTTCGCCGCCTCATGCCCATGCGGTAAAGTTTGGATGGTTCACATTGAAATCGACTTTACTTGCCCCCACTTCCAGTTCACCGGGGGCAGCGGGGCTCCCGTAGATTTTCCAGAAGGCCAATAAACCGTGGATTTTTTTAATTTTGTTGCGCAAGAGTGGCTGTTGGTCACCATCCTGATCGTGTTGATTTATGTGTATGTGTGGCGCGACCGTATTAAAAGTGGCCGCCCGGTATCACCCCACGAAGTCACCCGCCTGGTGAATGCAGGCAATGCCGTTATCGTGGACCTGCGTGAAGGCGCCGAATACAAAGCGGGGCATATCGTAGGTTCGGTAAACATCCCCTACAGCAAGCTCAGCAAGGAAACGACCGAGGTGGCGAGCCATAAAGGCAAAACCATTATCCTGGTGGATAAACTCGGCCAGCACGCCGGTGCCGTGGGTCGTTTATTGGGTAAGGAAGGTTTTGAAGTGCGTCGCCTGGGTGGCGGTATTGCCGAGTGGCAGGCGCAGAGCTTGCCGCTGGTAAAAGGCAAATAACCGAGCAATTTAACAAGTCATTCCGGAGTTATTTATGGCCCGCGTGCTGATGTATACCACCGCTGTTTGCCCCTACTGCATCAACGCTAAAAAACTGTTGGCGCAAAAAGGGGTGGCGGTGGAAGAAATTCGCGTGGATAGCCAACCGCAGTTGCGCCAGGAAATGATGGCCAAAAGCGGTCAGCGCACAGTACCGCAGATCTGGATCGGCGACACCCATGTCGGCGGTTTTACCGATCTCTGGGCGCTGGATAAAGCGGGCAAGCTGGACCCACTGTTGGCACAATCCCGATAGGCCGCGGTGGTTCCGTATCAAATTCATACCAGTATCAAGTCGAGTCCATTATGTCTGAAGAAAATAATCAACAAGCAGCGGAAGCTGCGGAAGGCCCTGTTTTTGCTATCCAACGCATCTATTTGAAAGATATTTCCTTTGAAACCCCGATGGGCCCTGAAGCTTTCACCAAAGCGTTCAAACCCAATATCCAGCAAGACCTGAATATCCAGGCTAACCAAGTGGAAGAAGGCCTGTTTGAAGTGGTGCTGTTCCTGACCATCACCGCCAAGATGGAGAACCGCGCGGTGTTTTTGGTGGAAGTGAAGCAAGCGGGTTTGTTTGCGATTGCGAATATGGAAGGCCCGGCGGTTACCCAACTGATCAATACCGCGTGCCCGCAAATCCTGTTTCCCTATGCACGCGAAGCGGTCGATAGCATCCTGGGGCGCGGCAGCTTCCCACCCTTAATGCTTGCACCTATTAATTTTGATGCGATATTTGTACAAGCGATTGCTGCGGCGCAGCAGCAGGCCCAAACAGAGAAACCGGAAGTCGTTAACTAACCCGTTTCCACCATCGCTAAAAAGGCAATCACAGGTGTGGTTGCCTTTTTTATTTCCGGGTCGATTGATTCCGGTATACACGTTTTCAATAGCGCCCGGGCTTCACCGCCATGCAGGCTACTTTGCGGTTTTTAATCCCGGTAAAGTCTCGCATAATCACCGCCTGCTGACGTTTGTGAGGAACCACTATGTTTAACCTAAGGAAAAACCATCCCCAAGCCAGCCATATAGCTGCGATTGATTTGGGTTCCAACAGTTTCCATATGATCGTCGCCCGCTGGGATAACGGCCAGCTCACCCTGCTCGACCGCTTGCGTGAACCGGTGCGCCTGGGGTTTGGCTTGCAGGAGGACGGCAGCCTGAGCGAGGAAGCGCGCGAGCGCGCCCTGGCGTGCATGGAACGGTTTGGCGAATGCCTGCGCGCCTATCCTTCGCGCAGTGTGCGCATTGTGGGGACCAAAACCCTGCGCAGTGTGAGTGATTCCCGCCAGTTTATGCGCGACGCTGAACAGCGCCTTGGCCATCCGGTGGAAATTATTTCCGGCGATGAGGAAGCGCGCCTGATCTATCTCGGTGTTGCCCATTGCATAGCGCCGGGCAAAGGCCAGCGCATCGTCATGGATATCGGCGGCGCCAGTACTGAAGTGATCCTGGGTGAGGGCATGAAACCCTTGCTGAAGGAAAGCCTGAACATGGGCTGCGTGGCGTTGACCAAGAAATTCTTTATGGACGGCAAGGTCAACGAGCGGTTGGTTTCCAAGGCCTTGATCGCCTGTTTACAGGAGTTGGAACCGGTGCAGGACGAATTTATCGAGCGCGGCTGGAACCAGGTGCTGGGTGCTTCGGGCAGTATCAAGGCGGTGGCGAAAGTATGTGCAGCCCATGGCTGGAGCGACGGTACCATCACCTTTGGATCGCTTGAAAAAATCCTCGATTTGTATGTGCGGCACGGCAACACGGATTTAGCGTTGCCCGGTTTATCGGAGGACCGCAAACCGGTATTCCTCGGTGGCGTGATAGTGCTCAGTGCGCTGTTTGACGCCCTGAAGCTCGATAACATGATGGCCGCTGACTGGGCGTTGCGCGAAGGCCTGCTGTTTGACCAAAAAGGTCGCCTGGAAAACCATGATATCCGCCAGGCGAGTGTGGATGCGTTGGCGGCGCGCTTCCATGTGAACATGGACAAAGCCAAGGCCGTGGAGAAAACCGCGCTGGGGTTGTTAAGGCAAGTGGAAAAAACCTGGGACCTAACGGCGGATGACGCCGGTAAGTTATTGGGGTGGGCCACGCGTTTATACCTGGTGGGCTTGGACATTGCGCATGCGGACTATCACAAGCATTCAGCCTACATCGTCCAGCACGTAGACCTCGCCGGTTGTTCACGCGTCGAGCAAACCCAGCTAGCGGCGCTGGTCCTTGCCCATCGCAAACGTTTTCCTGCCAAAAGCTTTCCCATGGATAACAATGACCTGGTTCGCCTGGCAATCCTGTTGCGCATGGCGGCAATTTTTCATCGCGGCAAGATTAAAGACGGGCTGCCGAAGATCAAATTAAGGGCGGAAAACAAAAAGATAAAACTCACCCTGCCCGCGAAATGGATCGATACCCATCCGCTCACCCATGCGGACCTGGAAACCGAGCAACGGCATTTGGGGGATATTGGCCATCAACTGGAGATCACCAGCGACTAGCGGGTGAACCAACGCCCCGCGCAAACGAAAAAGCCGATGGCGCACTGCCATCGGCTTTTTTGCAAACGGGAGTTGCGTATCAGTTACACACCGATCCTGTCACGGCAGGGATTTCCGCCGCAGAATGGGTGCCCTGGAAACCAAATTCAACCGTTTGGCCGGGCTGGATACTGGCGTTCCAACTCATATTGCTGGCGGCGTAGGGATTGGTGCCGGTGACATTGGCGTTCCAGCTCCCGCTCAAACGGGTACTGCCCGCGTAGGTCCAGTTCACATTCCAGCCATTGATTGCACTGGTGCCCCTGTTGGTGATGCGGATGGCGCCGGTGAAACCGCCACCCCAGTTATTGGTGATCACATAACTGCAATTGCCACCGGTGGTCGGGGTGCTGGAGGCTGCGCTGCTGCTGGCCGGGGTGGAGCTGGCGGGGGCGGAACTCGCCGGCGCAGAACTGGCCGGTGTGCTGCTGCGCGATGAACTGCTGGCTGCAATCGAGCTACTGCCGCCCGTCGGGGTTGCGCTGAACGCATTGGAATTGGCCGTGCCGTCTGCCGTGGTGTATTTCACCCAAAACCAGTAAGGCGTGCCGTTGGTCAGGCCGGTTGCGGTGTAGCTGCGCGCGCTGGCGCTGAGTGAGGCGATGCGGGTGCGCCCTGCCGGGTCTGGATCTGTGTCCTGGTAGATTTCGATACC
Source organism: uncultured Cellvibrio sp. (assembly GCA_946480695.1). Next base: position 18,499 of record CAMLKG010000048.1, read on the forward strand.
GTTAATAGAACCGTTAACCGTCCAGTTCAAGCTGACCTGTCCATCACCGGCAGCACCGGCGAGGCTCACACTGGTGGCCGGCGCGGATGAGCTGGAAGACGAACTGCTGGACGACGGCCCTCCGTTGGGGTTGGTACCGACAAAGTAGAGGTCCGGTGCCGCCGGTGTCGCCATGCCTTCACCGAGGAAAAAGCCGGGGTGCGGTGGCTGGTTGTAACCCACGTTTTGCCAGGCGATAGCCTGGCGGTATTGGGAGTCGTGCATGAGCGTGCGCAATTTGTGGCTGGTTGTCGCCGTGGTGGAAAACACCAGCAGTTGGTTATTGTTCTCATGCCGCCAGATCACCTCCTCGCGCCAGTCCCCGAACAGGTCAGCGGAGAGGCCCGGGGTGGACTTGGTGCCGTTGTTGGAAGCAGCCCCGTAGTTGTAGGCGGTGAGCAATCGCGAGCTGGAATTATTGCTGTAATTCCATTTATCGATCATGGTGTTGTTCAACTGTTCGCGCAGCAGGTCGCCATCCCACCAACTGGCAAAGTTGATCGACGCGGGCTTGGTGGTAGTGATTTGGCTGCCGGTAGCGCTGTTGATTCCACCGACGCTGGCCCAGCTTTCGGCACCCGCCGTGCGCGGGTCTATATCCATGATGACACCGCGGCCTATATCGCCACCTCCCTGGAAGCTCCAGATAATCTGGCCGGTTTTGGCATCGTGCATTTCCACCCCATGGTTGCCGTAGCTGGAAGGGGATTCGTGCACCATGAACACTTCCAGGCCCGGGCGGCCGGGGAGGAAATCGGAGAGGTGCAAGGCATCGCCATGGCCCAGGCCGGTGGAATACATAAGGGTGCCATTGTCGTTGATGGTGGCGGCACCATAGACGATTTCATCCTTGCCATCCTGGTCCACGTCACCCACGGTCAGGCTATGGGCGCCCTGGCCGGCGGCGGCCCCGTTACCGCTGGTATTACTGTCAAACGTCCAGCGGCGGGTTAACTGGCCGTTGCGCCAATCCCAGGCTACCAATACCGCGCGGGTGTAATAGCCGCGTGTCATGACGAGGCTGGGGCGGGTGCCATCCAGGTAGGCCACACCGGCGAGGAAGCGGTCCACCCGGTTGCCGTAGCTGTCACCCCAACTGCTGACGGTGCCGCGCCCCGGTAAATAGTCGGTGGTGGCCATAGCCACCCCGGTTTGGCCATTGAAAATGGTGAGGTATTCCGCGCCTGAGAGGATGTAGCCGCCGGAATTGCGGTAATCCGTATTGGCGCTGCTCCCGCCCAGGACATTCCCGGCGGCATCGCGGGTACCCGGTGCGGTTTTCATCGCGACTTCGGCTTTGCCATCGCCATCCAGGTCATACACTATAAATTGGGTGTAATGCGCACCCGCGCGGATGTTCTTGCCCAGGTCGATACGCCATAACTGGGTACCGTTCATTTCATAGGCATCGATCAATACATTGCCGGTATAGCCGCTTTGGGAGTTGTCCTTGGCGTTGGACGGGTCCCACTTCACCACGATTTCGTATTGGCCATCGCCATCCAGATCACCCACGCTCAGGTCATTGGGCGAATAGGTATAAGCCTCGCCACCGGGGGTGGTTCCGCCGGCAGGGCGATTCAGGTTTACCACCCAGTAAGGATTGGTCCAGGTTGCCTTGGCGGTATTAGCGGCATATTCAACACCGTTGATAACCGGCCTGACAGTATAGGCGGCGCTGGTAGTGCCGCTTGTATCCAGGTAATTGGTACTGTTGGTGATGGGGGTGGAGGTAATCTTTGTGCCGTTGCGGTAAACGTTGAAGCCGATAGCGGCCGGGTCATCACCCAGCATCCGCCAACTGATAAATATACCGTTGCTGGATGGCAGGGCTACTACACCGCGATCCAGGTATTCCGCCTGGCGCGCCGCAAAGGCCGGTGTGGTGATGGTTCCAAGCAGCCCGGCGCAGGCGCAGGCCAATAGGGTTTTACGCAGCCAGGGCCGCTGAATGTGTCGGGTCATTTTGTTATCTCTCTGGAGTTTGCTGTAGGCGAATGCAGGACTGCAATCGCGTTATCTGCCGATACTGAGCCTTGAATCAGGTACAACGTCGATTTATGGCTATTGTTGTCTAGTTGTTAACCTGCTGGAGAGATCCGGCGCGGGCCGGAAGCGGGTGCAGGCAGGATATAAAAATATGATTTATTCTGGAACTCCCGTAATCGGATTTGTATGAAAAATTGTGGGGGCTTTGGCAAAAATTGGGCCGGGCAACGACCCTGTGGTCAAAGCGCCTGGCGTGACGGAAGGCCGCATTGCTCGTGGAACAGTTCCCGGGTAACGCAATCATCCTGGCTCTGCCGATGTTAGGCGCTTTTCCGCCCGCTTGTGTGATGGGTTGTAATTTGACCATAGTAATTATCTCGTTATTAATGACCGATGCATTTGGCAGGCGGGTGCAGGAAGCAGCGCCCGTCGACCCTTGCGCGCCC
>CAMLKG010000049.1 GCA_946480695.1 uncultured Cellvibrio sp.
AGTGATAATCAGGTTCACACTGTTTAATTTTTATTTGTTGTCGAAAACCAGGCTACCCAATCGACTATCATGAGCCAGCGTTATAATTTGGTTACCTTTTTGATAGGAGATATATCATGACAACGAACAGTGTGTATTTTCACCGGGTGTTCCGTACCACACCGGAAAAAGTTTACAAAGCCTTCACCGATGCCGACGCTTTTACACGATGGCTTCCCCCTTGCGGTTTTACTGCCAGGGTCCATCAGATGGAGGTAAAGGTGGGCGGTTCCTACCAAATGTCTTTCACCAATTTTACCACCGGCAATAGCCATTCATTTGGTGGTAAATACCTGGAGCTTGTACCCGGTAAACGCATTTCCTACACGGCGACGTTTGATGACCCTAACTTACCGGGTGAGATGCGCACGACGGTAGATATAACCCCGGTGTCTTGCGGAGTGGAAATCAACATAAAGCAAGAGGGGATACCCGGTGTTATCCCGACGGAAGCCTGTTATCTGGGATGGCAGGAGTCGTTGGTATTTTTGGCTAAATTGGTTGAACCGGAAATCCCGGATTAATTAATCCTTTGCGTGATAATTTAAGGCGGTGATGGCCGCCTTACTATTATTTTTTGTGAAAATCACCTGGCTGGTAAATTTTGGCAGTCCCAATTTCACGCAAACCGTAACATGGTACATTCACTACTTCACATTTCTCACTATTGACGTTTCTGTCTGCCAGATATGTAAGGTTATCTGGAACTGTTACCCAAATCTGCACTGCACACTCAGGCTACTTTTATTTTTGTAACTTTATTTCGCAAAAAATCATAGAAGTAGTTTCAGTTTGCCCTTATGAAAGTGGGAAGGTAAACGTTCGAGGTTCGAGTTTTTTCCGGTTTCGATTTTTAGTCGGAATATACTGATTTGGAAGGCTTTTTTGTTTCTTTTGATTCTTTGAGTTTTGATTACGGTTTTTTATACTCCTACCCGTGCAACAGCGATGGTACACAAAAATAACACAGGCACTGGGCACATTTTCGGTTTAATCATTTGATCTTTCCTTCCGGTATGGCATTTATCCATGCCATGGAGAGCCTTTATCTGGAGAAAAACCATGTTCAAGAATAATACGGCAATCAACTATCGTTTAATCGATACCAGGGTGTTGCGATGGTGTTGTTTATTTATTTCCCTGCTGTTTATGCAATCCGCCTCGGCCGCCTCCGGCTATACAGTGTTATCGGCTACCAGTGTGAAATTCCATGTTACCGATGCTCCCTGGGCGGATGTGCATTACACCGTCAACGGGGTAAACCAGCAAAATATCCGCATGGCTGCGAGCGGTACCAATCACGAATATATTTTGAATGCGGCCACGAATTCGGTGATTCGTTATTTCTTTACCATCGGCAATAATGCGGGTGGCGCTACGGATACGGCCTGGGTGCAATTTACTTTGACGGCACCCACCAATCCACCGCCCACAGGCGGTGTCGCAAGGGTTTACCAGCATTGTAATTATGGTGGAACCGCGATTGGCCTGGCTGCCGGTAATTACACGCTCGCGCAATTGCAGGCATTGGGTGTACGTAACGATGATATTTCATCATTGCAAATCAATAGCGGTTACGAAATTGTGCTTTACCAGCACGATAATTTTGGCGGAACTTCTGTCACCAAATCGGCTAATGATGATTGCCTCGTGAATGAAAATTTTAACGATGCGGCCAGTTCAATCATTGTCAGGGCAACAACCAGCGTGCCGCCGGGAACGCCAGGTACTGCCAGTGGTGTCCACAAGCGTTTGAAAATTATTAACGGTTGCGGTGATCCAATGTGGGTGCAATGGCTGACTGCGCCCGGCGTTACCTTTAACGGGCCAAACCGCCATCGCCTTGCCAGCCTCGGCAGTTTTATCGAATACGACATTCCCGATAAGGGATTGCCGAGTATGCGCTTCTGGCCCGGATTCGGTTGTGATGCAAATGGCCACAATTGTCGCGTGGGGGCGAGCGGCGGCCCCGCGACCCTGGGCTTTTCTTGCCCGGCAGGCGGATGCGCGCCACCCATTGATTCCAAATTTGAAGCCTCGTTTGGTTGTATTCCCGGCGTGACCGATGCGCAGTGCGCGCAAAACCCTTCCGCGCCTGGCACACCCTTGGGGCGGGGCGATTGGTGGAATAACAGTTTCGTGGATGGCTATACCACGCCGATGAAAGTCGTGGTACATGGCTATTGCCCGGTCGGTCCGCAACCCGCGCCGGTATTCGGCCCCGGCGGTCCTGAGGGCGGTGTTATCGATTGTTCTAGCATTCGCGTTTCCGATTGCCCGACCAACGAAAACCTGAGCACCGACGGCCGTTACCCGGCATTGGCGAACGTAAATTTAATTGCGGTGAATCCCTTAACCGGTGCGCAGGCGGGTTGTTATTCGCCTGCGGCCAAACTTACCTATCGCAATTGGCCATCGACCACCCCGATTTACAATCCCGCTGATCCGGAAGCGCAAATGTACACCTGTCCAACACCGCCGATTACGCCCGAACAATGTATGGCCGGCCCGGCGGACCGCACCCAATATCGCAATATGGTTCATTCGCATTGCGATACCTACGCCTATGCCTATGACGATGGGGTAGGGCTTTCCAGTTGCCCGGCAGCAACCAACCTGAGTTACGAGATAACTTTTTACTGCCCTCGTTAGCCACAGCAATAATTAACGTTCAACGGGTATGGTTTCCATACCCTTACTTCAACGCAGTATAAGGAATCGATCTATGAATAATAAAATTTCTGCAACACGGCAATTGCTAAAGGTAGCGCTGTTTGCCTGCGCCGGTTTTGTATCCCTCGCCAACGCGGTGGTTTACCAGGCTGAAAATTACAATGCGTTTTACGATACAACGCCGGGCAATAGCGGTGGTGTGTTCCGTGGTGATGCGGTGGATATTGAATACACCACGGACAGTGGCGGAGGCTATAACGTGGGTTGGATTGTGCAAGGCGAATGGCTCGCATTTAATGGATTAACCATTCCCACCACCGGCAGCTACACGATTCGCTTGCGCGTGGCCTCACCCAATGGTGCAACCGCCTCGGTGGATTTGAATGCGGGCTCGATTCCCTTGGGTAATTTTGTAATCCCCGCTACCGGCGGCTGGCAAAACTGGACCACTGTATCGCGCACCGTCAATTTAAATGCAGGCACATACAACCTCGGGGTATTTGCACAAACATCCGATTGGAATTTCAATTGGATTGAAGTGGTCGCCAATAATAATCCCGGCCGTTCATTGGTGTGGGCGGATGAATTCAATAGCGTCAACACCGCCAATTGGACGTTTGAAACCGGTGGTGGCGGTTGGGGTAATAATGAGAGGCAATATTACACCAACGGCAATAACGCCTTTGTGCAATTTGATAACCAGGCGGGCAGTAATGTGTTGGTGCTGGAGGCTCGACGCGATAATCCGGCCAATTACAATTGCTGGTACGGTCGTTGCGAATACACATCAACCCGCATGATTACGCGCGATAAAAAAACATTCCGCTACGGCCGTATTGAAGCGCGGTTGAAATTACCGCAAACACAAGGCATTTGGCCTGCATTCTGGATGTTGGGTAACAACCTTGGCCAGGTGGGTTGGCCAAACTCCGGTGAAATCGACATTATGGAGCATGTAGGCTTTGAACCAACCACAACACACGGCGCGTTGCACGGCCCCGGTTATTCTGGCAACACGCCTTTTATGGGAACGCACAACCTGGGTGAATATGTGGATGTGAATTATCACGTATACGCGGTTGAGTGGGATACCAATGGAATTCGTTGGTTCCGCGATAACATCCAGTTTTATTCCGTAACCCGCACGCAAGTACAAGCCTATGGCAATTGGGTGTTTGATAATCCTTTCTTCCTGCTGCTCAATGTAGCCGTTGGCGGTAATTGGCCGGGAAGCCCGGATGCGGGTAGCCTATTCCCGCAGCGCATGTATGTGGATTATGTGCGGGTCTACCAATAACCCTTAGTGTTTCCCTCCAAAAAAAACTGCTTATTGATATTAATTATTTAATCGATATCAATAAGCAGCTAAACGCTTTTACATGAATTAAAACAATTCCAGGAAAATTAAATGGACGGGCTTTCCTGGAAGGTCACTGCGGCATCCTCAATAAAATGCCATTTACCTTGCACATCCCTGTAACGATAGCTTGCTGTTCCTGATTTCCAATCCTGGGCCAATACCAAATTGACTTCCAGATCGGGTAATAATATGGGAGCCAGGCCCGAGCCGAGGGGGGCATCCGGGTAACCGGTCAGTGATGCCGTAATTTTCACATCGGCACCAAATACGAGATAGTGGTAACTGCCTACCATATTGGAATTTATGGTTAATGGGGGATTCGTTGCTTGTGTGGCATGTCCATGGCCTGTAATTTTTTGATTGGGCGTCGAAATAAGGAGCTGTAATGTCAAAATAGGGCTCCCGATGCGGGGCGTGGCGATGCGGTATTTTACAGGAAACAAACCGACTTCCTGGTGTGCAGATTTAATTGAATTAATTTCTGACATGATGAATATCCTTAGTTGCTGATAAAGTAAATCCTACTTTTTTTGTAATGTAACGTAGGTGTAAGCAATGCCAACAGGGGTTCCGGCTGCAACGAAACCTGAGTCAATAACCGAAGCGGAAACATTGCCGGGGAATTTCTGGCGCATTTGCGCAACTGCGTTTTTAAAGGCGGTATTGTAGTCAGCAGAGTTGGGTGCAATACCGGTAACTGTGTCGCCGCTGGAAACCGGCAGTGCGAGGTCAGCTCCGGCGGAGTACTGTTGTACATCATAAAGCTGGACGCCGTTGGCGGTAATGATTTCTATTTTGTTAACGTCTACATTGTTAAGGCCAAAGGACCGGGTGACTTGAAAAGGAAAGTAACCTATCGCAGGTGATGGTTCACCGACAATCCGGAATGATGGAATTTTTGCAGATAGGTTTACCGCCTCTATACGGATGTCTGTGACGCCATCTTCATGTCCGCTGGCACTTATCGTCAAATTGGCTTGTGATAATTGCTCGGATGGTGGAAGTACCAGCATCGTTGCCTTGACATTTTCTGGTGTAAGTATGATTTGACTCATGATGTTTCCCCTATAACGAATTGAATATGTCCAACAAATCCAAATGCGGATTTGTTGCCCGTTGTTGCAGGAAAAATTTAAGCACCATCAAGAGGAGAAAGTTATTACGCCTCATTACAGAAAACGTATATGGATATTTTTATATTTATTTTTAATTAACTTGGCACATTAAAACCAATAAATGATGGCAACCGATATATTTTGCTATTTTTAGCGCCATCTATTTTAAATTTAATAGCAATGGGGTTCGTTAAATCGTGTGGATGTTTCAACATCTGCGCCCGGATTTTATTAACTTGATAATCGCCGTAATATGTAACCTAAAAATAATTATTGTTGTTAAATCCTAAATTATTAATTTTCGTTTTTCGCAATATCTTCAAAAGCAGGTTACGCAGGCTGCGCAAAATAGGATAAAAGAGATGTGAGAGCCATTGCGATTTAAATAACCAATAATTCAAGCGATTAAAAAAACCCGAACGGCTGCTGATTAAAGCCAGGGCGTGTATGGCCTCAGCACCGTAATAAAGCCGGTTGCCGATTTTTAATACCATGCCTTGGTCGATATCCCAACCCAATGCGGTAATTTCATCCATGATCGGGGTAGGTTCGCGGGCGTCCACCAATATTAATTCCCCTATATCCTCACGGATACGCACCATTTGGCAATAGTTGTCGCAAGCCGGGCACTCTTTGTCATACACCAATATTATCGGTTCCTGTTTGGTCATGATTTCTTCGTATCTCTTGTCATTAAATCGTCATGGGATTGTTGTGGTCCTGTCATAAATGCAAATTAGCCTTGTCGCCGAAAACCATATCTATTATTTGTCAGGTTGCCTTAATGGCAATGTTATTTGCGTAGGAGCGACAATGAAAATTATCCAACAAATTTCCCTGGCGGCATTTGCGCTGGCATTGGTTGCCTGCGGTGGTGACGATAATAACAATTCCAGTGGGAGTTCATCATCCAGCCTCAGCTCCCCTGTGCCTTCCAGTATGCAATCAAGTGCGGTTGAGGGCGCCTCATCTGCTGTTATATCCAGTGTGGCACTTTCCAGCTCTGTATCGTCTGGCTCATCGGCAGAATCTTCCATTGTGTCCTCGATTGCTTCATCTGTGGCAGCACCGCAAATCCTGTTAAATGAATTGCGTTCGGATGGCGGTGGCTATGATTACATCGAACTTTATAACGCCGGTAATACCGATTACACCTTTGCCAGCGGTGAGTGGGCTGTTAATGACCTGAAAGGTTTTGAAGAGGATAAGGTTCCGGGTATTGCAATTCCCGGCGGCACGGTATTGCCGGCACGGGGCCATTTATTAATTGCCGTTGACCAGGGTGAAGTACCCTTCGGTGCACCGGCATCAACCCTTGTGGGTGGCGCCAATGAATTTGGTTTGGGTAAAGGTGATACCGCCCTCCTGGTTTACAAAAATGCAATCATTGAACAAAAGAAATGGGATGATGGCACCCACGTCAATACCCTGGGGCGTTTGCCGGACGGTGGTGAATGGCAGGTGCAAACCGAACCCCTGGAAGCAACACCCGGCGCAAGCAATAAATTACCTGCCGTGGTCACCCCGGCTGGGCCGACTGATATTGTTATTAATGAAATTGTGTCCAGTAGCCGCGCGGATATTAACTTTGATTACGTGGAAATTTATAACAAGGCTGACCAAGCCTATACCTTTGCCGCGGGTGAGTGGACCTTAACGGATACCGGCAATAAACCTATGCCGATTCCGGGCGATACAACAATTCCAGCCAAAGGGCACATTATTTTGCTGACCGATCTGGCAGTGGGTGCGAACTTGCCTGCGAATGCGCCGGCAAACGCAATCCTTAATGGCGGCGCCGAGACATTTGGTATCGGCAAGAATGAAACCATCACACTGTTTTATAAAGGTGAACAACGCGATCAAATCAGTTACGGCGATTTCCATGTCAACGCCTTTGGCCGCTTGCCGGACGGTGGTAACTGGATCGATTTGGCCGATGCAAGCAAACCGCAGTTATATGCATCACCGGCGTTAAAAAATTTCATGGCACCCGCATTGGATTTGACCGTAACCACGTTGAATTTTTCCGCCTACAACAACGAAGAAGCCAACCTCGAAGCCAAGGGTTTCCGGGTATTCGGTTTAAATGCTGATTTGGCAAAAGATGTAGAACCTGAATATATCGCGGTCGCCGCGAATTCAAAAACGGCCTGGGTGAGTTTGCAGGAAAATAACGGGATCGCCCGTATCAACCTGGATGGTACACCTGCTATTACCGATATTTTTCCGCTGGGGTTTAAAGACTTTGGTGCGGCGGGCAACGAAATAGATCCAAGCGATAGGGATAGCACCGTCGCCTTTGCAAGCTATCCCAATGTGTTCGGCATGTACCAGCCGGATGGAATTGCAACATTCAACGATGGCGGTATTGATTACCTGATTACCGCCAACGAAGGTGATGTGCGGGATTACTACACTAACTTTGTGGAAGGTGTAAAAGTATCTGCTATTACGCTGGATGAATCGGATTTCCCCAATGCGGCCGATATGAAAAAGGATACCCAATTAGGTCGTCTGGTTGTTACACAATTTGCCCAATCAGCTACCGAAGAAACCCTGTATAGCCAATTGCTAAGCTTCGGTGCCCGTTCGTTCAGCATTTGGGATGGTACCACCGGCGCGCAGGTGTACGATAGCGGTAAAGACCTTGAAGTGCAGGCGAACCTTGCAGGGGCTTATCCCGATGATCGCAGTGACGCCAAAGGCGTGGAACCGGAAAACCTTACTGTGGGTATGATTGGCAACAAACGCTTTGCGTTCATCGGCCTTGAACGTGCGGATGCGGTTGCGGTTTATGACATCACCGATATAAGTAACATCCAATTCAAACAATTTTTAAAAACCACTGGCGATGATGCACCCGAAGGAATTTTGTTTGTTGGCGCGGCGGAGAGCCCGAATGGCAATGCGCTGTTGATTGTCTCCAACGAAGACAGTGGTAACGTTACTGTGTACCAAGGCAATACCGAGGGCGTATTCAGTTTCGCATCGCGGTTGGTATTGGAAGGTGGCGCCGCCGCTGCTGAAATCAGTGCTTACGATCCGCTGACCAAACGTTTGTTTGTGTTGAACAACGGAACATTGTTAGCCAATTCACGCATTGACGTCCTGGACCTTGCTGACCCCACCAAGGTGTCATTGCTGGCGACTATCGACCTCAGCCCTTACGGGGGCGGTATTAATAGTGTTGCGGTAAAAAATGGAAAATTGGCGGGCGCTTTACAAGCAGATGATAAAACGCAGCAAGGCACGGTGGTTGTGTTTGATACCGCGAGTTATGCATTATTGGGTATTGCGAAAGTAGGTGCCTTGCCGGATATGCTGACCTTCACCCCGGATGGAAAATTTATCCTGACAGCCGACGAAGGTGAAGCAAAGGATGATTATTCCTATGATCCGGTAGGTTCGGTCTCGATCATTGCATTACCTTGATGAATACATGGCCAAAGGTCCGCACAATTGTGTGCGGACCTTTTGCTTTTTTAGGGAAATAAAAATAATTATTGAATGTCATCATCATTGATGCCGTTTAAATCCATAAGCGCGACAACCTGTTTTTCCAAGCGGTTAATACGTGATTCCAGCATCAGGATTTTTTCTTCCAGCTCCGCGCGGCTTTCACCGCCGGAGGGTTTGCTGGCAAGTTGAGCGGCAATTGCATTTAAATCCGGCTGGCCGCATAACAAATGGGTATAGCGATCTTCACGCTGGCCCACTTGCCGCGGAATATGTATTACCAGGGGTTTGGTCTTGGCACACAGGGTTTGCAGTTTTTCTTCCAATGCTTGCGGAGATCCGAAATCAAACATGCGCTGGGTGCGCGTAAAAATCTCCGCCACAGTTTGTGTGCTGCGCAATAACAAGACAGTCAGTATTGCCTGGGTTGCCTTATCGACACTGAGCACACGGGTTAAACGTTGATCGTAACGGGCGGCACGCGCGCCATAGTCAACAGCGATTAATTGGCGCTCTTGCAATTCACTTACGCAACGTTGCAGTGGGCCCGAATCATAATTGGTCACCGGTTCCCGGCTGGTTTTTTGGTTGCAAGCCAATTGCAGGCTATTCAGGGTCAATGGGTACTGGTCGGGGGTGGTCAGTTGCTTTTCCATCAGCGCCCCCAATACCCGTGCTTCCATCGCATTCAATAAGGCAGTTTCTTCGGGGTGGTTTTCCGGTGTTTCCATAAATTTACTCCAGGAATGGGTTGGGCTCACTCTACGCTCCCCCCAACTAAATTTCATCTTATGTTTTTGTGGCGTGCGTATAAGGCCCGTTGGGAATAAAGCCGCTCGTTAACGGTGCCGAGGGCTACAGAATAAAAGCCGGGGTATAAAAAATAATTTCAAATCATTGAGGTTGTAGCGAATCAGGCATCTTGCGCGGCGGAAAAATCTTTTGCTTCATGACAAATAACTTCTTCCACCAACTGTTCCAGGTTTTTTCCGGTGCAATCAATCACTATATCCGCATAACGCAGATAAAGTGGGCGCCGCTCCGCATAGACATCCGCGAAAGTCTGTTGCGGTGCGCGTGCAATGCCCCTGCTATTCATATCATTAATACGTTGTTCCAATTCGCCGATCATTACATCCAAAAAGATAATTGGCCCAAATTGTTTTAAGTGTTGCATAGCTTGGGGGCTGTAGACAGCGCTGCCGCCGGTGGCGATGACATGGTTGGGGTAGTGGGCATTTAACAGGACTTTTTCCTCTTGCTCGCGCAGGGCCATATAACCTTGTTGATGCAGAATATCCTGTAGGGTTTTGCGATGTTCCAATTGGATAAGCAAGTCTGTATCCACAAAATCTTTAGCCAGGTGTTTGGCAAGCAGCAACCCCAGGGTGCTTTTTCCTGCACCGGGCATACCGATAAGGATCAGGCTTTGGTGATAGGGATTCATTTTCTAATCTCCGCAATTGGAGGAAAAACTGATAAGCCACACGGTTACTGTTCCATTACCGGCGGATACCCTTTGGTAACGGAACAGCGTAACGCGCTATTTCTTCAGTTGCTTGGCCCATTCAACCAACGCGACCAGTTGATTATTGATGTTACCCTGGATTTTTTCATCCACAAGGTTGCCATCCGCATCAAAAGAATTGGTAAACGCGTTGGCGAAGACTTCCGGCCTGTTCAACGGGAATAAATTGAGATACACGCATATCTGGCGCAGATGGTATTGCGCCCTTGACGTACCCATGCCGCCCCCGGCGCCCATGATGGCTACTGCCTTGCCATTCAGCAATTTATTATCGGGTTCACGCGATGCCCAATCCAGGGCATTTTTTAACGCAGGGGCAACGGAATAATTGTATTCGGGGCAACCAAAAATTAATGCATCGGCGGCCTCTATTTGTTGCAGCAATTGAACAACGGCGGCCGGTTTTTCAGTAATGTCCGCGTTATAGAATGGCATAGCGGACAAATCGGCAATTGTGATGCTGCTTCCTTCGGGGGCATGGGCTTGGGCATAACGTAACAATCCCATATTGGTGGATTTTTTTCGCAGGCTGCCGCAAATAGCAAGGATATTCATGGGGTACTCCGTTATTAAAGTAGGACGCTATTAGCTTCAGCTATTTGCGTTGAACAATCAATTCAACTTCCAACAAATGTGCAGGATCATAGAGCCTGCTGACCTGTACCCAGGTTGCAGCGGGATACTTGCCGGAATTGAAAAAGGTTTTACGCGCAGGAATGGCCTTTTTCAGCGCTTCGATATCCGTGGTGAACAGGGTTTCCTTAATGATGTGATTGGTGCCAAGATTAAATTTCTTCAATATCCCATGGACGGTGGTGTAACACGCCTTTACTGCTTCTTCCATGTCTTTTCCTGAACAGGTAACACCTGAAATATAGAGTTTGTCGTTAATTTCTACCACGCCGCTGTAACCTATATCGCGTTCCCACCCACCTAATTCGTGGCGTTTTATAGAATTATCCTCAGCGCCAATGCCCGGCGCGGAACATACCAGGGCTGCTATTAATATCAAAGTACGCATGTTGTCCTCATTGTTATTGGTGTAAAAAAGGTGAGTTTATGCCAAGGTCGTTAATAAATAACGAAAGCTTTTGTTAATAAGGCGCGAGAAGGGTAAATAAAATTTGTTATCCAATGGGTATTGGAAATGACTGCCGGAAAACGCGCGAACTTGTCGCGCGTTTTTGTTGTACAAATCCAGAAAACAGTGCCTCGGGGCTTGGGTTTAGCGACGTGATTTTTTGTTTTTATGGTTTACTTTCCCGGCTTTGGCTGGTGTCTGTTTAGCCAGCATTAGCTGGAAACCCCCAAAAACTATCGCCATTAAACCCAATAACGCAGAGAAGACATAAGCGCCGCCGTCGGCGGTAAAATAAAGCCCGATAATTAGCAGCAGGCCGAACAAGATAAAACCATAACCCAGTTTTTGTTGTAATTGCATAGAGTCACCTTGGCAGTGCGGGGATGAGCGGAAATATCGTTTGAAGCAATTCATTATCGTCGCTGATTATCTGCATGCCGTACCTCGCGCGCAAGCCCCTGGAAGGAGGAGGATTGGCTTGGGTAGATGTCTCCTTGCAAGTTATAATCGCCATCCCGCTGTTGGTTCCGGCGCCGTTGCGCCTTTGAGTGAGATTCTCTTTTGGATAAGTCTAGATCCCCCCGGTTTCAGTACGGCTTCTTGAAACCACGTTTCTGGCCAACCTGGCTCGCGCTGGGCTTTTTTTGGGTCATTGCGCAATTACCGGTGCCTGTTAACCAGGTAATCGGCCGTTTTTTAGGCTTCCTGCTTTATCACCTTGCGCGTTCCCGCAAACGCTATGCAGAAATTAACATCGCCTTATGTTTCCCCGAACTGGACGCCCAGGCCCAGGCGAAAATGGTGCGAGGGGTTATTACCTCCTGCGGATTAAGTATTTCCGAGACGGCCATGGGGTTGTGGGGCCAGGAAAATAAAATGCGCAACCGTTACCGCATTGCCGGGCTGGAACACATTGAGAAAGCCCGCGCGGAAGGTAAAGGCGTTTTGTTGTGCGGCAGCCATTTAACGACAATTGATATCAGCGGCCGCATCATGGCCTACCATATAGTGGCTGACGTACTTTATCGCCCCGATCCCAATCCCCTGATGTCATATGCGATTGCCAGCGCCCGCAATCGGGTGAACGACAATGCAATCCATCGCAATGACACTCGCCAATTAATTAAAAACCTGCGCGCCGGCCACATTGTGTGGTATGCACCGGACCAGGATTACGGTCCCGCACACAGTATTTTTGCGCCGTTTTTCGGTGTGCCGGCGGCAACGGTGGTAGCCACGTCGCGCATTGCCAAAATGTCGGGTTGCGCGGTGATCCCGTTTTTTTGTTTTCGTGAGCCGCATGGTCGTTATCGTATTGAAATCCAGCCCGCACTGGAAAACTTTCCCAGTGGCGATGACCTTGCTGATGCGACACGAATCAATAAAATTATTGAAAACGCAATTCGCCAGGCTCCAGACCAATACCTTTGGGTGCATCGCCGTTTTAAAACGCGGCCGGAGGGGGAGCAGAGTTTTTACCCACCCAAGAAAAAACGCAAAGCGCGACCACAAGCTTGATTGTTAACAACGTTAAATAAGACTCAATAAAAAGGGCGTTAATAATGGATGAATGTGTTCAACCCGGTTTGCTGCCCTTGCATGAGGCTATGGTCCGAATTATCGATGCGCTGCAACCCGTGCGTGCGACAGAAACGCTGGCCTTGGCGGATTGCCTTGATCGTGTGTTGGCGGAAAATATAATTGCCCCGATTAACGTTCCCGGCGGTGACAATTCGGCAATGGACGGCTATGCCGTGCGACACCAGGATTGCAATGTGGAGCTAAGCTTAATCGGGGAATCATTGGCGGGCCATCCCTATAGTGGTGAGCTTGCTGATGGGCAGGCGGTGCGCATCATGACGGGTGCCTTGTTACCGGCGGGTGCGGATGTTGTGGTGATGCAGGAAAATGTCACGCGCGTTGGTAATAAAATCCGCATCGATAAATTACCGGAAAAGGGCGAGAATATTCGCCGTGCCGGTGAGGATATCGAAAAGCATACCGCCGTGTTGCCAGTGGGACATTTATTGTCAGCATTGGATATAGGGTTGCTTGCTTCGCTGGGTATTTACCGTATCAATGTTTTCCAGCGGGTTAAAGTTGCGTTACTAACCACTGGCGACGAATTGCTGCCGGCCGGTGCCGAATACCAAGCCGGAAAAATCTATGACAGCAATCGCCCTTTATTAACTGCCTTGTTAAAACGCTTGCCAGTGGAGCTGATGGATGCAGGAATTATTGCGGATGAGCCGGCAGCACTGCGCGCCGCATTTTTATCAGCGCAAAATGTTGCTGACCTTGTGATTTCTACCGGCGGTGTATCTGTGGGGGATGCGGATTACACCAGGGAAATATTGACTGAACTTGGTGAAATCAATTTTTGGAAAATTGCGATGAAACCCGGCAAACCTTTTGCGTTTGGAATCCTGGGAAAAAATTCACGTAAAAATGATTGCTGGTTTTGCGGCTTGCCGGGGAATCCGGTTTCAACGGCGGCGACCTATCACCAGTTGGTGGTTCCCGCGCTGCGGTATCTTGCGGGGGAGAAGCCTGCCGAACCTTTGGTAATAACAGCGGTCGCAACCAAAGCGTTAAAAAAACAGCCGGGCCGTATGGATTTCCAACGCGGCATTTTCAGCTGCGTTAATAACGTTAATCTTGTCGAAAGCGCAGGTTCCCAAAGTTCCGGTGTGTTAAGCAGCATGAATAAAGCTAACTGTTATATTCGACTGGAAGCCGGGCGTGGTCCGGTGGCCGCGGGCGAAACGGTAGATGTTATTTTGTTTGATCGGTTTATTCGTTAACACTTCCTTCAGGTGAGGACCGTTGTATGGATTGGAAAGGCGGTCGCCGCAGCGACAATATCGAAGACAGGCGTAATTATTCTGCCGCGGGTGCCGGCGCTGGTTTGGGATTATTGTTACGATTTTTACCATTCCTGTTGCAAACGAAACTGGGGCGAAGTTTGCTGGTAGTCGGTGTGATTGGATATTTTGGTTTACGTTTTCTCGGTATTGATGTGTTGAATCTTACAGCCCCTGTTCAGCAGGCAACTGTCGAGCAGTCAGTTTCCGCGCAAGACCAGGAGCTGGTGGATTTTGTCTCCGTTGTGCTCGCCAACACAGAAGATACCTGGGCCGTTCTGTTCCAGCAAATGGGACGCGAATACCAAAAGCCCAAACTGGTTTTGTTTCGCGATGCCGTTTCGTCGGCTTGCGGATTTGCGCAATCGGCGATGGGGCCCTTTTATTGCCCTGGCGATAACAAGCTTTACATTGACCTATCGTTTTACCAGGAAATGAAAACAAAATTAGGTGCGCCCGGTGATTTTGCGCAGGCTTACGTAATTGCCCACGAAGTGGGGCACCATGTACAAAATTTATTGGGCATAGCCGCTAAAGTAAATCAATTGCAACGGGGTAAGGACCAGGCTGCGGCCAATCAGCTCTCTGTATTGCAAGAATTGCAAGCCGATTGTTTCGCGGGGATTTGGGGACATTATGCCGATAAGAATTTCCGTATGATTGAAGACGGGGACCTGGAAGAAGCCCTCAATGCCGCTTCGGCTATCGGCGACGATAATTTACAGCAGCGGGCCAATGGCCGCATTCGCCCCGAGGCATTTACCCACGGCACATCCCGGCAGCGTATGGAATGGTTTAAACGCGGTATGGATACGGGGGATGTCAAGGCTTGTAATACTTTTGCCGATACCCCCCGTTAAAGTTTTTGCAGTTTTTTAATTATTGCAATTGCTTAAAGTTGCGCAGGATTTGCAGATCCAATTGATCGAAGACTGGCAGAGGATATTTCAAGTTCAGATCCAGGCTCGGGGAGGCCGTGGTCATTTCGATGGTGCCATTGGGTTGTTTATCCAATTCGCGAAAACCATTCTTCACATACCAATCAACGGCGATGGAAGGGGCGAAGGTATGCAGGTCTTTATCTTCCCCTTTGGCAGCGCGTAGCAACATACGGCCAATTCCATTTCCACGGAAACGGCGCCCCACAATTAAGGCATCAATCCTGCGTATGGGTTTGTCATCCGCTTCGGTGTAAATAATCATGCCAATAGGGGTGCCGGAGTACAATTTTGCAAGAAGCATTTCAGACTTGCCCTGGTCAATCATCACCTGGGCTTTAATCCACTCAGTATAACGATTCTCGTTAGACCACTGGTGGACAGACTGCATTTCGATTCCATAAAACATACTGATCATCATTGAAACGCAAACATCGGTATTGAGATCTTCTTTTTTAATAAGCTGGATATAACAGTCTTTCATTATTTTCTTGCCCCTGTGTTTAACAATGCAGGTTTGTAATTGTTGTTGTACGTTTTTGTTTTGAGCACAAAACGATAGGGTTGGTGTTACAGGCAATAAATCTATAAATAAGCTTATCCTGCGATTTGCATTCGACAATAGACCGCAACTATTTGAACGACATTTGCTTATAACCTAATAGCAAAGTGCTGGCTGGTTCACACAATTAACGATTATGCCCTGTGATCGAAGCGACAAGGGCCGGAGAGATGAAAAAATAAAATTGGGTGTCGGTATTAATACGAAGGATCAAACCGTCGAATTTTTTTACCATCGAAATAGTAAATGGGTACTGCATGGTGTTCGGGTACCAGTATCGAATAGCGAGATATTTTTTTGTTATTACCCTCCACCTGCTCCAGTTTTCGCTCGAGATTATATACCACACTAAATTCCGGGCCTGTAAAGCGGCGTTCACTGGCATTCCATAGGAAAAACTCAAATGCGTCAGGTTTCAAAGAGAAACTAATAACATTTTTATTTTCCGTAACGGCCAGGTTGGTAGCATCTGTAATGTTCAGATAGGACAAGGGGTATATGGCAGGTGCTTGTCCATATCGATATTTAACCGCTTCACCTAATGCGTTGTGGGTAAACATAAATGCGCTTTTGTAGCCAAACGGAATGTTGGCGAAATAAAGCTCTTTTTCCTTATGCAAATTTTGCCTGGCAAATTCCTGCAGGAAGAATTCATTACGCTGGTGCTGTACATACCAGATATAGGATTGGCGAAAAGTTTCAACCGAATAAATTGCCAGTAATATCAAAAGGAAGCCATTGGCCAATTTTCGATGGCGGTGCAATGATTCCCAGGCTGCGGCTATCGCAATACCAAAACCGGCGCTGGGCAGGTAAAGGTACCAACGATGCGGATTGCCTCCGGACATGGGAATTAATGTTAGGAGCAACCAAACTATTCCCAGCCAGAGCAACGGGGCTTTATAAAGGCTTTCGAGGTTATTCCGCCAGGCTAGCCATCCCCCGATCAGTATAAGAATGCCCGTGCCCAGGCAGCAGAGGATAAACATCAGCGGCTTGCTGATTAACCATTCCTGGGCAATATAAAGGTCAAAGGGATACCCCAAGGCAAAAAGCCACTGGAGATAATTATTGATTACGTGCGGCACTGAGTAATTTGTATAAACTGCTACCGAGTCAGGCATCTGCGACCATTGAATAATCCGGGTCAACACATACACGCCGGTTATTATGATAAAAGGTGAAACCTGACGAAGAATCTTACGAATCACAAGCGCATCGATTGTACCTGCTTGCATTAATAATATTGCAGCCATTAACAAGGGCAGCGTTACCGACATTTCCTTAGAGGCAAGGGCTGCCACAAACCAAACGACACTGAGGAAATATCCGGTTCGGGTGGGGCGCAAGTTCCAGTTGGCGATACTTGCCAGGGTCGCTAAATAAAATAATGCTGCTACGAGATCGGTTCTGCCGAGAATAAAATGGATGCTGGTAGTGTGGATGGGATGCACAGCAAAAATGCTGGTGGCGATCATGCTGGTTGCCTTGGAAATGCCAATTCGCATCAACAAGATATAAAGCAAAAGGACACAACCCAAATGCAAAAATAGATTAGTAACCTTGAAGGCTAAAGCGGTATCGCCCATCAGGTGGTTTAACCACAGTGAAATACGCACCATGGGCCGGTATTCCCGACCGAAGGGTTCAATGAAAACGTTCAGCGCCTCTTGAAGCGATGCAGCCTGGTTATTGATGAGGTGAATATAATCATCGGAAGAAAATGATGGTGTGATTCCTGCGATGTAAATAAAAATACAAAAAATCAACAGAGAAATTAACACACCATGTTTTTTAAACAAACCCGGCAAACTACCACCCCAAATCCTGGATAAATAAAATGGCGGCAGTATACATCCTGGATAATTAAAAATCCCCAGCCGGCTGCGGCTAGGGAATAGGGCTTCACAATGTGGTGGCTGATTAATGGATAGCTATGCGTTTAGTTTCGCTCGCGGGTAGGGCTTTACGCGCTACTGTAATATCCAATACTCCATTTTTCATACTGGCATTTATTGAGTTTTGGTCAGCGTCTTCCGGTAAGGTCAGTAAGCGCTGGAAATTGCCATAAGACCTTTCCATACGGTAATAGTGGCGTTCCCTGGTTTCCGATTCCTCTTTTTTCTCACCGCGAATGGTCAGCACGCCTTTATTCAATTCCACGGTGATGTCCTTTTCCGTTAGTCCGGGGGCTTCAAGGCTAATATGATAATTTTTGTCATCGCTGGCTACATTTAGTTTGGCGTGGAAACTGGCATTGTCCAAAACGCTGTTATCCAGCCACGGCGACCCAAGGGAGGGTAGCCCGAAATTACGGAAAGCGTCATCAAACCAACGATCAATATCCCGATGCAATTGTGCGATGGGATGGTCGTTAGTAGACGATTTCAGGGGCGCCTTTTCATTGTCTGGTTTCACCGGAATGGTTGGCGACTTGTTAGCTTCCTCATGGCTAAACCAATTCCACGGGTTAAGTTGTTGCAGGTTCATAAATAAAGCCTCCTATCGCATTTGTAATTGAGCAGCGAGGGCAGGGTACCCTGTCCTCGCCAATTACCTAGGCTGCTTTACTGGTATCAACATTGTGTTGAATCAAATTCCCGCTGCTATTAATAGCGATGTTTTTAGGTTTCATCGCCTCGGGAATTTCTCGCACAAGGCTAATGTTCAGTAAACCATTAGTGAGACTGGCACCAGTGACTTCCACATGATCGGCCAAACTGAATTTGCGCTCGAAATTGCGGGTCGCTATGCCTTGATAGAGATACTTGCGCTCTTCTTTGCTGTCGTCAGATTTTTTTCCGCGCACAGTCAATACGCCGCGCTCTACCTGGATATCCAACTCGTTCAATTCAAAGCCGGCTACAGCCAGGGTAATACCATAACGGTTGTCGCCTGTCGCTTCGATGTTGTAGGGTGGGTATCCACTCGAACTCTGATCAGCGCGAAGCGCTGTATCCAGGAGTGCACCAAGCCTGTCGAAGCCTATAGTGCTGCGATAGAGAGGTGAGAGATCAATTGTATTCATAAAATATCCTCCATTCAGAAGCGATAAAAAATAAAAACAATCAATTGTGAAGGCTCTGTCAGGACACCGTTCACACTGAAAATCTGGTGCCTTTTGTTGCAGATTCAAGGGATTTTTTAATAATGAATATTTATAAAAATTATCTCCATAAGGCCAGTAATCAAGCGAGATAGTAATTTTATTTTTTCATTGCAGGTTTGAGGTAATAACTCGCGGCTACCAGACACAAGGCAATCAGGCTACCCAGGAATTCCCGTGCTTCTTCAATATAAGGCTTGGCTGGGTTCATACTTTGCATTAATGCTTCTTCATGGCTGTGCTGGTAATAGGTAAAAGCACCCTGTGCATAAATTCCCAGCGCAGCGATGCACATGGGTAGTGCTATCCAAAATAAAACACGGTTGGGTTTGTTAAGCAGCGCCAGGGTCGGGACCAGTGCGCAGATTAAGTAAAAACTTGTCCAAATGATTGGGTCAGGATCATTTAATTGCAAATAGGCGAACGAAAAAAGCGTTAAAGCGAATAATCCGAGAATAATTTTTTTTAATTTCATGAAATCTACCCAGGTTCAATATCGGTAAGCTTCCCACCATCCTATGGTCGGCACGGAAATATTCCAGCGTTATTTTATAGCCACAAAAATTGCATTGCCGGACCTGGTATTCCAGGGCAGGATGCTATGGTAAACGTGCTCAAAAATATGCACCTCAAAATAAGGTTCAAGTAATGCTTGCATATGTTCGAAGCTGAGGGCGACCATGGAGTGCTGGTCGCGCCAGGTTTCGGTGTGATCATCGGTTGTTTTTTCAATGCAAAGCTGCAACTCTTGTTGTTCGCCCTGGCCAGGGTAATACCAGTTTGATTGGAAGCAAAAATCGCTGCCGTCTTGCCGGAGATTGCGTTTAATCCCCGGTCGGTTATCAATCAGGTTTTTATCCACGGAATTAAAACAAAACATACCGCCAGGTTTTAACGCGGCGTGAACGCCCGCAATACAATCCTGAAGTCGGCTAATAGTTTGGTTGTAATGAATGGAATACAAAAAGCAGCTGATTAAATCCACAGATGCTTCCAGCTCCAACATACTCATATCCCGTTGGAAAAAACTTGCTTCAGGACAACGGTGCCGGGCAATGTCGAGCATAGGTTGGTTAATATCCACCCCGCATGCACTATAACCGAAATCGATAAAATGCCGGATATGTGGGCCTGTCCCGCACGCCATATCCAAATAATGCTTTCCATTATTGCCAAATAGCTGATGCAGTCTGCGCACATGGAAGGATTGTTCGCGGTAATCGATATCAGAGCACATTAAATCGTAATAACCGGAAAGGTCGGTATATAAGCCAGTCGTCATAGGGTAAGTAAAACCAGTTCGAGGTCGCGAAATTATACCTGAGCCAGTTATCGGGGCGTGAAATTAATAAAGCGAAAGCAGATCGGCGTTGATCCGCTTTCGCTGGACGGGACATTAGATGTTTTTAACAGAATGGCTTCTAAACCTGAAAGCCAGCAAGGGCAGGAGGCTCAAAAGCAATAATAGCGGCGCGGGCTCATCCAGGTCCTTACGGGTCACATCAAGGGTTAGGCTTAGCGAATTCAACCACAAATTATCAGTGGCAACCTGCCAGGATGAATAAAAACGTCCATCCTGGTCCGGCTGGAATAAACATTCGCCGCCCGGCTCAGACGCTGGATACCGGCAATCTTCAGTAGGGTACCAGGCTGTCCTTTCAGTAAATACGCCGGTATCCACGTCTGTCATATAAGCGCGATGAAATAAAAACCAATCGTGGACGGTTACCCACTCCCGGTATTCTTCCATGGAGCCATTGTCTTCAAACGGATCTTCAACAATTTCCCGTATATCAATCGTAAAGGAAACAAAATTGATGGTATCTGTAATCGGGTTATAACCCCGGGGGATAAGCTCGAAGGTAAATTGATGCCAATCCTGGTTCAATTTATTGTTAAAACTGATGGTGTCGGTTATCAACAATGCATGGCAATTGGAGTAGGCCAACAATGATAAAACGAAAAGAAACGG
>CAMLKG010000050.1 GCA_946480695.1 uncultured Cellvibrio sp.
TTGGATCGCGCGGGCTTTGCGCACAAAACCTTGCTCTGCGGCCCATAAACCCTTGCGTACCAATTCACTGTATTCACGCACCGCATTTTTGGCCGCTTGCTCGGTTTGCTGCTGTTCGGAAAAGAATGTATTGATCCTGGCCCTGGCTTCTTCGAGGGCTTCGGGAATATCTTCTTGCAACTCCTTGGCTGATTTGATGAACTGATTGAGCTTCTGCTGGACCTGTTTCACCAGGTCGCTATCATTTAATTGTTCCAATGATTGATTGAGTTGGCTGATAGTTCCGGATGTTTTAATTTGATCAATCAGGTTAAGTGTTTGCTGTTTCCGGTGTTCGAATTCGCGCGTTAGCTTCTCCAAAGGTAACTGGCGATTAGCTGCCAATCGCACCGCATTGCTTAGTTCCTGGATTTTTAATTCGTAATTAGCATTCACCAAATCATCGATATGCGTGTGCCGATAGATTTCGGCTGCCAATTGCTTCAGGTTTACCAGGGCATCTTCGGCCAATTGTTTTGCTTGTTGATCCAGCGTTTGTTTTTCTTCTTCATCGGCGATCGCTTGGGCGCGTGCGGCAATTTTTGCCTCACAGGTGGCGAGGGCCTTTTGGAAACGCTCCGCGCTGGATGCTGAAGCGGAAGGCAGGGCGGCCCATTCGTTTTGTAAAATGGTCAGTTTGGCTTTAAATAGTGCATCCGCCTCCAGGTACGAGTGCTTCTCCAATTTTTCACAAATTCGCTGGGCAGTCGCTTCCTGCTCCGCAAGTTTTGCATCTTCCGCTTTAAATACTTCAAGTTTGGTTTTAATGATCTTAAATACGTTTTTGTCTTTGGTTTTAACCGCTTTGGCAACTTGTTCAAGAACTTCACGAGTATGTAATTTTTCGGCGGCTGCCTGACGCAATTGGCTGGTCGCACCTTCAATAGCAAGCGTTAATAATTCTTGCTCGTCGTTAGCGCGTTCCACCACGTCCAGGGTAATTACCGGTTTTGGTGGCTTGACAGCAACGGGCAAAGGCACTGTTTTGACGGGTTCAACGTTGGGTTTAGCACCAAATAGTTTGCGTAATAATTTCATAGTCGTGGCTCGTCGTTCATTGATATTAGGAAAGCCCCACGAAAGAGGCTTCATAGGTAGTTATATCGCTTGCTGCAATAAAATTTGTACCGGATGTGGCAGCTTCACATTGTCGATGCGTTTGGTTTGGCTGCGGCAAGAATATCCCGTAGCCGTTAACGTGCCTGCATTTGCCGGATTGTTTACTACTTGCGACCAGGAAAGCGCATAGATTTTCTTTGAGGTTTCCACATTGTTACTTTCGTGGCCATAGGTACCGGCCATGCCGCAACAACCAGTATCGATTACGTTTAACCCCTGGCCGAGCTTACTGAAAATAAATTGCCAATCTTTAAGTGAACTCACTGCGTTGGTTTTTTCAGTGCAATGTGCAAGTAAAGAAAAGTGTGCAGTTTTGAAATCCTGGGCTTTAGCGCTTAATTGCTCAACCTGTTGTGCAAGCCATTCCTGTATTAACAATACTTTGGGGGCATTGTCTCCAAGGACTTTTTTGTATTCAGCCCGATAGGCGAGGGTCATTGCCGGTTCAATACCGATCAATGGAATACCCGAGGAAGCAATGCCATTTAACCGGGTGGCGTTGGCATCGGCAGCTTTGGCGAAGGCTTTCAAAAAACCGTGGACTTGCAGGGGTTTACCATTGGGTTTGAATGGCGCTAGCAAGGGAACAAAACCCAATTTTTTTAATAGGGTAAAGGTGTCGATTACTAATGGGGTTTCAAAATAGCTGGTGAACGCATCTTGCACCAAAATAACCGCTTTCGATTTTTCCGCAGGGGTGAGTTGGGCAATATTTTCCAATGTTGCGTATTTAACTCCCAGCGTTTCCACGGCTTTATGTAAATTAATACCGGTGAGCAGCGGGCTATCCACCATGCCGATAAAGCGCGCCATAAATTTTTGCATGAACCGCGGCTTCATGGCCAGGTTATAAGCCCAGGGGAATTTGGCGAGCACAGGAACCATAAATTCCAGGCCACCCACAAAATAATCTTTTAACGGCCGCAAATAGCGGCTGTAATAAAGCTCAAAAAACTTTGCGCGGAATTCCGGAACATCTACCTTGATAGGGCATTGGCCCACACAGGATTTACAGGCAAGGCAACCCGCCATGGCATCATGCACCTCGTGGGAAAAATCGTATTCACCTTTGCGCTTGCCTATGGTGTTGATAATGCGTGCCGGTAAATTAAAAACAAAGTTCGCGTGTTTTATTTTGTTACTTTCTTCAACGGCATTAACGCCGCGCTCGCTCATTTGCTTCAGCCATTCGCGCATTAGCGAGGCCCGGCCCTTGGGCGAGTGTTTGCGTTCGCGGGTACCTTTCCAACTGGGGCACATGGCATCGTTAGGGTTCCAGTTGTAGCAAAGGCCATTTCCGTTGCAATGCACACCTTCACTGTAACCATCCCAAACCTGTGCGATGATTTTTCGATCCTGTTGCCCGCGCGTCATGACTCCATCAATCCTGGACAATTCGAGGTGTGTGGATGGCGTTGCAATTTTTCCAGGATTTAATTGGTTGTGCGGATCAAATACCGCCTTAATACGTTGGATTTGCGGATAAAGTTCGCCAAAAAATGCAGGCGCATATTCCGAGCGAACACCTTTGCCGTGTTCGCCCCAGAGCAACCCGTTATATTTTTGGGTGAGGGCAACAACCCTGTCGGTAATGACCCGCACCATTTTTTCCTGTGCCGGATCTTTCATATCCAATGCCGGGCGAACGTGCAGTACGCCGGCATCCACGTGGCCGAACATGCCGTAGGTCAAGTTATATTCATCCAGCACCGCACGGAATTCAAAAATAAAATCAGCGAGGTTTTCCGGCGGCACCGCAGTATCTTCGACAAATGGAACGGGGCGGATTTCGCCTTCAACATTTCCCAATAACCCTACCGCTTTCTTACGCATTCCCCAAATCTTGTTAACCGCATCGCTACCCCATGCAACCGAGTAACTGATACGTCCCGTATTGGTGTCTAACGCAAATTGATCGAGCAATTGTGTGAGTTTTCCGACATCTGCCTTTAATTCTTCTTCTGAGTCAGCCGTGTATTCAACGAGGTTGATGCCCTGGATTTTTTCACCGCTAACGGGCGCGGGAAAAAATTCCGCGACGCTATGCCAGACAATGTCATTCATGGCCAGGCTCAATACCTTGGAATCCACTGTTTCAATGGATGTCGGATTGGCCTTCATCAATTCAGTGGCGTCGCGCAAGGCGGCATTGAAATCGCGATAGTTGACGTTAATCAGCGCACTGAATTTAGGGATTGGCAGCAAATTAATTTTGGCTTCCGTGATAAAACCCAAGGTGCCTTCGCTGCCGCACAAAATATTGTTAAGGTTGAACCGACCTTTTTCATCGCGGATATGGGCCAGGTCATATCCGGTTAAACAGCGATTCAGTTTCGGAAACTTTTGCTCAATCAATGCATGGTGTTCGCGCTGGATCGAATCCACAACGCGATGCACCTCGCCGATAAGGTCATCGCGCTTCCATACGGATTCCAACTCGGATTCATCAATCGCGTGGGAAGTCCAAAGGCTGCCATCCAGCAATACCGTTGTAAGTTCCAGCACATGATCGCGCGTTTTACCGTAGCGGCAGGAACCCTGGCCAGATGCGTCGGTGTTGATCATGCCGCCGATAGTGGCGCGGTTACTGGTGGAAAGTTCGGGTGCAAAGAATAATCCATGGGGTTTGATTGCGGCATTCAGTTGGTCCTTAACCACCCCGCATTGAACCCGTACCCAGCGTTCCCCCGGGTTAATCTCCAGGATTTTATTCATGTATTTGGAGGTATCGACCACCAACCCATCCGTCAATGACTGGCCGTTGGTCCCGGTGCCCCCGCCGCGCGGGCTAAGCACAATGGATTGGAATTCCGGCTGCTGGCTGAGTTTGGCTATGCGTACCAGGTCTTCAGTATCCCTTGGATAAAGCACGCCTTGGGGCAATACCTGGTAAATCGAATTATCGGTGGCCAAAACGGTACGGTTGGCGTAATCCGGGTTGAGGTCACCGGTAAAGCCCGAGTTGCGCAGGGCGTTGATAAAACCCAGGTAAAGGGCTTGGACGGGAGAGGTCTGGTCAATACGTGGAATCATGGGGCCTGGGTAACCAAAAATAAAAATATAGAAGCGCGAAAAGTGGGCGCATTCTACTCCTTTGCAATGCCAAAGTCCCCCCGTTAACCCCAATCCTGGTTTGTAAGCCAGCGGTCAATTTTTGTTCCTCGCTGTTACGCGTATACCCAGCTTTCTCCCGGCAACTTATCGTTATTGACGCACTAGTATACAAGTAATAGGATTTGTGTCGTTGTATACATGTATACAAGATGGGTGTTTGGTGATTCGCCATAAAGGGAATCACCAACCCTATTTGATGGACGGGGTACAACGATGCTCACTCGAACTGCTGATTACAGCGCAATTACAACGATAAAACTCGGGATTATTATCATGAAACACACAGGTTCCCTATTTAAGTTGAGCTTGCTGAGCCTGGCGATTGCAAGCAGCCTGGCCCAAGCCCAACAGGTAAATAAAGAAGAAGTGGAAGAAGTCGTGGTTACCGGCTACAAGGGCAGTTTACAAAATGCAACGAATGCCAAGCGGGAATCCACCAGTTTGGTGGAATCGGTTTTCGCTGAAGACATCGGTAAATTTCCTGATTTGAATGTCGCGGAATCCATCGGGCGCATCCCCGGTATCCAGCTCACTCGCGATATCAATGGCGATGGTATGCAGATCGCCATTCGCGGTCTCGGTACCAATTTCACCAAGGTCACGCTTAACGGGGCGCAAATTGCTGTGGCGTCAGGTGGGAGTGTGGATTCCCAAAACCAAAATCGCGAAGTGGACCTGAACCTTTTCCCCACAGAATTATTCACCCGTATCGATGTGGCCAAAACGCCGCTTGCCAGCTCCCTGGAGGGCGGTTTGGCCGGTTCCGTGAATATGCGCAGTGCTCGGCCTTTCGATAGCAAGGATGAAGGCTTCCAGGCAACCTACCAGGGCCAATTGGGGTACGCTGAAATCAATGGCGAAACCAGTCCCCGCGCAGCCTTAACCGCCAGTTGGCGTAATGAAACCATGGGGGTGCTGTTCGGGATTGCCGGCGAAAACCTGCAATCCACCGTAGAAGGATATGAAACCATCGGTTGGTCCAATTTGAATTTAAGTGCGGCCCAGTGCGGTGCCGCAACCGGCGCTCCTTGCGATACTATCGGCGGTAATAACATTAACGTGCCAGGGACCGTTCCCGCCGGTGCCGGCGCCGGATTGGTTGAAGGCACCGTGGTCGATGCAGCGTTCTTGCAAGCCAACAATCCCGATGTGACTTTGCAGCAACTGGGCGATGGCCTGCTGCCGCGTTTGAGTCGCCCGGCGTATATCGATGGCACGCGCGACCGCGTATCGGGAGTGTTATCCCTGGAGTTTCGCCCTGGCGATGAAACCCGCTTTTACCTGGATAGCCTATGGTCCGATGCCAGCCGCGATTTTGATCGCCTGGATGTCAACTGGGTTGGCCGTAATGGCCAGGTGATTCCGCTCAATGTCCAGGTCGATGAAAACAATGTCGTCACCAGCGGTACTTTTGCCAATGCCCAATTCTTCCTTGAGGCTCGCCCCTACAAGGAAGATGTTGATTTTTACAATATCAATCCCGGCGCGCATTTTGAGTTTGGTGACCTGCATATCCTGGACATGCAGTTTAATTCCAGCCGCAGCGAATTCTTCCGTGAATCGCCCACCATTTTGATCAACACGCCGATGGGGCAGGGCACGGTAGTTGAATATCGTAATGATGGCAAACCCTATCCGGATGTCAGTACCAACGTTGATTTAAATGACCCGAATGCAGGTTGGGTGTATGCCGGTGGTCGCCTGAACATTGCCAATGAAAAGCGCAATACCGAAACCGACGGTGCCCATGTTGATTATCAATTTGGTGATAGCACACAAAACATTCGTGTCGGTTTAGCCTATGACGAAATTTCCCGCGTGATCTCGTCGCGTGATAACAGCGCCCGCTGGGAAGACGTTGTGTGCCGTGATGGCTTGGATGCCGAGGGCAACAGTCCTGCCACCAATCGGGCACCTTGTAACGGCCTGAACCCGAATTCTGCCATTCCGCAATCGGCATTGGCCTCTTATCTGCAACCAGGGCCTTATGGATTCATAACAGTTGATTTTGATCGTTTTATGGCAGACAGCCGTTACCACGAATTAAGTGCATCGGCGGGCGAGTCCAACTCCGCCCCGACCGGTGCCAGCACCGGTAAAGTGGACGAGGAAACCACCGGTGCCTACATCGAATTGAATGGCGAATCACAAGTTGCAGACCGTAGCCTGCGGTTTAATTTGGGGACTCGCTATGTGAAAACCGATCAATTGATTTCCGGCCCCGTTACCATTGGCGGTGTGCGGCAATACCAGGACCTGGTATCCGACTATGACGCATTCCTCCCATCGTTTAACTCAACACTGGATTTGATGGAGGACGTGAAGTTACGTTTGTCTGCATCGCGTACCCTCACTCGCGCTAACCCAAGTGCAATGCTACCCAACACCAATTTCAGCGATCCGTCGGCGCAACAAGCGACGCAGGGCAATCCTAATTTAAGCCCCTACCTCGCGACCAATTTTGACCTGGGTGGGGAGTGGTATACCGGTGATGAAGGTTATGTCGGTGTGACCTTCTTTAACAAACAGGTAACCGGTTTTACCGTATTGGGTACCAATACTATCCCGTTCTTGCAGTTGGGTGTTCCTTACAATGATTTAACCGACTTGCAAAAATCCGCAATCGACAATCGTGGCGGACCCAATGTCGCCACTGTCACTGTGCAGCAGCAGGTTAATGCCCCCGGTAACCTCGAATTGCGCGGGCAGGAACTTACCTGGGTACAGCCGCTGGATATGCTTGTTGAAGGCCTTGGTTTTAATGCCAACTTCACCAATATCGAGCAAAAAGGTGAGGGGGCAGGTGCGCCAGCCAAAGCCATCGGTGTGTCACCAAAAACATACAACTTCACCGGATATTGGGAAAATTTTGGCGCATCAATCCGGCTTTCTTACACTTGGTATGACGCGCAAACAATTTCAGGGCCCAACCAGAATGGAATTTCATTTGCAGAGTTGAAAGCCGATGAGCGGGGTCAATGGGATCTGTCGGCCAGTTACCAGTTTGGAGGTTTGCCTACCGAACCAATGGTAACCTTGAACGTAAGCAACTTAACGGGTGAGGCATTACGTACCACGTATTATTACGACAATGCGACGTTCACTTATTATGATCCCGGTTATACCGCTACGCTTGGGGTGCGAGGATCTTTTTAATTCAACCTGAATTGATGACGAGGATGAGCCCTGGAGAAATCCGGGGCTTTTTGTTTTAAATAAAAAAAATTTCCTACGAAACGCAGCGTAACTTTTTCTTACCAATAAAATGTTAAAAAATTTATGTTGATTTAGGCGCTATCCGGGTTCGCCTATAACGTTTAAGTGCAGTGAAAACAGGGGTTATTCAGGATTGGAATAACGTGAACGTTTGGTGCGTTTACATGTCCTTAACGAAGGTAGCAATTCTCATTTCCGTCCAAGTAAATGGAGACTGCGCCAAGATGATTTGCTATGATCGGCCCAATCGCAGTGTGCACCTTTCCGGTGTGTTGCAAGTAAGGTACGTGCTGCAAGGATTGTTTAGATTAAATTTTACATCTACCTAGAAAACGTAAGGAGCGGCTTAAATGATTCAATTACAACGCAACTATGTTAACGCTCTACCTGATGGTGAACCGGGGCAACCGCACATTGGTACCTTTGAGGATTATTTAACGCTTGCGAGAATTCCTCATTGTGAAGGTGTTTCTGCCCGGGTTATTGACGCATTGCACCAACGTGTAGGACGTACCGAATTATCCATCGAGCAAATTGCTTCAGATTTGCACTTAACCAAACGCACATTACAACGACGCTTGCAAAGCCAAAACACCAACTTTGCCCAGTTGCGTGATGATCTTCGCTTTCACTATGCCATCAAATACCTGATTGATGACAACATGAGTGTGGATCTTGTTTCTCGTGCATTGGATTTTTCGGATCGTACCAGCTTTACCAACGCCTTTAAGCGCTGGACGGGTTTGTCGCCGAGCACATTCCGTAAGTTATTCAGGGATCACGCTTAATTAGTGGCGCAAAGGTGGAGAGGGATCTCTTCTACCGGCTTTACCTAATCCCCTTTATGATCTAGTGAAGCACTCCTTTGGGAGTGGTAATAACAGGGTCATTCGTTTCGGGTGTATCACCCACCACTGCACAGTAATAATTCACCACCCCTTGTACATGGGTAGCGGGATAGATTGCCGATTTGGGATTGTTCATCCCCGGCTCGTAAAAACCATCAGCGGTCTTGAATAAAGGAACAAACTTGCGGGACGCTATTGCCTTGCATATTTCCTCTGGCGCACCTTCTTCCTGCAATATCTGCAAATGCTCTTCAATGTCTTCTTCGGTGTAAATAACACAGGCCAGGGTATTACCGCTTTTCGTGCGCAACTCGAATCGGGAAGGATTGGACAAGTAATAATACTCAGCCACCGCCATGGATTCACAGGTATCCTCAAAATACTGGGCAAGCTTGGGGTCTGCAAAAAACGGGGTCTCGCTATCGATAGCCTCCGCCTTTTGGCTACTCGAAAGCTCATTGAAATAAGCGTGTTGCAACTGATGGATGGCATCCTCCAATTCCTGGAGCATGTTTTCATCGTTCTTTTTCACATAGTAATGGATGGTATTGTTATTGAAGGCCCGCACTGCTTCGGCCGGAGTTGCATAGCCTGTCAGCAGGATTTTCTTGATGGCTGAGTTGTTTATCTTTTCGCAAAATTCAATGCCATTCATTGTCGGCATTGAGTAATCCACTACCAGTACAGAAACTTCCTTAACCCGCATTTCATCGAATCGCTTTATGTTTTGATGCGTCAACACCCGCTTCACCCAGGCGTCTGAATCACCTTGCAGCTTGGGTTTTTCATCCTTCGCAACAAGTTTAGCTTCACGCTGGTATTCGTTGATATATTTTAATGCGGCATCCGTGTTGTCAAATGACCTGACGTTGAATTGATGGGAAAATGCGAGCGTCAATGTCTCTAAAAACTGTGGGTTATCATCGACAAATACAATTTGTGTTGGATAAAAATAAAGAGGAATTTTTGAGTTCACACTGGTTATCCCATAAGGGTTGACAACACGATGGCCGTAATATAGGCCAAGCCAGATCCATATTAAAAGATATTGTAAGTCAATTATGAGGAAGTGTGGAGTTACCAGTGCGAATATGTCGGCCTAATTCGTATTCGCCAGTGGGGTAAAAAAGTGTTAACTCTTTCGCAAAATCCATAAATGTCTAAAATCAAGTGAAAATCACGTTGTTTTTACCAATCGGGGTGAAGATTCAACCAATGTAAATAGATGGGTAGTCATAGCATTAATGAGCGTCTAAGTGATGGTATCGAGGCGGCCGGATTAATAAAATATTTAGTTTTATTGGCCAGGAAGCAAGCATCATCTGGTTGCGAGTTGGATGTTGGTGTTTACTCTACCGAGGGTCTCCATCCCGTGTCATTGGCGTATTAAAAAACTTTTTAGCCAGGTTTATGAGCGATACCAAAGGGCTCTCGTTCCAAGATAAAATAGAAGGAATGTGACGATGATGGATAGTAATATTTGAGTGTGAAATTGATATCTTTTAAATTTTCGGGTGATTTTTTTTAATATTGAAATTGTCGAAAAGGAATGTATATGGAATTTATTCACGGTCTTAGGGTTATGCTTCGATATGACGAAATGTCACCGCTAGATAGGGCCATTAATAATTATTATAAACAAGCAAAAAAGTATTTTGATGCTTTAAATATTGCGGAAAGTTCTCCCGAGGATATAAGGGAAATGCGAAAAAAGGAATTATTGAAGGTCAAAAAGCACCTCGAAAGGGAAAGAAGGCTTATGGAAAATATTGTTGATGTTCAGGCTAGGCTAGAGCTTTACCGTGTTGAAGGGAGGAAGGCTGTGCATAAGCCTGGTATGCCAGTTGCAGATTTTAAAAATAAGCAAAATGAATTGCAAATTGAGGAGTATCACCCAACGGGAACTTTGGAAAAGTTTATGCGTGCAGTTCCAGTTCCAAAGCCAAGTAAAAGCCACACGGCTCATCACATTGTTCCCGGTAAAGGAAAAACGCAATATGCGTATCGTGCCCGTGTTCGCATACATTTATTTGGTGTCCGTATTAACGATCCTGATAACGGAGTTTGGCTGCCTAGCTATGCTAAACATATTCCGCATTGGTCAATGCCTGAATCATTAGGACATTTGCAATACCATACAGAAGGCTATGAGCGTTGGGTAGAGAAAAAATTAAGAAATATTTCTGGTGAAGAATTTATTCGAATGGAGCTTCGGCTTCTTGGTCTTGCTTTGCAGCAAAATAATTTACCTCCTGAAGCTAGGAAAAAGGTTGTGTAGGAATGGCAATATATTTAATTGAAAATGATGGCTTTCGGTTTCAAGAACTGGACTTGCACATCAACGATTTTATAGAGAATTTTCCTGATGCCATGGATATGGCATCTGTTCATGATTTTAGTAAGAATAACCTTGCTTTGACTGCATATTGGAAGAAACTACGCACGGGTTTTTCAATCATTGAGGGTGGGGAGAATCTTTTGCCTGATGTGAGTTGCTGGATCGGAGCTACACTGCTTCTCTCTCCAAAAGCTAACCGATTATTAAAGGATTTGTTAGATTCATATGGCGAGTTTCTGCCCATATTGATAGGGGAGCATGTGTACTATATTTTTAACTGTCTGACTGTGTGTGATGCTGAGGGAAACGGCATTTTCGACTTCTCTTTCGATAGTTCTAGCATAAAAGACAAAGTGGTGTTTAAGCCGCAATCCAAATTTGATACCAGTTTGTTTTGCTCTGATTATTTGAAGGATGCAATTGAGTCCTTTGAGTTACAGGGCGTTGTTTTTGAGTATTGGAAAAATTAGTTGCCATCTAGGTAGGCCCAATACAATTGGGATATTTTCATTATTGGTTGCTCCTTTTTTCAACAAGGTAAGTTGCGCGTCTTTCGGCCA
Organism: uncultured Cellvibrio sp.; assembly: GCA_946480695.1. The sequence goes on from CAMLKG010000050.1 coordinate 11,235, forward strand.
GTTCATCCTTGGCTGGTTCGTTGGTGGGGTCATCCTGGGCAATCTGGGTTGCGAAAAAACACACAACAAATTCCGATCCTTTATGCGGGGTACTGCTAACTTGTATGCGCGCGTTATGCTCATCAACAATGCGCTTTATCGCCTGCATGCCAATGCCGTTACCGAATTTTTTGGAGCTGAAACCAGGTTCCCACAAATTGGCTAACTGTTGGTCGGTCATACCGGTGCCGTTATCCCTGATGGAAAAGAAGACATTGCCATTTTCCGTCCAGGATTTTATATGCAGTACCAAGTCCGTATTTTCGCGTCGCGCTTCGGCGGCATTTTTGATCAAATTGATAAACAGGATTTTCAAATCTTCCGCGTCCCCCCTGATCTTGGGAACGCCGCCAAATTCGTATTCAACCTTATCGAATGATTTTTCAAATAAATAGAGACAATCCTGAACAAGGGTTTCCAATGCGCAAGGCTGGATGCGTCGCTTGTGCTTACCACCCAAAATACTAGCCATAGTCGCAATAAGGCGGGAACCACGTTCAACTTGTTCCAGCACTATGTCGCGTTGCTTGTTGCGATCATAAATATCGTTTGACAATACCCCATCAATAATCGCAAAAGGAACTTTAATATCGTGATGATAATGGTTCATCAAACTTAGCATGGAAAGGGTTTTTTTGGCTTCGCCTAGCTGCTCTTGCATGTGGTTAAGGCGAATCAGACGGCTTAGTACCTGCCCCAACTCAGCCTTCAGCCATTCAAAAATCTTTAAATCTTCATAACGATAATAAGTGAAGTTAGTTGGGCTTCCGGCCAGCACTATCGCGACAACTTTGTTTTCTGAAAATACCGGGAAGCAGAGTGATGCGTTATACCTTTTCATCTCGCTTTGTAATGAATCCGGCATTTCATCAGCCATTATCAATTGCGTTTGGGTTGCGCAATAAGCCACTAGGCTGGAATCTTCATTAATGAAATCAAGGGCTCCATTCGGGCGAAGGTTACTTTCATTGGCAGATTCACCCTCCTGATTAACCATCAAAATTTTATAATTATTTATTTTGATTGCCTTCAGGAAAAGATGATCAAGAACTTCCAGCATCATGGTAAAGCTAATCGAGTTTTTAAGATCAATTTCCGTTTCAGCTTTGACTTGGTCAAAATCGTAACTATTTTTTACGAGGATTTTTTTTGCGTTCGGTAACAACCATTTTAGCAATCGTGGATATGCTTCCAGCATCAACACTAGAAAGCCTAATAAGGTCACAACACCCCCAACTGATTGTGTATCGTCCCCTACAAGTGAGGTGACCATAAAATACATCCATACAAAGGAAGCAAGTAAAATTGCCTTGGTCAGCCCTAAACTCAAGGCTAGCCTAATATCCATGAGGTTATGTTGAATGGTTGAATAAAATAACAACGAAACGAAAACGACGTTTGTGATCGCTCCGATAAATTTTGAGAGGTATTGACCCATGCCGGTCGGCATGGAAAATAAAACAATGAGGCCGCAACTGAAGCTTACTAAAAGCGTTATTAACAACCATTTTAAGCGTTGCTTCTCCCGGCTGGATGATGTTTTATACGACATTCCAACCAAGCAAATAGAACCGGCAAAACACCATACTAGAAAGCCAATGAATATATAGTAAATTAAATCCAACCGAGGCAGATACCCACTGTCTGTTGCCTTCAACTCCGAAGGGAACACGAACATATTTAATGTCCAAAATAAAGAACTGACGCAGGCCCCTGGAATAACGAAAAAATTCCTGAACTTTTTAGAGCGGCTACCTATCAGACGCCATGTTAGTAACGTAAAGCCAAAAGGAATGAAGAACATTCCTCCCCTAGTGATATGGAAAAGGACGTTCAGGATGTTGATATTAGAAAGGGTTGTTAAAAGGAATAATTCCAGCAACCACATACTGAGGGCAAATAATAAAAACGCCAATGCCTTGGCGGCAGGGTTATCTTTTTTTGAAAAAGCTAATCCTGCCAGTCCAAGATCAAACAGTGCCGTAATTAAGTACTGGATCATTCTTTTCTATGACATCCACTTTGCTTTTAATAAAGTCCCGACACTTTTTAACATCGCTACATATCATCAATACTGTTTTGAAATTAAGGTGTGGGTACGATTTTTCATCGGAGGCGAGTTTTCCGCCAAACATTTGGTAAAATTTAATATGTTCAGTTCGAACTGCAACTACAATGTTTTGTGCGTTTTGTCTCACTGCCTCCTCAACTGCAGTTCCCAAAAGAAGGAAGCGGGCCTGTATTCCACCTCTTCTTTGAAATTGAGGGTCTATCACAAATTTATTAGGTTCTAGAAAGATATCATCGTAACCGATAGTGTTTCTTATTTCTTCACCAAAACACTCCATAATTGGGATATCCAAACCTTTCTTCGGATCATATACGCAGGCTCTTATCGAACCGACGACATTGTTACGATGATAGGCCAAAAAGCATGTGCTGTTAGGTTTGGCGTCATATTCATCAATAAATTTCATCGATGAATTTTCCTCAATATATCCGTCAGCACTATAGCTTCTGTATCGCATTGAGTATACCCGGTCCAACATTGGGCCTTTGGCTACAATGCTGTAGTAATCATTTTGTTGGACTTGTTGTGTTTTAATAGCAGCATTTAACATTGGACACCTCTGGAGTATTTTAATTAGTTGTAAAGCCTTGCATTGCAAGGGTTGGAGGATTCTTTAGGCGACACGCGAGTTTCAATTTTGATGCCAGGAATCATAAGTTTGGCGTCAAACCCCATTATGCTTAAAAAATGTGCGCCCACAAATAATCCTTTTGTAATCTTGTGCCTGTTTCACGAAATGGTTAAAAGAACCTGACTTTCGTCAATTCATGGCAGCAATCAAGGTAAATATCATGCTTACCGATATTGAGGCGCTTCAAAACGTGGTTGAATAGCTACCGGTAAGCTGCTTGGCGGCTATTTCATTTGGGTAGGCAGGGATAAAAATAGTTCAGGATTTTTTCGAACAGTAGGGTCAATCGCGATGATAGATAGACAGGACCAGCTTGAATTACAAGGCATTGAAACCTTGTTTCATGATATTGCTACGCCGTTATTAATCTCCAGGATGAAGGCTGAGCTTCTGGCCAAGCATTTGCCGGAGCTTATTAACACCATATCGAAATCACCTGAGCTGCGTCATTTATTGCCGGCGGATGACAGGGTGGTGGAAGCCATGGCGGCGGCGCCGGACATAATGTTGTCGAACATGCAGTTAGTCCAAAAGAAGATGAATTTCCTCTCGGCCTCTTTGCTGCACCAGGCAAGCAATTTTTCCTCCGTAAATGATATTTCTTACCCCGACGAAAACATGGGGACGACCTTAAGGGCTGCCGCTATCAAGACAATATTGCTGGTGGATGATGAGGTTATCCATCGCGATATAGGTAAGAGCTTGCTAACGCCAAGTTATGAAGTCGATTTCGCGAGTAATGGGCTGGAGGCCATTAGCTTCGTTGAGCAAAAACATTACGACTTGATCCTGATGGATTTGCACATGCCCAAAATGAATGGTGAGCAGGCCACGATCGCGTTGCGCCAACGTGTTAGTAATGAAACGATCATTATTGGTCTGACCAGTTTGCCCATCGGTGTTAATCGGTCCGGTCTGTTGGCATTGGGGTTTAACGATTTCCTGGAAAAGCCATTAACCCTAAAGAATTTACAAAAGCTATTGCGATCCCATTCACTTAATGCGTAACATCTTAATGTCGCTTAAGTCTACATGAGGTGCCTCTGGGGTATATGCTCTTGATAACTCGGATGGATGAAAAGTAAGGCTGTTATTAGGGAATTGTGACCGGATTTTGAGGTTGAAATAATGGGGTATGTCCCTCAAGTCTGCAAAAAGCGGTTCAAAAAGTGAAAACAGTTTGTGAGCTAAAGTTAAGTGCCGGATAATTTTTTGTTATGGAATAAATATGGAAATGGAAAAAGCGAGTGAAGATGAATTCTTCATCAAAAAGCGAGAGCTTGATGAATTATTTGATTCCAAATATGCTTTGAATGTTAATTTGTGGCGTGGAAAGAAAAAGGATCAGAAAGGTACATCACCGTTGTATCCGATTTTAAAAGCTTTCAAATTATCTAATGGAAAAATTCGAAAAGCTGACATCGATACATACTCACAGGGTGGTGTTTTTTGGGTTAAATGTACATCTGGTGGTGTTTCTTTATTTGATGCATTGGGTGTTCCTGTACATAGTTGGGATTATTACCGTATCCCTAAAGGGGTTAGGATTCCGCCAGGCCTGGTTATTACAAAGGATGCTTATAACAACAATTACAACGCTACGCATTACTCTATACGGCCTCATTGGGATATGCCTGTGAGTAAATTTTGTATGCTTTTGGATGAGTTAACCAAAGAATTAATTTACGAGAATTAGGTTTATGGATTTATCGTTATCTCATTTATCAATGTTAATCGAACTAACCGCCAATGAAATAGAAAATTTGCAAAAAATCATTAATGATCCATCCTCTGCGGATAATGAGGTGAATGATTCTGGTGAGTTGTCTATGCAATACATAGCACTTTCATCTGTATTGGCGGAAATGTATAAAAACAAATGGTCAGAAGATTCCGGGCATCCATCTTACGGCGATCTTATGGATGAGATTCACGGATCAGTTTGACAAAAGATAACCGAAAACATCCAAACATTATTTATTTTGAAACGACAAATTCAGAACCGGGGGCTTTGTACATCTCATGGGTATAACTATAAAAAAAATCCTGTGTTCAAGAGAATTGTACATGGTTGGTTTGGTCGCCGGTTTAACGCCAGTTCCCATTGCGTGGTCTCAATCCGTTCCGGTAATGGAAGAAGTTGTAGTTACCGCGCAAATGCGCGAGGAGCCTTTACAAGGTACCCCGCTGGCGATAAGTGCTTACGATAAGAAATTTATCGAACAAGTCGGCGCCAGTTCCTTAACGGACATGGAAGCTGCAATTCCTTCATTAAACTTTGGCAGTGGTGACCGGAATACGCGCGGTGAGATTGTTATCAGGGGCGTGGGCGATTACGCGCGCAATATCGGTACCAATGCCCGCGTTGCGGTTTATATCGATGGCGTGTTAACCGGTCGATCATCCAGTTTTGACCAAAGTTTATTGGACGTCGCCCAGATAGAAGTGCTGCGCGGACCACAAGGCACCCTTGCTGGTACTAACGCGCTGGCCGGGGCAATCAATATTGTTACGCAAAAACCTGCGGATACTTTCAACGCTGAACTCCTGGCGAACGTTGGCAACTACGATTTGGCGTCGTTGACCGGAAAAATTAATTTACCCTTGTCGGATGATCTTTTTGCGAGCCTGTTATTAGGTACCAGCGAACAAGACGGCTATATAAAAAACCATACACTTGACCGGGACCTCCAGGGTTTTAATCGCGATACGGCGAAATTGAAGTTTCGTTATGTGGGTGTTGAGCGGCTTACTGTTGATCTTGGTTTTGATTATTTGAAGGAAGATGAAAAATCCACGAATGCGGAGGCCTTGGCCAACGGAATGTTTAATGGTTTCAGCCTGGCGCCGGCGGTGTTTGAAGTTGCCCATGATGCGGATGAATACCAGCAGCGGGAGCTTAACGGTGCAACCGCTGAATTATCCTACGAAACGCCGGATAATTATCGATGGACCTCTATTACGGGAATTCGCAGCAATGAATTTAGTGAGTTGAGTGAAGAAGATTATTCCCCGCTCAATGCCGCTGTCAGTATTTTTGACGAACAAAGCGATCAAATAAGCCAGGAATTCAGGCTGACTTCTCCCAAGGGGACGGCACTGGATTATGTAATTGGCCTTTATTTTCTCGACCAGGATATTTCAACTGATCGGCAAGCTATTACCGGTCCGGTGTTCCGGCCCGCGCCTAATGCAAGTGTCCATACACCTGCGTCAGCCGGGGTTGAATCGGCTTCATTATATTTACATGGCAATTATTATTTCGATGCGCGTTGGAGTTTGACTGCCGGTGTTCGTTACGTGAATGAAACCAAAGATATCGATTATTCCAGTATTGACTCCACGGGTTTGTTTGTTAATGCCAACCATTTAAAAGACCGGAATACTTTTAAGGAATGGTTGCCAAAGCTGGGCCTTAACTTGCAGTTAACGCGCGATGTTTTGCTCTATACCAGTGTGGCGCGTGGTTACAAAAGCGGTGGTTGGAATGCTGATTTCATCCGTACATTGGAGAATTTCCAGTTTGAACCCGAATACGCCATGAATTATGAAGCGGGCGCAAAATCTGTGTTTTTTGACCGGCGGCTTACGGTCAATGCCTCTGCGTTTGTAACCCAATTTGATGACTTCCAGGTTTTTCAGTTTGTCCCGACCCAAGCGACGACAGGCGGTACGATTTTGTCGCTAACCAACGCGGGTAAGGTAACCAGCCAGGGTGTTGAGTTGGATATGAGTGCCAGCCTTACGGAGCACCTGGAACTGAGCTTCAGTACGGCGCTTACCACAGCGAAATTTGATGAATTCAAAAACGGTGGGGGAATAGGTATACATTATGATGACCATTATTTACCGTTCGCCCCCCGGCATAATTACTTCATTGCGCTGGATTACACCCGTCCTGTATTTAAGCAAGTGGATATGTATGCGCATATCGACTACAGCTACACCGATGATTATTTTTCCAACCCCAACAATTTACCGGATAACCGTATTCCGGATCGTAACCTCGCCAATGCGCGTTTAGGTATGAAGCTGGATTCCTCATGGGATATTTCCCTTTGGGTGAAAAACATTACCGACGATTCATCTTTGCGCCAAAAATCCGTTTCATTCCTGGGAGTACCCAGAGGTGTTTATAACCCGCCGCGCACTTATGGCTTGGAAATCAGATATCGGTTTAATTGATTATTGTATTGGCGGTGTTGTTGTTCGGAACGTGCAAGAGGGACTAAACAATTTGTCGCTATCGCTAGTTACATAAACACATGGAGAAGCAATGTTAAAGTTCAAGGAAATGTGGGAAAGCTATCCAATAGTTGGAGAAAGGTCGGCACCTTGCAAAACGAATGGTAAAAGGAATTTTGATGATCAATGTGCGATTCGTCTCGGTGTTTGCTTAGCTTCTTGCGGTGTTGATACAACAAAACTGGTTCCAAAAATAAGGCACTGCTGGCAACACAATTCTAAGCTAGGTCATGTTTTAGCTGCTGAGGATTTAGCTAATGGATTGGCAAAATACAAGATTGATGGTATTTCCGCATTAAAGAAAATTGACTCATCAAAATTTCAAACCGTTCTGGCAGGTAAAACAGGAATAATCTTTTTCAAAGATTTTTGGGCTAAAACGGGCGAAGATGTTGCGCACAGGTCAGGGGACCATATTGATTTATGGAATAATAACCGGCTCACCAAATGGACCACATGGTTATGATTTCTCGAGTCTTAAACTTTTCCGGTAGTTATGCTAAATCCAGAGAGGTTTGGTTTTGGGATGTGAAATGAAAAAAGCACTTGTTTTGATTCTAGCCCTTACCATTGTATCTATTGTTACATGGGCTTTATGCGGTTATTACTTGAGCGAATTGCTGTTCGCTATTGTTCCCGGTATGACCCACGAACAATATACCAACTACTGGTTTTATTTATTTGTATCAATTGAGATTATCGTTTTATTTTTAGTAAGTTTTTTCATAATTAAGTGGAAAAAATAATTTAGAAATTAACTAAATGGAGGAAGATTTATCTGTTGCTGCGTATGTTAGCTGCGCTTGTTTAAATGCAGCGCCACCTCACTTTCCTTCATTACCAACTTGGCCCATATTACTGTGTAGAAGGTTCCTTCCCATACAAAATATGGGTGTAAAAATAAAAATGTCTGTAAATGCCTCATTTTGGCTAAACAAATCCATTCAGGTGCACTCTACCTTTTAGCCATTGTATTGCAACGGCTTTATTATTAATCCTCGTAAGGGAGCGCATCATGAAAATTAACGTGCTAATCGGAACAACCGCTATCCTAATAATGTCATCCTTGGCTTGTGCCAATTCCCCGACAAATTGTGATAGCAAGGCATACAGCTCCGGCGCTTATAGCAGCGTCGATCACAGTAATCATAAAACCAATAGCAGTTTAACGGAACAATCAATTGATGATGGTCCCACTGACCAGGGTAGGAACCCTGATGACAACGGTGATGAGATTTACAGGCCAAACAATGATGGTACCAGCGGCACAGATGGAACCCGTGGCAAAAGTACTATGGATGATGGAACCCTGGAATGAGCGGGTGCAGTGATAATCAGGTTCACACTGTTTAATTTTTATTTGTTGTCGAAAA
>CAMLKG010000051.1 GCA_946480695.1 uncultured Cellvibrio sp.
AGTACGCGTAACATTTTCTTGCATCACCACGGCATCGGCACCAGCCGGAATCATCGCACCGGTCATAATGCGCACAGCTTGCATTTCACCGAGCACAGTCTGCACCCCCTTTCGCTCGGCAAAACGAAAGGGGTACCCCGCCAGCGACTGGCCAATTACCTCAAACACAGCGCCTTCAGTTTGTGCATCACTCGTGCGCAGCGCATAACCATCCATCGCGGAGTTATCGCTGGCAGGAACATTAATATTGGCCAACACTGATTCTGCGAGAATGCGGTCTAATGCAAGCGCCAAATCAACCCATTCGGTTTCCTGTACTGGAATTAATTGTTGATGTATTCGCAACAACGCATCTTGTACAGGTAACAGGCCAGGCTGTGAACAACAATCCATAAACACGCTCTACTGAACATTAATTTTGTTGATTAATCATCCACACGGCTGCTTCTACGCGCGAGCGTAAATGCAATTTTTTCAGCAGATGCTTAACATGCACTTTGACTGTGCCGTCAGAAATAGCCAATTCGCGCGCAATGACTTTATTGCTCATGCCTTTGGCAATTAATTTCAGAATTTCCAATTCACGCTGGGTGAGACTGTCACTACCCACAGCACCTTTTGTGGTGGGATTGCGAATAGCTGTAGCGAGCACTTGAGTGACTGCCTCACTCAACACCATTTTGCCGGACAAGGCGCGTTCGATTTGCACCAACATATCTTCCGGCTCCATGTCTTTTAGCAAATAGCCATCTGCTCCCGCTGAAATTGCACTGAGCACATCTTCATCGGCATCGGACACAGTGAGCATCACAATGCGCGAAGTGACACCTTCATCGCGCAAATGGCGTAGCGTTTCCAAACCATCCATGCCCTGCATATTCAAATCCAATAAAATTAGATCAGGGTCAAGTTCACTCGCCAATTTAATCGCATCTTTGCCATTGCTCGCTTCGGCTACTACTTCCATCTCACCCGACAGTGTTAAAAGTTGACGCAACCCTTTACGCAATAAAGGGTGATCGTCCACCAACATAATGCTCGCGGCCGTTTCTGTCACAAGACCCTCCTCAATACCAATACATCATTATCTGCAGTTTAACTGCTTGCAGAACCTAAGGGCAGCACATGCCCATTTGTGGGTAGATAGATCAACTACACCTACCCCCATTGGGTAGGCAAGCTAACACCTCTAATACCGCAACTTAACACTGAGGTTGAATAGTTTCCATATCTGCGCAGAGCCATAGTGATCCTTGCGCGAAAACAACTTTTTTGACCGAGGGCTTCACATGTCTGATCTAAAACAATGGAAACCGGAACAGCAAACGTTCTGGGATTCACACGGGAGAGCAATTGCCAATCGCAATTTGTGGATCTCAATTCCAAGCTTACTCTGTGGCTTTGCCGTGTGGCTGCAGTGGAGCATTATTACCGTGCAAATGCTGAACCTTGGCTTTCCCTATCAGGCAGGCGATTTATTCAGCCTAACGGCGATTGCCGGATTAACCGGAGCGACGCTGCGTATTCCAGCCAGTTTTTTTATTCGCTTGTGTGGTGGCCGCTACACCATTTTTTTAACCACCAGTTTATTGATGCTACCTGCCATTGGCACTGGTCTGGCTTTGCAGGATCAAAACACGCCATTTTGGGTGTTCCAATTAATGGCGTTGCTCTCCGGAATTGGCGGGGGTAATTTTGCGGCATCTATGTCCAACATCAGTTTTTTTTATCCTCGTAAGCAGCAAGGATTAGCGCTTGGCCTAAATGCCGGGTTAGGTAATTTCGGTGTGACCAGCATGCAAATTCTGGTTCCACTGTTTATGACCTTTGGCGCCTTTGGCGTATTGGGTGGCGACCCAATGGTGTTGAAATCCGCAAGCGGCACGCTAATCGGCGCCATTCCCGCGGGTACCGAAACCTGGATTCAAAACGCAGGGTTTGTCTGGTTATTGCTGCTCATCCCACTCGCTTTTGCGATTTGGTTTGGCATGAACAATATCAACACCGCAGAGGTTAGTCCCAATCTGGCAGGCGGAGCGCCGCGCTCTTTTGCGATCATTATCGCCATGATGTTAATTGGCTTTGCGACCTCAGCTCTGGGGCTGTGGCTCATCATGCCTGCCAGTGTCAATGGTTCCGGGTTTGGCATTCCCAAAGAGCTGGTACTGGTGTTGGTGTTATTTGCTACGGTGATGTTACTCAAAGCGCTACCCGGAACTATTCGCACCAGCCTTGATCGCCAATACAAAATTTTTAACAACAAACACACCTGGGTAATGAGCTTGTTATATGTAATGACATTTGGCTCATTTATTGGTTTTTCAGCAGCGTTCCCGCTGTCTATCCAAGTCATTTTTGGCTTTAGTCATGTGGTTGTTGATGGGGTGATGACCCACAACACGGTTAATCCAAACGGGCCTAGCGCCCTGACTTACGCCTGGATCGCCCCGTTTGTTGGAGCCATAATTCGCCCGATGGGTGGCTGGGTCGCAGACAAATTTGGTGGCGCGCTTGTCACCCAGGTGTGCGCCATCACTATGGTAATTTTGTCAATAGTGGCTGCTTATTACATGCGCCAAGCCTATCAATCCGCCAACCCGGAACAGTATTTTGTAACCTTATTTCTAGTATTTTTAGGTTTGTTTGCTGCGAGTGGGATGGGCAATGGTTCAACCTTTTGTTCTATTGCTAATATCTTTCCTAAAGAACAAGCAGGGCCGGCGTTGGGCTGGACTTCTGCGGTAGCAGGTTATGGGGCATTTTATATTCCGCAAGTATTTGGCGAGCAAATCAGTGCTGCTACGCCAGAATACGCAATGCTGGGTTTTGCGATATTTTATCTGGTATGTGTATTGCTCAACTGGTGGTTTTATTTACGCAAACACAGCGAATTATATAACCCCTGAAACATTTGTTATCCGGATCTTTCATCCTGCAAAGCTGACATTGATTGCATAAACACGTTTCAATCGCACCTTGAACGCTGGTGGAACTAAATATTCTCCAATTTTGTAGCCTAGGGAGAGATAGTCTCATTCAGCAGCGCAAAAATTTTTTTGGGATAAGGATATCGTTCTGTATTTTTCGGCAGGGCTTGTACCTGCCGGTGAACGTTTCTGGTCATACGGCTGATGAGGTATGGGGTGGAGTTAAAATATTTTATTTTGTTATCGGATGATAATTTTCCCAAAAAAATTCCAGACGCTATCGACGAGGTACTCTGGATCCATGGCCTTTTACTAACAAACCGTGGTCTAGCTACTCGCGTAATATAGGCGAACGGTTAACACTATTTTGGCCATTTGCAAACCGCGACGACAGTGTATTTGCGAATCCTCTTAATTTTCAACGGGGAAGAGATCAGAAAAAATTTATTATATGGAAGCGGCATATATATTTGCCCGGAGCTCCGTTAGCGCGTATGGAATTTACGTATCTTGCTTGAAGAAATGCTCGCGGGTTCTAGCCAGTTAGTATCGGTACAGCCCCAACCGTCCGCACACGCTTCTTATCCTGCCGGTGGATTCGTTAAACTACTTTTTCTTTTGCGCAATAGGCTAGAAATATGAATGGCCGCAAGTACGTAGCACAAATAGACGTCAGCTCTGCACCACTTACATTTTTTAAATTTAGCTTTCGCCTAGACGAACTCAGTAAAAAAATAGCCCTATGCTTTTTGGCAGATCTGCTTGCTTCGGAGTTGATCGTATCTCCCGGAAAAAGGGGCAGGTTCTTAATAGTATGGTGTGCCGGAGGCTAACAAAAAACAGACTGATAACCAGGGGAAACGGCGATAGATCAGATAACTTTTGAATAACGAATCTGATTGCCTTTTTTCAGATACTCATCGAATACCATGCAAATTCTGCGAATTAAAAGACGACCTGCGTTATGGACTCGGATGCCTATAGCGCTCACTGTGAGTAAACCGTCTTCAATCATCGGAGCCAGTTCTTCCAGCTCCTCAGAAAAATACTGTTGTGGATTAACCCCAAAGCGTTGCTGGACTTCATTAAAGCTTAGAGAGAAGTGACAAATCAATTGGTTGATTATGAATTGGCGCAAATGATCGTCATCATTCAGTACAAATCCTTTCACAAAAGCCAATTTTCCGCTGTCAATTAATTGCTGATAGTGCTCAACCATCTTTGTATTTTGTATATACACTCCACCAAAGGCGCTGATGGATGACACCCCAAACGCCACTAGATCGCAATCTCCGTGAGTGGAGTAACCCTGAAAATTTCGTTGTAGCTTCCCTGCCCGCTGAGCCTGCACTAAGCTGTCTTCGGGCTTGGCAAAATGATCCATCCCGACATACACATACCCCGCCTCCTGCAACGTCTCAATGGACATTTGCAGGATATCAAGCTTCTCCTGCGCCGAAGGCAATTCTGCTTCCTTGATTAAAGCTTGGCTCTTAAATAAATGCGGTAAATGAGCGTAATTAAATAAGGATAAACGATCCGGTGACATATCAATGATGTGTGCAAGCGTTGTCGAAAAACTCTTTCTTGTTTGCAAAGGCAAACCATAGATTAAATCCATGCTAATAGACCTATAACCTTGCACACGCAACGCTTTTACCAAAGCCCTGACATCACTCACTGTGTTGTATCTATTAACTGCTTTCTGGACTTGCTGATCGAAATCTTGTACACCCATACTGACTCGGTTAAAACCCAATCGACGTAAATGTCCCATGGTATTAGCCGTTACACGGCCCGGATGAATCTCTACGCTGTATTCACCGCTATCATCATTTAAGAGATTAAAGTGCGCTCCAGTGGCAGACATCAACCAAGTCATTTCCTCGTCACTAATAAAAGTCGGCGTGCCACCACCCCAATGTATTTGCTTCACTGGACGATGCGTATCAAACCACTGAGCCTGCATCGCCAGTTCTTTTTCCACCCGTCGCAAATAGGGCTCTGCGCGTTTTTTATTGTTGGTCACCAACTTGTTACAGCCGCAATAGAAACACAAGGTATCGCAGAATGGAATGTGGAAATACAACGACAATGATCGCTGACTAGCATTGCTGCGCTCCACCGCAGCGGCAAAATCGGCGGAAGAAAAATGATCATTGAATTGAGGTGCCGTTGGATAAGAAGTATATCGCGGACCGGCCAGGTCATATCGATCAATGAGCCGGGCATTCCAATGTAGAGGAATATCAAACGAAGGAGAGGAGGATGACATGGCGCCTCACAAGATCTATGGGTTGGTCTATAAACTAACAATATTTGCTGATCAAATTCGCATTCAGAGCCAGGGTGCTTAGGCTATCCAATGTTGCAACAACGTAGCAGCTTTGGTGCAGCCATAGATGACATAACGACCTACCGGCTAGTTTTCCCAAAACGCGGGAAAATTTATTCACGTATAGTATGGTTTATCCTCAATCGTTTTGGGTCACCAGCGATCAAGCTTGAAACGCCACACCTATCCACAAAGTGGTAGTGTACGCTTGGCCTAATGATTTGATTATCAATGAGTTTTTACTATTGGTTGCAAGTGAATTGATGAACCAAACAAAAAAGAGGTATCCCTGAAACTCGTGGTGTCGTTTCTTACCGGTGATGAAGTTTTAGCGCAGCCTGATTGGTTATGAATTCCTCGTACAATTTATCGGATAACAATTTCATTCTTATTGAATCTCATCGCATCAGCTCAATCGATACGCTGTCTGCGGCCATCAAGCGTTAAGTAATTTAGATTGTAAAATTAAAATTTAAAGATGTAAAATATATGCATGTTAATAGAGTAAGAGCCATGTATAATTCCATCTTCAAGTTACCAATATTAGCCTACCCTTTTCGTCCATTTTTTCTTATTGCGGGCGTGTATGGTGTCGTAACGATAGTTGCCTGGATGGCTCAGTTATTTGGTAGCTTGACGCTTCCTGTCGGTTGGTCTCCTATTTATTGGCATGGCCATGAAATGTTGTTCGGATTGGTGACAGCTGCCATCGCCGGGTTTTTACTGACCGCAATATGCAATTGGACGGGTGCCCCACCACTTCAAGGCGCTGGATTGTTAGTAATGATGTTAGTGTGGCTATCAGGCCGCCTCGCTATGTGGACTGCGAGCTGGTGGCCAATGGGTGTGGTTGCGGTTGTTGATATGCTTTTCTTGCCGGTACTGGCTGGTTACGCATTGCGCGTCTTATTACGTCACGGTAATCGCAGGAATCTGGTACTGGTAGCGATGCTCGTTGTACTTGCGCTTGCTAACGCCATGACGCACATCGGATTTGTAACCGGAAACGTCGTATGGCTCAGGCTTGGCGAGATAACGGCATTCAATCTGGTTACACTGCTGATGGTAATTATCAGTGGTCGCATCATTCCATTATTTACCATAAATTGGCTGCGAAATAATGGTCGCAAGCCTGAGGATGTACGCTCTACAGTTGCGATAGACAGCGTCGCGCTAATCTCCACCGCTCTTTTGATTCCCATCGATTTTTTCCCGGGCCTTCCTTGGCTCGCGGGTAGCGTCGCGGCTGTCGCAGCCGTCGCTCATACCATTCGCCTGCTCGGCTGGTCAGGGTGGAAGGCAAGTCTAGAACCCTTGTTATGGATACTTCACCTCGGCTATGCATGGATCGTCGCCGCCTTAGCGCTTAAATCTCTTGCTGCATTTGGCCTGGTCCCCCCAAGTGCGTGGAACCACGCACTTGGCGTGGGGGGCATAGGGACGCTCATTTTAGGAATAATGACCCGTGTGGCACTTGGTCATACCGGTCGAGCGCTGCATCTGCCACGTTTTGCGATAGCGATATATGTCACTATTAGTTTAGCGGCAGCGACTCGCGTAGCCGCAGCCTTGTTATTAGTAGAGTTTCGCATAGGTCTCCTCATCGCAGCGACAGCTTGGTCGTTAGCCTTCGCGATCTTCGTCATCATTTACTGGCCAATTCTTTCGCGTCCGCGGGTTGATGGTCGTCCGGGGTAGATTTCATGTACATCACACGCTATACAGATTATTCCTTACGTGTACTCATGTACACTGCACTTAAGGGCGAGGATATTACCACTATCAGCGAAATTGCCGAACAATATGGAATTTCAAAAAACCATTTAATGAAAGTTGTGCAAGAATTAAATAGCAAAGGTTATTTAAAAGCAGTTCGCGGAAAAAATGGTGGCCTGCGTTTGAATGGAAACGCAGAGGCGATTAATGTTGGGAAACTTGTTCGGGACATCGAACAAAGTCAAGCATTGGTTGAATGTTTCGATAACGCAAATCAATGTGTAATCACTCCCGCATGCCAATTGAAATTTATTCTTGCAGAAGCGCTCGAAGCCTTTTTCAAAACATTGGATCAGTATTCTCTTGCCGATTTGATATCCGTTGAATCTCGCACACAATTAGTTAGACTACTAGAAATGGAACATTGATTTTATTTTGCTGCTTTCACTAATTCGCTAACATTTTTCGCGCACGCAAAACGAAACGATGGCGGATTAATTCCGAACCAAATCTGCAATTACGCCTCAGCTTGCTAAAGCAAACCTGAATTAAAAATATGTGAGGCATTATGCCTTAGGGCAATAGTGGTGAAGGTAAGGAAGATTAAAAATTTCAAAATGCAATTTACCAGCAATACGGTTTTATGCAATGGCATGAAATACCACACCACCCACTACACTAACTTTTACCACACCATGGAGCTCGGATAACAGGAAGATCCGGCGAAACAGAAATCGAATAATGCAAGGCTAATTTATTCACGGAAAACCTCTGGGTCACTATAAGCACGAAGCTCTTTATAAATCGGTACATCTCGGTACAGCAAAATATTGTCGACCACTGCGGGCTGCTCATTGGCAGGGGTCGGACGGGTAACAATAAATGTCGCAATGATAATTAGCACTATTGATACCGGGATAAGTCCCAACAAGGGTAAATTCACCCCGAGTAACATCAGCCAACTCACGAACAACATACCCAACGCTATGCGCTTGGCAGAAGAAGGTATCGCACCCTCGTTGCGCCATGCGGCCAGTGCATGTAATTGTGGATGCCTCATCAACCAAGCATAAAAGCGGGGCGAACCTTTGCTCAAGGCCCAAATTGCGATGATCCAAAAAGGTGTAGTCGGCAGAAGCGGGGTCAGGATACCGATCAGCCCTAACATCCATGACAAGACACCTACAACGACATAACTCGCTTGAGCAGACTGCACTAGCCAATTCCTAAACATATTGTCCTCTCCTCTTCGATTATTTGACCGAAAATCGCCT
Organism: uncultured Cellvibrio sp.; assembly: GCA_946480695.1. The sequence goes on from CAMLKG010000051.1 coordinate 8,253, forward strand.
TTTAAACATGTATTTATTTTACATCTTTAAAAGATGTATTTACAATGAATCTTAAGAAACGCACCGATTCTTTGGTGCTTTCATACCAGATCCGCAACCGGAGATAAGCACATGACGATCCTAGACCAAAGTCTCGGCCAACTTGCCCGGAGTATTCCCGGCGCTACGGCCGTTTTTCATAAATACCAATTGGATTTTTGCTGTGGCGGTAAACACAGCCTGCGGGAGGCAGCTGCAGCGCGCGCAATGGACGCCGAATCGCTGGCAGCGGAACTGCAAGCCCTTGCGCCTGCATCAGAAAGCCGGGACTGGAGCACTTTGTCCGACGTGGAATTGATTGAACATATCCTTACGCGTTACCACGACGTCCACCGGCAACAACTGCCGGAACTGATTCGTCTGGCTCAACGCGTGGAGCTAGTTCATGGCGGGCACACAGAATGCCCCGCAGGGCTAGCTGCGCATTTGGAAGCTATGCACCAGGAACTGGAACACCACATGAGAAAAGAAGAGCAAATCCTCTTCCCTATGATCAGTCGGGATATGAAGGGTATGGCCCTACAACCGATTGCAATGATGCGCCACGAACATGATGACCATGGTGAGTCCTTGGCCAAGATTTCGCGACTCACCCGCGGCATAAATTTGCCCAAAGGCGCTTGCAATACATGGCGTGCGTTGTATCTGGGATTGGCCGTGTTACAAACCGATTTAATGGACCACATCCATTTGGAAAACAACATTCTATTTGATCGTATCGACGGCCAACTCGGGAGCATGCACCATGGCTGAATATCGCAAACTCTGGTGGCTGTTAATTGCCATCCTTATGATTACTTTTTCAATCCTGGGCTACTTCGGCCGCGAAGTTTACCGGCAGGCACCTCCCATTCCAGGGCAGGTGATAAGCGACAGCGGTGATGTGTTGATGACCCACGATAGCATCCTTGATGGCCAGACCGCCTGGCAATCTGTGGGCGGTATGCAACTGGGCTCGATTTGGGGACATGGTGCTTATCAAGCCCCCGACTGGACAGCCGACTGGCTGCACCGCGAATTAATGGCATGGCTTGATGTGGCGGCGCTGGATACCTTCGCCAAACCCTACGCTGAATTGGATGGAGCGCAACAGCACTCCTTGCAATTCGATTTGAAAGTCGATTACCGAAGCAATCGCTATAACCCCGAAACTGATACTCTAATTGTGAGTGATCGGCGCGCACAAGCCATTAAGAAAACCGCTGTATATTACGCGAGTTTGTTCAGTGCTGAACCTGAGCTGCGCAGCACCCGCGTCAGTTATGCGATGAAAGAAAATACCCTGCCAGATAGGGAACGCCGTGATCGTTTAACTGAGTTTTTCTTCTGGACAGCGTGGGCGGCGGCCACTGAGCGGCCCGATAGTGAGGCCACTTACACCAACAACTGGCCCCATGAGCCGCTAATTGATAACACGCCTACCGCCGAAAACATTATCTGGTCGATTACGAGTGTGGTCCTCTTGATTGCGGGTGTTGGAGGATTGATTTGGTCCTGGGCATTCCTGCGCAAGGAAGATGAACATGAACCTGCAGCCCCCGCAAAAGACCCTATTTCACTAGTGTCCCTCACTCCTTCGCAACGCGCGCTCGGTAAATATCTATTCCTTGTAGTGGCCCTGTTCTGCTTCCAGGTGATGCTAGGTGGTTTTACTGCCCATTACACCGTTGAAGGGCAGGAGTTTTATGGTATAGACGTATCACAGTGGTTCCCTTATTCATTGACTCGCACCTGGCACATCCAATCGGCCTTATTTTGGATTGCCACTGGTTTCTTGGCAGCGGGTTTGTTCCTTGCACCAATCATCAATGGAGGTAAAGATCCGAAATTCCAGAAGCTTGGTGTGGATATCCTATTTTGGGCACTGGTTGCGGTCGTTGTTGGTTCTTTTATTGGTAACTATCTTGCGATTGCCCACATCATGCCGGCAAATCTGAACTTCTGGCTAGGTCACCAGGGTTATGAATACGTTGACCTCGGGCGCATCTGGCAGATCGGAAAATTCATTGGCATCGTGTTATGGCTGGTGTTGATGTTGCGCGGCATCATACCCGCATTATACAAACCTGGAGATAAGAACTTGCTGGCATTGCTAACCGCGTCGGTAGTGGCTATCGGCTTGTTCTATGGTGCAGGCTTCTTCTACGGCGAACGCACCGTCTTGTCTGTCATGGAGTATTGGCGCTGGTGGATAGTACACCTATGGGTAGAAGGTTTCTTTGAAGTCTTTGCAACTGCGGCGCTGTCATTCATCTTTTGCAGCATGGGTCTCGTATCGCGCACAATGGCGACTGCAGCGAGTCTGGCTTCTGCTTCACTGTTTATGTTAGGCGGCATTCCCGGTACGTTCCACCATTTGTATTTTGCGGGGACAACTACCCCCGTGATGGCCGTGGGCGCAACCTTTAGTGCTTTGGAAGTGGTGCCACTGGTCGTACTCGGATATGAAGCTTGGGAAAATTGGCGTTTGAAAAACCGCGCTGCATGGATGCAACACATAAAATGGCCACTGCTGTTTTTCGTTGCCGTGGCATTCTGGAATATGTTGGGCGCGGGTGTGCTGGGATTTATGATCAACCCACCGGTAGCGCTGTATTACATTCAGGGGCTTAACACCACACCAGTACATGCACACGCCGCGCTCTTCGGTGTCTATGGATTCCTAGCTCTTGGATTCACCTTGCTAGTACTGCGCTACATTCGCCCCGACTTCGTGTTTAACGAACGTTTAATGAAAATTGCATTCTGGTGGTTGAATGGGGGCTTGGTATTGATGATCTTTACCAGCCTGTTGCCCATCGGGGTAATCCAGTTTTACGCAAGTGTTTCAGAGGGTATGTGGTATGCACGTAGCGAAGAGTTTATGCAACAAGACATACTCCAAACCTTGCGCTGGGTGCGTACTTTTGGGGACGTCGTGTTTATTATCGGCGCTTTGGCTGTGAGCTGGCAGGTGGTGTTAGGCGTGTTTGATCGCAAAAGATCCACCCGTGTCCTGGTTACCAATCTGCTAAAAGAGCCAGTACCAACCGAAAAGGTATGCTGCGGTAGCTGTGGCGGTAGGGAACAGCCTTAAGACGTTACCGTAATTTCGGACTCATCATCTATGGTTCAAATTAACGAAGGCTGCGCAACCGTGTAGCCTTCAAATACCTGGTGGGCTTCCCAGATTTAACCAGAGATTTTCCTCATCATCTAACTCCAAGATGAGGTGTCTATGTCAGGGAAGCGATTTACCGAAGAATTCAAGAAAGAAGCCATCAAACAAATTACCGAGCGAGGCTATTCCGTTGCGGAAGTTGCCGAACGGCTCGGAACCACCACTCACAACCTGTATGCCCGGCTCAAGAATATAACGAACCGCAACCCCGCCAAGGTCGCGACGAATTTGTTGAATCGAAATTTCAAGCCCTGACGCGCCAAATGTTTCGTGGGTGGGTGACCTTACTTACGTGCGAACTTACAAAGGATTTTTGTATGTGGCGACGGCAATGGATTTATTCTCACGGCGCATTGTTGGTTGGTTATGGGTAAACATATTGACCGTCACTTGATGATTGATGCACTGCTAATGGCGAAGCTACGGCGTCAGCCAAGAGATGCTGTGCTCATCCACAGTGATCAAGGCAGCCAATACGGAAGTCACGATTACACGGCTTTTATGGAAGCTAACAATTTCATTCCTTCCATGAGCCGCCGAGGAAACTGTCATGACAACGCGGTAGCTGAAAGTTTTTTTGCAACATTTAAGAAGCGCGTAATACGCAGAAAGATTTACAGCATAAGGGAAGAAGCCAAACCAGAAATATTTAATTTATTGAGATGTTCTTCAATCCGGTCAAACATTACTCCCATAACAGCGAATTATCTCCCGTTAAATACGAAGAGGCGTTTTTTCAGAGTCTAGAAAGTGTCCAGTAAAATCTAGGCAGTCCACGGGTTCGAAATCATGAGCTGTGTGCTGTACCGATAGTGAACTCGGGTATTAACCCACATTAATGTGTTTTACAAATCCATTTTCCAGCCGAGCGTTATTACCCGTCCGCGCCCCGATACATAATTGTCATCGGTAGTGGCCGGATAAGATTGCGAGAAGTAAGTGATATATTCTTCAGCGAATAGATTCTGGATACCAAGCGTCAATTTACCTGTCGATAAAGCATCGTAAGTCATGATGAGATCTACCAACTCGTAACCCTCGAAATTATGCTGTGGCAAACCACCATCAAAATCGCGATCCAATAATTTTGAATATTGCAAGCGTGCATCGAGCTGCTGTGTAAGCGCGCCCTCTACAAAACTGTTCCAACGGTTAGCGGTAATATTACGGCCGTCCAAATCTTTATCCACTTGGCCATCGGCGTCGGAATCGTAGCGGCCATCAAGGTTGCTGTATGCGGTACCTATTTTCAGCCCGGATGAAAATTGATAGCTGGTAGTAATTTCCCAGCCTTCTATCTCGGTTTTTTCGCGGCGAATTTGGCCTGCACCATTGACTACTTGTATACGTGAGCCCAAATCCGAATCAGACCAAAAGTAACTGGCATCCACTGCAAAACCAGCGATTTTGTAATTAACGCCAGTTTCGACGTTATCGGCAATCACTGGTTGTAAATCCACTAACGAATCCACGGTTTGATTAGGCGTATTTACCGCCCGCAAAATTAAACCGGCATCAGGCATAGTGAAGCCCTGGGTGTAAGAGGAAAACAACGTAACTTGTTCATTTACGTCATAAACGAGCCCGAAGTTGCCCAGTGTTTTTTCAAAACTTGGGGTGCCGCCGCTGACAAAAGTGGATTTGGCACTGGCGATAGTAGTGAAATCCGGCACGTCCAATTCAACATGTTCATTGCGTACACCAGCAGAAATACGCAGTTTATCGCCCACTAGCGATTGTTCCAGCTGTAAAAGGCCTGCCCAGCCTCGATAGATCATTTCCGGCACCCACACTCGCCCGGTCTGCGCTAACTCCTGCAAGGTTTTATCTTGCAAGTAATCCAGGCCGGCTACCAGCTGTAACCCTGGCCAGAGAGAATCTTCTTTGCTGTATGTGAGTTTTGCACCAAATTTTTCTGAGTTCAACGCAGATTGTTCTACCAGTGTTCCAATCGGAGCAATCGCAGCATCCTGCAATGCAGCGAAAATCCCTGCGCCGTAGAGGGCATAAAAATCATAATAAAAAGCCTGCGCGTTTAGATTACCGCCATAAAGATTTTTTTCAGTAAAAGTGACGGCGATATTGCTGGCTTCGTTATAGGTTGGCTCGGCTGGTGGCGCACCTTCGATTGATGTGGCAGGGATGCCATTTCCGATATCACCGGCAATGCCAACATAATCCCCATCACCCGCTAATTTAAAATAATTTCCGGTGACTTCAAGGCGGCGCTCATCACTAAAGTCGTAGCCGAATTTAGTGAACACGTTTTTAGTTTTGCTATCCATGGTATCGCCTTGGGTTGTGTCTGCACCCACAGGGTTACCATAACCGTCGTAATATAAATCCTGTGCGTCAAAGGTGGCTCCGATGACAACATCCGCCGCGCCGGATTTTTTACCCAGAATGCCGGTGGTACGATAATGCAAGCCGTCACTTTCAAAATTATCGCTTTCCAATTCGACACCAACGCGCTGCAAAAAATTACCGTCGCCAGGTGCGCTGATAGTCACATAGTTAATGACTCCGCCAGTGGCTCCTACACCCTGAATCGCATTGGCACCATAAAGGATCTCTACCCGTTCCACGAATTCCGAATCAATAGTGAAACCACTGCGTTCACCATTGCGCAGCGGGGTGGATTGGGGAATGCTATCTACCATATAAAGCGGTGTTCTACCGCGCAGAGTGACGCCCGTTGTAGTCATCTTCTGACGGCTGGGCGTGAGGCTCGGAACTGAAAAGCTCAAGCTGTCCAGCAGACTCGAGCTAACAGCGAGCTGTTGTTCAATTGCCTCACGATCCAAAAGCTTAACGGTATTTGGGATGGATGAAACGGTGCGGTTGGTACGTGTGGCCGTAACTACCAGTTCTTCAATATCGGTTTGTGCGAGAGTGTTGATAGATAGGCTGGTGATGATTACTGCGAGTTTTGCTTGTAAAAGGCGGTGATTCGTTAAAGCCATTTGTTCCGGGATCCCAATCAATAGCTGATTTTCGGTAAATTATTGACATAATATTTCAATTGATATTGATTATCATTATAAATTTATAGGTGTGTGAAATCAAGCGCCATTAACTAGCGCAACCTGCTATTGGTCTACATCTATGAAACCCGCCCGCCGCCAACAAACCACAGTTCCCTCCCTTGCCTCGGGTATAGCTATTCCAATGTTTCGAAGACTGTGAGCGCACCGAAGGCAAGCGTAGCTTATTCGTCCTATACTTCTTGGCAGCCGCAGTTATCCTTCGGTTAAAAACAGGGGTTGCTGCGGTTACCGGGAACAGCTTTCAACGCGACATTCATTGCAAGAATGACCAACCTGAAGGAGTACACATATGTCCATCGCACGCATCACCGAAGTAAAGTCTTCGTCCACCATCAGTTTCGATGACGCCATCAAGGTCGGCATCGAGCGCGCCGCAAAGACCATCGAGAACATTAAGGGGGCCTGGATTGCGGATCAGGAGATCGCAATAGAAGACGGGAAAATCACCGAATATCGGGTGCTCATGAAAATCACTTTCATTCTGAAATAAACACTACAGGGAGAAGCAAAATGGGAATGTTCAATTTTATTACCGAAGCCGGAGGCAAACTGGGCAGCAAGATTTACGATCTTCTGCATAAGGATGAAGATATTACCAAGCCCGCCACCATACCCCCGGAACGCATGAACGAATTGCGCAAACAAACCATCATTCGCTCAATTGCCGAGAATGGACTGCAAGTGGCCAATCTCGGGGTCAATGTCAATGGTGATACGGCAACCCTGACCGGTTCGGTGTCTGACCAAACTACCTGCGAGAAAACCGTGCTAGTCGCCGGCAACCAAAATGGCATTGCGAAAGTGGACTGCCAATTGAGTGTCGAAACACCGGCAAAGCAAGCCACCTTCTATACCGTGAAATCAGGCGATTCACTCTCCAAAATAGCGAAAGCGCATTATGGCGATGCCAATAAATACCCGGTGATCTTCGAAGCCAACCGCCCGATGCTGTCGGACCCGGATAAGATTTATCCCGGTCAGGTATTGCGTATTCCAGAGCTGGGGTGAAATTAGCGGGGCCCGCGCCCCGCTCATGTACCACCGCCAAAAGGCAACGACGATTTGTACCTGAAGAAGTGCAAAGGTTGATTTAACGAACAGAAAATAAGGCCCCGGGTGGGCAAAGGAGTAATGATTATGAGTATTTTGGAAACTGCGGCGAGTTTATTTATCCGGCAGCTCGGCTCTGCCGATGGCGGGGGATTGAATCCGCAATCGGTAGTGGCTGCCTTGCAAAAACTTCTGCCTACTTCCGGGGGCGAACTGGATCTTTCCCGGCTGGTCGGCATGTTCAGCGCCCAAGGCGGCCTCGCGGCTATCGCAAGTAGCTGGTTGGGCGACGGCAACAACCAGTCCATCAGCGCCAGCCAGATACTTGCCGTGCTGGGAAACGACAAGGTAGCGAATTTCGCGGCCCAATTGGGATTGGATACCGGCAAGGCAAGCGAAGGGCTTGCCGGTATAGTTCCGGACCTCATCGACAAGAACAGCAAGGGTGGCGCATTGTTGGGTAACCTGGCCGGGAGTGTGTTGGGCAAATTGTTTTAATAAT
>CAMLKG010000052.1 GCA_946480695.1 uncultured Cellvibrio sp.
AATACGGTGCTTTTGGTACGTGAATATGCGGTCGGATTGGAGGATTACCACCTCGCCTTGCCAAAAGGTGCAATCGACCAGGGCGAATCCCTGCTGGATGCGGCCAATCGCGAATTGAAGGAAGAGGTGGGCTATGGCGCCCGCAACCTGAAATTTATCAAACGTATCAACTTATCACCTTCCTACATGGAACACGGCATCAATGTTGTGATTGCCTGGGATTTGTACCCGGAGCGATTGCAGGGTGATGAACCCGAACCTATCGAAGTTGTTCCCTATCCGCTTTCCGATTTGATGCAATTGATTGCCCGTGCCGATGTCTGCGAGGGACGCAGTATCGCCGCCTTGTTTATGGCGCGCGAGTGGCTGGCTGGAAACCTGGTTGAAGCGGCGCCCACTGTGTAAGGATTTATTATGAGCCACCCCATCAGCCCCGAATTAATCGCACGGCTTGTTGACCTCTCCCGCCGTGCGGGCGATGCCATCATGGCGATTTACAATCATCGGGACAGTTATAACATCCAGCATAAAACTGATGAATCGCCATTAACCGCTGCGGATTTGGCTGCGCACCAATTGATTGCCAATGAATTACCGCACCTTTTACCGGTGCCGATGATTTCGGAAGAGGGGGAATTGCCACCGCTTGCTGATCGCGCTGCATGGGAACATTTCTGGTTGATTGATCCGCTCGATGGCACCCGGGAATTTATTGCGGGTAATGGGGAGTTCACCGTCAACATTGCCCTGGTGCAACACAATCGCCCGGTGTTGGGTGTGGTGCATGTACCGGTGACGGACCTTACGTATGTCGGTGTGCTGGAAGCGCGCGACATGGCAAGCCTGGGTGCCTGGAAATATGATCGGGGCGGTAACCCGGAGCGAATCCAGGTGCGCAGCCTGGACGAGCGCTATGCCAAACATCAACCGTTCACGGTATTGCTGAGCCACAGGTACGGCGCCCAGGCGACAGAGCTAATGGCGATGGTTAAATCCCGCTGGGCGGGTCCTATTGAAACCACTAATGCCGGCAGCTCGTTGAAATTTTGCGTCATTGCTGAAGGCAGGGCTGATTTTTATCCGCGCCTGGCACCCACGTCCGAATGGGACACTGCGGCGGCACAGGCAGTGCTTGAAGCGGCGGGTGGGAGGGTCGTAAAAGTGGCGTCTAAAATATTCCCTGATTTGGAAGCTTTGCATTACAACGCCACTGAGGATTTATTAAATCCCCATTTTTACGCCTTGGGCGATAAAAGTTTTCGTTGGGAATGGCTGCTTGGTTTGGATGGCTGAGCTAACTGATAAAAATTACTGCGCCGTTGATCCAGTCTCATAACATTTTGTGTAAATCCCGGCTCGCCATTCTTCAATGGTTATAACTAAAGTTATAAATCGTTGATAAGAAAATATTCTAATTTTCTGAACCTAATACCGGGTTATCTGGTCTAGTCTTTAAATCGCGGATCAACATAGGTGTCCGCGCATATTTTTCTGCTGGTCAATCATTTAACAGTCAGTACCCGTTGCGCTGATGTTGATTCTTAGGGGAGTGGTGTCGATGAGAAAACAAAATAAAAATCTAAAAGCTGATTTTAATACCAGTCGTTCCGACATGCTGCGCGATAAGCTTTTGCGCGAAATTTCTGATTACGAGCGCCAGCTCGCCGAATTAAAATTAAATGGCAGCCAGGTGAACTTCACCATGATCCAAACTTACAAGGAATTAATTAGCGCTCGCCAGGCCATGTTGCGTCGCTTGCCAATACATTATTGATTTTTATCAGTGTAATGTGGCAGCGGTTTTGAAAGCCTAAGTTGCAAATAAAATCCTGCCGCATTAATTGCCACTATTTCCTATTCCACCCCTTCCCGTAATCCAGCGCTTCGCCAGTTAATACGTTAATCCGCATTTTCATTCCTGCTTTTGGTGATTCGAGCCATGCCTGTGGCGCGACGGTTGACATTGGGTATCATTATATACAAACATATATAACGAAAATTTTATCTTCTATACAAGGAGTAGCCTTGTGCGAAAAATAGTATCTGTTTTTCGAGTACTGAAAAACGGTGTGCTGGTTTGTGTAATGGGAATTGCCAATTTGGCACCCGCCGGAGAGGTAAAGGTGTACGCAGCAGCCAGTTTAACCGATGCCCTTACCGAATTATCCAAACGTTATGAGCGGGAACATCCCGGGGTGCGTATCCAGTCATCCTTTGCCGGCTCTTCAACCCTGGCCAAACAAATTGAAAACGGCGCACCTGCCGATGTGTTTATTTCAGCGGATAAAGATTGGGCGGATTACCTTCAAGCGCGTAATTTATTGGAAGCAATAAGCCGAGTGGAATTATTGGCGAATGACTTGGTGTTGATTGCTCCGACGGGGCGCGTGCTAAATATCGACCTGGATAAAACCCCTGACCTGGCGGCAAGTTTTAACGGGAAATTATGTACCGGTGAACCCGCTTATGTTCCTGTCGGTAGATACGCGCAGCAAGCTTTAGCATTCTATGGTTGGTGGCCGTCAATACAGTCGCGCCTGGTGGGTACCGAAGATGTGCGCACCGCCCTGGCATTTGTGGAGCGCGGCGAATGTGCATTGGGAATTGTCTATAAAACCGATGCAATGCTAAGCAAAAAAGTTCGGGTAATCGCCCAGTTTCCGGCAGAAAGCCACTCGCCTATTGTATATCCGGGTGGTTTAACCAAAAATGCCAAACCCGAAACCCGGGCCTTTTGGCAATATTTGCAATCGAAACCTGCATTGGAAATATTTATACGCTATGGCTTTAGCCAGCGCACTACCAGGGATTAAATAATTCATTTTTATGCTCACAGAATCTGAATGGCAGGTCCTTGGTTTGTCGGCGCAGGTCGGTTTATGGGCAACGCTCCTGTGTATTCCTCCCGGCATATTTTTTGGCTGGTTATTGGCGCGTAAGGAATTCATAGCCAAACCGGTGTTGGAAGCGATGCTATTTATGCCGATGGTGTTGCCGCCCACAGTGCCCGGTTATTTGTTATTAGTGGTTTTCGGTTCGCAAGGTGTTGTAGGGCAATGGTTTAAAGCCAATTTTGATATTGAATTTGCCTTTAACTGGAAAGGGGCGGTGCTGGCATCAGCCGTAATCGCATTTCCGTTAATGGTACAGGCTGCCAAATTATCGGTACACATGATTGATCGCCGCCTGGAGCTGGCCGCGAGCACATTGGGTGCAAATCCTTTTAAAGTCTGGTGCACCGTTACCTTACCCTTAATGCTGCCCGGCATTTTAATCGGCGCAATTATGGTGTTCAGTCGTTCGCTCGGTGAATTCGGTGCGACTATTACTTTTGTAGGTAATATCGCGGGTGAGACCCGCACCTTGCCGTTGGCAATTTATTCCGCAACGCACCAGGTCAATGGCGATGCTATGGCCATGCGGTTAATTTTAATTTGCCTTTCCCTTGCCTTCTTTTCCTTATTACTTAGCAATATGTTAACGCGGCGCACCGAGCGCTGGCTGGGAGTGCGTCGTGCTTGAATTGGATTTTCATTTTTGGCGCGATCAATTTTCACTTGAATCAGCGCAACGATTATCCGCTCCGATTACCGGAATCCTCGGTGCATCCGGTAGCGGTAAAAGTACATTGTTGTCATTAATTGCGGGCCTGCTAAAACCCCAGCAGGGCACTATTACCCTGAATGGAAAAAAATTGTGCGATACCAACGCGGGCATTTGCCTGCCGCCGCATAAGCGCCATATCGGCTTGGTATTCCAGGATGGACAGCTATTGCCGCATTTATCGGTGCGTAATAATTTGGTATATGGCTTTAATAATATCGCGCCGGGCATGCGTCGCTTTTCGTTGGACGTGGTGGTGGAATTATTGGAAATCGGCCCATTGCTGGAGCGTAAGCCGGCGCATTTGTCGGGTGGGGAAAAACAGCGTGTCGCACTAGGGCGAGCGGTTTTATATTCGCCGGAATTGTTATTGCTGGACGAACCTTTGTCCGCGTTGGACGAGCGATTGAAACAACAAATATTGCCGTTTTTTTTGCGCATTTATGCGGAGTGTAAAATTCCCATGATCTATGTGACCCATGCATTAAGCGAGCTTGAGTTTTTAACGCCACACCGTTTTATAGTGCGCGATGGCGCCTTACATGTGCATGGCTAATCAGGTTAATGCCCTCAACGCTTTTTTGCGCAACAATGGCATCAACTCCGGAAAATATTGCGCACTCAAGTGTTGGATTTCAGCTTGCAGTTGGCGGTAACGCTTTAACACATCCACACCATAGGTGGTCAGGCGAGTCCCGCCCCCGTGCGCGCCGCCAGTGGCGGTTTCCACCAGTGGTTGTTGAAAGCAGCGGTTCATCGTGTCTACTAATAACCAGGTGCGTCGATAACTCATGCCCAATTGCTTGCCCGCAGCGGAAATGGAACCTGTTGTTGCAATGGCATCCAGCAAATCGGCTTTGCCGGGGCCAAGGGCAATTTCTTCATCCAGCATCAGGCGGGCCTGGATTTTCAAGCGTGCACCGGTGTTGTTCTTTTTTTCACGCATGGTTAATTCTTAGCTGGCCTACGAAATTACAAGGCCTGTTACGGGCATCCAACTGGTCTTTAATAATTTTTTCCCACGCGGTAATGCAGGCACCGGTGGAGCCCGGTAAGCAAAAAATTAATGTGTGGTTGGCAAGGCCGGCAGTTGCGCGCGATTGAATGGTGGATGTGCCGATTTCCGCATAGGAAACCTGGCGAAACAATTCACCAAAACCCACCACAGTTTTATCAAACAAGGGGGTCATTGCTTCTATGGTGGAATCGCGCCCGGCAAAACCGGTGCCGCCGGTAATCAATACGACTTGTGCCTGTTGATCGGCAATCCAATGGGAAACCACCGCGCGAATTTGGTAAATATCATCAATGACCAGTTTGCGGTCGTGGAGCGCGTGGCCGGCTGCGGTTAATAAATCCTGCAACGTTTGTCCTGATGTGTCGGTTGCAAAATTGCGCGTGTCGGATACCGTGAGTACGCAGATATTTAACGGTTCAAATTCTTTTTGCGCTGACATATATCCTCTCCGCTCATAGGGGGTTACCCTCCGGTCATATTCATGAACCGCACAATTTGCGGTTCATCATTCAAATTAAAATAATGTTTTTCAGGTTTGTTTTGCAGGGCGTTGATAATAGCCGCGCGCAACAACGCATCGGAGTATGCGGAATTACGCAATAGCTCGCGCAAGTCAACGCTGTGTTCATTGCCCAAACACAACAGCAAACGGCCGGTGGCCGTCACGCGTATACGGTTGCAACTGCCGCAGAAATTATGGGAGTGGGGCGAGATAAAACCTATGCGTGAAGCAAACCCTTTTACCTGCCAGTAACGGGACGGGCCTGCGTCCGCATCCAACTGCTCCCGGGGGGCGAGCGTATAATTCCGGCCCAGTTGATGGCGAAGCTCATCGCTGCTTACATATTCAGCGGCGCGGCCATGCTCATTGATTTTGCCGAGCGGCATTTCTTCAATAAAGCTGATATCCAGGCCTTCGTCCAAGGCAAATTGCACCAGCGCCGGCACTTCGTCGGCATTGTAATGCTTAAGGGCGACGCAATTCAGTTTGACCTTGAGGCCCGCCTGTTGCGCCGCCTTAATACCCGCGAGTACCTGATTTAAATCACCAAAGCGGGTTAGCTGGCGGAAGCGTTCGGGGTTAAGGCTGTCGAGGCTGATATTGATACGCTTTACCCCCGCGTCCCGAATCGCCCGGGCATATTGGGGCAGGTGGGTACCGTTGGTGGTGAGGCAAAGTTCATGCAAGCCGGGAAGTTGCCCCAGGTTCTGTAGTAACTCAATGGCTCCGCGCCGAACCAGCGGTTCACCCCCGGTAATTCGTAACTTGGTAACCCCCAGGCTGATAAAAGCGCTGCCCAACCGGGTGAATTCTTCAATGCTGAGTACCTCATGGCGCGGCAGGAATGTCATTTCTTCCGCCATGCAGTATACGCAACGCAGGTCGCACCGGTCGGTGATTGACAGGCGGACATAGTTGACAGTGCGGCCGAAACTATCGATCAGTTGCATAAGTACCTGGTAAATCCCGGATGTAATGGCACTCTAACCTTGCCAGTGGCCTGGCTCAAGGCGTTTTACCAAGGGGCTCGCAAACCCCGTGCCGAAGGGTACCTGAAAGCCATAAATACACCCACAAATTCCTGGTCCAAAATGGTGATTTCCCCGATTTTACCTACCTGGCACGATGCGGGTCGCTGGTTTTTGGGTCGCTAAATTGTGAGTAACCCAGCCTTCGGGTTCACTTCCTGCCATCAAAAATCAAAAATGTTTTTTAATGGTGCATTGTGCACCATCACTTTGTTTTTAAGTGGTGCGTTTCTCCGAACGGGCGAAATCCTGTTTTGCCGCCAATTGGTGCGATCTTGCACCAAGAAAAACCATGAAATAATTTGGCGAAACTCGGAAGTTATCAAACACGGTGGCGGCAGCTGCCGATGGCATCCTCATAACTTACTGATAAGAAAAAGGAAAATTTTATTTTTCAGTAAAAATTATTTTATGGCATTTGCCTTGCAGTTACCCCTGTGTAATCAAAAACGCAGGTGTTGCCATGAACAATTTTGCTAAAGCTTCCAACTTTTTTAAAGCCGGGGTGGAAATTCTTCCTTCCGCCATGTTGAAGGCAGGCGGTAATGGCCAGGCAAAAAAAGGCGGCGACTACAGCAAGAAAACCGGTGCGGGGAAAGTATGGCTGGTAGGTGCGGGCCCCGGTGATGCCGAACTGCTTACCGTGAAAGCACTGCGAGCAATTAATTCGGCCGATGTTATTTTCTATGATTATTTGGTTAGCGCAGAAATCCGTGCGCTGTTCCCCAAAAATATTCCCGCGTTCTATGTCGGCAAAGCAAAAAACCAGCACAGCATTGCGCAGGGTGATCTCAACCAATTATTGGTGAGCCAGGCACAACTGGGTTTGGACGTTTGCCGAATTAAAGGTGGCGATCCCTTTGTATTTGGTCGCGGTGGCGAGGAATTATTAGAGCTGCGTACGGCGGGGATTGATGCTGAAGTTATCCCCGGTATCACCTCGGCCTCCGGTTGCAGTACCTACGCCGATATTCCCCTGACCCATCGCGGTTTGTCGCAAGGCTGTACGTTTGTTACCGGCCACGCCGAAAAAAAACTGGACCTGAATTGGGATGCGCTTGCGCAACTGAAACACACTTTGGTGTTTTACATGGGCCTGACCCGCGCGGATGAAATTTCGATGAAATTATTGGCGGGCGGTTTGTCGGCGGATACGCCGGTAGCAATTATCGAAAACGGCTGCCGCAAAGACCAGCGCAACATCATTTCCACGCTGGGTGAATTCCCTGCGGATGTTATCCGCGAACAAGTGCAATCACCCGCATTGATTATTGTGGGCGAGGTTGTGCGTATGAGAGAAAAATTGCAGGCCACTGTACAAGCACATTCTGCGGAGGCGCAGTACCTATTGGCTTGACCGCGTTCGGTTTGCTAATGGGGTTAATCCAGTTCAATTAGTTAGTAAAAAAAATTCACGACCGTGAGGCAGTATATGAAGAAGCGCATTATTGTTGTTGGCAACGGCATGGTTGGCCACAAATTTATTGATAACCTGGTGAATCACGCCGATGCAGGCCAATACCAGGTCATCACCTTTTCGGAAGAGCCGCGCCTCGCCTATGACCGCGTGCAGCTTTCCAAGTATTTTTCCGGCTCGACTGCTGACGATCTAATGCTGACCAGCACTGATTATTACAATGAAAAAGGTGTGCAATATATCCTGAGCGATAAGGTTGTAGACCTGGATTTTGATAATAAGGAAATCCTGACTGCATCCGGTCGCCGCGAAGCTTATGACAAATTAATCCTGGCCACAGGTTCTTATCCGTTTGTTCCGCCAATTCCCGGCAACAACGGTGAACACTGCTTGGTGTATCGCACCATTGAGGATTTGGAACGTATTACCGCATCCGCGCAACAAAGCAAAATCGGCGTGGTTGTCGGTGGCGGTTTGCTCGGTTTGGAAGCGGCGGCAGCATTGAAAGCCGCTGGCCTTGAAACTCACGTCGTGGAGTTTGCGCCGCGTTTGATGGCGGTGCAACTCGATGAAGGTGGCGGTAAATTATTGCGCCGCAAAATCGAAGCAATCGGTGTAAAAGTCCACACCCAAAAAGCAACCAACGAAATTGTTGCCGGTACCGAAGCGCGCTACCGCATGAATTTTGCGGATGGCAGCTATTTGGAAACCGATATGATTTTATTCTCCGCCGGTATTCGTCCCCAGGATGAACTTGCACGAAAATGCGGTATTGGTTTAGGTGAGCGTGGCGGTATTGTTGTTGATAACAATTGCCAAACCACCATTAAAGATGTGTATGCCATCGGCGAGTGCGCGCTTTGGAATAATCGCATTTACGGTTTGGTTGCGCCCGGCTACCAAATGGCGAAGGTAGCGGTATCCCATATTACCGGCGGGAACGACCAGTTCACCGGTGCGGACATGAGTACCAAATTAAAATTGCTCGGTGTTGATGTGGCCTCTGTCGGTGATGCCCACGGAAATACCCCCGGTTCCCTCAGCTACACCTACAGCAACGACGTGGAAGAGGTTTACAAGCGAATCATTGTTTCCGCAGACAACAAAAAGTTATTGGGCGCGGTATTGGTGGGTGATGTGGAAGCCTACGGGACGTTGCAATCCATGTGCGTGAATGGGATGGATTTACCGGAAGATCCCAATTGTTTGATCCTGCCCAATGTTGAAGGTGGCGGTGCGGCAATCGGTGTGGATGCGTTGCCGGAGGCTGCCTGCGTTTGCTCTTGTTACGATGTCAGCAAAGGTGCAATTTGCTGCGCAGTGCAAGGGGGCGCGCGCACCATGGGCGATATTAAATCAATTACCAAAGCCTCTACCGGGTGCGGCGGTTGTTCCGCACTTGCCAAACAAGTGATGGAATCCGAATTGAAAAAACTGGGCGTGGAAGTCAGCAACCACATTTGCGAACACTTCCCGCATTCGCGCCAGGAATTGGCCGATATTATCCGCGTAAAACAAATCAAGAGTTTTGATGAGTTGCTCGACAACCACGGCCACGGTTTGGGTTGCGATATTTGTAAACCGGCGGTGGGATCTATCCTCGCTACGTTCTGGAACGATTATGTTCTGGATAAGAAGCACATCGGTTTGCAGGACACTAATGATATTTTCCTTGGCAATATGCAAAAAGACGGTACTTACTCAATTGTGCCGCGTATTGCCGGCGGTGAAATTACACCCGATAAATTAATCGTGCTTGGCCAAATCGGTAAAGAGTACAACCTCTACACCAAGATCACCGGTGGCCAGCGTATCGATTTGTTCGGCGCGCAATTGCATCAGTTACCGGAGATTTGGAAAAAGCTGGTTGATGCCGGTTTTGAAACCGGTCACGCCTACGGTAAATCCGTGCGTACAGTGAAATCCTGCGTGGGCTCTACCTGGTGTCGTTACGGTGTGCTGGATTCTGTAGGCATGGCGATTGAAATCGAAAACCGTTACAAAGGTTTGCGTTCACCCCACAAATTGAAATTTGCCGTATCCGGTTGTACCCGCGAATGTGCCGAAGCGCAAAGCAAAGATATAGGGGTAATTGCAACGGAAACCGGCTGGAGCCTTTATACCTGCGGTAACGGCGGTATGCGTCCTCGCCACGCCGATTTATTTGCAACGGGTTTGGATAATGAAACGCTGATTAAATATATCGACCGCATCCTCATGTTCTACTGCCGCACTGCCGATCGTTTGCAGCGCACCTCAGTATGGTTTGAAAACCTCGAAGGCGGGCTGGATTACCTCAAGAAGGTCATCATTGATGACAAGCTGGGAATCTGTGCCGAATTGGAGGCACAAATGGCTCAGAACATCGGCCAATACCAATGCGAATGGAAAACCACTGTGGAAAATCCGGAATTGCAAAAACGCTTCAAGCATTTCATTAACAGCGAAGCAAAAGACGACAATCTTGCCTATGTGGTTGAGCGTGAGCAAATTCGTCCGGCGACGGCACTGGAGCGTAAAAACAGCAGCATCCAGTTTGTTGAATTGGTGGATTAATAAATCGATTGCCCTTTTAGCAGGGCCGGTAAAGTGCTTTGGATGAAAAACCAATTTAATCAAGAATTGCAGTGAGAAATGTTATGAATGATAAATCCTGGATCAGCGTGTGTGAGCTTGATGACTTGTTGCCAGATACCGGTGTCTGCGCGTTGGTAAATAAGCAACAAGTTGCCATTTTCCGTTCACGTCGTTTGAATGAAGTTTTTGCAGTTTCCAATTACGATCCTATTGGCGAGGCCAATGTCCTGTCGCGGGGAATCATTGGCTCGCTCGGTGATGAAGTGGTTGTGGCATCGCCGCTTTATAAAGAGCATTACAACCTGCGCACGGGTGAATGTGTGGAAAAGCCGGAATATAAAATTTCGGTGTACCCCGTGCGGGTAGATGATGGCCTGGTACAGGTCCAGGCCTAGGTTCCGTTCATTTACTTAGCTCTCCCTTCTTCTTCGACTGCTTCATGAGTCGGCTTAATGGGCAATCTCCGGATTGCCCTTTTTTTATTGCCTATAAACCCGTGTGTACCGGTTGGGCGTGGTCACGGCGTTTTTGTTCATACATACGCTGGTCGGCTATTTGTGTCAGCTCATGCGCTTCCGATGCGTCCTGCGGATAGAACGCGGTACCGATACTGCATCCAATATAGATACTGTGCCCCTCAATAAAAAATGCCTGCGTGAGTGCTTGCTGGATCTTCTCACTCACCACACTGGTTTGGCTGGTGTCATCGATTTGATGCAACAAAATGACAAATTCATCACCGCCGATACGCGCTACTGTGTCTGAGGAGCGCACGCAGGTACTTAAGCGTTGCGCGATTTGTTTTAGCAGTTCATCGCCGGTAGCGTGGCCATAGTTATCGTTTACGGGTTTAAATTTGTCCAGGTCCAAGAGCATGACCGCCAACACCCGTTGGTGGCGTTTGCAGTAGCTAAGGGCTTGTTGCAAGCGATCCGCAAACAGGGCGCGATTCGGTAAACCGGTAAGGCTATCGTGTTGCGCCATAATGCGATGTAATTCTTCACTTTTGCGCAAGGCTTCCAGGGATAATTTCCGCGCTATCGCAATTTCGGCGAGGTGGACGGATTCCTCGATTAATTTAATGTCGTCGCCGGTGGGTTCGTAAATCCGGTCAGTGTAAATTGCGAATACGCCGAGGATATTGCCGTTGTAATTGAGGATCGGCTCGGCCCAGCAGGAGGCCAGGCCAGCCTGTGCAGCGAGTTCCTTAAGCCCCGACCAATGCGGATGGGATTGGATATCGCCGGTGATCACCCGCTTGCCGGTCTCCGCCGCCTCACCAAAGGTGCCCATGGTTGCGCCCAATGATAAACCGTCAATCGTATCGTTATAGAATTCCGGCAGGCTCGGGGCGGCCGCCAACGAAAATATAT
Source organism: uncultured Cellvibrio sp. (assembly GCA_946480695.1). The sequence continues at coordinate 11,519 of CAMLKG010000052.1, forward strand.
TGCGTTGGTAATCGATCAACAAAATGCTGCACTTTAAATCGGGTTTGATGTGCTCTACACCCTGTACCAGGCTGGTGAGGGTTTCGTCCAGCGGATCATCGGCAGCAATTTGGGAGAGCACCAAATTATGGTTGCGCTGTTGTACATCTACGCTGCGCATCAGCCGTACCATATTGTGCAACTTGCTATGCACGCGATAGAGATGCAGGCCCGCCGCGAATAGCAGCAGTATGGCGCTCATAATTCCCAGGCCAATATAAAACCAGAAACTGGGTGAGGCCAGGGACGAATCAGTGGCATATCCGGTCGCTGCCGCACCCCCCAGGCAAATGACAAGCGGAATAACTGCAATCTTGCGCAAATTAATCACCGATATTCTCCATAAAGCCTTCTGTAAGAATTCCGAGGCTGTAATAGGTCCGGGCCCTGGCAATAACGCCATGAAGGTAGCTTGGGGTAACAGTTCCAGGCCAAGTTGTTTGGAAATAATTGATTAACAATAATTCGCAAAAAGTGTGCCGCTGCCGATGTAGTGGATTGATGGTTGGTGAAAACCCCAAGCTATTTGGCATTATGGATTTGCGCTAACTGACCAGTCGCTAAAATTTGTAAAGAAAACCGATTTTGACCAAGGTTTGTTTTGTAGGCGACCTTAATCACAGTTCTAAAAAACAATTTTTTATGCAAAAACTTTGTGAAACTGGTTCATTTTTTTACAGCCTCGTTCCCGGACAATAGCGCCCACAATAACGATCAATAAATTATTTTTCCCACGGCAAGGTTAATCCTCATTGGAATTCTGTCAGGGCAAGCCTGGCAGCCACTTCCGTTGTTATGGAAGGTGGCCAGCGAGAGCATTAATTAATGTGCCCATCATCCTGAAAGACAATAATGACGAATAAGGCTTTTACGGTGATGTTGCTGGCGAGAGCCAGCATATGTGTTTCCGGTGTATCCGGGTGGGGCGATGCCTTTGGGTGCATACATCGCTGGCTGGATGGCGCGCGGGCGGGTTTATGAAGGTGCATGGCAGTCGTTTTGTAAAGTTTTTACAAACTGTGACAATTCGCTGCAAGGCTACTGACATAATCTGCCGGTACTTGACCTTACCCTGCGGGAAGGTTTTAGGCTGCAGACTGTTTTATCAGACCGACTGCGCGTTTTTACAATCCCCACAAGGGAAGGAGTCAGCATGTATCATCCCCAGCACCTGGCAGCACAGGTTAAAAATTTCCTTAATGGCGCATTAAAGGGTTCCCAAACACAGGTTGAAAATCTGCTTGCGACGCAGGTTCGCTGTTGGGGATTTCCCGATTTCGATCCTACCAACCGCGCGGAATACCAAGGGTTTTTCAATTACCTGATGGATGTATTCGCTCAGCGCCAATGGACTGTCGAGCAGTTGCTCGCAACCGATTCACAGGTATTGGTACGTTTTTGCATCAACGGCTATCACCATGAGGAGTTTATGGGGTTGCCTGCCACCGGTGCTTACCTGGAGTTCAGCGCGCATATTCTTTTCCGCGTGCGCGAAGGGTTAATTGATGAGTCCTGGATGTACAAAAAATCTCTGCGCATGACCACAAAAAAAGGCAGTGTATTCGACCTGGTTCCCGATGCGGCTCCCCTCGATAATTATCGCCCCCAAGCCAAATCCCGTTGTGGCCGATAACACCGAAATCCCGGTTCGCGCCGGGATTTAACCGTCCGGGTTGCGGCACCTGCGTCTATAGATGCTGTTCCTTTGCCAGGGTGATCGAGTAAAATCCGCTGCTTGATCCCGAGTCCCTATCACTGACGCCCGATTTTCAGTGAACCGCCCTGGCCGCTATGAGATTTCCCCCCATGAAACAAAGTTTGCTTTTTTGTGCGCTCGCATTAACCAGCCTTGGTGCCCGCGCCGATATCCTTGCTGTTTTCCGTGAACCGGATGGCAGCACCCGGTGGCAATATGTCGCCAATACCTCGGCCGGGGTTTTAATCATTACGCTGGTGATAGTGCTGGTTTTTTTATTTCGCGCCCATCGTCGCGCCATGCGTTGGAATCGCGCGCTTACCGACATCAAAGCCAACCTCGAACAACGTGTTGCCCAACGCACGGCAGTATTACAGCAAACCACGGAACAATTGCAGGAGCGCGAGGCTTACATTGCCAGTATCGTAAATTCCATGCCCGTAATGTTGATCGGTTTGAACCAGGAGTTACAAATTACCCAGTGGAACAAAAAGGCTGAAGAAATTACTGGCCGCCCGTTAAACGATGTCATCGGGAAAAACTTATGGGAGGCCTATTCCGCTATTACACTCACGGTTGACCAAGTGAGGGCCGTATTGGCAAGCGGCGAAACTGTGAACCTCAAACATACCCAGCGCGGCCAATACACGTTTGACATCACCCTTTATCCCCTCGATAACCAAAATACCGGCATAGTGATTTTAATTTCCGACGTAACCAAACTGGTGAGCGCGGAAAATAAATTGGCCGAGCGCGACAAGGTATCGGCCATGGGTGAACTGGCATCGGCTATGGCCTATGACATCAGCCTGCCCATCAATACCATTTTTGCGCGCGTATCCAGTGCCCGCCAGGAACTGGAAGCGGCAGATCTGGGTGAAGTAAAACAATTTTTATTACAGGAAGTGGAAACCGTTCGCCAAAGCGCGCATCAAGCCACGGCAATTGCGCAGAATTTATTGGACCTCGCGCGCAGCCATCGCGACAGCAAACAAATGGCGGCTATTCCACCTATCATGGATCGCGCCATCGAACTGGCGAGTGATCTGTTTACCGACGTCAATGGACTAACGTTTAAGTACATCAATATCCGCCGCAATTATGCAGAGGGGCTACCGCAAATTTCCTGCTTTCCCACCGAGCTTGAGCAAGTCTTTGTGCGTTTGATGCGCAATGCGTTCTACGCCCTTAACGCAAAAACATGGGAACATAGCAGGCCCTGGATCAATATTGAAATCGGGAAGTTTTACGATTCCCTCTGGATAAAATTGCAACACAACGGCAAGAGCCTAACCGACGAAGAACAACTCGATATTTTCCAACCTTTCTTTGCGCTCAATGATCGCACCTCCAGCTTTCCAGTGGAGCACCGCTTGTCCTATTCCTATTTCATTATCACCGACCACCACCGCGGCCAAATGGCGGTAACCTCGGATGATGGGCATGGGACTTGTTTTAATATCCAACTGGCGTTGGGTTGAGTTTACATAGGCAGGCTTTACAAAAAGACCCAAACAGGCGGAAAAGGGCCAATTCCGCTTTTGATAAATATTAGTTCTGTTGTAGGGTGGCTTTGATTGGCGCGAAAAACCGTATAAGCTACGCATCCCTTTACGCAGTTTTGAATTAATTCTTGCTAGGGAGAGGTTGTATTAAGGAGGATTTTCCATCCGCTTTTTCCCTATCCCTTCTAAATAACGATTGCCGGGCATTGTCTTGGGTGTTCCGGTTTTATTGTCATTGCTAGACGAATCGATGGGCTTGCCTGTACCGGAAGCTGTTGATTCGCAATGGAATATATAATTTTTTCAGGGGTTCCCTCATGTTCTCTTCGTCTGTTTCCTGCTTGTTTAAATGGTTCAAGTTAGCGCGTTTATGGGCGTTAACAGGAGTTTTTTTTCTTGCTGTGACAGCGGTTCCTGTAAGTGCCGCTGTAGTAATTAGCGTTCCTGCTACGGATGAGGATGGAACATATACCGTTTCATGGACTGGATTAAGCCAGTATGTATATCTGTATGAGCGTTTTAATGGAGGGGTTTGGAGAAATATAGCTGGCGGTGGGATAACCTCCATGGCTATCACTGGAAACTTGGAGGGTACATATGATTACCGGGTAGATAACTATTGCCAAACTGGCCCAAGCGGTCCCTACTTATGTAATTCCAGCACCGGTACAGTGGTGGTGGGTACACCTTCCCCTATTGTTGCCGCTATTCCTGACATCTCGATAAATGAAGATGTAGGCACCCAGGCAGCTGTCAACGTAACTTATGGGGGATCATCCCCGCTGCAATATAGCGCTGTTTCCAGCAATCCCGCATTGATAACCAACGCTAGCTTGGTTTTTAGCGGATCGGGCTACTCAAAAAATTTGTCGATAACGCCCGTTGCTAATGCAAGCGGCCAAGCCACCATCACCGTTACAGTCACGGCCGGGACAAAATCGACGGCCAGGCAATTTCTGGTAATCGTCAATGCGGTAGACGACGCACCGGTTATTTCAGCAATTGCCAACCAATCGTTGAACGAAGGTG
>CAMLKG010000053.1 GCA_946480695.1 uncultured Cellvibrio sp.
GCCACCGGCCTCGCCTTTTGGCAAACCGATGCCGCCAACTATTGGGGGCACAACGCCATTATTCGGATGCGCGCGTTTATGGACCATTGCGGCCTGCCCACCCTGCCCGGTAAAGCGCCCTTCGGGGGCGATATCCTCAGCCACGATTTTGTGGAGGCCGCCTTGTTGCGCCGTGCCGGTTGGGATGTGTTCCTGCTTGCAGACCTGGAAGGCAGTTATGAGGAAGTCCCCTGCAACATCATTGATTACGCCAAGCGCGACCGCCGCTGGGTACAGGGCAATATCCAGCATTTAGGTTTACTCGGAACCAAGGGTTTACACCCGATCAGCCGCATGCATTTCCTGCTGGGTGCCCTGGCCTACATCACTTCGTTTATCTGGTTGTTAATGCTGGTATTGAGCACCGCGGATGCGGTAATCCGCTCCATCAATTCAAACGTTTACTTTACCGAGACTTACCAGCTTTACCCTACCTGGCCGATCGCCAAAACCGAATTGATTATTTCGCTGATCATATTGACCACCATCTTATTGATGGGGCCGAAATTCCTCGGGGTACTGGTCGCTATCTTCCGGCGTCGCAAACAATTTGGCGGCACCTTTGCGATTATCAAAGGCGCGTTTGTTGAAACCATTTTTGCCGTGCTGATCGCCCCAATCATGATGGTTTACCACGCCTATTTTGTTATTTCGGTATTTTTGGGCTTTAAAGTGAATTGGGATTCACAAGATCGCGAAGGCCGTTTGCTACCCTGGAGCGAATGTTTCGCCCGCACCTCCAAAATGACTATTGCGGCAATCGCCTGGGGCACACTGACCTATTTCTACGCCCCGGTGTTTTTCTGGTGGTTGATCCCGGTGATTACCGGCTTGATCCTCGCTTCCGCACTGGTGCGTTATTCAAGCAGCCTGGGCCTGGGCGGCAGTGCTCGCAGGCACAACATCCTGGTGTGCCCAAGTGAAGCCATAGAAGAACCGGTATTAACCCACCTGGATCAATTGCTAGCACTCAAGCCTGCATCGCCCGATACACCCGCCCCCCTTCCGGGACTACCGGCAGATAATTGGCTGGATATGCCCCACGGGGATATTGACGAGTTCCGGCCGATTACTCGCTAGCGAACGATATGGACAGGCAAAACGGGGCGCGCAGGCGCCCCGTTTTGTTAACATCGGATGTCGGCAAGTATTGTCCCCAATAACCTTAATGACCGGGAACAAATTATGAAACAAATCCTTATTGGCTTGATGCTTATCGGCAGTTCGGTCCAGCTCAATGCCGGGACTCAAACCACACCACCCCATCGCGCCGCCGGTGACTACCAATTCACACGCGATTCACTGCAACAACCCGGCGTTCCTAACGGCACACTTAAGGGTCCCTATGAATTCCATAGCACTATTTTCAAAGGCACAGTGCGCCGCTATTGGATTTATTTGCCGGCAAATTATGAAACCCTGCACCAACGCCCCATGAATCTGCTGGTATTCCAGGACGGCCAGCGTGCGACCAACCCCGAAGGTTCGTTGCGCGTACCGGAAGTGCTGGATAACCTGATCCATCAGCAAGCGATTCCGCCCACGATAGGTTTATTTATTACCCCGGGAAACCGCAGCGAGGCCTATCCCGACAACCTGGGCATGTCCAACCCCGATCATCGCGCCCAGGAGTACGATGCGTTAAACGATACCTACGCACGAATGCTCACGGAGGAATTGCTTCCCGCTGTTGCAAAAACCTATGCCATCAGCAGTAAACCGGAACACCGGATTATCGGCGGCACCAGCAGTGGCGCGATTTGCGCCTTTACCGTGGCATGGCATAAGCCGGAGGCATTTCGCAATGTCATCAGTATTATCGGCAGCTATGTTTCCATTGGTTATTCGCCGGCTGCGGCGGGCAAACCAATGACGCCGGGAGGCGATCTCTATCCCGGACTCATTCGCAAATCCCCTATTCGCCCGCTGAAAATTTTCCTGCAAGATGGCAGCAATGACCTGGACAATGAGCACGGCAACTGGTTTTTAGCCAACCAGCAAATGCTCGCCGCCCTGCAATGGGCAAATACGAATGCGGATGAAAAAAATGATAAGGGACCGCGCTACGAAATGAGGCATACCTGGGGTGATGGCGATCACTCCGACAAACACGGCGGGGTCCTGTTGCCGGAAATATTGCGTTGGATGTGGGGAAAACAATAACTTGCAACCCTGTTTCATCGCCAGGGGTTGGGTTTTAGCGATACGCCTGCTCCACAATACCCACTGGTCATGCTGGCCTAATTAATATGCTGGCCTAAATAAATAGGCCAGCACTCACCGGTAAATGGAAATTGGTTTCCCTCCATCCCTACAGTCAGGCGAACTGCGCCTGGGTTTGATCCTGTGGGTGATAAACCAGCCGCGCCGGGGTTTGGTTGCACGGGGCTTTGTAGACAAAATTGCGTCGCAAACGGTGATAGTCGCTCTCCGGGTCATCGAAGCAGGCTTTCATATGGCGCAATTCCGCCTGGCGATAGGAGGCCAGCGATTGCACCGCCTCATCCGCCAGGCGTTGGGCGCGTTTATGAATCAGCAGAGGTTCAAGCATTTCCGGCTTGGCCAACTCCTGGCACACCTGGCGCAATTGGTGGTGATAGGTTTCCCAATCCTCCGCCAACACCTGATCCACCATACCCAAATCGGCCGCTTCGCGGGCCAATACCGGCAGGCACCCCTTAATCAGCCGTTGCGCCTGGGCCTGCCCTACCCGCCTGGGCAACAAATAGGTCCAATACTCGGAACCATAAAGCCCCATGGTAAGGTAATGGGGATTAAGCACCACTCCCTCACGCGCAATAACCTTGTCGCATGCCAACGGCATTATGGCGCCACCCGCGCCGGCGTTGCAGCGCAGCGCAGCCAGGGTGACCACATCCTCAAGGTGCAGCAGGGTTTCCACCAGGTCATCGATAGCGTTGATGTTGCGCCAGGATTCCAGTGCCGGATCAGCGGCAGCTTCGATGCAATTGAGGTGTATGCCATTGCTCCAGAAGTCCTCGCCACCCAGCAGTGCGATTACCCGTACCCCTTCGCGGCGGGCGACCTGGCGCACGCAGGCCTGCAAGGCCAGGCATTGTTCGGTGTTCATGGCGCCGTTATAAAAATCAAAGCTGATGTAAGCCACCGCCCCCTCAACCTCGACGCGAATATCTTCCTGTTCCCGGGAATCCAATACCGGCAACCCGGCAAAGGCGGGGACCTGGGGCATGAGTTGGGTTATTACCTGCCAGGCGGGCAACTTAAAGAAGTGTTTCTCCCCTTGCGGGGCCAGTTTGAGCTGGCGAACCCAGACGGCGCCATCGCGCGCGGCGAAACAAATCGCCCCCTGGCGATGGCCGAGCAGACTGCCGGGTGTCGCCTGGTGCCCACGGTTTTCCACCCGCGCACCATAGAGGTAGACACGCGTCCCCTCCAGGGTAACCAGTACGCCGGGAAAGCCGTCAGCGGCGTTGATAATCTGGGCGATCTCCGCCGCCGTGTGGTCCTGCCAGTTTATCTGCCGATCATCCTTGCGCATTAACGGCATAAGCCGTCCTTTAACCTCGGGACGGGAATAATCGAGCGGACGGGGTTCGCGCTGGGCCTGGTAAACCCAATCGGCCACCAGTTCGCGAATCATGTCCACGGCGGCGTTGATCACTTCGCGCCGGTACACACTGGCCTTGGCCGCATTGCGCAACGGAAACTCGCGGGTTGCCCAGATGGGCCCCGCGTCCATCTCCGCCTCGGCTTGCAGCAGGGTGACGCCCCAGTAATCCCAATTCCGGGTGATTGCCCAATCCAGCGAAGAGGGGCCCCGGTCGCCCTCAATGCCCGGATGCACAATCAAGCACAAATAATTGCGCCACACCGATTCGGGCACGGGATGCTTTAAAAAGGGACACAGGATCAAATCCGGCTGGAATGCCTGGACACTGGCGAGGATTTGTTCCTCGCCGGCACCCAGTTCAATGGACACCCGATGGCCGTCCGCTTCCAGTTCACGATGCACACGTTGGCACATGCCATTGTAGGCCGAAGCCAGCAACATAATATTCATAGGAACTCCTTGTTATTGGGGGTAGCGCCTGATGCCTTGAAAGCGCCGGTTGGGATTAGCTCAATGAACCGCCATTTCCTTCCAGGGATAAGGTCACTGCCCTACGTCGGCCATTTCCTCCTGCATGCGATGGCTGAGCTGGTTGAAAGACATAATCAAACAGATAACTAACAACAACATACTGGCGCAAAAAACAAACAAGCCCATCGTCATGGGACTCATGGAATTTTCGATAACCACCCCTTGCTGGCTGTGATCGTGGACCATGGTCATGGCGGCCATACCGGTGTAATGCATACCGCACACCGCCAGCGCCATGATCACCGCGCTGCCAAGCATGGGCATCGCGCCCTTGAGGTTAACGGCGAGCCACAAGGCCGCCGTGCCCGCCACTACCGCAATCACCACCGACACAGCCACGAGGGTGGGGTCGTAGGCCATGGTGCCGGCCATAACCATGGCTTTCATACCTATGTAATGCATGGAAGCTACTGCCAGCCCGGTAAACAAGCCCGCCCCCAGCAAACGGGCAATGGAAAAGTTTCCTTGCACGGCGATGTAAATCCCAATCCCTACCGCGACTACGGCAATTACCAGTGAAAGGAAGGTCAGCCCGGGCGAATAACCCATATCCATGGGCACCTGGTAAGCAAGCATTCCAATAAAATGCATGGTCCAGATTGCGCCGCCACCGATAGCCACAGCGGCGGTGGCAACCCACACCAGGGATACCTGGCCAGACGCTTTAATACCGTTGGTAATCTGCAAACCGGTAAAAGAACCGAATACCGAAACCAGGAACGACAACCCCACTAGAAACCCGTTGTAACTTGCTTCCATTTCCATATTTTTTGCCTCGTTAAAGTGTGTTCGAACATTAAAAAAAATGGCGTTTGTACTGTCGGACAAATGCGATTGACGGTTGAAGTCTAGTTATAAGCCAATCTTCCAGATAGATTTTTTATTTATAGTTTTTTAATAAAAATGAATTCAAAGACTTAAAAAAATTGGGCGCGAAAAAAAACAAAAATTTGTCTGAATAAATATCCAACCAAATGATTTTATTAAGAAAAACCATTTAAAAACATTTGCAAATTGGCGCCTCTGTTTTTTATTTGTCGCATCAAACATTATTTTTTTTGCGCGCCGAAATCAAAAAAAATGCGCCACTTTTTTCGTGGCGCATAAACAAACATTGTGAAAATAAAATCTCATCTAGACTTGCACTCTATCTCCAGCGAGGAAGCTAAGTCGATGAATGCCCCACAAACATCTGCCGCCAAACAGCCCGGCAGGGAGTTCTCGGTTGCGGTTATAGGTGCCAATAAAAACGACACGGATGTGTTGCAGAATATTTTTAAAATCACCCGTTACCGCCAGCGCAGTTACACCCTGGTTGCCGTGAATGAACTCACCTCCAAAAACCAATGGGCGAGTGCGCGCAACGCCGATATTTTTTTGGTTAACGCCAGTAATGCGCGGGCCGTGCTCTGTTGGCACAAATTAACCAATTACCGGGATAGCGACCGGCGCAAACCGGTGTTGCAATTGCGCGAGAAAACCCCGCAGGAACAACCGGCATCGGAGTTGATCATCAACTGCCCGATCAACCCCACCCGCCTGTTGCAAACCCTGGACAACTACACCATTCGCCACCTGGATTATTACCCCGAGCTGGAAATCGGTGAGGATACGGATTTACGTTTGCTCAAACCCCTGATGCAATCCAAATCCGCAATCGCATCGGACCTGCCCGCCCCCGGTATCGCCGCAAACAAGCAACCCGAAAGCAATAAATTGCGGATATTGGTGGCCGACGACAGCCTTGCGGTCCGGCGCCAGTTAACCTTGGAATTTGAAGCGATGAATGCCGAGCTGGATGCGGTAATCGATGGCGAAAGCGCCGTCAGCGCGGCGGAAGCCCGGCGTTACGACCTGATCTTTATGGATGTGGTTATGCCCGGCATGGACGGTTACAGCGCCTGTAAACAGATCCGCCGCTCGGCGTTTAACAAAAACACCCCGGTGGTCATGTTGACCAGCCGCTCCTCGCGTTTTGACAAACTCAAGGGAGTACTGGCCGGGTGCGACACCTACCTCACCAAACCGGTCAACCATAACGAATTCAAAGCCATTACCCAAAAGCACCTCGAACAACGCAAGGAGAAAAGAATATGAGAGCCAGTAAAGTCATGATCGTTGATGACTCACCGATCGAACTGCAACACCTGAAAACCATTGTGTCGGATGCCGGTTACCAGGTTATCACCGCCACCAACGGCCAGGACGCCTACCAAAAAGCCAAGACCTACCGGCCGGATGTCGTCCTCATGGACGTGGTCATGGATGGTGTCGATGGTTTCGAAGCCTGTCGCAATATCACTGCCGACAAGGACCTGGCCGGTACCCAGGTAGTGTTTGTCACCAGCAAGAACCAGCGCGCCGACAAGGTATGGGGGGAACTCCAGGGTGGCAAGGGATTGATTGCCAAACCTTATACCCAGGAACAAATCCTGGACACGCTGGCGTCGCTGTAAGTGCGAACCAAGGAGTGAATGGGCGTGAAGAATGCTGAGTGGGAACCCGGTACACAAGAAATCCCGCCCCCTGCTGGCGCCGGGGTTTCCACTTCCGGCGATTATCTAAGCTGTTTCCATTGTGTTATCGCCGGCCGCCAGTTTGCACTGGCAGCCAATTATTTTTGCGAGGTGATTAACCAGGCGGTTATAGCGCCGCTGCCAGGCACCGCCGAACATTTCCTGGGGCTATGCAACCTGCGCGGTGAACTGGTTCCCGTGTACCAGTTGCATGGCCTGCTGGCCAAGCCCCTGCCCTTGCAAAAGACTATCCTGGTCATCGGGCGCGGCGACAAATCCCTGGGCCTGGTCATCGACAAATTGCCCATGGCCATGGAACTTACCCCGGACCCGCACCAGGTATTTGACCCCACCCGCGATACCCCCCTGGCAGGTCTATTGCCACACCTGCCACACCGTATTGTTTTCCACCAGCAAAACCCAGTCTGCTGCCTGGACGCCGAAGGGCTGGGGACCGCCCTGCGTACCCTGGCGAGCGGAACAAAGGGTCCATTGATCCACCTTGCAACATCAGGAAATCACCATGAATAAAGTGTCCGGCATCAAGATTTCTCACAAGATCACCAGCCTCATGGTCGGCCTCATTGCCGGCTTTATGATCATGGGCGTGGCCTATTACGCGCAGATATCCACCGAGATCAAGCGGGAAAAAATACTCGCCGATTACACGGGCGCCGAAGAACACCTTAAACAGATGCATAACACCCGGACACAACTGGCGGAGGCGGTGCAACAGCCGGACCTTGGCGAAACTGCCAACGCCGGGGAGATCTCCGCCCGGCTGGGGGAGCAAATAGAGGGCTTGGGTAAACTGGCGTTCCAGTTCTACTCAGCACCGGACCAGCAGGCGCTACGCGACCTGCACCAAGCCGTTGTGGCGCAATTGCAAGCGCCGCGCGAAAGCCTTGCACTTCCGCCTGCGACACCCCTCGCCGGGCAAGGCGAGGACCAAACCGGTGACGAAACTACAACCGGTGAAGGAACCACAATGAGCGAAGAAACCATAACCGGCGCCGCTGAACCTGCAACCAGCCAGGAAAATTCCCGGGCGCAACTCACCGCAAGTGTCCAGGCCCTCGCCCAAGGCATAGAGGCCTACGAGCACACCATCGCGCAATCCTTCGACCGGCGCATTGCCAGTGTGGACAATGAAAAATCCGTCGCCCAATGGCTGTTCGCCGCCGCCCTCTTCCTGACTGCGGCGGGTACGGCGCTCGGGCTGTTCCTGATTTATCGCAGCATCGTATTACCGCTCTGGCACATGCAAGGTGTGATCGCGCAACAAAACCGGGGGAATGACAAGGCGCGGGTGCGCATCCAGGCGCGGGACGAACTGGGTGAACTGGGCGCCGCCTTCAACCGCCTGCTGGATGAGCGTATCCAGGTACTGCGCGAACAATCCGCGGAAAACGAACAGCTCAACAACTCAATCATCGGCCTGATCCGCGCGCTGGGCACCATTGCCAAAAAGGATTTGTCCATCAAAGTACCTGTGTCCGCCGACGTGACCGGTACCATCTCCGACGCGGTTAACCTGCTCACGTCGGAAACCGCGCGCACCCTGCACCAAATGCGCGGCTACGCCGAAAAGGTCAACCGGATTTCCGACCAGTTGCAACACCAGTCCCACCATGTGCTGGGGTTGTCCGAAGCCGAACGGCGCGAAGTCACCGAAACCCTGGCAGCCCTGGACCAGGCGGCGCGCGCCATGAACCATATTGCGCGGGAGGCGCGCATCACCAACTCCATCGCTTCCGCCGCCATCGACCACACCCTCAAGGCACGGACCTCGGTGGGCCAGACCCTGGAAGGTATCCAAACCATCCGCGGTACGCTGTCGGAAACCGAAAAACGGATAAAACGCCTGGGGGATCGCTCCCAGGAAATTACCGGTATCGTTAACCTGATCAACACCATCGCCGAGCGCACCCACATACTCGCCCTTAACGCCAGTATGCACGCCGCCTCCGCCGGTGAGGCGGGCAAGGGGTTTGCGGTGGTAGCCGAAGAGGTCCAGCGGCTGGCGGAAAACGCCCGCACCGCGACGTCTGAAATCGCTACCATGGTGAACAATATCCGCGTGGAAACCTCCGACGCCGCTGCGGTACTGAACAAACTCATCAGCCAGGTAGCCGAAGGAACGCGCATGGCGGAGGACTCGGGCCAGCGAATGCAGGATACCGAGGCCGCTACCCGCCAACTGGTAAACCACGTCAAATCCATTGCGGTCCACTCCGTCAACCAGGCCAAGGTATCCCAGCAATTGCACGAACGGGCCGAACACATCAACGCCTCCACCGAGGAAACTTCGCGCGAACTGGAAGCCCAACACCAGCAAACGGATGCACTCAAGGAATACGCCAAGTCGTTAATGGAACAGGTGATGGTGTTTACCCTGCCGGAATTCCGCGCCAGCGACCGTCCGACCGACATCAGGGAGCGCCAGGCCCAGGACGCCATTCCCATCCCCGGCCCGACCGCCATTGGCACTCACGAACAGGAATCCAATCTCATACCCATGGAATTACCGAGGGAGAAAGTCGCCAATGGCTAGCCTCAGCCGGGACCAACAGGAACTGCTTGAACTCCTGGCCGGTGAACTGCAAAACCAGTTGGAGCTAAGCCTGAGCCAAGGTGAAGCAGACCCCGATGCCGGGCAACTTGAAGCACAGGCCGACCAATGCGGGCATTTCGCTGAAGCCTGCGAGCAAATGGGTTTACCGGGGCTCGGGCTCGCGTGGCAACAGCTACATGGCCAACTGGCCGCGCTCGCCCGGGAGCCATCGGCAATTAACCCCGCCCGGCGGCAACTGCTGGACAGCTGGTTGATCTATTTCCTCGATTATGTGCAACAACTCGGCAGCAGCAATTCCACCCAGGTTGCCGCCGGGGGATTAAGCGAGTTCCTGGCTAATCCCGCCTGGCCGCAGCCGCTATCGCAACCCGACCAATTGACCGAGGCCCTGGCACGCATAGCACCGCCGCCCGCGCGCGAATCCGACCTGCCGCGCCAGGCCAATGCCACCATGCTCAGCCTGGCGTTAACGGAGGACGTCAACCCGGATCTGCTCGAAGGCCTGATGCTGGAACTTCCCCAGCAGGTCAACCAGTTTGCCGACCAGGTAAACCGCTACCTCGACCAAAGCGATAGCCAGGCGCTCGCCGCTGCCCAGCGTATTGCCCATACCATCAAAGGGGCTGCCAATGTGGTGGGAATCAGCGGCCTCGCCAACCTGATGCACCTCGGCGAAGACCTGTTGGAGGAACTGGGACGCCAACCCCGGCGACTCAACCCGCAGTTAGGCCAGCACCTGGTTGACCTGGGCGACGGCCTGGCCGCCATGCTGGATGCGCTGGTGGAAGGCCAAACCCAGGTCGCCGAAGCCCTGCCGCTGATGCAAACCCTGCTGGACGATTACCACTCGCTCAGGGATGGGGAAGCGCCCGAGGGTGACGCCACGGCCGCGCCGCTCGACCAATCGACACCCACAGCCGGTATTGATGGCGATTCAGCGGCGGAACCATCCGCTGCAACCAACCAACTGCAAGAAAACCTCGCCAGCCAATTGCGCGTCCGCGAAACCACCGCCCAGGAGCTCTTGCGCCTGGCGGGCACCAGCGCCATCAGTACCCACCGGTTGCAAACCCAGGTGGGCGGCCTGGAACTGCAATTGCGCCAGCTACAGCAGCTACAGCAACGCCTCGGCCAACTCACCGAAGAACTGGGCCAACAAATCGAACGCCAGGATTTTTTCCGTCGGCAACTGCACCGGCTGAAAGATGAGGAACTCGACCCCCTGGAGATGGATCGCTACAGCGAACTCCATAGTTTTTTCCATCAATTGCAGGAATACGCCACCGACAGCCGCGACAGCCTGGCCCAGGCGCGCCAGCAATTGCGCTCGGTGGAAGAAGAAACCTACGCCCAGCAACAGACCAACCGCGACGTGCAAAGCCTGCTGCTGGATATGCGCATGGTACCGGCCCGCAGCCTCGAACCCCGCTTCCAGCGCTGTGTGCGCCAAGCCTGCCGGCTGACCGGCAAGCAGGCGCGCCTGATCCTGGAAAACGGCGATACCCTGGTGGATAACGCCCTGCTGCAAGCCCTGCTCGATCCCATCATGCACTTGTTGCGCAACGCCGTGGACCACGGACTGGAAGACGACGAAACCCGCCTGGCCGCCGGCAAATCCCCCGAAGGCAATATTTGGCTAGGCTTTCGCAACCAGGGCCAATCGCTGGTCGTCAGCTTGCGCGACGATGGCGCCGGGCTCAATCGCGACAAAATCCTCGCGCGCGCCACGCAAATGGGCTTGATCGAGGAATCCGCCGCCATTCCCCACGAAGGCGAACTGCAACAATTGATCTTTACGCCCGGATTTTCCACCAGTGAACGGGTCAGCCACACCTCGGGGCGCGGTATCGGCCTGGATATGGTCGCCGACCGTGTCCACAGCCTCAAAGGCCGTATTAACCTCGAAAGTGAGGAGGGTGCGGGATGCCGCTTCCACCTTCGCCTCCCCATGACCCTGGTCGCCGAACAAGGGTTGCTGGTTAAACTGGGGGACCAATCCCTCGCGGTTTCCAGCCGGGGCGTGGTGCAACTCTTGTTTCTCGATTCCCAGGACCTGGAAGAAACCCCTGAAGGACTGGTCTATCCCTTTGGCACAGACCGGCTAAAAGTCCTACCCCTCGCCAGCCTGGCTCCCCTGCACGGAGCCAGCTTCCGCTCCGCCCGGGAGGCACAGGCATTGCTCATCGTCGAAAGCTTGCCGGGCCAACAACTGGCGGTAGCGGTAGACCGGGTAACCGCCAGCCGCGAAATGGTGGTCAAACCCCTGCCCGTCCATACTCCGCCCATCAGCGGCGTGATAGGCGCCACCATCCTCGGTGATGGACAGGTGGCACCGGTTGTCGACCTCCAACAACTCGCCATCGACCTGCTCACCGGCGACACCAGGGACCGCTGGGATCAAAGGCAGGCAAGCAGCGAAACCAGCATCACCCAGCCGCCGCTGGCGCTGATCGTGGATGACTCCCTCAGCACCCGTCGCTCCCTCAGCCAATTTGCCGCCGACCTGGGGCTGGATGTCGCCACCGCCAAAGACGGTTTCGAAGCCATCGAAGTCATCGACCAACGGCTGCCCGCACTGATGCTGGTGGATATGGAAATGCCGCGCATGAACGGCCTCGAACTCTGCGCCCACCTGCGCGCCCGCGAAGAAACCCGCCACTTGCCCATCATCATGATCACCTCCCGCAACAGCGACAAACACCGTCAACTGGCGCGGCAAGCAGGCGTAGACTATTACCTGTGCAAACCTTTTGCGGAAGACGAATTGCAAGCGTGCATCGACAAATGCTTCGATAATTCCCGTGCTGCGAAAACCGAGGCAGCACCCAGGAAATATGTTGAGGATCAGACGGCTTGAGTGGAGGTTGGGAAATCGTGCGAAGCGAAACAATTTGACAAGCATTCAGAATGGGACGCGGAAAAAATCCGCGTCTGTTTTTTTGTGCGGATATTTTATTTCACCGTTTGTTTCTCAAGGTGCACATCAATCCTATCGATGATTTTCGCAATACTACGGATCGCCTTCTGCGGCAGGCTCACCCTATCCTCCATTTGCTCAAACAACACTTCCAATAAACACGCCTGTCCCCACAACTGGATAATCGCATCATCCTCGGTCACGAGGTTTATATTCGTAGCAATTCTGGTAAGGAATTCGCCCTTGGGCGAATGAATTTCCAAGCGCGAATTTCGGTAGGCGGCGTATTGAATTTTATCGAGTTTGATAACGCAGGAATCGGGTGAGGTAATCGGGAAAATCGTATTATCCATAATAAAAATCTCGCGAGTTTTGGTATGAAGCCATCACAACAAGTTGAGATTTGTTGGGGGGCGGACTGAACAGGGTTCTCAACACCGGCCCAAAACCAACACCGGCCCGCCCGAAGGCAGCCCTGCCCAGCCGCCATAACAACAGGCAAAGCTGTAGCAGGACACAAAGAATGCTTTGTGTCAGTTTTGGATTGTGCGGGATTGAGAGGCCCGGCTGCGGGATTTACCACAGCGCAGGCAGGTTAGTGGATGAGTGCAGGACTGTCAACGCACTCACGGAATGGAAAAACAAAGCATCAATCACAACTTAACTTGTGCGTTAAAACCAAACATGCAGCGAACCACAATCGCATTCACAACAAGCAATTCCCAACAAGTAAAAGATGCAACACATCAGGGAGCATCCGTGGCTTTTCCTCTTTCGCAAATAAGTTGCGAGGGTACGTTTGGCCTAAGCCTATAAACAATAAGAAAATTAGCATGGAAATTTTCCGCCTTTCCACCCGCTACCCAACCAGATCCAAACCGGTAAAAGCCTGTAATGGCGCTTGCTTGATGGTTGTGCTATAAAACGGTATTCGAAAACTTAGCCGGAAAGTTTCCGGGAAGAAAGACGGAAACTTTCCGGCTAATAACATTGTTAAGTAAGAGCATCGCAAGGAAATATTATAGTGTTCAATGAAACATTTACAGCTTTGGTGAAAGAGGCACAATTTACTAAAGATATGTTGGGTGCTGGCGCAACACAAATAAGAAATGCAAATTACGCCGCAAAGGGCTTATATTTTCAATCATTCACAAGCTTGTCTACTGGACTGGAGCGAATAGGAAAGCTTTGCCTATTGCTAGACTATTACATTGATAATAATGGAAGCTTTCCCGACTTTAATTATCTAAAAAATGAAATAGGCCATCAAATCGACCTGTTGTATATAAAATCTATCGAGGTTAAAGCTAAAAGAAGTTTCAATTTTGCTTTTATGCAAAATTTAGATGGTGAAATACATCAGAACATAGTGAAAATATTGTCGTCTTTTGCGAAAGGAGATCGGTATTCAAATATCAATCTACTTACAAACAGTAGGCAGCAATCAGATCCAATTTCTGATTGGTATCAGAAAGTAGATTCTTTAATTTACAAGAATATTGTGAGCGATTCCAGAAAAAGAAAAATTGAAAATAATGCTGAAATAATCAGCAGGATGACGCAAGGTTTTACAATGGTATTGCACTCCTCTGAATCAGGAAGTGAAATAAATACAGTAAAGGAAGCGAGTTTCCGAACTGGAATGCAGAAAGCTGTTGCGCCATATAGGCAATTATATGTTATCCATATTATTCGTTTTTGGTATGAGTTACTAAGTAATTTACAATACAGCGCAATGAGTCTAAATAAACAGGATATTCCATTTTTCGGTGACATACTGGGCGGGTTTTACAACCCCGATTCATATATAAGAACGAGAAAAACGTGGGATACAATATAAATACTTAACAAAACGTTGCGCCTGACGCATTGTAAGTAGCGCTTTTGCAATATCGCTACGCGAAGTTTATCGCAACGCGCTACTTACAATCCGCTGGTGAACGCAACGTTATAAAGCGAAGTGTTTTGGTTGGTAGTATCGGAAGGTTTTTTCGCTGTAGAAATTAAGCGCTAAGCCAATTTTGGTAAAAACGTGGTTGCTTGAGAGCCTCTGGAATAGTCACGTTGAGGTTTTCAGTTCTTGGCTAGGGTGCTTTGAAGTGAATTGCAGTATGGCTCTGCAATTGAATAGTGCAGTTTCTGCGGCCTGAAATATTTTTAGTCAGTGCCAGGTTTTAGAAAATATGCGTAGTGTTATAACAAGGTGGTCAAACCTCGTTCCGCTTCGCTCCACTGGACAGTTAGTAAGTAGCGCATTTAGCGAATCGCTGCGCGAAGTTTATCGCAATGCGCTACTTACAAACTGCCGTTTACCACAATGTTAGGCTACCAGCTTACCCACAAGCACTTTAAAAAAATGAACCAAAAAATAGGAGTTAATTATGATTTCCGGTAAAAAAGTGTTGGCAGTTAAATTGTTAGTATATTTTGCCACATTATCATTTCCTTCCTTTGCGCAAATTGCACCTATTAATGGAATGGGAATGCCATTGTGCAAAAACCTGTATGCGGTCGATTTTAAAGTCGACGCTCCGGTTGGACAGTGGTTGTTAGGTTACTATTCAGGCGCTCTTTCTATGAATATGTCTTTCTCATTGTCTCAAGGAAAGTCCAGTGATGTCCCAAAAAGAGCTGAAAAATGGGATGACGAATCGTTGCTTGAGACAGCGCGGGTAAATTGTGCGAACCACCCAGAAAAGCACTTATACCAAGTGGCAAATATGGTCGTGACTATGGTGCTTGATTAATTAGCAGCTACGCTACAGCCTAACAAAGTGCTGCAACCCGCGCACTACGTGCGCTGGACAGTTTGTAAGTCGCAGCTTTGTGGTTTTGCTGCGCAAAAGTAACCCACAAAACCACGACTTACAAACTGCCGTTGAGCACGGCGTTA
>CAMLKG010000054.1 GCA_946480695.1 uncultured Cellvibrio sp.
CAGGTTTGGTGGATGCCCTGCTGCATCATTCGAAACAGCCGGTGAGCAATTTGAGCATACTTCCAGCGGCGGAGCGCCGGCAATTGCTGGTGGACTGGAATGCGACAGCGGTGGCTTACCCGCAGGATAAATGTGTCCATGAATTGTTTGAGGCGCAGGTGCAGGCATACCCAGAACGCGCTGCATTGGTATTTGAAAATCAGACGCTGAGTTATGGCCAGTTGAATAGCAAGGCAAATCAACTGGCGCACTACCTGATGAATGAGCGCAAGCTGCAACCGGATACCTTGGTGGGTATCTGTTTTGAGCGTTCATTGGATATGGTGATCGGGATATTGGCGGTATTGAAAGCGGGCTGTGCCTACGTCCCTCTGGATCCTGAATACCCCTCTGCGCGCTTGGAATACATGTTGACAGATGCCCAGTTAGATACGGTGTTGACTGGCATGGCAACTCGTGTTCGTGTTCCTGTGGGAGAGAAGCAGGCGGTGTGCGTGGATGACATTTCGGTGTTCGCACAATTATCCCTTCAATCGGTGGACAATCCCGTACTTGGTAATCGGGATTCCAATCATCTGGCTTACGTGATTTACACCTCGGGTTCAACTGGTAATCCGAAAGGTGTCATGGTTGAACATCGCAACCTTGTTAATTTCCTTGTCGGCATGACCGATCAACCAGGTATTGAAAGTACAGATTGTTTATTGGCAGTTACCTCCACCTCTTTTGATATCCATGGCCTGGAATTGTTTTTACCCTTGGTTGTGGGAGCGAAGGTTGTTATTGCCTCGCGGATTGCTACTGCAGATCCAGATCAGCTTATTGATTTAATCAAGTCGCAATCTGTATCTATGATGCAAGCCACACCTGCTACGTGGAAAATGTTGTTGGAGGCGAATTGGAAACCCGAGTCCGCGATTAAAATCCTGTGCGGTGGAGAGGCGTTAAGTCACTCACTTGCCGCTGCATTGCTCGACAGGCCAGCGGTTGATTTATGGAATATGTACGGACCGACAGAAACTACCATTTGGTCTTGCGTGAAACATATTCGACGCGGTGAAAAACGGATTTTGACTGGAAAGCCAATCGCAAATACAACTGTATATTTGATGAACCGCGATTTGAATCCGGTCCCCATTGGCGTCGCCGGTGAGCTATTGATTGGTGGGGCGGGAGTGACTCGCGGCTATCTCAATCGAGCGGAGTTAACAGCAGAAAAATTTATTACTGATCCCTATCAAGGAAGCAGTGACGATAATAGTAGTGCTCGTTTATACCGGACTGGGGATTTGGCTCGCTGGACTGCTGAAGGCGAATTAGAATTCCTGGGCCGGATTGATCATCAAGAAAAAATCCGGGGTTTTCGTGTAGAGCTGGGTGAAATAGAAAATACACTGCTTACTTATAACGGTGTTAAAGATGTAGTAGTAGTAGCAAAAGAGTTTGCGGCAGATGACAAGCGGTTAATTGCTTATATTGTTATTAATGAATCAGCCCAGGATATTGCAGCAATTGATAAAAAGGAAGATGAGGAATTATTTATCGAACGTCTGCGTGAGCATTTGAACCAAACGCTGCCATACTACATGGTTCCCTCCATATTTGTCTCCTTGCAGTCCTTGCCTTTAACTCCCAATGGAAAAATTGATCGTAAGGCATTACCCCAACATAATCTATCCGGTATAAATGTAACCAATAATTATCTGGAGCCAAGCGGTGATGTTGAAAAAATCATGTGTGGTATTTGGCAGGATATTTTGGGTGTCGAACAAATTGGAGTTAACCAAAGCTTTTTTGATTTAGGTGGGCATTCTCTATTATTAGTCAAAGTACAAAATCGCATAAAAGAGCAATTGGATCGCAAGATATCAATAATAGATATCTTCACTTATCCTACTGTCAGGCTTCTGGTTAATTATTTGTTAGGCCGCGAAGAGCAGGAAACACATCAATTTAAATTGCCATCACCATCAGAATACTCCACTGATTTTGCCATCATAGGTATGGCTGGTAGGTTTCCTGGCGCAAAAAATATAGATGATTTCTGGAAAAACATTTGCGATAGCGTTGAATCGCTACGCCAGTTTAGTGACGAAGAATTAAAATCGGCTGGAATAGATGAGTCCACTTTATCAAGACCTGATTATGTTAAGTCAGGGGTACTGCTGGATGATCTGGATCTTTTTGATGCTGATTATTTTGAAATGACTCCCACAGAGGCTGACATTACCTGTCCACAACAAAGATTGTTGTTGGAATGTTCTGTAGAAGCACTTGAGAATGCAGGATATGGGGCTCTAAAAAACGAACAGAAAATAGGTGTGTTTGTTGGTGCAGGTAACAGTGCTTATTTATTAAATAATATATTGCCCAATGAAAGACTAAACAAATCCATGGGGCAAACTGCATTAATGATTGCTCTGGATAAGGATTACATTGCATCACGTATTTCTTATAAATTAAATCTAACCGGCCCAAGCATCAGTATTAATACTGCATGCTCAACATCACTAACAGCTATAGCGCAAGCATGCCTTAACTTATCTGCGGGCAATTGCAATATGGCACTGGTTGGTGCTTCAGCCATTCCTCGCCTCACTCCATATGGCTATTTTTATCAGGAAGGTAATATTCTTTCTCCTGATGGTCGTTGCTACCCGTTTGATGAAAGCGCAAATGGAACGAGATTTAGTGGTGGAGCCAGTGTCGTTTTGGTGAAAAGGCTTGAACGGGCGTTGGCTGACAAAGATACGGTGCATGCCATCATTAAAGGGATAGGAGTAAATAACGACGGTAATTTAAAGGTTGGCTACACGGCTCCAAGTGTTCAGGGGCAAGCAATGGCCATAAAAGAAGCTTTGGCTGCTTCTGCAATTGATCCTGAAAGTATCCAGTATATTGAGACTCATGGTACAGGGACCTCGTTGGGTGATCCAATAGAGATCACTGCCCTGAATAGAGCATTTGGAAAGTCCGCCAGTAAAAATACCTGTGCGCTAGGTGCTGTAAAAGCAAATATTGGACATCTTGATACGGCAGCCGGTATGGCAGGATTGATTAAAACGGTAATGGCTATCAAGCACAAAAAAATACCTCCCACCATTAATTATCAACATGCGAATTCACGAATAGATTTTGAAAATAGTCGCTTCTATGTCAATACTGAAATTAAGGATTGGGTTTCAAATGGGGCTCCGCGCCGAGCAGGAGTGAGTTCTTTTGGTATTGGTGGAACAAATGCTCATATTGTTTTGGAAGAGGCTCCTTTGGCAGAAGCTGGTTTTTCGCATCGTCAATGGCGACTCCTTCTCTTATCAGCCAAAACAAGTGAAAGTTTGCAACAGGCAGGAAAAAACATAAAAACCTATCTGCACAGCACGCCCGATATTAATTTGGTCGATGTTGAATACACACTGCAAGTGGGCCGTGAAGCTTACAATCACCGTCGCTTTATAGTGTGCGATACAACTGACAGAGCAGTTATTAAGCTGGATTCGGATGGAGTAGCAGTTGAGAGCAAGGTAGTTGATAGCAATCAAACGTTGCCAATTGTTTTCATGTTTCCTGGGCAGGGGTCTCAATATGTAAATATGGCAAGAAGTTTATATGAGCAAGAGCCCACGTATCGTGAATGTGTGGATCATTGTGCTGATATATTGTTGTCTCATATAAATACTGATATCCGCACCATTATTTATCCAGATCATGATGATGTGGAAAATGCAAAGCAACGATTAAATCACACTGAAATATCTCAACCAGCACTCTTTGTTATTGAATACGCATTGGCAAAATTGTGGATGTCGTGGGGCGTTATTCCCTCATCTATGATTGGCCATAGTGTTGGTGAATATGTTGCAGCATGCTTATCAGGTGTGTTCAGCCTTGAGGATGGCTTAAAGCTGATTAGCGCCAGAGGGCGTGTAATGCAAACAGTAAGCGCCGGAAAAATGTTATCTGTCCTTTTGGGAAAAGAAAATCTTGTTCCACTACTAATCGAACATAAATGTGATTTGGCAGCAGTAAACGGTACAGGTAACTGTGTTGCTTCAGGGACAATATCCGCTATCGAGGCATTAAAATTGACGCTGGATGGCATGGATATATCCAATACCGAACTGAATACGTCACACGCATTCCACTCATCTATGATGGATGGGATTTTAGGTGAGTATAGAAATATATTGGAAACAGTAACGTTTAATAAATTGTCGATACCAATTATTTCAAATCTGAACGGTGAGGTCGCAACTGATGGTTTGCTGCAAACGGTAGATTATTGGTTAAAGCATCTGCGCAATACAGTAGAGTTTTCACAAGGTATTGCAACTTTGTTACGGGATACACCTAAACTGTTTTTAGAAGTTGGTCCAGGCCTGACATTAAGTTCACTTGCTAAAAGGCATCCTCAATTTGGAGTTAGCGTTGCCATTGCGAGCACGCCGCATCAATACGATGACACTGATGATGAGTATTTCCTTCTGCGATCACTGGGCCAATTGTGGCAGCAAGGGCTTGCTATTGATTGGTCTGAATTTAACAAATCATGTATGACTCATCGCATTTCTTTGCCAACCTATGCCTTTGACCGCAAGCGCTATTGGGTTGATTCGGGTGAATTCAGTTCCGTTTTTGCCAAGAATAATTTCAAAGAAATGAATCAACAAAGTACTTGGGTGTACTTGCCCAAGTGGAAAAGAGTTTCCGTTGGGGCTGATCAGGCAGTAGTGGAAAAAAGCAATAAATGGTTAGTCTTTGTCAGTGATCTTGAGATTGGTAATCAATTGATTCGTTATCTGACTGAGCGCGGCCAATCAGTTGTATGCGTGAAAATGGGGAGTGAGTTTATTCGTCAGGATAGTGGAAATTATTCTATAACACCTGATCAATTGCAGGACTACGAGCAGCTTTTCCACTCATTAAAGCAAGACAATATGCTTCCGGAAAAAGTGTTGCATCTCTGGAGTGTACGTACGTTATGCAATGAGGATAGTTTGTCTTATGAAACCTTTTTACACGCACAAAAGGTTGGGGCTGATAGTGCTATCTTATTAGCAAAAGCATTGGTAAGCAGTGGATTGTCGATGATTGATGTCAATTTTGTTGCTAATAATGTGTATAGCGTTACAGGTTTCGAAAATGTTTTCTCTGAAAATTCTTCTCTCGCGGTAATTGGTAAAGTTATTACGCAAGAAACACCAAAGATAGAGTGTTATTACATCGATATTGATATAGAGGAAGCAACAAGCTCGAAGCAATCTGACAAATTAGTTAATTTGATTTGGTCTGAAACCACTTCTGAAAATCGGCAGGCGCAAGTTGCTATACGAGGGCTGCATCGGTTGGTGTTGGAGTTTGAGCACACTTACGATAATAAAGAAAAGTTGAATTCACCGCGTATCATTCATGGTGGTGTGTATATCATCACTGGTGGGGTTGGCCAAATCGGTTTGAATTTGGCAGATCATTTAGCCAGGCAAGCACAAGCTAAAATAGTCCTCATTGGTCGCTCTGGATTCCCTAATAAATCTGAGTGGGATAGCTGGCTAACCGAAAAGGGTGAGCATAATCCGATTAGTGTAAAAATATCCAGAATACAAAGAATGGAAGAAGGTGGTGCAGAAGTATTTGTGTATTGCGCAGATGTTAGTAACTATCACTTAATGAATGAAATTTTTGAGTCTGTTGAAAATAATATTGGCAAAATTAATGGTGTTATTCATGCGGCGGGAGAGGTTAACAATGTTGTAAAACCTTTCCAGGAGGTTACTAAAGAGGATTTTAGCGAGCAGCATAAATCCAAAGTTGCTGGTGTGTTAGTTATAGATAGGATTTTAAGAAATAGGAAGATAGATTTTTGTTTGTTAATGTCCTCTATAAATGCGTTTATCGGTGGTGTCGGTTTTTCAACTTACGCATCTGCAAATATATTTATGGATTCGTTTGCGCAAAATAAATACGCACATGGAAATGAAACCTGGTTTTCAGTTAATTGGGATCGATGGAATTTTGATGACTCGGTAGAACGCAAAAAGGAGTTGTCAAATCTTGATGGTGTTAAAGTATTTGATTATTTAATGTCAATACCCTATGCCCCTCAGGTTCTTATTTCAAAAGTTAATCCCATGGATGAAGTAGGGGAGTCGATTGAAGAGGTAGTGACCGAGCTGAATCCAACGGAAACGTCACGAAAATTGCGCACTGTAGAAAATGAATACGTCGCTCCCAGAAACAAAATGGAGCGTGAGTTGGTCGAGGTTTGGGAGCAGGTCTTGGGGGTAGGGAATATTGGCATCACGGATAATTTCTTCCTGCTTGGAGGGCATTCGTTATTTGCTATCCACGCTGTGTCGAGGATGAAGGAGCTTGGAGTTAAAGTATTGTTTAAGGAATTGGTTGCATCACCAACCATTGAAGGAATTTCTCTACTGCTAGAAAGTCGTGTATCAGAAAGCATCGACAGCTATCAATATCAATATAAGAGTGGCGATCCGATTTACAGCATTCCAAACAGGCAATTATTATTCAAAGCGGTGTTTAGGGATCACTGGAATCAGTCTGGAATGTTAAATATATCTCATGTTAACTGCGATGCTGTACGTGAGGCGCTGAAACTAGTTTTAAAAGAAAACCAGGGGTTGCAACATGTTTTCCATTTGGATAATGGAATGGTGCGCGAAAAAATTATTGATCCGGGTTCAGATATTCTTGAGGTCGTTGATTTTTCTCACATCACTGATGAACATGAGCTAAAAAAATCTATTGAACATCAGGCTAATGATTTGCAGGCAACATTAGATCTGACAAGTAAATTGTGCAAATTTGTCATTTTTTATTGTGGTGAAAACGAACCCGCAAGATTCTTTTGGATCGTTCATCACTCCTTAATGGACGGTTATAGCATAAAACTTTTTGTGCAAGAATTTTTTATGCGTTACCTGCACTTGGTTGCAGGGAAGGAGTTTAACGGGCCCGCCAAAACAACATCAGTTTCAGAATGGGGAAATTATTTGCATTATTATGTGAATTCAAAGGAGATTCAAAGTGATGTGAATTATTGGGTTTCACTGCCATGGAATAAAATAGGAACTTTAATGGATTATCCAGATGGTCTTATCAAAAACCAATCGCATGATCCCAAAAACTATGGCAATGACATTGTAATTACCAAAACCCTTGCCGAAAACTATAGTTCTTTGCTGTTAAATAACTCTCCCAGCGCTGAAAACTTTACTAGCACTAATATTATTATGACGGCGTTTACTAATGTCATCTCGATGCTGACAGAAAGTTCATGTGTTCGTTTTGATCTGGTAGTAAATGGCAGGGATAAAATAATTCGCAATGTAGATTTGGATAAAACAATAGGCTGGTTAATTGATAATATTCCTGTCGTTATTGAAGTGGATGAAAAATTAAGCCCAGCTGAAAAAGTGAATAGCTATCAACGGCAGTTAAGTGCAATTCCTGGTTCCGGGCTTACTTATAATGGACTGAAATATTTAAGTGAGAATGACCAGATTCGTACACAAATAGAGGCTACAGGAGATGCTGAGTTCAATATCAATATTGTTCCTCCTGCACTGCTTGAAATGGACCAGATAGATTTAACTGGTTTGCCGGCGCATCTAATCTCTCTTTCCCGTGAATCGGTTGGCCGTTGTAGTAGTTCTGAATTGACGGATATTAAATGGCCATCCTATATTCTCGTGAGCTTTAGGAATGACAAGTATGAGTTTACATGGATGTGTCGTGACAATATTTATAAAGAGACAACTATTGAGAATGCGCTCAATTTGTGGATTCAAGAGATTGTGAAACTTATTGAATTGAAAAATCTCAACTCGTAACAAAGAATTTTTACGCTGAAGAGTATGATATTTTCAGTGTTGGTAAAGCTCTCAGTTATTTGAGATATGGGTCTTAATACCAGCTCACTATTCTCCTCATGAGAAAAGTATAAGATATTTAAAGGAATGGATTTAAATGAACACTAATGAAAACATGATAGAACAGTATCAAGATGATATTGCCGTTATTGCAATGGCGGGTCGATTTCCCGGTGCCAATAGCGTTGAAAAATTTTGGTCTAATCTTGAACAGGAGGTAGAGTCCGTCACCTTCTTTAACCAGCAGCAGTTGCTTCAGTCTGGTGTTGACCCAGTATTGCTCGATAACCCAAATTTTGTGGGTGCAGAAGGCGTGTTGCAGGACGTTGAAAAATTCGACGCAAACTTTTTTGGGTTTTCACCAAGAGAGGCAGAATTATTAGATCCCCAACATCGCATTTTTCTTGAGGTAACCTGGGAACTTTTGGAACGTGCAGGATATAGCTCTGAAACGATAAAGGAAGTCATTGGCGTCTATAGCGGTGCTGGCGCGAGTTCGTATTTATCACGTAATTTATTAACACATCCGGAATTCGTCCGCGATGTCGGAACGTTTAAAGTCTCCCTGTCCACCGGCCAGGATTTTGTATCCACACGTGCAAGTTATAAATTGGGTTTGACCGGTCCGAGTATTAATATTAATACGTTATGTTCATCATCAGCAGTGGCCGTCCACTATGCTCGCGAGGCACTACTGGCATATCAATGTGATATTGCTATTGCGGGTGGTGTAACTATTTCAAACTCTCGTGAAGACGCTTTGTTTTATCAAGAGGGAGGAATAGGTTCATTTGATGGTCATTGTCGTACCTTCGATGCGAGAGCTGCAGGCACTGTAGCGGGTAATGGTATTGCACTTGTGGCATTGAAGCGCATGGAAGACGCATTGCTAAGTGGGGATCAAATACTGGGTGTAATCCGGGCTTCGGCAATTAACAATGATGGTGGCGATAAGGCCAGTTATACCGCCCCCAGCCCTGAAGGACAGGCGCGTGTAATTACCGAGACTTTAGAGATTGCCGATATTAATCCAGAGACTATCAGTTATGTGGAGGCCCATGGTACAGGCACTAATTTGGGGGATCCGATTGAAGTCGCCGGCTTGACACGTGCTTACCGTCGTTATACAGACAAAAAAAATTATTGTGGTATTGGTTCTGTGAAGACCAATATTGGCCATTTGGTTGCCGCCGGTGGTGTGGCTAGCATGATCAAGACAATTATGGGTATGCAACATCGCCAAATTCCAGCCAGTCTTAATTTTGAGGAACCGAATCCGAAAATTGATTTTGCAAATAGTCCTTTCTATGTTGTTAATAAAACCCGGGAATGGCTTCCAACTGGTGGGGATGTCCTGCGTGCAGGTGTGAGTTCATTTGGCATTGGAGGTACCAATGCGCACATTATTCTTGAAGAGGCTCCGCAGCTTCAACCATCAACAGCAGGTCGTGCTGTGCATACTGTTATTTTATCTGCAAAAACAGCAACTGCGCTGCAGGTAATGAAGCAAAACTTATTCGAGCATATCCGCAACAATCCGCAGTTAAATCTTGCAGATTTGGCATTTACACTACAAGTTGGTCGACATAATTTTGAGCATCGGTTTGCAGCTAACGTCGCAAGTCTTGAAGAGCTTGCATATAAATTGGATGGTGTTGACAATAAGTATTGTAGTGCTTCGGTGCAAAAAAATACCTCGCGCGAGTTATGTTTTATGTTTCCGGGGCAGGGTAGCCAACATTATGATATGGCTCGGTTTATTTATGAAACCGAGCCAACTTTCAAAAATCACATTGATAACTGTTGCAGCATTCTAAAGCCACTTCTTAATCTGGATCTACGGGAATTACTCTATCCGGCAACAGGCTTGGAGGCAGACGCGCAAGAACAATTAAAACAAACCTTGTTTTCTCAATTGAGTTTGTTTGTAACGGAATATTCTCTGGCACAACTTTGGATGAGTTGGGGATTTAAGCCGGATCAAATGATTGGGCATAGTATTGGTGAATATGTTGCTGCATGTTTAGCTGGTGTGTTTAGCCTTGAAGATGCACTCGGCATTGTTGTGTGCCGTGCAAAGCTAATGGCACAAATGCCAACCGGTACAATGATCTCTGTTCCTTTGAGTGAGCAGGAGATAAAACCATACTTGCACGATAGTATTTGGCATTCCGTTCAGAATGCACCGGCGATACAGGTTTTATCAGGAACGGAAACTTCTATAGCAGAATTGATTCAACGATTGGAAAATGATGGTATTACCGTAACACGGTTGCATACATCTCATGCATTCCATTCCGGGATGATGGATCAAGCGCTGGCTCCATTCATGGATTTTCTGAGTCAGGTCAAGCTGCATCCACCCATACTAAAATTTATATCCAACCTTAGTGGTACCTGGGCGGGTAATGAAGTTTGTGAACCATCTTATTGGGTTGATCATCTGCGTTTTACGGTTCGTTTTAGCGACGGTGTAGCGACCCTGTTGGCAGCTGACCCACAACAATTTTTCCTTGAGGTAGGGCCGGGCCACACCTTGACATCATTGGTTCGTGCTCAGTTATCGGCAACCTCATTGGTAGCAAACTCTTTACCGCATCCAGCTAATAATACGCAAACATTGTGGACATTGGGCTCCGCTTGGGCAGCTATGTGGTTATCGGGTAATCGCTTGAATTGGTCGGCCTTATACAGTGGCCAACAACGCAGTCGTTTGTGTCTACCGACTTATCCGTTTGAGCGGAAGCGTTATTGGATTGATGCTGCTCCACATGGTGCCCGCCAATTTAAACCGGATATTATTGTATCGGCTGGTCAAGCTGTCGATGTTCCCACCACCGCTATTCTCGAGGGCGTACTGCGTGTGGAGCTGGCACCTAACGCCATGGTTGATGCTGAATTATCCGGAACTCAATGGCAGCAAGTTGTCTCGTTGCAAACTGAATTTGCGGAAAAAATAAAATCCGTTCTGGGAAGCTCTTTTTCCATTCATGCATCAGGTTTGGAGTTGCGTTTGGATTCAAGCGGTGAGATTGGGGCCGAAGGTTCCGTTCCGTCATTAGGGCTATCTGCTGAGCACTCTCGGCCACAAGGTTTGGTTCCTTATACTGAACCCCAAACACATATTCAAAAAATACTTGCGGCTCATTGGCAGGAAGTATTGGGATATGCTCCAGTCGGGATACACGACAATTTTTTTGAAGTGGGTGGGCATTCACTCATGGCCGCTGCACTTGTGACACGTACTCGAAAAGATTTTGATACTGAAGTGTCGCTCCGTGAATTATTGGAAACCCCTACGATTGCTGAAATTTCTGATTTATTGGAAAACCGCATCTGGCTGCAGGAAAACCAACAACAGGAAGAAGGTGTTGAGGTACTGGAGCTATGAACATAACTCAATTGTTTAAAAATCTTCGTATGCACAATGTTGTATTGCGGCTCAAGGACGAAAAATTATTATGTGAGCTGCCTAAACAGGGTATTCCTCCTGAATTAAAAGAAGCAATGCTTGCTAATCGCCATGAGCTGAAGGCTTACGTCGCGCGTTTGACCAGCGGTGAAAATTCAAAGGCCGATATTCCTTCTCGCGCCCCCGGTTTGACCAAATTGCCATTGTCATCAGCCCAGCAACGTCTTTGGCTGATTGATCAGGTTGAAGAAGGCGAGAGTCATTACAACACCTATTTTGTTTTTCGTGTTAAGGGTGGTTTAAATCTGGATGCATTAAGACGTGCATTTGCTGATATCGTATGTCGTCATGAGGCGTTGCGCACTTGCTTCGTCCAAATAGATGGCGAGCCTGTTCAATCTATTATGGATATAAATGCGGTACGGGCAGAAACTATCGTTCATGAATGCTTTCTACCTGAATCTATTCAACAAGACAAAGTGCAACTACAGAAATTTATTCTACAAAAAATTCATCATAAGTTTGATTTAAGTAGAGATTTATTAATTCGTATTACAGTTATATCACCTGCTGAAAATGAATATCTGGTGATCTTTGTTATACATCATATAGCATCTGACGGTTGGTCCGGCGCAGTGCTTGCCAACGAGCTGAATCATTGTTATCAATCCCAATTGGATGGCCTGCCTGCTCCCTTGCCTCCCATTTCCTTACAGTATGCTGATTTTGCATTATGGCAGCAGGCGCAGGCTGCTAACGGCTTCCTTGATCGTTCAATTTCATATTGGTGTGACAAGCTTGCTCATTTACCCCTTATGCATAATTTACCATTGGACAAGCCTCGGCCGCAGGAGCAATCCTTTCATGGCGGCCGGGTGCAACAGCTATTGCCTGTAGCTTTGCATCGCAACTTACAAGAACTTGCGGCGAAATATAATGTAACTATGTTCATGCTGCTGGAAACTGCCCTTGCTGTGCTGGTCAGTTATTGGAGTCGTGAGCGTGATATTGCATTGGGAACACCTATAACTGGTCGTATTCATCCGCAGCTTGAGCCCCTAATTGGTTTTTTTGTTAATACTTTGGTGATACGTACAAAAATAGAACCTGAACAGGCTTTCAGTGTTTTATTGCGTGAAAATAAAGAAACTATTTATGAAGCATTCAATCATCAAGAGTTACCATTTGATAAGCTCGTTGAAATTATGCAACCGCCGCGAATCGCCGGGGTAAGTCCATTATTTCAAATTTTATTTGTTATGCAAAATAATAAAAAAGCCAATCTTAAATTGGCGGAATTACAGGTTGAGGATATAGAGTTTGATGGGCAGATCGTAAAGTTTGATATTGAGCTTCATGCGACGGAAAAAGAAACTGGTCTTGAATTGTCATGGCTTTACGCCACCAGTTTATTTGAGCAGCGCAGCATTGAACATTTGAGTGAAGCTTTTTTCTGTTTACTCGAAAGCATTATCGCTAATCCTGAATCTGAAATTCGTTCTCTGCCATTATTACCGGATGCGGATAAACAGCAATTAAAGATATGGGGACATGGCCCGTCAAGTCCCGCTTTTGTGGATACCGTACATCAATTGTTTGAGCGTCAAGCGTCTCTTAATCCACAGCAGATAGCGTTAAAATTCGACGGTCAACAACTGAATTACAAGGATGTAAATCGTGAGGCTAATCAGTTGGCTCATGAATTGTTGAAGCGTGGCATCATGCCGGACGATAAGGTCGTTTTATTGACTGATCGCTCTTTTACAATGGTTATCTCCATCCTGGCAATCCTTAAGGCAGGCGGATGCTACGTTCCACTCGATCCGGCTTTGCCAGAAGGAAGATTGAACACTATTTTGAGTGATTTGGGCGAAGTTACAGTTTTAACAAATTTTGCACTACAACATATTCCAAGGGGATTGGGATGTAACGTACTTATACTGGATGACGTGGCATTTCAGCAGGCACTGCAACAGAATTCTGACCTAAATCCCGATGTGAAAGGGCTTGCCAGTAGTCATTTGGCATATGTACTTTATACCTCTGGTTCGACGGGAAAACCCAAAGCAATAGAAATGCCCCACGGTCCGCTAATCAATTTGATTCAGGGGGTGGTTCAGGCCGAGCCGGAATTACAAGGACCTCATACCTCTATCCAATTTGCGTCAATTGGATTTGATATGAGTTTTACCGATATATTCCTGACTTTTTCTGGCGGCGGTTGCCTGTTATTGATTGATGCAGAAAGCCAGTATGATACAGCCTTTTTGGCCAAACTTATTCAGGCGCAAAATGTGTCCGCATTGAACTTGCCTTACGCCATGCTGCAAAGTTTGTCGGACTATTGTTTACAGCATCAGCTTTTTTTAAAGTCTTTGCAGTGTATTATTTCTACTGCAGAACAACTTAAAATCACTAAAGCTATTCGCACGTTTTTCGAAAATCACCCAATGTGTCGCTTGATAAACCATTACGGCCCATCGGAAACTCACGTGATTACTGCGCTGTCCCTGGAAAGGAACCCATCACTATGGCCTGAATTTCCTTCGATTGGAAAACCTATAGCAAATACGAGTTTTTACTTGTTGGATGACAGCATGAAACCAGTACCTATTGGTGTTGTTGGTCAACTATATTTCGGTGGTAATTGTCTTGCCCGTGGATATATGAATCAACCAGAGTTGACTGCAGAGCGGTTTGTTTATAACTCATTGGATAAAAACTCATCATCTCGATTGTATAATACCGGTGATTTAGCTCGATTTCTTCCCGATGGAAGCCTTGAATTTTTTGGTCGTATTGATAACCAGATTAAAATTCGTGGGTTTCGGGTTGAATTGATTGAGATTGAAAACCTGTTACTTTTACATGAAAAAATAAAAGATGCAGTTGTGCTAGTAAAAACTGCTAACGATGACGAAAAATATTTGGTTGCATATTTAACGATTAATCCGGTTAGTGATTTTTGTACTGATGATATGCAGTCCGAAAAAAATATTAATAGCATAGATACGGATGAGTTGCGGTTTTATCTCGGAAAATCACTGCCGAACTACATGATTCCTTCTGCTTTTGTTTTTATCGATCAATTTCCATTGAATATAAATGGCAAAGTTAATCGTAATGCTTTGCCGGATCCCGATTTTTCAAATCAACAAAAAGTGTATGTCGAGCCGAAGACTGATGTTGAAAAAAAGTTGTGCGAAATATGGCAGGAAATCCTGCGAATCGACCGAGTATCAACAGCGGATAACTTTTTTCAAATCGGCGGACATTCATTATCTGCAGTAA
>CAMLKG010000055.1 GCA_946480695.1 uncultured Cellvibrio sp.
TCATCGTCAAGCTTCTATTACAAAACCCTTGTCACTCAGCTGACAAGGGTTTTTTTATTGATGCGCCGCCCATACCCGACCACGGACTGGGTGATGGAGCACACCGCGGTTTATCCAGGGCAGCTATCCCTCTCTAACGCCGATTCCTGATCTTCCTGCCCCTTACCCTCTGGCTTTTATTTTTAGCCTCTGGTTAGATCGCCGGTCAATCTGACGTTTTTTATTCCTGTCTTGTTTTATAATATTCCGCGTTAATTGGGTTCTTCTTCCATGATCGGTATCATTTTTCTTTCAGATGTTGGTTTCGTCTGCTTATGAGAACATTTGAGTGCCTTCTTACAGGTGATTAATTGATAAACGAAATACAACGGCAAGCTTATTTGTCTGTGTTGGGCATTGAAAACTACATGCCGCGCTGGTGTTTGCCGTTTGCCCCTGAACCTGTTGCCTGTGTTTTACCTGAACCAAGCTCTTTAATGGATGCTGCGCCTAGTGATATCTCTGCTACAACATCTGCAGTTTCCCCGGCGATTGCGACTGATATATCGGCTGCGACATCATTTGTTGCTGTCGATGTGCTGGCGAGTTTGGATGTTCACCAGAAGCCTTCTGTCCCGGTTAACGCTGCTTCAATTTTGGCGCAATTGGAAAAAAATGAGGCTGTAATTGCCACGCCTTTTTCATTAAACGTCTGGCGCCCCGTACCTGGCTTTTTAATTATTGATTCACGTAATACAGCGCTTGCGCTGCCAACAGATTTGCTATTGAACAATATATTGCGCCACGTAATTAACACTGAAAAATTTACGATGAATGAAGAAGTCTTGCGCTGGCCCATGATTGAAAACCGGTTTGTTTCACGGACGGAAATGGATGCGCGCAATGAGTTGCAAACATGGCTTGCGGTTGAAAACGAACTGCGTCCTATCAATCGGTTGTGGTTGCTAGGTGAAAATGCGTCAAAATATTTTATTGCGGCTGATATGTCGGTGACAGGGAAATACTGGCAACATGTTGAAGTTAACGGATTACCTGGACAGACTCAACTTACCGCGTTTTTAATGCCCAGTCTTAATGAGTTACTGCAACGTCCGTTGAATAAGGCCCGCTTATGGGCTGCCCTTGATTAATTTGTCCCATGAATTCCTTACAAATAACTACTTATTCCGGATTAAATTTATTTTTGCGCGAGATAACCGCTGGGGATATTCCCCGCGTGATGGAATTGGAACGAAGCGCTCATTCACATCCGTGGCGACAATCCAGTTTTGAAGATTGTTTGAAAGGCAGGCAGAAATGTTGGTTGGCTGAGTCTAAAGGTCTCTTGGTGGGTTATGTCGTAGTTACCCACGGTGGTGGCGATGCAGAATTGCTCAATATTTCTGTGGCACCTTTATTCCAACGGAAAGGCATTGGTCAATGTTTGTTAGCCCATGCTGTTAATTGTGTAAAAGGGAAAGCGGATATGCTTTTTCTGGAAGTCCGGGTTTCCAACCGTAAAGCTATCGAACTTTATTCCAAAGAAGGTTTCTTTGAGGTCGGACAACGCAAAAATTACTATCCCACTGTCAATGGACATGAAGACGCTTTATTAATGGCCATGCAACTGGATTCGGCCTAGATTATTGTTTTACCGGACGCTTTTGCAGTTTACGTTGTAAGGTGCGTCTGTGCATTCCCAGTGCCCTCGCAGTTGCAGAAATATTTCCATTATTTTCCTGTAATATTTTCTGGATATGCTCCCATTCAAGCCTGTCTACCGATAAGGGCGTATAACTTGATATTGATGGCATTGGATTTTGTTCGAACGCCGCCAGGATTTCGTCAGTATCCGCAGGTTTGCATAAATAATTTACTGCCCCGGATTTGACCGCTTCTACCGCCGTTGAAATGCTTGAATAACCTGTGAGTATGACGATTTGCACAGTAGGCAATTTTATTTTTAATTCGCGAATTAATTGTAAACCTGAATCGTTACCCAGTTTTAGATCGACAATCGCCTTGGCGATGGAATGATGCTCCGCAAATTGCAGGGCTTGGGTGGCATTGTGCGCAATGGCGCAAGAATAGTGACGACGCCTGAGTGCTCGTTCCAACATAGCGGCGAATGTTGGATCGTCATCAACGACCAGAAAATCCAGCGGCATTATTTTCGCTCATATTATTTAAATGTTGAATCACAGGCAGTTGTGTTCAGTGGCAGTTGCACGCGCGTTAATGTTCCTTGGGGGCTGCGATTATGCAGCGTTACAGTGCCTCCGTGTCGATTAATAGTGGCCTGGGTTAACAGCAGGCCCATGCCCAACCCCTTATTTTTTGTCGAAATAAAAGATTTCCCCAATTGCATACTGATTTCTTCTGCAATGCCGGCGCCATTATCCTCAATGGTCCACAGGATGGTTTCGTGGTCCCATGTAATTTTGATATGAATGTTATCGGGGCTGGCGTCGGCCGCGTTATTTAATAAATTTAAAATTGCCTGGGCGATGGTCGGTGGAAAAACTGTATTTACCGCCGGCGAATCCGCTAGATATTCAATGTGGGAACGAACATCCGGGCGAAGAATTTTCCAGCGTTCAATCAGGTTTTCGCAATAGGATTTGACCGGTTCTGCGGGTAAATTTCCCTCTTTCGCCTGCTCAGCCTTTCGTACAAGGTCCTGGAGAGTATTTGCACATTGGGTTACCTGTTCCTGAAGCAATCGCAAGTCTTGTTGCAGGTTATGGTTATCGGCATATTCTTCACGTAATTCGCTAATCAATACCTTCATTGTTGAAAGCGGAGTGCCCAATTCGTGAGCTGTGCCAGCGGCAAGCGTCGCTACAGCCATTACTTGTTCGTCTCGCAGTTGGTCTTCCCTCCAGCGATTTAATTGCGCTTCTTGCGCGCGGAGGTCACGCGCCATTTTTACGACAAAATAAGTAATCAGTGAGGCGCTGATAAAAAAGTTTAACCACATGCCGAGAACATGAAGATTAATGGAATTGTTATCCTGATGGTGATGGCCTGGAGCTAACGCTGGAAGCGGAACGTGAAAAAACAGCAGGATTGCATAACTGAAAAGGCTTAACCCTGTGATGATCAGTGTTAATCCGCCCCCAAGGGTGGCCGCAGAAATACAAATCGGAACCAGGAAATAAGATACAAATGGATTATTTGCTCCGCCACTGAAATAAAACACAACGCTTAAACAGAGTAAATCTATTAATAACTGGACAAAAAATTCGATCTCTGTAACAGGTAGTGGCTGGCGTAAGCGTAAGAATGTCAGCAGATTAATAGCGGTGAGCATCACCAATGCAATTAATATTTCGGTAAACGGTAATTCAACAATGCCTTGCCATAGGCAAACGACAGCCGCAATCCCCAGAAGTCCTAACACCAGGGTGCGAATCATGACCCAGTAATTCAGGTGCTGGGTATGCTCGGCGAGTGCAAAAGAGATTTGATGGGTATTGATAGCAGGCATAATTAGTATCGAGTTAACCGGTCTTGCGATTATAACCAAGGAGGTTGACGCGAGTAGTGGGCTTGCTGTGGCACATTGTCGCAGTTCTGCCAAAAGCTGCACCACCACTGGTGTATACTGCACCCCTTTTTGTTGATCAGCATCCCGGCAGTTTTATGGCACAACCCTTACAGGCAACCCTTACGGAAGGTCGGGTATCTACGCAACTGAAAAATTTGGCCTTACCCCTGGTCTGGGGGTTAATGGCAACTATGTCGCTCAATGCCGTAGAAACTTTTTTTATTGCACAAGTCGGCCGTGAACCTTTGGCTGCACTGAGTTTCACGTTTCCGATCATTATGGTACTTACCAGCTTGGCGATCGGTTTGGGGGCGGGAACCTCATCAGCGGTAGCCCGGGCAATAGGTGAGGGCGATTCCACGAAAGCCCGCCGCCTTGCCACCGATGCCATGAGTCTCACATTACTTATTTCCGCATCCGTCTGCTTATTGGGATGGTTAACACTCGAACCTTTGTTCCTTATGTTAGGCGCGCCTGCGGATTTAATTCCACTTATTCGCTCTTACATGTCTATTTGGTATTTCAGCGCTCCCTGTTTGATGGTGCCCATGGTATGTCTCTCCGCCTTGCGAGCAATGGGTATGAGCCAGGTCCAAGGTTATTTGATGGGAGGCGCTGCGTTGGTAAACCTGTTGCTTGATCCGATCCTGATTTTTGGATTGCTTGGTGCACCGGCATTAGGTTTACAGGGGGCAGCCCTGGCAACGCTTATTACGCGTGCACTTATGTTGACGCTGGCTATTTATATCCTTCATTCCAGGCTGAATATGTTAGTAAATCCATTTATTCCCTGGCGGAAGCTCCGGTATTCCTGGTCTTCAATTGTTGAAGTGGGGCTTCCGGCAATGGCTGCAAATGTGATTATCCCCTTTGCCAGTGCCATTGTTGTTGCCATGGTTGCTGTTTATGGAACCGATGCTGTGGCGGCGTTGGGAATCGCGACCCGTATCGAGCCATTGGCGCTTATCGTTTTTTACGCGCTGTCGGGAGTGGTGGGGCCGTTTTTTGGCCAGAATATGGGAGCGGGGAAAATTGAGCGATTGCGGGATGCGTTGCGTGTCCTTACCGGGTTTTGCCTGGGGTTTGGTTTGTTGATTGCAATTATCCTCGGTCTGTTGGGCGCTGAGATAGCGCAATTATTCGGTGGCCACGATGAGGTTGTTGCTATTGCAGCATTATATTTATGGATTGTTCCAGTCAGTTATGGAGCCTACGGTTTGGTGATGGCTGTAAATGCGGCATTTAATGGTATGGGTAATCCCTGGCCCGCGATGTTGATTTCTGCCGGGCGCGTACTCTACGTATATTTACCCCTCGCCTGGATTGGCCAGGAACTATGGGGAATGAAAGGAATTTTTATCGCAACAGCTATGGCGAATATTTTATTGGGGATCTGGGCATGGCTTTGGTTGAAGCGCCATATCCGCTATATTTCCCTTGTTGAGACCTAGCAATATTCAATTCCCATCCCCCTAAATAACCGGTGCGGGTATAATTTCCGCCATTCTATTTTTTTGTTGTGCGACATTCCTTATGAGTAATTTAACTGCTGAACTGGCGAAGCGCCGTACCTTTGCCATTATTTCCCACCCCGATGCTGGTAAAACCACCGTTACCGAAAAATTGCTGTTGTGGGGTAATGCCATACAACTTGCCGGTTCGGTAAAGGGTAAGCGCGGCCCTCACGCCAAATCCGACTGGATGACCATGGAGCAGGAGCGTGGTATTTCGGTGACCTCTTCGGTTATGCAGTTCCCCTATAAAGGTCGCGTTGTCAATTTGCTGGATACTCCCGGTCACGAAGACTTTTCTGAAGATACTTATCGCACCCTCACGGCGGTTGATTCGGTATTGATGATGATCGACGGCGCCAAGGGGGTTGAAGATCGCACCATTAAACTCATGGAAGTTTGTCGCCTGCGCGATACGCCTATCCTCACCTTTATTAACAAAATGGATCGTGAAAGCCGTGATCCGGTTGAGCTGCTTGATGAAATCGAAAATGTTTTAAAAATTACCGCAGCACCTATCAATTGGCCCTTGGGCAGCGGTAAGGAATTCCTGGGGGTATATAATTTTTATACCGATGTGATCCACGTCTATCAGCAAGGCATGGGGCATACCATTCCTGACGATATACAAATTAAAGGTTTGAGCAGTGACGAAGCAACTCAATTGATGGGAAGTTATGCGGACGATATTCGCGAGCAAATTGATTTTGTGCGCGGCGCAACCCATCAATTTGATCTGGAAGAGTACCTTGCCGGTCGCATGACACCGGTATTTTTTGGCACGGCGTTGGGTAACTTTGGGGTGCGTGAAATGCTTGATGGGTTTGTCGAATGGGCACCCACGCCGCGTGCACGTGCAACGCATAATCGCATTGTGGAGCCGACAGAGGAAAAGTTCAGCGGGTTTATTTTTAAAATCCAGGCCAATATGGATCCCAAGCATCGTGACCGTATTGCATTCATGCGTATTTGCTCAGGCAGTTACTCGCAAGGTATGAAAATGAAGCATGTGCGTATTGGCAAAGAAGTGAAAATTGCTGACGCAGTGACGTTTATGGCGGGTGATCGCAGTGCGGTGGAAGAAGCAATCGCAGGCGATATTATCGGGTTGCACAATCACGGCACCATCCAGATCGGTGACGCCTTTACCGAAGGCGAGGAATTAAAATTCACCGGTATTCCCCATTTTGCGCCTGAGCTATTCCGCCGTATTCGCTTGAAAGATCCTTTGAAAATGAAGCAACTGCAAAAAGGTTTGCAGCAATTATCGGAGGAGGGGTCAACCCAGGTGTTTTTTCCAATAAATAATAACGACATAGTCGTCGGTGCGGTGGGTGTGCTGCAGTTTGAAGTGGTAGCCTATCGCTTGAAAGATGAGTACAAAGTCGAAGCCATTTACGAGCCAGTAAACGTCACTACAGCGCGTTGGTGCGAATGTTCCGATCCGAAGAAGCTGGAAGAATTTAAACGCAAGTGCGCGGAAAACCTCGCATTGGATGGCGGCGGCCATTTAACTTATCTGGCGCCATCCCGCGTAAACTTATCCCTTACGCAGGAGCGCCATCCGGAGGTTGTATTCCGGGCAACTCGCGAGCATTGATCAATGGCCGTTTTTGTCATTACCCTGTTTATTTTCCTGGTGGTTATCGGGGTTTTACTGTGGGTTAAACATCCACATTACCTGATGACAAAAACGGATGTAATTGCGTTACTGCAAAAAGTACTGGTGGGACAGGCGAGCGAAAATGATTGGGCGATTTTTCTGTCTTCATCCTTTCGTCACTGTCCCGAATTGGAAGTCATCCGCGATGATTGTGTCGCGATTGACGAGCGAGAATATCTTGGACAAACACGCTCTGGTTACCTTTTCACAGATAAGGGATTGGAAGAGTTAAAACGTATCCTGGTGCGGGTAGAGTGTTTGAATATTTGAAATTGGCGAGACTATACTTTCTTTCACCTTTCCCAAGCAGAGACCCATCTTGTCAATAAATTCTGATAATAAAGACCTAATCTGGGATTTGAATGCTTTCAACCAGCGTCAACGTGCGATCGATTTTGTGATGGGATTTGAGAATAAACTTTGTGTTTATTCCAGTTCTGTAGAGCAGTTATACACCAATTACAATATTTTCTTTCCCAAGGAAGAAGATCGTAAACTGGTAATACTTCCCAATCCCTATATGCCGCACGATACGTTTAATAATATTCCGGCAGATGCGGTAACACCGACAGGGATGGAAATTATTCCAGGCAGCTACCAGTCTCGTCCGTGCCTATTCCTGCGTATTCCATTTCGTAGCGGTACGGTAAAATACCGCGCCCTGCCATTGCAGATGGCGCTTGATATAGTGCGCCAGAGGTTACTTCCCCATAAAACATTTTTGCCAGTATTAATGAAGGGTGACTTGCGGGAGTTAGATGCGTCTACGCCATGCCTGCATTTGCATGCAATCAATTTAGGGCACCTTGAACAACATTCAGCATTGGAACGTAGCGGAATCCACAAAATAATTGAACAACGCTTGCACCAGTTAAAATAGGTCTTTAGATAAAAAAGCCATCCTTAGGATGGCTTTTGATTTGCAACCATTCGTATCGAATTAGTCCGGTAAGGTCCAGCGCATAGGAACTGTAAATTCAAATCGCGCACCGCTAATTGCTTCAGGTAGTGGGGTAAAAGGCGCGGAGCGTTTGATGGCCTCCAGTGCTTCCTTGTTTAGCAACTCATATTTGCTGCTTTCCAAAATATTGGTTCCAATGATATTACCCTGGCGATCAATGACTACCGCAACACGTACGTTACCTGCTTGACCCCTATCTAATGCGCGCTGTGGATACTTGGTTTTGCTACGAATTTTCTTAATTGCATCTGAAACATAGAATTGTCTAGCCAAAAGGGTTTGTGCCGTCAGCGCGGGGCCATCGTCCTCTTCGTCTTCCGCCGCACGCGTAACAGCAGGAGGAGCCGCAACCACAGGTTTGGTTGGTGTAGATGAAGCGGCAACGGATGTTTTTGCCTGCACAGCGGGAGCTGGGACATTAAGGGCGGGTTTTTCGATTTCAACTGCGGGAAGTTTTGGCAATTCCGGTTTGTCAGCGATAAGCTCTTCCTTAGCTTGCGCGCTGGATTTTGCAGCAGATTTGGCTGGTGTTGACGATTTGGTTTCTTTGGCAATCAATTCCTGGCTCGACCCCCAGGCGCGCACTTCCGCTACCCTTGCTGCTGAAGGGGCTATTGCGTTGAAGCGACCGCGTAGCCCGTTGTCGACATCGCCAACCTTTAACAAACTATCGCGATAATCGGATGAAAGGGGAACAGATCCAATCCAGGTTGCCAATAGCATAGAGAAGAAGCTTTCGTCTTTGATAGTACCAAGCACAACATCGTTCAAACTGACGGTGACCCCTTTTCCCGGCGAATGGCTTATTTCCACAAAGTCATTTTGCACGAGCCGTCCTTTAAACATCGCATCGAAGGCGACCGTATTCTCCGCTTGGGCCATTAAGGCATCAGCCTTGCTATTAACCGCCAGTCCCTCAATCCACAAGCGGCTAAAGCGTCGTGCGGTAATGCCTTCCGGACTAACGATTTTTAGTTCCATACGCATGGGTTGCTGGCTGCGTAACAAAGTTCCCGGATCATTGCTCAATGATTCAGAAAACAGGGCCCCTATAAACATTTCCCTGCCTAACTCCTGGTGTACACCAATACCATTCAGCATGGGTTCGGCGTGTGAAATTTGCCAAAAAAACAAAAATGTGAGACTGATTAGTACTCTAAATGGACGGTTGAAGCGCATAGTTTTGCTACTCTCTATTATCGAGGACTGTGCTGTCCTGTGTGGTATGCAGCGGTTTGGGCCTTACCCAGTAGATATAATATAGAAAAAAAGGCGCCGCGCGTACTTTGTCAGCCATTTAGCTATGGTTGTTCTATAGATTTTGGGTAGTATCATGCGTGCCAGGGAGCGTTAAGATTGGGATTAGTCA
Organism: uncultured Cellvibrio sp.; assembly: GCA_946480695.1. The sequence goes on from CAMLKG010000055.1 coordinate 9,034, forward strand.
TTACCAGTGGTGCGGGTGATGGATTCTTCAAAAATAGTATTACGGGCTAATGATGGAAACGAAATCGCTACATAAAGTTCCCAAAGACACTCTGGAGCATCTGCTCGCCGGGATTCCTTTCTTTAAGGTAGTCAAACAACAAGACGCAAAACAACTGGAAATATTACTGCAAGCTTCACGGGTGATGTCCTTCGTACCGGGTGAGGTCGTACTGCAAAAGGGCGATAGTGGAAACTGGCTTTACTTCCTGCTTAAAGGAAAACTGGCGGTATACGTAGACCAGGCGCTCAAAGGTGACTTGGTAAATTATGTAACGCCTGGTGAAGTGTTTGGCGATATTGCCCAGTTGGTCAGCAAGGCGCGCACGGCGACCGTTATTGCAGACCCGGGAGCGAAAGAGTCAATGGTACTCGCGCTCGATTTTAACGTTTTCGGGCCACTCAATTCGGTAAATCCCATTACATTGCAAACCAAGCTGGCGTATTACCGCAATACCGCACACAACTTGCGGTGGAAACTGGAAGTTTACCGATCACAGCACTTGCAGCATGAACTCGCCAACAAGCATCGACAAATCAAACTTTATCATGGACCCAAAGATACCTATGAAGAGCTGATTTCGCTGCACGAACAATCACAGGCCTTGGCTTTATTACTAATGGAATGGAATAAAGAGTTTGGGGTTGTGACTTCCGAGCCTATGGGTTAACCCGTTCCAAAGCCATATCCCGCACATGTGCTGTTGTGGGCGCCATCTACTTCTATTGCTACACTTGATGTATACAATCGAAAAACTTTGTAGATGCGCCCATGAAGTTCGAAGAATTAAAGCTGGCCTATGGTTATCCGCTACAACTTCAAACAGCAAACCCCACCGGACAACCCGAACGCTTTTCTTGTCGGCTCATAGGATGTTTGCCGGGGCGCAGCCTTTTATTATCCGTACCTAAACAAGCGGGCAAATTGGTTAAATTCAGGACTAACCAAAAAATTGTAGTTCGTCTTATGATCGATAATGGCATAGGAATATTTGCGGGGCTGGTAGAGAGCCAAACTACAGATCCTTATCCAATTCTCCATTTAAGCTATCCTGAGTCGGTTACGTTTAAAGGAATTCGAAGCGCAACGCGTGTTGCTGTATCCGAGCCAGTGGATGTTTGTAATATTAATGCGGAGCCAAAATCCGTTGTTAAAGGTGTTATTTCTGACATCAGTATCTCCGGCGCACGCATTGAACTGAGTGATGAGATAGCTGAAATAGGCGATGTATTGGAAATCAGAGCGGCAGTTGGTATTCGCGAGCTCCAACGAGAGTTGTTGATTTACGGCGTAGTACGTTCGCGTGTAGATCCAGTGGATAATCAATCTGAGGGAATGGCGGTTAGCTACGGATTGGAGTTTATGCAACAAAACGAAGAGCAACGTTTATTAATTTACGCATATGTCTTCAACCAAATGGCTATTCAGGAGCATCCCGCAGGTTAAGGCGTAAATTATTCGTGATAAAAAAGGCACCCGAAGGTGCCTTTTTTATTTTGATGGCAATTAAATCATTAATTACGCAGCAGCAGGTGTAGCAGCCTTTGGCTTGCGGCCACGCTTGCTTGAAGCACCAGCAGGCTTTTTGGCAGCGGCTTTTTTAACGGTAGCCTTTTTTGCTACAGGTTTTTTAACAGCAGGAGCTTTCTTCGCCGCAGGAGCTTTTTTGGGGGCTGCTTTGCGAGTAGACGCTTTAGCAGTTGTTTTCTTGGCAGCGGCTTTAGCTTTGGCGGCCTGCTTCTTGGCTGCTAATTTAGCTCTGGCAGCCGCTTTCTTATCGGCCGCTTTTTTCTTCAGGGCAGCTTTTTTCGCAGCGGCTTTAGCTTTGGCGGCTTGTTTTTTAGCTGCTACTTTGGCTTTGGCAGCCGCTTTCTTGGCAGCAACTTTAGCTTTAGCAGCTGCTTTTTTCTCTGCAGCTTTGGATTTTACAGCCGCTTTTTTAGCGGCGGCTTTCAAACGTTTTGCTACAGCAGCTTCTGCTTTGGTTACTGCTTTGTCGTGTGCAACAGCCAATTTAGCGGCAGCTTTAGCGGCAGCAGCTTCTTTCTTGGCGTTAGCAACAGCAGTTTTTTTCTCGGCAGCTTCTTTCTTGGCAGCAGCAACAGCAGCTTTGGCAGCCGCAACCACTTTAGCTGAGCCTGGGGTTTTTTTCTTGCTAGCAGCAGCCAACTTGCTCTGCGCAGCTTTTAATGCAGCAGCAGCTTTTGCAGCATCTTTAGTCAAACCAGCAACAGCTTTACCGGCATCAGCCGCTTGAGCTGCGCGAGCTTTTGCCAATTGTGCCTTCAGTTGAGCTAATTGCTGTTCCAAACTTGCAACAGTATTAACAGCGGTTTGTTTACGTGCAGCCATGGTGTGCTTCCTTTATAGTTTTCGAAAGGTCGATAAATGGATTTAAAAAGTCCAACATGTATAAGTTAAAACTTTATTAAAAAAATTCAAGTTTTTTGCG
>CAMLKG010000056.1 GCA_946480695.1 uncultured Cellvibrio sp.
CTATCCGTGAAGGTGGTCGTACTGTTGGTGCTGGCGTTGTGGCCAAAATCATTCAGTAATTAAATCTTGCATGGCGGCAAAGCCGCCATGCATCTCTTGCTTCATTTATGTTAGGCCAGTAGTTCAATTGGTAGAGCACCGGTCTCCAAAACCGGGTGTTGGGGGTTCGAGTCCCTCCTGGCCTGCCAAATTTCATGAAGGTTTCAGGCGATAATGACTGCAAATACTGAAGAAAAAGTTTACCGGCTGGATGCATTGAAATGGCTTCTGGTTGTTGCTGTGGTTGCTGCCGGAGTCGTCGGAAACTCTCATTTCTCTGCTGAATCTGTTCTCTATCGTGCATTGGGTTTGTTGGTGCTTGCTGCAATTGCAGTGTTTATAGCATTGCAAACCGCGAAAGGTGCGGCGATTGCCGATGTGGTGCGTGGTGCCTTGGTTGAGTTGCGTAAAGTGGTTTGGCCGACGCGTCAGGAAACTAATCAGACAACATTAATTGTAATTGCAGTGGTGATTGTAACTTCAATTATTCTTTGGTTGCTGGATACCCTTTTTGGCTTTATTGCTTCCAGCATCATAGGTTGAGAATTATGGCTAAGCGCTGGTATGTGGTTCATGCCTATTCAGGTTACGAAAAGAAAGTAGCGGCTTCTTTGCGCGATCGCGTGGCTCTTTATGGAATGGAAGAGAGCTTCGGCGAAATCCTGGTTCCCACTGAAGAAGTGGTTGAAATGCGCGGTGGCCAAAAACGTAAAAGTGAACGTAAATTCTTCCCGGGTTACGTTCTGGTTCAAATGGAGTTGAATGATGATACATGGCACTTGGTAAAAGATACTCCGCGCGTAATGGGATTTATTGGCGGCAAGGCTGATCAGCCTGCGCCCATTACGGAAAAAGAAGCGGAAGCTATTTTGCGTCGCGTTGATGACTCAATTGAAAAACCCAAACCCAAAACCATTTTTGAACCTGGTGAGATGGTTAGGGTTATTGATGGTCCGTTCAATGATTTTAATGGCGTTGTAGAAGAAGTTAATTACGACAAAAATAAACTGCGTGTTGCAGTGCTTATTTTTGGTCGGTCAACTCCAGTGGAGTTGGAGTTTAGCCAGGTCGAGAAGACCTAAGGCAAAGGTTGTTTTTAATGCCCTTCTTTGCTTTGCAAAGAGGGGTTTTCGTGTCCTTGGCGTTCGCCAGGACGGGGAGCCTGAGATGCCGGGTTTTGCCAAAGATCCGGTTGAGGCGCTAATACCCATAGGGGAGTAAAGTCATGGCAAAGAAAGTAACCGCTTACGTTAAGCTGCAAGTAGCAGCTGGCAAAGCAAACCCAAGTCCACCAGTTGGTCCAGCGCTGGGTCAGCACGGTGTAAATATCATGGAATTCTGTAAGGCGTTTAACGCCCAGACCCAAGGTATGGAAGTTGGCGCACCTGTTCCCGTCATTATCAGTGTATACAGTGACCGCAGTTTTACATTCGTAATGAAAACTCCGCCTGCTTCGTTTTTGTTGAAGAAGGCAGCGGGCATTACCAGTGGTTCCGGCCGCCCCAACACTAATAAAGTTGGCAAGGTAAACCGCGCCCAATTGGAGGCGATTGCCACGACTAAAATGGCAGACCTGACGGCTGCTGATATGGATGCCGCTGTGCGTACTATCGCTGGCTCTGCGCGTTCAATGGGCCTGGAAGTGGAGGGCGTATAAAATGGCAAAAATCTCCAAGCGTCAACGTGCTATTAATGAGAAGGTCGATTCAACCAAACAGTATGCTATTGAGGATGCTGTTGCATTATTGAAAGAACTTTCCAACGTAAAATTCGCTGAAACTGTCGATGTAGCTATCAGTCTGGGCATTGACCCACGTAAATCTGATCAGTCTGTTCGCGGTGCTACTACGTTGCCGCACGGCAATGGCAAGTCAGTTCGCGTAGCGGTATTTACTCAGGGTGCAAATGCTGAAGCTGCAAAAGCGGCGGGTGCTGAATTTGTAGGTATGGATGAACTGGCTGCGGAAATCAAAGCAGGAAAGATGGATTTTGATGTAGTAATTGCCAGCCCTGATGCAATGCGTGTTGTTGGTCAGTTGGGCCAGGTCCTTGGTCCCCGCGGTTTGATGCCAAACCCGAAAACCGGCACCGTGACTCCAGATGTGGTTACTGCTGTTAAAAATGCTAAAGCTGGTCAAGTGCGTTACCGTGCAGAAAAAGGCGGTATCGTTCACGGTGGCTTGGGTAAGATTTCCTTTGATACCGTTGCGATCAAGGAAAACCTGGAAGCACTGGTAAACGATTTGAAAAAAGCCAAACCTGCAACTTCAAAAGGCATATACCTGAAGAAGATTTGCCTCAGCACTACTATGGGGCCAGGTTTGGTAATCGATCAGGCATCTCTCGCAATTTAATTTGCAGATGCCAAAGAACTTTGGGGTCCGTTTGTATAAACGGGCCGTCAAAGACCGTAGGTGTTGAGGGTTGTGTTTCGCTCGAGACTTAATGTGATTCGCCTACGCAGATGGTGAGACCCTTTTCAGTATAAATCTGAATGACATCACCAAATGATGGCTTCACTGTATAAACAGCATGTTTATCAACAGTGAAGATTTGAAGACAACGATAGACCAGTCTATCTCAACAGGAGAAATCCCGTGGCACTAGGACTTGAAGGTAAAAAAGCGATAGTCGCTGAAGTCCATGAAGTTGCTAAGAGTGCGTTGTCTGCAGTGGTTGCCGATTCTCGCGGCGTAACTGTAGGAAAAATGACCGCTCTGCGTAAGCAGGCCCGTGAAGCTGGCGTTTGGGTAAAAATCGTCCGCAACACATTGGCTCGCCGCGCTGTACAGGGCACAGCTTACGAATGTCTCGTTGACAGTTTCGTAGGTCCAACCTTGATTGCTTTCTCGAACGAACATCCAGGTGCGGGCGCCCGTATCCTGCAAGACTTCGCGCGTGAAAATGACAAGTTTGAATTGAAAGCTGCTGCCTTTGAAGGTGAGAAAGTAAACATCGCTATGTTGGCTACCTTGCCAACCTACGACGAAGCTGTAGCTCGCCTGCTGCGTACAATGAAAGAAGCAGCTGCTGGCAAACTGGTTCGCACTATTGCGGCCGTTCGCGACCAAAAAGAACAAGCTGCTTGATCATTTTGATAGCTGCTTAATTTAACGATTTATGAGCGTAATGCTCCCAAAATAGGAATTGAGTCATGTCTCTGACTAAAGAAGATATCATCAATGCCATCGCAGAAATGTCTGTTAAAGATGTAGTAGAACTGGTTTCTGCAATGGAAGAAAAATTCGGCGTTAGCGCTGCTGCAGCTGTTGCTGTTGCTGCTGGCCCAGCTGCTGCGGCTGCAGAAGAGCAAACTGAGTTCACCGTAATGTTGTCATCTGTTGGCGACAAGAAAGTAAACGTGATCAAGGCTGTTCGTGAGCTGACCGGTTTGGGCTTGAAAGAAGCTAAAGACCTGGTTGAAGCTGCACCAAAAGCTGTTAAGGAAGCTGTTTCCAAAGCTGACGCAGAAGCTGCAAAAGCAAAACTGGAAGAAGCTGGCGCTATCGTAGAAGTGAAATAATTTTACGACTCGTGTTGCCGAAGTCCATTTTTCAGTTTGGACGCAAGGCTGGTGGGTTTTTGCCCGCCAGCCTTTTTCCGTTTTCAGAAATGATTAACTGAAAAACTCCCGAGGGATTCTCCGCAAACTTTTTTGTTGGAAGAGCAGGAAGCAATTATCGTAATGAAATGTTACGAACAAGCGAACACATTGTTGAGTTAGTGGTTTTACACAAAAAAGCGCTCAGGCGTTTTCATGGCTGCGATCAAGCCCGATCCGCGAACAAGCTGGGGAATACAGATGGCTTACTCATATACTGAGAAAAAACGTATCCGCAAGGATTTTGGCAAACTGCCTCACGTAATGGATGTACCTTACCTCTTGGCGATTCAGTTAGATTCCTACAGAAAGTTTACCCAGGCAGAGACTGCACCCAATAAGCGTGACGATATGGGGTTGCACGCTGCTTTCCGTTCCGTTTTTCCAATCGTCAGTTACTCTGGTAATGCTGCACTCGAGTATGTGAGCTACAACCTCGGTAAAGCCGCGTTTGATGTAAACGAATGTATTTTGCGTGGCGTCACCTACGCTGTGCCCCTGCGCGTTAAAGTGCGCTTGATTATTTATGATCGCGAATCTTCTAACAAAGCGATCAAGGATATTAAAGAACAAGAAGTTTATATGGGCGAAATCCCGCTCATGACTGACAATGGTACTTTTGTAATCAATGGTACCGAACGTGTAATTGTCTCCCAATTACACCGTTCCCCCGGTGTGTTCTTCGACCATGATAAAGGCAAGACTCACTCATCCGGCAAGTTACTTTATTCTGCTCGTATCATCCCTTACCGTGGCTCGTGGTTGGATTTTGAATTTGATCCGAAAGATTTGTTGTATGTGCGCATTGACCGCCGCCGTAAACTGCCTGCGACAATTTTATTGCGTGCCCTGGGATTCAGTTCGCAAGAAATGCTTGGCATGTTCTTCGAAACCAGTAGCTTTACCTTGGGTAAAGACGGCCAATTTAGTTACGAAGTGGTTCCATCCCGTTTGCGTGGTGATGTTGCAACCTTTGATATCAAAGATGACAAAGGCAACGTTATTGTTGAAGAAGGGCGTCGTATTACTGCCCGCCATATTCGCCAGTTGGAGAAGGCGGGTGTTAACCAAATGGATGTTCCTTCTGAATATTTGCTGGGTCGTTCTCTGGCGAAGGACATCGTTGATACTCGTACCGGTGAGTTGGTATTCGAATGCAATACTGAAATTACCGCGGATGCATTAGGCAAGATTGTCGCCGCCGGCGTGGAAAAGGTGGAAACCCTATACACCAATGAACTGGATTGCGGTCCGTTTATTTCCGAAACACTGCGTATCGATCCTACCCGTACGGCACTGGAAGCGCTGGTTGAAATCTATCGCATGATGCGCCCCGGCGAACCGCCAACCAAGGAGTCTGCGGAAGCGTTATTCCAGAACTTGTTCTTCTCGCAAGAGCGCTACGACCTGTCTGCTGTGGGCCGTATGAAGTTCAATCGTCGTCTCGGTCGCGAAGCTGAAACCGGTGAAGGTACTTTATCCAACGACGATATTGTTGATGTGATGAAGACGCTGATTTCTATCCGTAATGGCAAAGGCGTTGTGGATGATATTGATCACTTGGGTAACCGTCGTGTTCGCTCTGTTGGTGAGATGGCGGAAAACCAATTCCGTGTTGGTTTGGTACGTGTTGAGCGCGCGGTAAAAGAGCGTTTATCAATGGCAGAAAGCGAAGGTTTAATGCCGCAGGATTTAATCAACGCCAAACCAGTGGCTGCTGCGGTTAAAGAATTCTTCGGTTCTTCGCAGCTGTCGCAATTTATGGATCAGAACAACCCGCTTTCAGAAATTACGCATAAGCGCCGCGTCTCTGCGCTTGGCCCTGGTGGTTTGACGCGCGAGCGCGCTGGCTTCGAAGTCCGTGACGTGCATCCGACCCACTACGGTCGCGTATGTCCAATTGAAACACCTGAAGGTCCAAACATCGGCTTGATTAACTCTTTGGCGACCTATGCCCGTACTAACAATTACGGCTTCCTAGAGAGTCCGTACCGCAAAGTGGTTAACGGCAAGGTCACCAACGAAATTGATTTCCTGTCAGCGATAAACGAATCCGAATACGTTATCGCACAGGCATCGGCAACCCTGGATGACAATGGCAATCTGACAGAAGAGCTGGTGTCAGTTCGCCATATGAACGAATTCGCACTCAAGCCTGCTGCGGAAGTCCAGTATATGGACGTGTCTGCGCGCCAGGTAGTGTCTGTTGCAGCATCCTTGATCCCATTCCTTGAGCACGACGATGCTAACCGTGCATTGATGGGATCGAACATGCAGCGTCAAGCGGTTCCGACATTGCGTTCACAAAAGCCGTTGGTTGGTACCGGTATGGAGCGCAATGTGGCCTCCGACTCGGGTGTCTGTGTAGTTGCAAAACGCGGCGGCGTGATCGATAGCGTCGATGCTGGCCGTATTGTGGTAAAAGTCCACGATAACGAAGTACAGGCCGGTGACGCGGGTGTGGATATTTACAACCTGATCAAATACACCCGCTCCAACCAAAACACCTGTATTAACCAGCGCCCGATCGTAAGCATGGGCGATGTGGTTTCCCGTGGTGACATCCTGGCTGATGGTCCTTCAGTGGATATGGGTGAATTGGCGCTCGGCCAAAACATGCGTATCGCCTTTATGCCCTGGAATGGTTACAACTTCGAAGACTCAATCCTGGTTTCCGAACGTGTTGTACAGGAAGATCGTTTTACCACTATCCACATCCAGGAATTAACGTGTATCGCGCGCGATACCAAGTTGGGCAGTGAAGAAATTACCGCCGATATTCCAAACGTAGGCGAAAGCGCCCTGAGCAAGCTGGATGAGTCCGGTATTGTTTACATCGGCGCGGAAGTTGTTGGCGGCGATATCCTGGTCGGTAAGGTAACACCAAAGGGCGAGACCCAACTGACTCCGGAAGAAAAACTACTGCGCGCCATCTTCGGTGAGAAAGCGTCTGACGTTAAAGATACTTCCCTGCGTGTACCGTCCGGTACCAAGGGCACAGTAATTGATGTGCAGGTTTTCACTCGCGATGGCTTGGAAAAAGACCAGCGCAGCCTGGAAATTGAAAAGGCGCAATTGGATGAAGTGCGCAAGGATCTCAACGAAGAATATCGCATTGTTGAGACTGCCACCTTCGAGCGTCTGCGCTCTGCATTGGTAGGCCAAATCGTTGCTTCCGGCAAAGGCGTGAAGAAAGGCGAAGCCATGACCCACGAAATTCTGGATGGTCTGGAAAAAGATCAGTGGTTCAAGCTGCGCATGAACGAAGAAGCGCTGAATGAGCAAATTGATCGCGCCGAAGAGCAGCTGGCTGAACGTCGCAAAATCCTTGACGAGCGTTTTGAAGACAAGAAGCGCAAATTGTCTACCGGTGATGACCTGGCGCCGGGCGTTCTGAAAATTGTTAAGGTTTACCTCGCTATCAAGCGTCGTATCCAGCCTGGTGACAAGATGGCGGGTCGCCACGGTAACAAAGGGGTTATCTCGGTCATTATGCCGATCGAAGATATGCCTTATGACGAAAACGGTGAGACGGTTGACATCGTACTCAACCCGCTCGGCGTACCTTCACGTATGAACGTGGGTCAGGTGTTGGAGATGCACTTGGGTATGGCCGCCAAGGGTTTGGGTGTGAAGATCAACAAGATGCTGCAAGAGCAAAAAGCAATTGCTGACATTCGCGCGTTCCTCGAGGATATTTACAACAAAACCGGTGACGTAGCGGCGAAAGAAGATCTGGCGTCTTTCTCTGATAAAGAAATTGTAGATCTGGCCCAAAACCTGGTTGACGGTGTGCCTATGGCAACGCCGGTATTTGATGGTGCCAAAGAGCACGAAATCAAAGCCCTGTTGCGTTTGGCTGGTTTGTCCGATTCTGGCCAAACCATCCTTTATGACGGACGTACCGGTGATCAATTCACCCGTCCGGTGACTGTAGGTTACATGTACATGTTGAAACTGAACCACTTGGTGGACGACAAAATGCACGCGCGTTCAACCGGTTCTTACAGCCTTGTTACCCAGCAGCCCCTGGGCGGTAAGGCGCAATTCGGTGGCCAGCGCTTCGGTGAGATGGAAGTGTGGGCACTGGAAGCCTACGGTGCCGCTTACACCTTGCAGGAAATGCTCACAGTTAAGTCTGATGACGTTGCAGGCCGTACCAAAATGTACAAAAACATTGTGGATGGCGACCATCGTATGGAACCGGGTATGCCCGAATCCTTCAATGTATTGGTCAAGGAAATCCGCTCTCTGGGTATCAATATTGAGCTTGAGCAGGAAGATTAACCTTCCTGCTTATCGCTCCCTGTACACAGCGGGTTTGTGTGCAGGGAGTGAAACCCGGATACAGTAAAACCCAAGAATTTGCCTCGAAGTTTAATGAAAGCTCCGCTGGAGCTAACAGGAGAAAGCGCCTTGAAAGACTTACTGAATTTGCTCAAGTCCCAGGGACAAGTCGAAGAGTTCGACTCTATTCGTATCAGCTTGGCATCACCTGAAATGATTCGCTCGTGGTCGTTTGGCGAAGTAAAGAAGCCAGAGACTATTAACTACCGTACCTTCAAGCCCGAGCGTGAAGGCCTGTTCTGCGCCAAGATTTTTGGCCCGGTAAAAGATTACGAATGCTTGTGCGGCAAGTACAAGCGGATGAAACATCGCGGCATTATCTGTGAGAAATGCGGTGTTGAAGTGACGCTGGCCAAGGTGCGCCGTGAGCGTATGGGCCATATTGAATTGGCCAGTCCGGTCGCCCACATCTGGTTCCTGAAATCCCTGCCGAGCCGTATCGGTTTGTTGCTGGATATGACCCTGCGCGATATTGAGCGCGTGCTTTACTTTGAATCCTATGTAGTGACCGAGCCGGGCATGACTACCCTGGAGCGCGGCCAGTTGCTCACCGACGAGCAATACTTTGAAGCCATGGAAGAGTTCGGTGATGAATTCGAAGCGCAAATGGGTGCTGAAGCTATCCAGACGTTGATGCGCGCGATTGATCTGGAATCTGAAATCCAGCGCCTGCGCGAGGAAATTCCGAATACCACCAGCGAAACCAAAATCAAAAAATACTCCAAGCGCCTGAAGCTGCTTGAAGCGTTCCATTTCTCTGGCAACAAGCCGGAGTGGATGGTGATGGAAGTATTGCCGGTATTGCCGCCTGATTTGCGTCCCCTGGTTCCATTGGATGGTGGCCGTTTCGCGACTTCCGATCTGAATGATTTGTACCGTCGTGTTATCAACCGTAATAATCGTTTGAAACGCCTGCTGGACCTGAATGCGCCGGACATTATCGTACGCAACGAAAAACGTATGCTACAGGAAGCGGTAGATGCCTTGCTGGATAACGGCCGTCGCGGTCGTGCGATTACCGGCTCCAACAAGCGTCCATTAAAATCTTTGGCTGACATGATTAAAGGTAAGCAGGGCCGTTTCCGTCAAAACCTGCTTGGTAAGCGCGTGGACTATTCCGGTCGTTCGGTGATCGTGGTGGGCCCGACTCTGCGCCTGCACCAGTGCGGCCTGCCCAAGAAAATGGCATTGGAATTGTTCAAGCCATTTATTTTCAGCAAGCTCGAATTGCGTGGTCTGGCTACCACTATTAAAGCTGCCAAGAAAATGGTTGAGCGCGAAGAAGCGGTGGTGTGGGATATCCTCGACGAAGTAATCCGCGAGCACCCGGTACTCCTGAACCGCGCACCGACCCTTCACCGCCTTGGAATCCAGGCGTTTGAGCCGGTGTTGATTGAGGGTAAGGCGATCCAGCTTCACCCGTTGGTTTGTTCTGCGTATAACGCGGACTTCGACGGCGACCAGATGGCGGTTCACGTTCCCTTGACGCTGGAAGCCCAGCTTGAGGCGCGTGCGCTGATGATGTCGACCAACAACATTTTGTCTCCAGCTTCCGGCGAACCCATTATTGTTCCTTCCCAGGACGTGGTGTTGGGTTTGTACTGGATGACCCGTGAGCGCACTAACGCCAAGGGCGAAGGCATGGTGTTTGCCGATACCGCCGAGGTATCCCGCGCCTACTATTCCAAACAGGTTGATTTGCAAGCGCGTATCAAGGTGCGTCTGACTGAAACCCTGATCGGCGCGGAAGGTGAAAAAACCAGCGAAACCAAGCTCGTGCAGACCACCGTTGGTCGTGTGCTGTTGTGGGAAATCGTACCCGCAGGCATTCCGCTGGAGATGATCAATCGCCCCATGGTGAAGAAAGCGATCTCTGCGGTGATCAATTACTGCTATCGCGTAGTAGGCCTGAAAGCGACGGTGATTTTCGCTGACCGGTTGATGTATATGGGCTATGACTTTTCTACCAAATCCGGTTCATCCATTGGGGTTAATGACTTTACTATCCCTGCTGCCAAAGCCGAAATCATTGCGCGCGCTGATGCCGAAGTGAAGGAAATTGAAACCCAGTACGCCTCGGGTCTGGTGACCCAGGGTGAGAAATACAACAAAGTTATTGATATCTGGTCCCGTGCAAACGATCTGGTGGCCAAATCGATGATGGAAGGTATTTCCAAAGAAACGGTAATTAACCGCGAAGGTCAGGAAGAACAGCAGGCCTCTTTCAACTCCGTATTTATGTACGCCGACTCGGGTGCGCGCGGCTCGCCCGCCCAGATCCGTCAGTTGGCGGGTATGCGTGGCCTGATGGCGCGTCCGGACGGCTCCATTATTGAGACGCCGATTAAGGCGAACTTCCGTGAAGGCTTGAACGTACTCCAGTACTTCATTTCAACCCACGGTGCGCGTAAAGGTTTGGCGGATACCGCACTGAAAACTGCGAACTCCGGTTACCTGACCCGTCGCCTGGTAGATGTTGCGCAGGACCTGGTAGTAACCATGCAAGACTGTGGTACCGATGAAGGCCTCACGATGTCACCGGTAATTGAGGGGGGTGACGTTATTGAATCCCTGGGTGACCGTATCCTCGGCCGTGTTGTCGCGCGCGATGTAATCCGTCCGGGCAGTGATGAAATCCTGGTTCCGGCTGGAACCATGATTGATGAGGCCTGGGTTGAGCGTGTAGAAGCAATGGGTATTGACGAGGTCCTGGTGCGCTCGCCAATTACCTGTGAAGCGCGCAGCGGTATCTGTTCCATGTGCTATGGCCGCGACTTGGCCCGTGGTCACCGCGTTAACGTGGGTGAAGCGGTTGGTGTTATCGCTGCCCAGTCGATCGGTGAGCCGGGTACCCAGCTGACCATGCGTACCTTCCACATCGGTG
>CAMLKG010000057.1 GCA_946480695.1 uncultured Cellvibrio sp.
CCAGCGGCGTGATGGCCGAAGACGTGGCCAAGCGCCTGATTGACTACGGCTTCCACGCGCCCACGCTGAGCTTCCCCGTGCCCAACACGCTGATGGTGGAGCCCACCGAGAGTGAGACGCTGTTCGAGCTGGACCGCTTCATCGACGCGATGATCGCCATCCGCGAAGAGATCCGCCAGATCGAAGCGGGCAAGCTGCCGCAGGACAACAACCCGCTCAAGAACGCACCCCACACGGCCGAGAGCCTGCTGGCTGGCGAATGGGCCCGCCCCTACACCCGCGAAGCCGCCGCCTACCCCGTGGCCGCCCTGCGCAGCAACAAATACTGGTCGCCCGTGGGTCGCGTGGACAATGTGTGGGGTGACCGGAATCTGTCCTGCAGCTGCATTCCGGTGGCGGATTACGCCTGAGCGATGGCGGCACCCCAATCGTCGCAGCCCTCGCCGCCCTGCTTGCAGACCGTCGGCACTGAAGCGCACGGCGGCCTGCCTATCCTGACCTCGCTACGGAAAGTTACTCCATCGCAGCATTGAGCGGGTGGCGAAATCGCAAGGTCATACCACTATTGTCGCCACGCTGGGGGCGCTCGCGTCTAACTCCTACGGAAGACGACTGTCCTTGGCCGCGACTGCGGCGCCTAAGCCGGCCAATTCTGTAGCCCCCGGGGGACCGCCATTTTCAGAGGTGCAGGTGGAAGACGCACCACCTCCCCAAAATACCTAAGGTCGGGCACCGAATAGCCCGATCCTGTCCCCGGCGCACCATCCCTTGGGCTATGCACACCAGCCATTCGCGGAGAGTGTAAGCCCATGCGCCCTGGTTTCGTAGCGGACCACGTCCTCATGCACTACGCGGCGGGCGACGTTGTCGGGCAAGTTTCAATAGGCCGGCGAACCGCCCGGCCATGAGAATGGAATCAAACAGCAGGGCTTTTTGAATATATCAGTTCCCCATCCACGCAATTCCAGGAAAATCAATGGGATCCTCCACGCCGCGTGCTACATCAACAGGTATATCAAACCCGATATCCACTTTCCGAATATCACCAATGTTAACCACATTCTTACCAGTCAACATAATAAGCGCACCATGCTCACCCACATTGCGCGAACCCGAGAAATAATCGATATTTCCATTCATCGATTCAACACGCAATTCTACTTTCACCAGGTGCGTACCTGCCTGAACTGGTTTTACCAAGACAGCTGCTGCAACCAAATTGTTACCCGACCGCAACGAAGAAGGCCGGCCTATAAAAAAGAGGCGCTTATTGACACGAAGTTGCCCGTCCTCCCACGCAGGCGGCATGTTAAGGGACCTACAGCCTCTCTGGTACATCCAATTTGCATTTTTCCACCACGGATTTATGGGCACACAAAGCGGCGTGGTGCCATCATCAATCGCAAAAGCCAGTGCTTGCCATTGTGAATTACCTATAGTGGGCGGAAGAGGCTCATTGCTTGCACGAAGTGCAAATCCCCACCAACCTGTCAAGCCAAACCACACCAAGAACAAAAGTGCCATCAACTCATTTGAGAAGCGAATTTTCCACCCCACCTCCAGCGTGCGACCTAAATGACAAATCAAGCCGCAAATCAATAATATTGTTCCAAAAAATCCAACAATAGTATGCCTATAAACTGGGACACCCGAAAGCTTTGCAGCATTGACGGTCCAAGAATCACTTAATGCAAAAGCATTTATAAAAAAATTAAAAAAAGAAAGACACAAACCTACAAAAATCAACGCATTGGCAGCACATCGCCGAAAAAAAACTAAATATACACTGACTGATAGAATAATCAATCCCACAAGCATAAACATGGGCTTTTTTAGCACCACTACCGGGCCTATCGCAAACCCCCCCAAAAAACCCAAAAAATACTTGATGGAAGCGAGTAATTTCACGCCTAGAGCGATGTCATTCTCCCTAAATGGCATTGCACCCGTCTTAGAGCTGACAAACATTTGCAAGCACTGGATCAATCCCACTAAAAGAGCGGCAATTGCAACGGCGCGAAACCTGGAACGGCTGAATACCGCAACGACAACCATCGCGGGTAAAGTGGCAAGAAGTGCAGGCTTGGACAACATGAATATTGGCACAAACCAAGCCCACCATGGACTCTCCTCACTTCCATCTACCAGTGCAAGAGCAGTCACCAAAGCAACAAAAAATGCTGCAAAATAGCTGAAGTTTATAAAATTCTTTGTTTCAAAATCCGCCACAGCCAATACCGAAAAGGCGGAAAAAAAACGAAGCAGATCACTGCTTACCAATTTTCGGAAAGGTGCTAAGCAAAAAACCCCCACCAACATGGCAGAGAGCAGAACGGCTGACCAAGTATAAAAGTACGGAATCCAGGCAGCAAAAAAACCAAATTGATTTCCGAGAAAAGCAAGCAGCCGCTGAGGCAAGGGAATATACCCGGCATCAGTTGAAAACAGCTGCTGCCAAATCGAGGGGGAATCTGCGTACGGGTAGTAGTTGGTCGCCATCTCGGCCCACATCTCACCGCCTAGCATCCACGTAGGTTGCATTGTCAGCTGCGCAGCCACATACAGGAGTACGAACATAGCAAACAACCACGCAGGCCGTCGGCTAAGCGTTGCGCCTGAATGGGACGGTAACGCCTTCAACGCAAACAACTTATCGCGCATTTGGCGAAATCGCTCAACCATCCTCATGCCGAAGGAGTACCCATGGTTACCGCAATTTTTGCGAGATTCATCCTATATTTCTCGGCATCCCAATTCAATAACTCCGCAATTTGGTCCATCGACAGCACATTCAAACTGTGATCTGGTTGCTGCCGAACCAAGACATCAAAGTAGCACCGGAGTTGCGCTTGCTTTGCCTCTGTAAATGAAGGTTTCGCGAACACTCCTTTGCCGCCGACGAAGACAAGTTCGGGCGACGAATCGCCACCGCGAACAGCATCCAGAACTCCCTCCTCAGATGTATACACGTGCGCAATAGGGCCTAGAAAAACAACATGATCTGGATACAAAGCCCAGTCGGATTGCAGTCTCGAAAAAAGTCTACCATCCAGCGCCAATTGCTGAATACCGGTATCGTTGATAAGGTTATAGGTAGGCACGGAGCTCCGTCCAGAAAATGGCAAAAATTCAGGATCCTGAATTATTCGATCACACGCTAGACGCCTTAATATCATCGAAAGAATATCATCTATTTCCGCGATCCTATCCCCTCCGATCACTACACCGTGATTCGCCAGGAAAATCACATTCAGCCCTTTATGCCCCCTAAGGATTTCAGCGATAGCGCTTGCAAGACATTCGCCCGGCTTTCGATAATCTATCGCAGCAAATCTAACGATGCCCTCCAAAAGATTTTGCAAATCGTCAAAATAATTTTTTCGAACCAGATGCGCCAAGGCTTCTACGGCATGCAAATGCAAGACAACTCGGTGCGGCATTAGCGCATGCAGCATGGTCTCAATAGATGGTCTTAACGCAAAATCCCCAACGACCTTTGGTGTCGTCGTAAATCTTTCCTGCAATATTGCGGCATTCAGATCAGCCAGATCAACTGGGACGAAAATCTCTTCATTTTGAGCTTTTGATAGCCAAGTGCCGGATGCTTTAATCCAGAGATGATTTCCATCCTTCCATGAGACATTCCCGCCCGCCCCTTGCACCAGTAACGAATCTGTGCCGATTTTTCCGCAGTAATTCCGAACGTCGCGCTCGACTATAGTGTTAACGCTAATCATCTCAACCAACCATTTCTTTGAGCAGCTTTCGCAACTCAGCAAACTCATCGAAGATTGCATCGGGCTCGGCCGGACCTTCGCCTATCTTGACTCCTTGATGGATTTTCTGAAGAGTCACGGCATTAATTTTTTCTCGCGCCCCTTGTATGTCGTTGATGGGACTGTCGCCAATCATCCAAATGCATTCTCCCTTTGGGCGCATCTTTTGCAGTGCGATTTCAAACGGCGCTTCGTGCGGTTTGTCGAAGCCTGCCTCTTCACTTGTGACGATGTAGTCAAAATAGTGATCCAGACCAAAATACACTACTTTCCTAAATTGAATCTGAGCAGTCAGATCTGTAACAATGGCAGTAGGAATACCCAAGAGGCGGATGTCGTCCAGCAACTCTTTAACTTCGTCGAAGAGAATAGCATTGCTGAGAAAAGTTCTCCAGTATGTCTGCTCGAAATCCAAAGCAAGGAGGACCTGAGATCCCAAACCCATAATTTCCAGCATCCTCTGCAAGTAAAGCAATCGACTATGGGAAGATGCAGTATTTTTTAGACGAGATTTAACTTCCGATCGAGCTTGACTAAACGCATTATCAAAATCCTCTACAGATATTGAAAAACTCTTAACAGCCTTTTCTCGGATCGCCTGTTGCGCAGCGGAATGCGCGGGATCATAAGGATACAACGTGTTATCTGTATCAAACAGGATCGCATCAGGAAGACGATCAAATTGCCTATTATTAATAATCTTCATTTAATAAATCGCGTGGTCAGAGCTTGATTAATATGCGTAAGGGTTATCAATTGCATCAGGCCCAGCATCCCATCCTGCCATCTTGGCGAAATATCCATGAAGTCACGAACACGAGGACATAACATCTCGGCGGCCATGGCAACATCCTCAGCGGACGTCTCACCTTCAATCGTGAGTTGTACTTGCGAGCCATCGTCACTCATCGCTACGTCAACATGCAAGCCGCAAACGCCCACCAAGATTCTATGAATAGTAAGCTCATTAAATCCATTTCGAGTATTAACAACCAATTTCAAACGAAGTGGATGGTTATCATCCACACCCTCGAGCATTCTAGGATGAATCGGCTGAAGAGAAAGCACCAAATCCGCATACCGGGCTTGTGGGCGAATAAACTGCTCTGAATCCGGCTCTCTTTTTTCAAATGAACTCAGAACCTTTTCAAGAGTATGTCCGCGCTGATGCACATCTCGTCTGATTTTGAAATAGCGGCGCAATCCTTCATCGATCTCTAGATAAATTTTAAGATGATAACAATCCCGAAGTGCTCGAAGATATAGTGCATGCAATCCGCTCGCAATAATAAAGTCATTGCTATGCAGCACAAAGGGCCTGCTCATTTTTCCAGTCTTGTGATCGTAGTGTCGCGAAAGGATCTTCTTCCCATCCGATAATGAGACAAGGTCATTGCAATATCCCTCCAGATCATTCGCCATGGGATTTAAATGCGTCATTACCTGCCACATCGGCTTTTGTCTGTCCCACAAATGATAATCATCCCCGGAAAGCTTGACTGTCGAATGATCACCAAACAACCCCGAGATCGCATCAGCGAAGGTGTCTTTGCCCGCCCCGGAATCACCGGCAATTCCCAGAACAAACGGATTGCGGCTAAGGCGAAAGAAATCATTTCGACTGATAGTTTCTCGCCAAATTCTAATAGCAAGAATCCCGCCAATCGCAGCCGTCGCCGTGTAAAAAAGTGACGCGGTGTGCGCGCTCGATGATGCGGAGATTAGAAAGAAGTTGGCAAGAGCGACCTGACTGCCATTTGAAAAATGTAAAGTTGTCAAAAACAGTGTGCTCGCGACATATACCGCCGAAAATGCTCCTACCAGCAACACAGCAATGCGACCACTCATCGCCTGGTAGAGAACGAGGAATGGAATGCACCATACAAACCACCCGGGGGAAGAAGGCGTCAATACGACAACCAGCAGAAACGACATACCAATAGTGGCATGAAGTAACTCAAAGTTAAGGCGGCGAACTCGCCATGTTAGGTAAAGAACGAGTAGATAAGTCAGGGGAACAACAAAAACGTAAACATTGCCCGCAAGGCCTACTGCCAACCGGTATACCTTTTCCATTTCTGGATTGCTTAGCAGCATCCGCATGCCAGCGGAAGATAATACGAAGGCTCCGCCAAGCACCAAAGCTGCGACGGAAAAACCTCCCGCAAACTCAAGCGCCCGCAGCTTGAGAGCGCGATTGTGAATAAAGTAGATCGCAAAAAAGGGAGCTGCCACTATCATGCTCAGCTTTGCTGAGACTGCGACCGCCAAAAGCACTCCGGCCCATCTCAAATCCACTCTGCGGACACAGAGCATTGAAAGAACTAAGAACAAGGCAGGAATTAGATCATTTAACCCAAAACCATAACTCGCAAAAATAATAATAGGAGACAACCAGTATGTCAACAAAATCAATTTCTGCCGACCAGGGAGAAGTTTTTGAAGCGTTAAAAGTACACAAAAGTCGGCGCACAACAATGTCAAATCGTACGCGTATTCCAGCGGACCGCCAATGAGCTTCGCAACCAGCACGAAAGGCAGAAATGGTAGCCACATCGCATATCCATACGGAAATGCAATGGGGTCACCACCCTCCCTCATCCACACGGACCAGGGATCGAGATTGAATACGGACGTGCCCACGTCCAGGAATGGGACATACCAAGCTGTGATGGGCAATGGACTCATCACAACTATGAGTACCACCCGAAGAAGTAGCCCCGCAAGAAACAGCGGGTCGAGAAGCAGCTTTTTCATTTGAAATTAATCTCGACTTCCCACAGATCGGGGCGTTTCGTGCAAACAGCGTCCACCTGGATATGTAACCGCCTTAGCAACGAAGACAATGCAGGAATTTCCACAATCGCATCTCGCCCCTGCAATTCGGGGGAAACAATACACAGTTTGAATCCCGCGTTTTTTAATCTTCGGGCTTCATCTGGTTTTAGGGAAAAATGCGTGAAACAATCGACCCACACCCAGTCAATTTTACCTGCCAAAGATAGCGCTGTTTCAATGGATTCGAACTCTGACACTCGTACAGCGCAACGTCGTTCGCCAGCATTCGACCACTTGACCAAATAGGGAAACGATTGGTCCAGAAAGAAGTAGTGTGATATTCCGTTGGATTTCATCAAAGGTATGAGGTACGACTCTAAACCCTCTTCCTTAACGTTAAGTATGAGGGTCCCATGCTGATATTGAGCAATCCACTCCTCGAATGACTCGCCGGGTCTGCAGGGGTCATGATGAATGACAAGTCGCCCATTGTCGGTTCTGATGTCAACTTCGACACCATACTTTTTTTCAGTTAACACCAGTTCTGCTATCGTGTTTCGACGATGAGAGATGATTTCCATTACTTAGCTCTTTTCCTCAGTTGGAGGCTGAAATCAATGGTTCTTTTAATAAACTTTCCTTTTGCCGCCCAATTGACGTTCCAATGCGAAAGGCCATGCGCTCTTTCACCGAACGCGACGGGAAATCGGTGTACTTTTATTCCCTGTTTCTGAGCTTCATAATATGCATAAAGATCGATGGAAAAATCTGTCGGAATATTTTTCCAAGAGTCAAAGAATTTTCGTGAAAACATCGTCGGCTGCGCATTGATGTCCCACATCGGCCGCATCAGAAGTAAAGTTTCAAATACACTCATTCCTACGGTGAAAAATACATCCATAATAGGCCTACCGTAACGACGGCCTTTAACAAATATATCTTCCCCATATTTCTCAAACAGCTCAATCCCGGAAAGTACGTCCTGAGGATCAGTTTGCATGTCAGCGTGCGTCCATCCCAACAGCTCTCCTCGTGCAGCCTGTAGTCCGGCCACGATACCGTATCCGTATCCCTGATTGATTTCAACACGAGTACTTCGGCACCCTGGATACAGCGGAAGCAACTGACTGAGAACCTCGTTCGTATTGTCAGTGGACCCGTTGTCCACGAGTACGACTTCAATATTTTTTTTATCGGCCAGTGTTCTGCACCGATTCAAAAGCAATGGAATGTTTTTTGCCTCGTTGTAGCAAGGAATGACAAGCGAAAATTTCATTGGGTTTTCTCCGCTGTCTGACTATGGAAGACAAAAAATTTCATTCCTAAAAAATTAAGAATAGCCGAAAAACCTGTCGCCATAAAAAAAGCGAGATTTACTGCAAAGGTAGTTTGCCTCAAAATCTTCAATATAAGGGAGTTGACCACAACATTGGCGACGAGCGTGCCCGCATACAATATCACGAACCGCCATGCAGTGCCAGGCACTTGCGACTTATGCCCAAAAGTCAAAAATCGATTCGCAAAATAGGCAAATACAGTTCCAACCAAAAATCCAATTGCCTTCGCTGCATCGACTCCGGCCAACTCCAAGTTGACAATGCCGCGGTAGGCCAAAAAATCTACGACTACAGTCGTCACGCCGACGATCAAAAATATCGCCAGCTCACGTATTACCATGCTGTTCTTTCGGCAAGCTAGGCACAATAGCTTGGTATGCCTGCTCAAGTCCCTTGACTTGCTCGGAGGGTACTCGGCTGTCCAACTCCAACCGGTACGGGTGACTCTTCCATTTGTGGAAGCAGGACTGCCAATATTCGAACGTTTTAAGGTCGGCAGGTGTGCCCCAGCATAAATAGCTGTCCACCTCAAAAAGATAGCATCGTAAACCCAACGCTATCGCGTCATTGATGAGGGAATCAATATAAAATTCTCCATTAACCCGGCCGTCGCGCTCAAGAAGCCGCTTGTAGGCACGTCGATAATCCGATTCGCGCTTAAAAGTGAAGGTTCCTAAGACGATGGGGTCAGTAGCAGGCGCGTCCAGTGGTTCCTTTACCGAGACACGGTTAACGACACCATTTTTTGCATCTATCCATCCAAACATATTCGGACGACGCGTGGCGTTCGGGTATGACCGAATGGCCCACACAATCACGTCCACTTGGGAATCGTTTGCCAGCTTGGAAAAATGCTCGATATCATAGAGAGCGCCGTTATCGCAAGCACCTATCGTAATCGGTGTATTGTCTAGCCCTCGCTCCAATGCCATCGCTTCCATGCCAATCGAGGCGGTACAAGCTTGCCCCTCTGTCACGTGATCAATTGTTTTGATGATTGCACGTGGATATAAAGTTTGTAGCTCAGCAATGATATTTGGGTATCCTGCCATGTCCGACCTCAGCACAAAAACGTGCTGCTCGGCAGGCGGAAGGTCATAAGTAGCTTGAGCCACCATCGACCTGCCTGAAACTGGAATCAGCGGCTTTGTCTGAACATAGCCTTCGTTCACGAAACGCTGGCCCAATCCAGCCATGGGAATCACCACAGTCCCTTTTGCAGCAGATCGATTCTTCGCCGGAGCAATCAGTCCTTTGAATGCTCTTGACCAGGCATTGTATTCGGCAACATCCTCGGGTGTACCCCACTGCATGAAGTGCTGCAACGGATAGACCGCCACCGATTTGCCACCTTCCACCAAGATCTTAAAAGCAAGACTTACATAATACTCGCCCCCAACGCTCAGATCCCGATTCATCACCGCCTCAAACGCCCAGTTCATGAGCTGAGCGGATGAAAAGTAGTATGTCCCACTTGAAGCATATTCATTCATCCGGTCGGATGTATATGGTTTCTTCTCCTGTATATCCTGAATCCATCCGTCTTTTTCGAGCATGTACGCGTAGTTTGTACTCCCCAACGAGTGTGGATGAAACCCTTTATAAGCAGGCACGGCCCCCGCGCAACCCGCCTTCTTCACGAAATCCTTGAAATTGCGCCAATCCCAATAACATGTGAAATCACAATAGTTGACAACGACCTCCTGCGCTGGATCAAGCAGGTGTGCGACCTGCCGAACCGCATTTATCGGACCCAACTTATGCGGAGGTATGCCAACAATTTTTCCTGTGGGACAGTATTTTCGCAAAATTGCCTCCATCCGGTATGAAGGCTCATCAAGATGTTCTTGATTGCAGATAAAAATGAAGTCCCCTTCATTCGGAAACATGTCAATGACATGCGCCACAATAGGCTTTCCTTCAATTTCTATCAGTGGCTTGGGGACCTCGTAACCCGCGCGACGAAATCGCTCACCAAAACCCGACATAGGAATAACTATTTGCAAAACTCGCCTCTCAATGTTTAATATTTAGCTCTTAATCTGAGGGCTCCACAGATTGCGCCACGCTCTTTGTTCCGCCAATGTAATCCCGCTAACGCCATTTACCATTGCAGGGATTAAGCAATCCTCGTGCTACAGTCTGCCAGTTATCGTCGATCTATGGAGCGGACAAAAGCCCCGAGCCCCTGTCAGCGGGATGCACCAACGGTGTGGGCTATGTGCAGTGGGGTGACCCCACGTGGCACACATCAGCTCATAAGCCGGAGATACGCCCATTTGGCCTCGCGCGCATGCACCGTTCTCTTCCCCGCCAGCGCTGTCCCTTAGGCAGGGTTTGCCAGAAGCTGCCAACTGGATCATAGCTCGGACAAACCTGCGGAACCCCGGGCTCGCTTGTCCTACACAGTGTTGCACTGGAGCCAAGTAGCGCTCGGACAGCGAGCCCTCAGCACTTACAGGTCAATATTCCTGTTTCCTTTGTTGACTGGACGTAGTCCTCCAGGCCGCCTGCCGCTTTAATGCAAATTGTTACTTTTATTAGCAATTTTTGTTAATTACGGTCCCGCTGGACTTGCCGTAGGAAACCCTACCGACGGCGACTGTAATCGTTCAGTAATGTAGTAATCCTGTGCGGCTAAACGGCCGCCATAGAAGCCTTCCATTGACTGCAAAAAGTTTGTCCAGCCTAGGGGATCACTCACCTCCTCCCCAACACGATGGGTTGCAGTTCTGAGCGCTTACACTGGCGCTTACATCCTTCCTATCAGACACAAAGAAATCTCGTGCGCATCTGCTCTTCCCTCGTACTTGCCGGCTCGCTGGCCACTCCGTTTGTCTGCGCCCACGCACAGATCAAGGGCCCTTTAACCACGGCCAGCGGTCTCGTCTATGAATCCCTCAAGGAAGGCTCCGGCGAATCGC
>CAMLKG010000058.1 GCA_946480695.1 uncultured Cellvibrio sp.
GGACAAAACTGGAAAACTCTAGTTTAGAGATGTCTCAGTAATGGGGGAGTGGACAATATTATCTGCGCTATATTTTACTCGCCTAACTCACAGGGCAATGGATGATTCAGTAAATGAATTCCCCTCTATCACACTGGATGTAAAAATGGATGTGCTCATAAATTAATTTGTAAAATTATCGCATCATAGGATTTATCAATCCTATTCGTTTTTACTTTAAGGAATTAATCATGGGATTCAAAAGAAGATTTTTTGGAGATAAGTATTTAAATAGAGAAGGCTTATTAAAACATCTTTATTATAGAGTTATGATTCGCGGTTGGTTTATAGATTTACCAATCCTGATTGCAATATGTTATTTCATTCCTTGGGATAAATTAATCGATAATTTTTTTCTAGAAAGATTAATTTATTTCATGGAATCGTGGATACCAAATATTCAGAAAAATAGAGAATATTCCGATTTTCCCGAATACTCTGTAAGTTTTTTAAGCACAATCCATTTCATTGGTGTTATTTGCCTATTCTTTCCAATATTTTATTCAAAGAAAAATATTAATATTTATATCCATTTGCGAAATAGCGGTCATCATCCAATAAAAATAATTTTTTTTGGCTTCTTGGTGATAGTTCCGTTTTTACTCATTCCCCATATTTATTTAGGTGCGATTACCTATTTTGGTTGTGAAGAATGCTCATACCACAATAAGATTTCACTTATTATCGGGGCTATAATTCCTTGGTTTATTATTAATTTTCTTCTTCTATATACGCTAATTATTGTAAAGAATTACCTATCTAAGGAGATTTAACATGTCGGACGTTTTGATTGATGTTGGTTTAAACGAAGAGCAAAAGGCGGCTTTGGAGGCGATGCTTGCGGGATTTGAAGAATCGGCAAAAGGCGAGGGGATGAATGGTCTTCACGAAACCATAAACGTTAAAACTGAATTACTAAAAGAAAAGTATTCAGCCTATAACAAGGCCAATAATATCGGTTATGAATGGATAAGTAAAAATTCAAATTCTTTGGACTACAAGGCCAATGTAGTGGAAGGTGCAATAAAAAAAATTAAGGCGGATATTGCAGCATCTATTGCTGACGCAGAAGACTCCATAGATACAGCAGAAAAAACCAAAAAATTCCTTGTTAATTTTTCTCGGGTGTCAGGCGCATTAGGAATTGCAATTACCCTAGAGGAAATTAAAGATGCTGTTGATAAAGGGGATAATCGCGAGATAGCTAGGCTAGTTACAAAAGCTGCAGTTGTGAGCGCTACATCTTATACTGTGGCTGCGTTAGCAGGTATGGCCGCTTCGGGTCTCGCTGGTGCTTTGACTGTAGGCCTAACTTCCTCCCTGTTGTTAGCTATTATTCCAATAATTGTCGTAGGTGCCGCAGCTTATGCGGTTGCCGATGCATTTGACAAGGCCACCAAAAAAGACGGAGGAAAATACGCCCATTATTTTGCAGGATTCGATTCGCCATTAACGGTGATGGATTCTACTTTCGGTGGCGATGGAAACGCGGTTGAGTTTACCCGAAATCTAATGGCAAACCAAGCCGGCTTTTCATACGATGGTATTAATGAGCTTATTGAAAACGGAATACAGTTTGATCGTGTTCAAAGCGCTGCATTAAATTTTAATAGTGTTGACGGAAAAACCCTGGGTGATGAGAAAAAAGATGTTATCGAAGGAACCGATATTTTATTAGACAAATTATATGGTATGGGCGGGGACGATTATTTAAGGGGATTGAAGGGATTTGATTATCTTGATGGTGGTGACGACAACGATATTTTGGAAGGTGGGGATGACAGCGATACATTGATAGGTGGCTCCGGCAATGACATCTTGGATGGTGGTGCAGGCTTTGACATTCTCACCGGCGGCGAAGACGCAGATATGTTACTGGGTGGTGCCGACAATGACACGCTGGATGGCGGTGCGGGCAACGATATTTTAAAAGGCGGTGCGGGTAATGACACCTATCGCTTTTCCGGTAATTTTGGCCGCGATCTTATTGATGATAATGAAGGTGCAAATACACTGGATATTAACGGTGTGATTGGCAGTTTCACCCAACTCGCAAAAGACAGCATTATCTATTACGACGATATCAACAATCCCACCCGCAAAGCCGTTGTGATTGACGAAGGCAATACCCAATCCCTCATTATTTCCACGGTTTCCAAATCCGGCCTTGCCATTACCGATTCAGGCAATAGCGTAACTATAAAAAACTGGACGGGAAGTGGTTTTGGTATCGTCCTGAACGATGCCGCCGAGCTTACACCGGATACCGAAAAAGTTTTCACGGTGAACGGCAGCAACGATGACAATGCGCTCTCGCTCAACAATGCCGGTGATACCAATCCAAACTACGGTGTGATGGGTTATGTCACGGTCAATGCCAATGGTGGTGCGGGCAATGACCTCATCATGGGTTTGGCAACCGGAAAGGATACCCTGCTCGGCGGTGATGGCAACGATGTGATCTCCAGCGGGTTCACCACGGGAGTCACCGGCAGTGCGCATATGCGAGTGTTGGATGTTCCGGGTATAGACAGCATCCGTGGCGGAAAGGGCAATGACTATATTGTCGCCTCGGCATTAGCGGTCGCTCATGGTGATGAAGATGACGATGTATTAAGGGCAGATACAACACTCTACGCAGTCATACCCGGAGCCAACCGGGATGTAGCCTGGAAAGACCTGCAGCAATTTATGAATTATATGCCCGAGCAAAACGACGCGTCGGGCGCGACAGAATTTACGATTGGCTTAACATTTAAAAAGAACCTCACCGCTGAATTTAAAGAATTCACATCCGCCAGTGGCAGTAAATTTATTGCACGGCATGAAAACGGAACCACAACCATTGCGTACAACTTTAGCTATGTGAACGGGAGCTACGTCTACGACAATGCAAATGCGTGGGAAATCGTTGAGCGTGACATTGTTCCTGGCATCGGAACCTATGATGCGGTTGGTAAAATGCAAGGGGCCAGCTTATTTGGTGATGCGGGAAACGACTATCTGTTTGGCGGCGCACGATCTGATTATTTATCCGGTGGTGTTGATAAAGACACAATCTTCGGTGGGGAAGGGCAAGACACTATTGATGGCGGTTTGGATAATGATCTTCTGGTCGGCAGTGAAGGTGATGATTTGCTTAACGGCGGCCAAGGCGACGATACCATTTTTGGTAGCCAGGGCGGTGCGCGGGCCGAGGCATCGGATAATGATGTTTTGTACGGCGGGAGTGGTGCTGACAAACTCTATGGCGGTGCAGGTAAGGATTACCTGGATGGTGGAATAGGTTTGGATGAATTGCACGGTGGAGACGGTGAGGATTACCTATATGGTGGCGATGACCAGGATATAGATTATTTATATGGAGGCGCTGATGATGACACCATCATAATGGGACCGCTTGATCAGGCAGATGGAGGTAGCGGGAATAATATTTATATTTGGGACCCTCGTCAGGTTACTAATGTACAACCCTTGGACTTGGTTCCAGTCTCCGCTGAAAATGTGGCCGCGACTGGTAATATTTTTGGCGATATATTGGGTAGTACGACGAGTACTGGCTCTTCCCCCAATGTAATAACCAATCTCATTTATATAAGAAACACCGAAGGAAACAACACCTTGGGTATTGCAGGCATGTCGGATTTCAATGATGCCTCTATCAATATTTCGGGTAATTACCTGCTACTCACCACTGGTAATAATCAACACCTCGCAATCCAGGACGGGGTAAGCAATACACCCGTTCAGATCGCCTTTGGCCGCACTGTGGAGCAACTGGCAAGCACGCCAGTGGTATTTACTCCTTTAAATGAAGAACATTTCTTAAATGGTGTTGCTCCGTTGGAGCAAACCACTATCACCAGTTCAGATTTAATGCTCGCAAAACTGGAGACTGCTGTTGTACTCAAAGGTGGCACGAGCCAGTACCTGGTGGGCGGGTTAAATAAGGATGTGCTGACTGCGAACCTTTCCGGCTCCGTATTGATTGGAGGTAAGGGAAATGACACTTTAATCGGTGATGCGGGCAATGACACCTACATAATTCGCAAGGATGACGGTAATGACACCATCGTCGATATAGGCGGCAATAACCATATTAAATTTGATAAAAATATTTCCGTTGGGCAAACAACGGTTCGTCGTAATGGCACTGATTTGGTTTTTACTATTGCAGAAGACCAGTATATTACTGTTAAAAATATGTTTAATGCGCATGGCGCCTTGATTGCGGAAAACGGTATTCAAAACGTCACTTTTTATGATGGTGCATTGAATACAGTATGGGACTTAAACCAATTAAAACAACGCGCGCTCGCATCCACCGTCGCGGACGATACCATTACCGGCTTTGACGGGGATGATACCTATCACTATTCATTAGGTGATGGCAGGGATGTGATTACCGATACCCAAGGCAACGATACCATCCAATTGGGTGCTGGCATCACCCAATCACAGGTAATAGTACGTAAGGATGCCAATAATAACCTAATCCTTAGCTTTGCTGACGGAGGATCAATTACCGTTGCAAACGCGTTTAATAGTTCGGGAGAGTTTACGGGTAATGCCATTGAGTCGGTAACATTTGCTGATAATTCCATATGGAATTTAGCGCAACTGAAGGCCGAAGTATTAAAGGATCACACCCATGCATACAATGGTACACAGACCGATGACTCGTTAATAGGTAGCGCAGCTAAAGATATTTTGATCGGTGGTAAAGGTAACGATAGTCTTTTTGGTGGTGCAGCCGATGATGTCTATCAGTACGCATTGGGCGATGGTAACGATGTTATCACCGATACCCATGGCACAGACAAAATCCATTTCACAGCGGGCATCACACAATCGAATGTAGTTGCTCGTTCTAACGGTAAAGACTTAATGCTTACATTGGCAGATGGTGCTGTGTTAACCGTTAAAGATATGTTTGTTACTAAAACGCCTAATGTAGTTGACCCTTTAATTACCGCTATTCTTCACAAATTAGAAACCCGCTGGATTCCCCAGGCAGAGACATTAATTGAAAATCATTTTGGTCTCGTCGGTAGGGGCAATTTAGAGTTAAATTTTGGCAGGAATATTACTGGTGGCCACGTCGCCAATATTAGCTTTAAAGTCGCTGCTGATGGGCAATCGGTGATTCCGGTATTAACAATCGATCTGGATGATTTTGCGGACCTACCCAACGGCTCGACACCTTACTATTACGATCGTTTGATTACACACGAACTAACACACGTGGTAATGGCTAATAACATGGATATATTCAATCTGCCGGGTTGGTTCGTGGAAGGTACGGCGGAGTTTATCCAGGGTGCAGATGAGCGCGTAAAAGCTGAATTACGCAATATCAATACGCAAAGTAATTTTGAAGCACTATTTAAGACAACAGCAGGCTCCCCTTCAACTAGTGCAGGTTACGCAGTTAGCTATATTGCCGTTAAATTTCTTGACAATGACATCAGGGCCAACGGCGGTATTGGCATTAGGGAAGTCTTTGACCAATTAAAGCTGGGTAAAACGCTCGATCAATCATTAACGGCTGTCAGTTCCGCACATAATGGCATGAATGGCTTGTGGGACGATTTATTTACTTTTGAAAGCCATTTTAAATCGACCGGGCTTTCCAGCATTGACTCGTTATTTAATCTAAACGATTCAGATACCGGTTCCATTGCAGGGTCCGATTATGGTAATGCTCCGTTAGATGCCAAGGCCGTTGTCGCTGATACTGACATCGGTGGTCCCAAACATCTTAACCTTGTCGTCCCGAGCCAATTCATCGCCGTTGGTGATGAGCAAAATGAAATTGAAGCCATTCAGTTTTCAGACGGTACTGTATGGAATGCTGAGCGACTTCAACAGGAAATAATGAGTGCCCCGATTATAGGAACTGATTCAAATGATCAGCTAATCGGGACAGATGGCAACGAGATATTAATCGGTCATAAAAGTAATGACGCTTTAGGTGGCGGCAATGGTAACGATATTTATCAATTTGAAATGGGGGATGGTTGGGACTACATAACCGAGACCGCCGGTACAGATACCATTCGATTTGGAGCCAGCATTAATGAAAGTGATGTGAGTATTCATCGATATTTTAACCAGTTACGTGTATTGCTGAGTAATGGCGAATACATCACTGTCACCAATATGTTCGACATGGATACGGGAGAAATTATTTCTGGAAATTCGATTGAACAAATTCAATTTTCAAATGGAAATAGTTGGGATTTAAATCGTATCCGACAAGAAATAACCAAAGGTGTCGTGCTGCAAGGTACGGCTGGAAGTGATGATTTTCAAGGTTTTTTTGCCAACGATATTTTAAATGGTAACGGTGGCAGAGATTATCTTTATGCTTATGACGGTGACGATATTTTAAATGGCGGCACTGGCGATGATGCATTGGTAGGGGGCTTGGGTAATGATCTTTATCAATTTGCATTAGGCGATGGCTCGGATGATATTAATGAAGAAGGTGGTGTGGATACGATTAAATTTTCCTCTGAAGTTCTTGAAGGCAACGTTGTGCTGCGTAGAAGTCAGGCCAATTTAATTATAGATTTAAGCACTGGAGGGAAAATTACGGTGTGGGGCATGTTTGATGCTGCCACAGGTGCAGTCATTCCAAATGCAGCTATTGAAAAAATTCAATTCTCAAATAATAACGTATGGGATCTAGATTATATCCAGCAAGCAATTATGAAGCCGTTGATCCTGCAAGGAACTGATGGAGTTGATAATTTAGTTGGTTCAGATCTCAACGACATATTGGTCGGTGGAAAAGGCAATGATTCCCTGACTGGGTTATATGGTGACGATACCTATCAAATTAATTTGGGGGACGGTGTTGATACAATTATTGACACCGGAGGTCTCGACTCAATTAAATTTGGTGCAGGTATTTTTGAAGGTAATGTCAGCTTTAATCGCTATGGTTTAGTCATCACGTCAAATACTGGCGAGCAAAAAGTAAATTTTAATTATACCGCTATTGAAAAAGTTGAATTTGCCAATGGCAATATTTGGGATGCAGCCTATATCCAAAAAGAGTCAATCAAAGGTACAACGGGTAACGATGAAATCGTTGGCTTTAACACTAACGAAGTTTTTAATGGGGGAAAGGGTAACGATACTATTTACGGGGGTGGTGGCGATGACACCTACATATTTAATCGGGGCGATGGTATCGATCGGATTAGGGATGATGTAGGCACAACAATTCGTTTCGGTTTAGGGATTAATGAGAGTGATGTCACTGTACGTTACGACAGTTGGGGAGTTGCTTCTTTTTACTTGAATACTGGAGAACGAGTTGATTTTGGTCTAAGTACAAATCCTGAAGGAGCTCAGGTTGCAAGTGTTCAATTTGCTGGCGGTGCTGTATGGGATGCGGAGCGCATTTATAGGGAAAGTGTAAAAGGCTCAAGCGGCGCGGATTATATTTATAGCTTTTCGGGCAACGATACCATTTACGGCGGTGCGGGCGCTGATACTATCGTTAGCGGTGCTGGAAATGATGTGATTAATGGCGGTTTAGGTTTTGATAGTTTAGAGGGCCGTGCAGGTGATGATACCTATCAATTCGCACGTGGAGATGGCGTAGACGTTATAAAAGACAGCGGCGGTGCGGATACCATTCAATTTTTAAGCGGTATTTTACCTGGCGATGTTACTTTAATGAAAGTCGGACAAAATTTATTTATTTCAATCGCTGATAGTAACAACAGCATTCAGGTTGTCGATGAGTTTTCCAATGGTGTACTAAACCCATCTTCTGCCGTAGAAAAAATAACTTTTTTAGATGGTACTATTTGGGACTCTACAGTAATTGAACAAAAAATAGTTGAGTCAACGCAAAACCCTATGCTTATCGTAGGCGGAAATTACGGTGATGAAATTCATCTTGCGGACACCGCTAATTATGTAATTTACGGTATGGACGGCAACGATGATATTTCCGGCGGTGACGGCAACGATAAATTAATTGGCGGTAATGGAATTAATTTTCTGAATGGAGGCAAAGGTAATAATACTTACTTTATTAATGATGACGCCGGAACACAAATTATTACTTCTTTTGCCAATGTTTCTGGCCAAACGAACAGAGTTTTATTTTCGGATGCTGTTTCAAAAGACGATGTTCAGGTCAGATTGGCCCCGCGACACGGAGTATCCAGTATTGAAAATGGTTCATTGCGTTATTATCTTTATGAATCCTCAATCAGGAATATCGTTTTAACCAGCAATAAACAATCAGTTTATTTGGTCGGCGATTTTAGATATCAGCCTTATGCTTCGCAAGACTTTGGTTTCGTTGAATTTTCTGATGGAACAAAATGGGACATAAACGAATTATTGCGACGCAGTTCTACCCGCGTACCGATGCAACCAACGGCTCAATTCGATACTACAGGTAAATATATTACCGGTATTGCTGAAAGTGGAGCTGTCGTCAGCGTTAAAGATACCAACGGCGTTGAATTGGGTTCTGCTCTAGCATCTGCCTCGAATGGTAGTTTTAACATCACATTAGCAACAGCACTAATTAATTCTGAAGCCGTAAACGTAACTGCAAAAAGTATAGAGGGAAATATTTCTGTTGCGAAATCTATTACTGCGCCTTTAATAGACGTGACGCCACCTGCACAACCCACTGCTGCATTCGATCCCACGGGCAAAATTATTTCCGGTATTTCAGAAGCGGGCAGCATAGTCAGTGTAAAGACTGCGAGCGCGATTGAAATAGGCAGTGTCCAAGCTGATGCCACGTCGGGGGCTTATAAAATTACACTGGTAACGGCACTAACGCAGCAAGATATAGTAAATGTAACGGCGAAGGATCCAGCGGGAAATATTTCGATTCAAAAATCTATTACGGCGCCTAATCTGGGAACAGATATCACGCCACCTGCACAACCTACTGCAGCATTCGATGCTACCGGTAAAGTTATTTCCGGTGTTGCAGAAGCAGGCAGCACTGTGAGTTTGAAAAATGCAGCGGGGACAGAGTTAAAGGCTGTCACAGCAAACGCAACAACTGGTGCTTATTCGATCACCTTGACCAATGCATTAATTAATAATGAAACGGTATATGTAACTGCCACAGATGCCGCAGGAAATGTATCGACGATCAAAAGTATTGTTGCACCTGATTTAATCGCGCCTTCTGTGCCCACGGCAGCATTTGATGTTGCTGGTAAAGTTATCAGTGGTGTGGCTGAGGCGGGTAGCACAGTCACTGTTAAAAACTCATCTGGAGTGGAGTTAAAAACCACTGTTGCAGATGCCTCTACCGGTGCTTATAGCGTCACGCTTACAACAGCGTTAATTAATAAAGAAACCGTCAATGTTACTGCCAAAGATACTGCGGGAAATATCTCGGGAATAAAGACCATAGTTGCACCAGACAAAACACCGCCTGCTATTCCTACGGCGAGTTTTGATATAGCAGGAAAAGTGATTAGCGGTGTAGCAGAAGCAGGCAGCGTTGTCGTTGTTAAAAACGCAAATAATACGAATACACTGGGCACTGTTACGGCTCATGCAACAACAGGCGCTTATTCGATAACCCTCGTGTCTGCCTTAACTAATAAAGAAACCGTTAATATTACCGCTACGGACGCCGCAGGGAATGTATCTG
>CAMLKG010000059.1 GCA_946480695.1 uncultured Cellvibrio sp.
GCTGCGATTGAACTGGGGACACTGGAGCTGCGCAACGAACTGGAAGAGGCTGCGGAGCTTGAGGCCGGGGCTTCAGTCAGCGGAGGATAGGCATTGCGCACCAGCAATTGGAAGGCTTCAGGGAACCAGCGGCCTGCAACCGGCGCGTTAGCCAATGCACCTGTGCCCAGGTTGGAATTGTTGCCTTCGCTATAGGTATAGGTGGGATCGCACATGCGGTCGAAGCCTTTTGCCGGGTCCAGCGGATCGAATGACAACTCCAGCGACGAAGCACCATCGGATTCCCCGGGTGGTTTCACCCATACATAAGCGTCGATGCCGGGTGCCGGTGTCGCTTGCGGACGTTCACCGATACCACCGGGCTGGTTACACCAGTTACCGCGATGGATACGGCGGTCTACGCGCGATTCATTGACAAAGGTATCAACCTGGGTGCTGGTCGATTGCGCCGTCGGACGATCCGGACCGCCCCAACCATTGCGTGAGGTATCGATCAACATCCCGATGCTTTGCGGGAAGCCCGCCGCAATCATTTTGGTTCGCCATGCCTGCACGAAGCCGACTTCGCTGAATTGCGGGTTCCACTCATAGAATTTCGCCTGGCGTACCTGGGTGCCGCCGCCACTGCCCGGCATCGCACTGTTTGCCAGGGAATCCAGGAAGGGCTCGTAGACTGGTGTGTAGCCGGAAGTGTTGGACACAAAACCTGCAATCGAACGAACGCCATTGGTTGTGCCTTTAATGGCGTTGCCAATCAAGGTAACTGCCTTGCTGAAGTTATCGTCCCAGCCCAGCCAGCCGGAATGGCCGATATCCACATAGCTGTACACGTTTGGAATTTGCGAAAGCTTGTTGAGGGTGTACTGGGTATTTGCCACATAACCATGAGTTGCGTCGGTAGCCAATTGGCAATCGGGATCGCTCAGGTTGGTCACCAGGTTTGGCAGGGAATCCGGCTCGATAATCGCGATAATGCGCAGGTTGCGATATTTGCTATCGGAGAAAATAGCGGCCAGGGCATCAATATATTCCGTGCGATAACGCGCACTGCCATCCGCGCCTTGTTTTAATTCACCGTTAGACGCCAGTGCATGGCAATCGCGGTTCGGCAAATCGTAAACCACGACCTGGATCAAATTCGCGCCTTGCTCCAGGGCGGCATCCAGGTGATCACGTAAGCCGAAGCCTTCTGCCGGATCAATCGCACCGATGCGATCCATCCACACCGCGGTATTAAAGCGCGCAACTTTGTCGCCGCCCACTTCCGCGCGGGCTTTTGCCGACCAGATTGGGTCCACGTACCAACGTGCACCGACGAACGGGTTATCCAGCGGATGCGCATCTACCGAGCTTACCGAGCTGATTGAACTACTGGAGTGCAAGCTGGAACTCATGGAAGTGCTTGAAGAACTGACCAGGCTGCTTGAGCTGCTTAAACTACTTGAGCGTGAACTGGAACTGATAAAAATGCTGGAAGAACCCAATGAGCTGCTTGAACTTAAACGCGAGCTCGAACTACTGGAAATGCTCGATGAGCTGCTCGGCATTAACGAAGATGAACTGGAAGCGCTGCTGCTCGACGGCATTAACGAAGATGAACTGGAAGCGCTGCTGCTCGACGGCATTAATGAAGAGGAGCTGGAAACGCTGCTGCTAACAAGGCTGCTGCTTGTGGCACGGCTGGAGCTGGATCCATTACATACCGCGCCTGTTACCGGGGGGCGCTGTGCGGGAGAGTTGGCTACACCCTTGCTGCCTTGCACTCCGAATTCAACCGTTTGCCCCGGATTAATCCGGTCGTTCCAGCCCATACCTGTGGCTGTGTAAGGGTTATTGCCAGAAATATTGGCATTCCAGCTACCGGTGCGTCTGGAACCATCGGTATAGTTCCAGGTTACCGACCAGCCATTAATTGCAGTGCTGGTGTCATTGGTTATGCGCACGGCGGCGACAAAACCATTTCCCCATTCGCTTTGAATAATATATTCGCACCGTGCTGCATAGCTGGAGGCGGAATGCAATGTAAGCATTCCTATAATGGCCGCGGCGGATCGCCGCAGGAAAACATTTGAGATTTTCATTGTTCCCTCGATTAGAAAAAGGTGAGTCACTGGGAGCTGTGATTGAAGGAGCATGGGTGATGCGCATGCGGGTGCGGATTATCAACGCCGGCAGGAAATAAAATCGGTAATAGATCAAGTAAATGAAAATCAAAAAAAAATAAGTAGCGGTTGGGTTGGTTAAAAAAATGATTAACCGTTTTTTTAACAAGGATTAATCATTTAAGCCTTGGCTGATACAATTTTTATCAGCACATAACATTGCGCTACAGCAATTAACAAGAATGCAAAACGGACGCAAATGGCCTGGATGGGGTGTTATTTTTTTTTCGTGAATGAAATTCGTTTTAACGTTTAAATATGATGCAATTAAAAAAAGGATATTGTAAACGCCCTGGTTATCAAAAAAATTAAGGAAAGACACCAGTGCGCAAGTAACAAAAGGTGGATTTCTGCGACATACATTTATCTGTCGCAATGTCTATCATCCTCTTATGTTTTATCTGCAGTCTCGCACAATTTGTGCGTTAAACTTTTAGGCCAGGGCGTTGTGGCTTTATCGCGAAGAACTAACCGTCAAGCCACGATCAAAGTCATTTTTTACACATTTAGGTAATCATAAGGAGCCAGGAATGAACCAAACAGATCGAAGGCAAGTTGCGTTACAAACGATTAAAAATTCACAGGGATCACCCTATTGGGAGCACGGGGTAAAACCATTTATAACGCATCAACTGGAAGTAGTTGACAGTAGCTATTGGCAACATGAGCTTGGTACATCAAATCCGTCTTATTCCGATGTCCTGGATTGATAATGTACAAAAAATCGATGGATAACGGATTGACATTGGATTTCACCCTTCCCGAAAACATTACCACATATGTAATTCGTGTAAGGTTCGATGGGAATGATCAAATAATTGAAATAACAACAATAGCCAATTAAGAATCTGCGTTCGCAGTTTGCAAGGCGAATTTTTGGGTTTTGATTTGCAAAGATTTTCCATAAATTCGCCTTACATACTTCGGCTGGAATCCGCAGGTTTTTTAGCATTATCATTTGACGCCAATTAATATTAACGCGACATTTTTTATAAATTTTTTATTGTAATAGCTTGTAATGGTTTCATCTTTCCTATCTGAATAACCTGTTTCTGTGAGTAAGGAGTATTTAACCAAAGGACTTACTTTTTTGATTTTTGGAAGGAATTAATGATGAATCCAATTGAAACTACACCCCAAGGAACATTTTCAGAGTTTTTAAAAGCGGAACCCGTTGCAGGTACGGCGGTCGATAAATTCAGGATCGCATTGTATGGTGATAACGGTAGCCAATTAGGCTGGATTGGCCAGAATGACGATGAGTGGGCAATTCTCGTTACTGATGAATCCAAAGCGCTTACCCTGGAGCTGTATCCCTATAACAGTATTAATTACTACCGCATTAAGGACACCAGTCGTTATATGTCCGTGAGCCGTAACGCCTATGTTGGTTTTTATAACTGGAGTGGCGCAACCGGTTGGGAATTGGATGGTGACCATCTGGTTTCTGATTACAACAACCAAAAACTTTCCCTGTATTCAAAAGATAACCAATATCTTTATGCCTGGGATAAGTACACTGTGTTGAAAGTTAAACTGGACACCAAGTAATACCGATTAAAGCCACGTGCTCCGCGTGGCTTTCCTTCCTCATGGAACGTTAATGTGCGTGTCGCATTATTCATCAATTAATTTTGTAAATTCATTTTTTCCTTCCAACTTGCCAAGTCATATACCCAACTATAATTCACATATTTAATTATCTGACGCTCGAAGTATTGACATTCCTTCTTGCTCTGCCATCTTTACGGTCTTTTTAATGATTCCTGGTGCCCAATGAAAGCAAATACGTCAGTCAATGTGCTGCTGGTAGATGATGAACGGGCAAACTTGTTGGCTTTCGGTTCAATCCTTGAAAACCCCGACGTCAACTTAATTTATGCCACATCGGGCGAGGAAGCTTTGCGGCAGGCGCTGCTCCATGATTTCGCAGTAATCCTGCTGGATTTTTATTTGCCGACTATCGGTGGATTAGAAGTTGCTCAAATTATCCGCACTCGCTCGCAAACCCCCATTATTTTTATTACGGCGTCCCGCCCGGAAGATTTCCCCATTGAAGAGGCTTATTCATTGGGCGCCGTTGATTATCTGACAAAGCCTTACAATCCCATTGTGTTGAAATCAAAAGTGGATTTTTTCATTGAGCTTCACAAGCGTACCGAGGCATTGGCGGCCAGTGAACGGGCCAGGTATTTATCGGAGCTTAGCGTTAAGGAGGGACGGCTGCGCCTTATCCTGGAAAACGCTAAAGGTTATGCATTTATCGTTACCGATGTCGAGGGCGTTATTACTGAATGGGAAGGCGATGCGTTTGCGATTACCGGCTGGTCTTCCGAGGAAGCAATCGGTAAATCCATCGATTTGATTTATACCCAGGAGGATCGCCTTGCCGGTTATCCGCAAATTGAATTGAACCTGGCGAAATCCAATGGCGTGGCCCCTGATAAGCGATGGCACGTTCGCAAAGACCTGAGCCGTTTTTTTGCGGATGGAGTATTGGTGCCGCTGGAAGATTCGGCCAACCAGGTTCACGGTTACAGCAAGATTTTTCGCGATGTCACGAGTGAACGACTTGCTACCGAGGAGCTTCATCGGTTGGCGGAGAATCTGGCAGAAGCAGATCGCCGCAAGAGTGAATTCCTGGCAACCCTGGCCCACGAATTGAGGAACCCGCTGGCTCCCATTAGAAATGGTTTGGGAATATTGCGCGTTGGCGGTGATGGTACTGCTTCGCTGGCGAAAACACGGGAGATGATGGAGCGCCAGGTGAATCACATGGTGCACCTGGTTGACGATTTACTGGATATTTCGAGGATTAGTGGCGGCAAGATTGAGCTTAAAAAAGAGTCCATCACGATAAAACAACTTATTACCAATGCTGTGGAAACCAGTATTCCATTGATCGAAAATGGACAGCATAAACTGGTTATTGATATTTCAGACGATTCGTTATCCCTTTTTGTAGATCCCAATCGTGTTGCACAGGTCATTTCCAATCTGTTGAATAACGCCGCCAAATACACGCCGCCGGGGGGGCAAATTAAAATCCATGTTGCGGTTGAAAATAATGAATTTATTTTATCGGTAGAGGATAACGGCATTGGTATTCCCGCGGAAGCATTGCCGACGATTTTTGAAATGTTTAATCAAGTGGATCGCAACATGGTCCATGCGCAGGGAGGATTGGGTATTGGGCTGGCGTTGGTGCGCCAGATTGTGGAAATGCATGGAGGTACGGTGGGTGTAACCAGCACCAAAAATGTGGGAAGCGTATTTGTGATAAAAATCCCGATCATTGAATGTGATGTAACTTGCCAAGCGTTTAATGCAATGGATATCAAGGCCAATTCGAAATCCTTGCGTATCATGGTGGTGGATGACAATGTGGACGCCGCGCAAAGCCTGTCTTTATTACTTCAGTTTGGCGGCCATACCTTGTTCGTTGCGCACGATGGCCACGAAGCGATAAAAATAGCGCGGGGATATAAACCGCATATTGCATTCCTGGACATCGGCATGCCGGGTATGGACGGATACGAAACGGCGTCCGCGATACGAAAAATAGAAGGCTTGGAGGGCATAATTTTAGTGGCGTTGACCGGTTGGGGCGCCGAGGAGGATAAAAACCGCTCACGTGAAGCGGGGTTCAACAACCATTTGGTCAAACCAGCCCAGTTTGAAGCAATCGAATCCTTGCTCTCGGCATTAGAACCTACTTTCCAATGAGCGGCCTATGGGAGGGTGATCGATAATGCATAAAAAAAATAATTGTTACTATAAAAACAGAAGAATATGGAAACATGAGTTCATCAAATTTATCAGATGAGTTGCGGCGTTTTATTAATTCGATCGCATCAATTCCGCACCTGGAGATTATGCTTTTGTTACAGCAAAATCCTGGTCAGGTGTGGAATGTGACCGCCATAGCCCAGCGCATTTATGTAAGCCAGGCGCAAGCTGGCGCGATGATGCACGATTTGTGTGACGCGGGAATTTGCAAAACCGTTTCAGGCGAGGCCGGTGAATTTATTTATTCGCCCGCTTTCCCGGAGCTGGAAAAATTAATTGATCAGATCGCTGAATATTATCCGCGAAATTTGATCAAGGTAACCAACATGATCCACGCGAAATCGGCATCCGGGCAACGTGTGCAAATGTTTGCCGATGCGTTTAAGTTTCTTAAGGATAAATAATGGCCTCACTTATTTATGCATTATGTGCGTTGACCTCTTCGGTTTGTGCAATCCTTCTGTTGCGCGGTTACCGGGATAGTCGTTATCGATTGTTGTTATGGGCGGGCTTCTGCTTTGTCGGGCTTACTATTAACAATATTTTGATGGTGACCGATAAAATTTTATTTGCCCAGGACAATATGCTGACGTTGCGACTGGTCATTGCCCTGGTTGCGGTCTGCCTGTTGTTGTATGGATTAATATTTGATGAGTAATGACATGAACGAAATGTTGATCGGGGCGATTGCGGCCTGTTCTATCGTGATTGGTTTATTTTTCCTGCGTTTCTGGAGAAGTACGCGCGATATTTTTTTCCTTTTCTTTGCACTTTCTTTTTTCCTTGAAGGTGCCAATCGTATTTCACTTGTCTTGCTCTCACACTTGCATGAAGCCTCACCCAGTTATTATGTTGTTCGGGTGATTTCTTACAGCTTTATCATCATTGCCATCCTGGCAAAGAACAAACGGCGAAAATCCAAAAAGACGGAAATATAAAACCGGGATACACCTTATCAACAGGTGTATTTGTTCTCATTGAATACAATTTACAACCTTTTGGAGGGTGCGATGGATATCGCAGTGCAGTTGGAAGAGCAACTTGATGTAAAAGCCTTGCTGCATGTTTTGATGGCGCTAAAGAAAGGCGATTTTTCTGCGCGAATGCCCGCGGACCTGACCGGTATGCCTGGCAAGGTTGCGGATACGCTTAATGAAATCATTGAGTCCAATGAACTCCTGGCAAAAGGCATTGCTGATGTAAGTCGCGATGTAGGCCGGGAAGGGCGTTTATCTCAACGCGCAGCGATTCCTTCAGTCACCGGTGGTTGGGCGACGATCGTAAATTCTGTAAACACATTAATCGACGATTTGGTGCGGCCCACCACGGAAATGGCGCGGGTTATCGGTGCAGTAGCAAAAGGCGACTTGTCGCAAACCATGGCGCTTGATGTCGATGGCCGCGCACTCAAGGGGCAATTCCTGCGTTCCGCGACCACGGCAAATACCATGGTGGAACAGTTGTCCTCCTTTGCCTCGGAAGTAACGCGGGTGGCGAGGGAAGTCGGTACCGAAGGTAAACTCGGCGGCCAGGCAAATGTGCCCGGCGTAGCGGGCACCTGGAAGGATTTGACCGACTCGGTGAATTCCATGGCCGGTAACCTCACCTCGCAAGTGCGCAATATTGCGGATGTAACCACCGCGGTGGCCAACGGCGACCTCTCCAAAAAAATTACCGTGGATGTGCGCGGTGAAATCCTCCAGCTTAAAGACACCATCAATACCATGGTGGATCAATTGCGTTCATTCGCCTCTGAAGTAACGCGCGTTGCGCGCGAGGTGGGTACGGAAGGAAAGCTGGGCGGGCAGGCCTACGTACCGGGAGTCGGCGGTACCTGGAAAGACCTTACCGACAATGTGAATTTCATGGCATCCAACCTGACCGACCAGGTGCGAAATATCGCGGATGTAACCACCGCGGTGGCGAACGGTGACCTCTCTAAAAAAATTACCGTGGATGTAAAGGGTGAAATCCTGCAATTAAAAGACACCATCAACGTGATGGTGGATCAACTCTCGTCGTTTGCATCGGAAGTAACGCGCGTTGCGCGGGAAGTGGGAACGGAAGGAAAGCTTGGCGGCCAGGCGCAAGTAAAAGGTGTCGCCGGTACCTGGAAGGATTTGACCGACTCGGTGAACTCCATGGCCGGTAACCTTACCTCGCAAGTGCGTAATATTGCGGACGTAACCACAGCGGTGGCCAACGGTGACCTCTCTAAAAAAATCACAGTGGATGTAAAAGGTGAAATCCTCGAATTAAAAAACACTATCAACGTGATGGTGGACCAGCTCTCGTCATTTGCATCGGAGGTAACACGCGTTGCGCGGGAAGTAGGAACGGAAGGAAAGCTCGGTGGCCAGGCGCAAGTGAAAGGCGTGGGCGGTACATGGAAAGATTTAACCGATA
>CAMLKG010000060.1 GCA_946480695.1 uncultured Cellvibrio sp.
CTGTAAAGCTTCTATTTCGTTCTCTATTTTTTTAATTTCTGCATCCAGGTGGTTAACCAGATTTGCTTGTTCTGTTTCAAACTCTGAAAGCTGGGTGATTTTATTGTCCAGGTCCTGGTCTTTGGAGTCTTGCAATGCTTTATTGGCGGCTGATTCAAGGTCGTTGGCGCGCTTTAGTAGCGCAATGCGGTCCTCAACAACACCCAGATGGTGGGGAAACAGGCTTTCCTTTTCGCTGTGCCCCACCAGATATTTCTTGTGCATGGCAAACAGGTAATGTTCGTTACCCAATAAAAGGTGAAGCACCGGGTCCGCTGGAGACATGCGGGCCAAGTCGGCAACCTTGTTGAGTAGTTCCGGGCCGTATCTATTATCGAGGACGTACTTCGCACCCTTTGCTCCCGCTGCCGCGACCAGTGCTTCCATATTGCTGATGAATTGTTCGGGATTTTTTATGCTTCGCAAATGCTTCAAGAGGGTAGCGGTATCCTCTGCGGACATTCCGGCTTTCAATGCGCGCAGGAGCAAGGCTGGCTCCATGGCTTTAACATCGATAATGGCGCCTTTGTTGTTCAAGACCTGGTGTAACCTGAGCGCCATATTACCGGAGCCGCCGCCATCCAATATCCCAGCCAAAATCCTGATGCGACTAAAATCATCGCTTAGCAACGTTTCCTTAAACAATTTCCTGACCGAAACGTCATCGGCCCCTGCCGCCCGAAGGTGATTGGCAAGTTGGGCCGCTTCTATCAATTGGCCTATTTTAAGCTTGCTTAATTTTTCCAAATGAGCCTGGGATTCCCTGCCGATGCTGTCTGTTGGCACCAGGCGGGAGTATCCATCCGCAAATGCGATGGGGTCCGGAGCTTCCTTGCACGCAAGCAGGATTTTATTTAAAAGTTCAGGATTATTTTTAACGTGCCCTGGTAGCTCATGTATTTTTTGTATGGCATCCGGAGGCAATGAATGTAAAACATTCTCCAGTTGGGCTCGTTGACTTTTCGTGGCAGATTTTAATAAGGCGTTTTTTATTTCCTCCAATTCCTTTTGCGTCAATTGTCGTTTGTCGGTAACGCTATCATCCTTATTAAACAACCGCGCAGGTTGATCCAGCCACTGCGGCCTTTCGCTGAATCCGGCTTTGATATTGGCAAGATCCATCGCATCCATATTGCCTACTTCTCCCATACGCCTGCTGAGGTTGGTGTGGGCCAGCTGTGTTTGTTCCAATTGGCGTTGCAGCGCCGCTTTTTCTTGTGGCGTTTTTGCGTTGGCAATGTCTGCTTCGATAGAGGCAATCATTCGTTGCTGGGCATCCAGTTCCAGGGCAACTTTATTGCGGTAGAGGATAATTTGTTGCTCAAGCGGTAGATCATCCCAATTCGCTAAATGTTGCTCATCAAGCGAGCCGATATGTTTGGCCCATTGCGGGTCACGGGCTTGCAATGCGTGGATTCCCTCTTCGCGCAGCGCTTTCGGATTGGCACCTTCGCGCATCACGATAACCGGCCTGCCATCGATAATCATAGTGACAGCCTGGCCTTTGTGAGAGCGGGTCATGGCTGCAAATTCAGTATCCGAGATCACCATGATAGGTGTGTTTTGTATCAGGGCACGCTGGTCTGCCGGTACTCCACTGACCAAGTGTTTACGCAACTCAGCCGTTTCAGCGTCAGTGATGCGCGCGGCAGGTTTGGTTGCAACCGCTTGGTCAATTGCATCGCTGAGTTGACGCACATCCACATCGGGATTTGCTTTCCTTGCCATTTCGATCAAGCGCACTTTTTCAGCGGGCGATAAACTCCCTTCCATTTGGCGCAAACGCAATTCAACCAGGCCAGCCTCGGGCAGTACGGACAATGTTGACCGCAAGTGTTCAGGGACATCTGTCATAGCTTCTTCGCGTGCTGCACGTTTTGCCGTCGCTTCAGCAGCCAAACGGGTACGCATGTCGCGCGCGGCTTTCGCCATAAACTGATGGAACTGGTCGTGTGTCAATTCAGGGTTTTTTGCGTGGGCCGCGCGGAAAAGCGCATCCTGCTGTTGTGGAGTACCCGGATCTCCCGCGCGAATCAACCGTTGCGCAAGCGCAATATCTTCGTCGGGCAAGTGCCTGAAGA
Organism: uncultured Cellvibrio sp.; assembly: GCA_946480695.1. The sequence continues at coordinate 2,121 of CAMLKG010000060.1, forward strand.
TAGGTGCGGCAGCGTCGGGGACCAGTTCAAGAATACCTTGACGCCTTGCATCGGCGTTTTTGTTAAGCGCAGCCTGGGCACTTTCTGAATTTTTCACCGCGGAGTGCAAATTACTTAAGAAGCCAAATTCATCAAGCTCGGGATTTCGCTGCCTGGCAGCACGCATTAACGCATCCGCTTCAGCGCTGTTAAATTTGCCACTGGCGATCATGGCCGCTGCCTGTTCCAGCTCCGCAGCGGAAAGATGTTGCAATCCATCCATGCGTACATCATCGAGTGCAAATTTCAAACCTTCATGGAGGTTCGACCCCAACTGTGCACGAAGCTGGTTTTGTTGCGCCGGATCTATAGCGGTTTCCGTATCGGTGGGGGCACGGCGGCTAATCACATCATTTAATTCAGCCATGAATGCGCGCGCATCCAGGCCTGGGACACTTTCACCCAGTTCACGTAAAAATTCCGCTTTCTTGTCGGCGTCTTTCAAATCACCCAAGTCCGCAGATTCCATCATGCCCATTAATCGGCTGAGGGTGTCTGCGTCCATGGCGCTGGCATGTTCGCGCAGTCCGGGAGGCATACGCGCCAACAGATCGCGGGCTGTGTCCACTTCCTTGCGCATGGTGTTGATGTCGCTGTCGTAGTTCATCGCCCCTGCGGAAATGGCGAATAAACGCAAAGCCTTGTAATCGTTAGGGCTCATCGGGCCGCCGCGCCGCGCGACATCCAGCAATTGGCGATAGCGTTGGCGATTTAAACTGGTGACACCTCCGCGTATGGCACTGGTTGCCGTTTCGCGCAGGGTTGCCAATCCGACTTGCTTGAGGGCATCACCAAAATCACCATGGAAATTACCTTGCGCGTAATCAATGACGATGCCTACCGCTTCACTGGCAAAGGTACCCACACCGTTGGCGATGCCTTCACGAATCATTTCACTGCCATGCGGGCCCAGCGTCGTTGCCATTTTTTGCCAGCGCGCCATATTGGCAGGATCGACATCACCCACCGCCATGCGGGTGTTGAGTTTCGCGGTCAGTCCTTCGGAAACACCGGTAGAAATGGCGGAAACCACAGCACCGCGAATTGCGCTGTTTGCCAACCGCCCCAAGCCCGCGCCAAGGCCATCCTTCCAGGTATCGTCCTGTATTGCGGTAGACGCTGCGCTGCTCACCGCGCTGACAATCGCTTCACGCGCAACGGCACCGCCCACTTTACCCAGGCGCGCAACCATCACATCGCCAATTTTCGCCAGGCGGCCGGCCATACCGGCTTTGCCCAAACCACCGGCCAATGCGCCACCGATACCGGCGGTGGCAACTTCAATGGCGGTGGTAGCAACATCCGTCGCCGCTTCCTCCCAGCCATAACGCTCGCCGCGCATACCGTATTTCACCGTGAGTGTGGCCGCGCCTGCGATAACGGCAGAAATAATTCCAGCGGCCACCACGTTGACACCGGGAATACACATGAGCGCAATGGAAGCGATTAATGCCAACACAGTTATACCTGTGGTCAGCATGGATTCCTGGCGATCTATTTCAGCGCGATACGCATCCGCCGCATAACCGATATGTGCCGTCGCATTGCGCAATTCCGTTGCACTGCCACGGAAATTCCCGTTTTCAAAAGCGGCGCTGGCGATATCGCTATTGATTGATCCATCGGCATTGAAAATCGCAAGGGGGTCGCTATCAAATCGGCCTGCCAATCCAGGATTGCGACGGACGGCCTCCGCCAAAATGACTCGCGCCATATCGGCGCGACTGCGATCCAGGAAAATTTGCTCTTCCGTCCCCGCCATGGAACGCTCGGCAATAAACCCGGTGCCACGCACACGCTGGTGCTCGTAGCGCAAATTCGCAATTGCAATCCGGTCCATGTCATTTTCCGGGTTGCCCATTGCCAGGATTTCCAGGCCCATGGTCTGGTCGCCGGATGTTTCAGCCCCGAAACCTGACCACCAGCCATCATCGCCAGCGAGGCGATTCTTGCGGTCGCGACCGTTACGCAAGCCGAGCATTTGCTCCATGCTTTCGCCGCCGTGCTCGTCGGCCCAACGTGCATTGGCGGCATCAATTTCGGCGTGGGAGCGATCGGTATAGCCGCGGGTGAGCATATCGTCATGCGTGCCCCATCCATCGGTCGCCAGGGCAACAGTCGCGTCGAGTGATGCGCGTCCCATGGTGATCATCTCTTCGCCATAACGCCTGTGGCTGGGGCCGGTTTGGAAAATGGAATCGGTTTCTGCAAAAAGATCCCCGACCTGGCGACTCATCCATTCTTCGGCAGCGGCGGGATCACTGGCAATATCTTCCGGCGCACCCAGGGCACGCGCCATATCCTGCAAGCGTGCGCGATGTTTAGCGCGTTCTTCGGCAAGGCGGCGCTCTGCACGTGAGCGCTCCTGGGGCGTGCGCGCCTCGCGGACTTCGCGTTCCAGGGTAGCCAGGGTGCGATTTTCCAGGGCATCGCTTAAACGAGTCTGCGTGGTCTCCGATGGGCTGCCGCCTTCGCGACGCGCGGCAGCAATTTCATACGCACCCCGCGCAGAACGCGCTTCGTCACTATCACTGCCGTGCATGACGGCCGCTTCGATAAAACTGCTGGCTTCACCGGACATGCGCACCGTTTCAGGGGAGGCATAGAGCAGCGGCCCCATACCCACAACACCGAGCGGATTTACATTCAATACCGCGGACGTATGGGATTGGGTCGCATAGTCAATCATGCTGCGCCGCCCTTCCGCCGCTGTGAATGAATCGGCACGACGGCCACGGGGGTCCCTCAATGAAGCAAATTCCTGGTAAACCTGGTCGGTACTGCCACTTAATTCTTCCCGGGTCATGGTATTGGCAAACGCGTTTTCCACGGCCAATTCACGCCGCAACATGGCATCCATGCCGGCAATCGCGTCTACCCGCGCCTGGTCCGAACGGCGCTGCGCTTCCTGCGCACTGAAAATCCAGCCCCAGCGGGCATCCTCCACACCCTTATCCAAGGCTTCGCGCGTGCGCGCCGCAACAGCGCGCTCGCGATTGCCTTCGAGGTACGCAAGGGATATATCGCGCTGGTGCACATCCAGGTCATTGGTAATGGTCTGGCGAACTTCATCCAGTTGGGCCGGATCAAGCGTTGCCCGTTCACCTGCACTCATTCCGGAGAGCGCTGCTTCACGCGCTTCGCGGTTGTAATCGCTGTACCAATGGGTGGAATTGTTAATGATATTCATGCGTGACTCGGCACGCTCTTCCTCACTGGTGCTGAATAAACCCAATGCCGTGGATTTTTCAGGATCATCCAAACGATCTTCAATGCGGCCGCGCAAGGTATCGGTTTTCTCATCTGCAAAAACCTCTTCCAATGCCAATATCCCTGGCCATACCAATCCCCCCAATTGGGTCATCACCGCACTTTCACTGGGATCGGTTTCATATAAATACACACCCAGCGCGACTGCCGCTGGCAGGGCTACAACAGGGGCAGCCAATACCGCCCCCGCGCCCAATAGCACACAAGTCCCTGTGTCGCGCCGGGGCATGGCGCTATCCAGCTCGGTGGTGCGGTCATTGAGATCTTTTTGCGCGTCAAACATGGGTTTAACGAGCGGACCTTCGTCTTCCGTACTTTCCATCATCTCCACGAAGCTGGAGAGTTGCTGGAACTGCGCTTGTTCGGCCATGCTGACCTGGCCATTGACAAAGCTCACCGCAACGGAATTGATCCGGTCCATTCCCGGCCCGGATGTACCATTGATGGAATTTAAAATTCCCTCGGCAGTGCGATTGGCATATTCCTGCGCGGCAACCATGCAGGCACCGGCGCCAACACGCATGGAGCCCGTCATTTGCATGACGAATAATTCCATATCAAAACTGGTTTGTGTCACTACATCCCTGATGCCTTGCATACTGTCGGAAGCGGCTTTAAACAAGCCATCAACCTGTTGTTTTTTGACTTCCTCCATTTGTGTTTCTGTTGCCAGCGCCTGTTCTTTTGCAGCGGCCTGGTGTTGCGCTTGCAATTGGATGGCTTGTTCGCGAGCGGCGAGAACTTTAGGAATAAGTTCGCGTGAATCGAGGAATTGGCCGGGAGGCAATAACGCATTGAGGCGAGCGATCAAATCGCGATAGGCTTCCGCCATAGGTACTGCATTATTGTTTAACGTGACTTCCGCGGTAGCGGCTTGTTTGCGTAAACCCTGTGCGCCCTTGCGTCCGGCCTTCCAGATATTATCGGTGAGGTTATCGCGCAAATCGCGGTCCGCATATTCCTTCGCCATGTCGCATTTCTGCATGATGGTTTTATTCGCGCGATGATGGGCGGCCTCTGTCTCTGTCATTTGCGACAGCAGTTCACGCTCATTTTCCTGCTCCGCTTCGGTCTGGTCATTTTCATGGTATTTGGAAACCGGCGTGGTCAGCCCCAGGAGCATTATTAAAAACTGCGCCTGGTTGGCGGGGGAGCCCAGGTTGGTAGCTTTTTCTTCTGCAGCACCATCCAGTTGGGTTTCTGTCCTGGCCTCCATGCCTTCCAGGACTGGCGCGGCCCTGATGCCGTAGTAACTGGTGGCATTGGGACCCACGGCCCCGATAATTCCTGATTGCGTCATCAGGAATTCCTGGAGGTGTATATCCGCATCCGCCATGATCTGGTAATCCGGTGCTTCACCGGCATCACCAGCGGAATCTGCATCCGATGATTCCCCGCCACCACTACTGGATGCGGGTGCCGGTATGGGCTCGACATCACCCTGACCGGGGATAGCGCGAATTTTTTCTGCACCTTGCCCTACATAAACATCAAATCGTTTGGTGGCCTCATCATTTAATTTCGTTACAGATTCGGAACCCGCCATTAATTCCCCGGCAATGGCCTGGTTGGTAAAATCGCGGTTCGCGTCCAGGTCATCCCCGGTGAGGAGCGTGGCTCCATCCAGGTAATCCATGCGTTCTACAGCGGCTAATTCAATATCGGTCATGGCTGTGTTGATAGCATCATCGATTTGCGCCACCGCCGCCGAAGCCGCTTTCATTATTTCATCCGCCATCCCTTCAATAGAGATGCGCGTATCCCTGGCAATATTGCCCAGCGTCCAGACCATCCGGCGCTGGGCGTCGCGTGCAGCTTGCGCCACCAGTTCAACCGATTGCCGCACTTTGGCGTGGTGCAATTCCGGTGGCGAACCTGTGCGCTTGATAATTTCATCGCGCCTTTCGATGGCTTGCGGTGGCGCGCTGGCAACGTAAGGTGTGCGGATGGGGGTCATGCGCGGTAATTTGGTGACTATGGCTTCTATGCCTTCTGCCTCTTCCTCGCTACGGCCGCCACCACTACCGGCAGGTGAAGATTCCTCGTCTCCGGATTCGTCTTCCGACTCTTCTTCGCCTTCACTTTGTTCTTCCGCAGCCGCTTCCTCCGTTGTTTCTGCTTCGCTTTCTTCTGATTCTGATGCGGCCGTTTCTTCCTCGCTGGCAGTTTCCGCTTCGTCGCCTTCGCTGGATTCTTCTGCGTTTTCCTCAGTGGATTCGGCGGCGCTTGCTTCGGTAGTGCTTTCTGTTTCTACCGCGGTGGAAGCTGCCGTTCCTTCCGTAGCGGTTTCTCCAGCGGTAAAACTTTCTGATTCGGAAACAGACACATTTTCCAGCCCTTCACTCATGCTGGAGCAATAACCATATTGGCTTTCACCGATGGAGGAATAATTGGGAGTAGCGGTATCCAGTGTTGGAGCAGAACCCATGTACGCGGGAGGAACCACACTGGCGGCCGCTGGATTTTCGGTGGCAGATTCATTGGCAACAGCAGACCTGCTG
>CAMLKG010000061.1 GCA_946480695.1 uncultured Cellvibrio sp.
CCCTGTACCACCAGGGGAGCAACGCCCTGGGCAGTACCGTTTGACGACGCGGCGCTTGAACTGGACACTACCGCGGTGGAGGAAGGGGCGGCCGAACTGGCGGGAGTTGACGATGCCGCTGTGCCGCACACGGTGCCGTTAATGACCGGAATTTCCGCCGGAGCGCTTCCCTTGCTGCCCTGGATACCAAACTCGATGCTCTGGTTGGGTTGCAAATTGCCATTCCAGCTAATGTTGGTTGCAATGTAGGGGTTCGAACCGGTCAGGTTGACATTCCAGCTGCTGGTGATGCGGTCAGCGCCGTTGTAGCGCCAGTTAATATTCCAGCCATTAATGGCACTGACCCCTGAATTGGTCACTTTTACGGTTGCGGTAAATCCATTGCTCCACTGGTTATTAATCACATATTGGCAAGCGGCCTGGACTTGGATGGATAGCGTTGCTATCGCCAGTGAAAAACCTGCCGCACAGAGGGGGCGGACAAGCTTTCCTCTCTGGCGAGGTTTAGTCACAAAAGCTTGTAAGCTCATGGTTTATTCCTCGAAGGTTAGTGCCGAATCATGTCGGCCTGGTTTTTAACGAGTTGCTAAAAATGCTTTTCCCTAAACCTCACAGAGGCATGTCAATACTGCTTTCTTGCTTAAAGCCTTGTCGTAGGTGTGGGTTGAGCTTGATGTCTGACGCTTGCCTTCCTTGGGGTATGCCCGATTTTTTATTGTTGTGATTGCGCTAACATTTTTTGTTAAAGCTATCCGGTTGAAATCCGAATAGGGGTCAAGTCGAGTTGCAAACAAACAGATGATGAATACAAAAAGCCTCACTAACGATCTGTTAAAAATGAGGCGAAATAGTTAATACAATGTTTTTATTATTATTTTTAATATTTAATGGCGTAGGGAGGACAAAGCGCATTTACACGTGAGCCATCCGGGCCATTGGAAAATCTTGATAATGTCATTTTTGCCTGTCTGTTATTAATATGGTTGCGCAAACTTTTTAAGCTGTCGGAAATGTATTACAGCGGTGGTGTGCCAGGCAATGACTCATGATGGGGCATAAAGAGGAACGGAAAGCGGGAAACTATGCCTGGAATGGACGGGATTAAGGAAAAAGTGCTTGATTTCTGCGGGTTTAAGCCAGGGTGGCGCATTTTTCTTCACGTTTTTTGCTAAAACGATTTACAAAAATTATCAATTAAACGCCCGCTAATTATCATCCGTGCCTGAAAAGGCTCATCAGTAAAAAACAACTAACCTGGACTTGCGCCGGGGCTGTGTGGTTGACATGGAAGTTGTGGCAGTAGCGGCGTTGTTGGAATGATGAATACCAATGGCCGCAACGCAGGCGTAAAAAAACCTGATTGTTGTATGAACAATCAGGTTTCCTGTTGGCCGGTCAGTGACCCGCGCAGTGTCGGATCGCTAACCGCAAGTTCCAGAATTACAAACCTGAAACCGTAGGTACAGCCCAGTCACGGTATGCAGCACCGTTTGGACTTTGGTCCGCATTCAGCTTTTGACCGAGGGTTTGGTAAAGGGAGGCTTGTGTTTTGCCGCCCATATCCACTACACGGCCACCGGCAATACCGGCACCTGCAACCAGCATTGGAACATCGGTGTTGCCGTGCTGGTCCGCAAGTCCCATATCGGAGAGCTGCATGAAGATGGTGGTATTTAACAAACCGGCGGCACTGAGTTTATCCAGCAGGTTTGCACTCAGACTCTGCATGTAAGCGATGTCTTCCGTGTATTTCACCTGGTTAAAGTGATGCGATTCATGCGATGGGCGACCGCCCAATTTATCAAGGATGTGGTTGTGGTCGTCCGCACCAAATGCGAGTGATACCGAGGCTGTCAGGTTACAGTTCAGTGCCAGCACTGCAATGTCAGTTTGCATTTTACATAGCGCATCAAAGCCCACGGCTGTTGTGTTGGTCGGTTTGGGACAGGAACCGCCGCCACCGCCGCCAGTACCAGTTCCAATCGCCGTTTCGATTTCCTGGATAGCGGTAAAGTGACTGTCCAGTTTTTCTTTCTCGTGCTGCCCTAGCTTGGTTCTCAAGCTGCTGATTGCAGGGTAATGCAAGTCCACGATGGATTTTCTGGGGGCGGTACCGGTGCCGGTATTGGTACCGCCGGCAAACAAAATATCCAACGCTGCTTGCGGGCTGGTAATGGTCGGGATTTCCCGTGAACCTTCGCGACTCAGGCTGGATAGCGGTGTAGTGCCCAGATTGAGGTATTTAACCGGGTAATTGGCCCCGATGGTGCGGCCCATGTTCACATCAAAGCTGTCCTTGCCCCAACTGGCGTTATCAAAGCGGTGGAACATCACGCCGTGGCCGGCGCCGCTCAATGTGGCAGCTTTCATCATCGCAATTTTGCTGTAATGCGTTTGCAATGGCGCGGATTGGGCGGGAAATACACCGCCGCTGGGATACCATAAATTGGTTTGGCACCCGCCCCCGGAAAACACCAGGCAACTTTTACTGGGTGTACCGGTTTGCGCTTCAGCCACACGCGCCAACATAACCCCGCCGATTAAGCTGGAAGCTTTCAGCAAGCTGGCGGAAATACCAGCGCGCTGTACGACACGCAGAAAATCTCTACGCTCTTTATCGAAGCAGTCTTTATATCTCATTTTATTTACTCCAATTCGTTAACAAGGCCGGGGAGGGGGCGCATTAGCGCACCCACTCCTTACGATACATCACAGTTTCCAATACCGGGATTTCTTCCAGCATTGCACGCGGGCCTCTTGTAGTAAGCACGTTGGTCAGATCAGCGATGTCGCAACGGTAAGCATTTTCTTCATCCTTACTGATACGTTTGTAACCAACATCCCTATCGGAATCGATCAGGAATATGGAGTGAATACCGGAGCTGTAGCTCATGAACTGGGTAGCCAGACAGGTCTGGGCCAGGTTCGCTACTTGTGGATGTTCAACAATGGTACGGGCGAGGTCTTTGCCACCGTTGAACTGGATTTCCGGTGAGTAGATAACGCGATCCGGATCGTTCAGGAATTGCAATTGTGGATAAGGTGAGAAGAACTTACCGGTCGCCACAATGGTGTTGCCTTTCAGATCGGTTGTACGGATACGGCCGGCTACGTCGAAGTTCTCCAAGCCACCGCCCAACGGGTTGATGATCTCGGCATGGCAGTTAGAGCAGCTGGTGCCTGACGTAATGCGGTCGAAAATCATACGTTGGGTAGTGTGCGGATCTTCATAGAACTCTTTATCGCGTGCAGCCAGGGCTTCACGGTCCAGGCTGACGCCTGACGGAGGTTCGGGAATATCCTGGCACATCAGTTTCCTGCGAATCGCTACCGCACGGGTGATCATGTTGGAATCCGTGGTGCTCGCATAACGGGACATGAACGCACCTGACAGCAGGATACCGCCGCGCTCGGAAGTTGTTGCCCTGACGAAACCATCAGCGTCCTGGGTTCCACTGAATGGCATACCGTAGTGGGTAGCCAGGCGTGAGTTAACGTGGGTATAGGTTGGGTTGTAGATACCGGCGAAAGTGCCCGAGCTATCCAGCATCGCGTAGGCGAAGTTTTTGCCCAGCTCTTTCTTCATGTCCGCGCCCAGGGTCGCATAGTTAGCAACGGCGGGTTTGGTCAGGGTTTCCACTTTCTCGGTCATCAACCAACGGTTTACCAGGTCGCTCAACAGGTCTTTGGTGGTCGTCGAGTTTGAATTGAGCAGGCTGGCCGCTTGTGTGCGGATACCCGCAACGGTGTTCAGGGTGCCGTTGCCCGCCGCTGTCAACAGCGCCTGGGTTGGTGTGGTACCGGTGAAGGTATAGCTCAGGTAGGTTGCCATCTCGTAACCGGTCAGTTTGTAAACACCGCTGCTGGACAGCTCACCGATTTCGGAGCGGTACAGGAATTGTGGTGAAGACAGCATAGCGGTCAGCGCCACTTGCATACCGTCCGCAACAGCGCGGGTGCCGGTAGTGCCGTTAGCAACATTCAGGTAAGCCGTTTGCTCGTCAGTCGTCAGCGGGCGACGGAAGATACGTGGACCCAAGGTATTTACCAGGGTGCTGGCGCAACTGGTTGATGGAGTACAACCCAATACCGAGTTCCAGCGGGTGGCAACGTCGGTAGCGATACGTTCAGCATGGGCCAAATAGGCGGTGTAGCGTGCCTTATCAATGGTCAATGTGTTGTTATTCACAAATGAACCCGCGATGAAGTCATCGGGCAAGCTGGAAATCACATCGGTTTGATAGTTCACCAGGTCTCTAACAGAGCGTTGGTACTCGGCTTTGGTCAACAAACGCAGGGTTCTTTGGCCATAGCTTTGGGCGTTGGACGGACAACTGAAGTTGGAAACCGGTTTATCCGGAATTCCGTCGCTGGGTCTGCGCCAGGTCAGGATATAAGCTTCCAGGTCAGCCGCACATTGGCCAGTACAGCTTCCGCCGTTACCTTCCGGCATCCACATAGAGATAAATTCACGCAGGGTGCGGTCCTGGGTATCCAGGCGGTGACGATAGAGGGTACGGTTCGGGTTAACCGGGTTAGCGGCAAAGGTACCGTTAGCGTTCCGCTCACCATCCACACCATGGCAACCTACACAGCTACGTTGGGTCCAGAGTGCCTGGCCACGGCTGGCATCACCCACCAGTGCGGCACTGCTCGAACTGCCGGAGCTGCGGCTTGATACGCTACCCACTGAGGAGCTGGAACCGGTGGAACCCACTACGGATGACGAGATTGACGAGGTGGTGTTATCGGCATACACCAGCGTCAATGGCGCGGTAGCCGCTGCCGGGATACTGTCGGTATAGCTGATGAGCTTATAGTCATAGCTGCCGAAGTCCAGCAGTGTGTCGCTATGGCTAACGCTGTTGGCCGCTTTGTTGGCGGCGGTGGTCCAGCGGCCGTCAGCGCCTTTACGACGCACCAGGAAGCCGGTTTCGTTAGCACTGGTGTCCGCCCAGTTCAGGCTTGCTGTGCCGGTTGAACCCACTACACCGGTCAAGCTCATGGGTGCGGTTGGGGCCGTTGGCAAGGTAATCGCCGGAACATTGTCAGGGTTATCGCGATTCAGGAAGATCTTGAAGTACACCGGTACTTTTTCACCGATGGTACTCAAACCGGCAATGCTGCGTAAGGCTTCAACGCCTGCTGCCAGATCAAAATCAATTGCATTGATCACGATAGGCTTGCGTGGCGACACGCTGATGCTGTTGTTCGCATGCTTGACCACCAGTGCATCAAACACAATGGATTTGACCACACCGTGAAGGACCAGGCTGCCGGTCACGCTTTGTATGTTGGCGCTACCCGCTGCCTGGGCATCGATCGCGGCAACATCCAATTGCGTGGTGAAATGCAGGTTCGGCAGGTAAGCAGATTCAAACAGCAAATTCTGCATACGCGGATCGCGTGTGGCATTGTTGGTGCTAATGCTGGACAACGGAATGGTCAAGGTAGCCTGGCCTGCGGTGGAGACCGTGCCCTGCAACTGACTGAACGTCATATTTTCAGGGGTTTCCACGCCAGCGGTGCTTTTCTTCACCGTCACAAAGTGGAAGGTGGACTGGGTTTGATCCAGCAACCAGCGTGCGGCAGTGCCCGTACTGACCGAACTGCTGCTGCGGCTGGTCGTCGGGATACTGCTGGGTGCGCTGCTGCTGGAAACGGCAATACTGCTCGGGGTGCTGCTGGCGGTATCGCCACAGGAAACGCCGTTGAGGGTATAGGCCGTAGGCGCCGTGCCGGGGTTGTTCACAATAAACCCGAACGAGGCCGTACCGCTGGCCGGCAGGTTACCGTTGTACCCGGCATTTTTGACACAGACGTTCTTGCCCGATTGGGTAAAGGTACCGTCCCACAGGTTCTGGATGGTATCGTTGCCGGCATAGGTCCAGCACAATTCCCAACTGGTTTTAGCCGCGCCGGTATTGGTAATGGTGGTTTTGATTTGCGCACCGCTACCCCAGCTATTGACGGCGGTATAAGCCACACTACAGGCGCCCTGGGCGTTCACGCCACCGGCAGCCATGATGCCCAGTGCCACACCGGTGGAGAGCATCGACAGTTTCAATAATTTTTTCATGATAGGTTCTCTCTAGGCTTCATCCAATTAACGGGCGTCAAAGACGAGCGCAAAGTCCACAGGGACGGCCACACTGATCGAGGCAATGCCGACCGCGGCCCGCAGGGCTTCCACACCATTGGTGAGCGCGTAATCGCCAGCTTTAACCAGTACCGGAGCCAGGGTTTGTACCAGGATGCGGTTGCTGGACAGTTTCTGTACGGAGACCTTGGTGGTGATAGTGCCGGTCACGCCGTGCAGGTTGAGGCTGGCAGAGATGTCGGTGGCTGCTGATTGGCCTACGGCCAGGCCGCTGATCACGGTAGACGGAACAGTCACAGTGATGGTGGCGGTTGGGTAGGTTGCGGTTTCAAACAGCAGGTCTTTCATACGCTGGTCACGCAGTTCCACACCGGTGTTCACGGTGTTGAGGTCGATAGTCAGGGTGGCTACGCCCGCGCTGCTGATGTCGCCGGTTACCCCGGTGAAGTTATGCACTTCCACGTTGTGGGTGTTTTTGGTGGTGACAAAGTTCAGGTAAGAATCGGTGGTGTTCAGGGTCCAGGCAGCGGTGTTGGCCACAGAAGAGCTGGCGCGGCTGCTGGGTGCTACCGATGACACGGCCACAGAGCTTGGCGCTGAGGACGGTGCTACTGACGACGGTGCTACCGAGGACAGGGCTACCGAGCTGGGCGCTACGGACGATACCGCTACCGAGCTGGGCGCGCTTGAGCTGGAGGGTGGTGGGGTAGTACCGCAACCGATAGGCTGGGTAGACACCACGATATCATCCATCCACACATCGGCAGTGCGGTTGCTGAAGCTGTGGAAACCGAACATGACATAGTTGAACTTGTCGCTCATCCAGTCGGCTGCCAGTGCGCCGTTGTTCCAGTCATCGGAGGAATCGATGGTGTGTACCAACGCACCGTCAACCCACATGTACAGGGTGTCGTACGCCTGGTCAGCCAGGTAGGCAGTTTCCACGCAATACCATTTGTTAGCCGCCAGTTGCGGACCGCTGTACCACTGGCTCATTTTCGGCGCGATGTTATCGCTGGGGATGTGGTTGGTACCCAGAACCCCTTTGATTTGACCCACACGGATTTCATTGTTGGCATCCAGGGTTTTCTTGAGACCGAAGATATGCTCGTGGTTGTCACCGGCCACATTACCCAGGGGTACGCTCATGTTCACGTAAGCGCGGGTATACAGGCGTTGGGTGCCTGTTGGCAGGGCGCGAACCAGTTGTGCCGGCCTTGCACCGCCTTTGAAGTGGACAGACTTGGTGCCGGTGTAGGCTTTGGTGCTGTCAACCAGGGCGTATTCGCTGCCGGACGCGGTATTGTTGTTGTTGGCTACCCAGCCGATAAAGTTCTGCCAGCCGGCGGGTTGGGTGTTGGCGGTACCGTTCTCGAAGGTGTCGGAGAAAATCACACCCGCGCCGTTATTCACGGAAGAAGCCGTCGCGGTGCTGCTCGCTGCGATGGATGATGGCGCTGCCGATGAAGGCGCTACGGAACTGCGCGGCACACTGGATGGCGCTACCGAACTGCGTGGCACACTGGAGGGTGCTACAGAACTGGTAGTTCCGTTGCCATTGTTGGCAATGATGGCGTTGCGTACCAGCGTGCCCGAGGTAGTCAGTTGGGCAC
>CAMLKG010000062.1 GCA_946480695.1 uncultured Cellvibrio sp.
GGCGCATTGTTGGGTAACCTGGCCGGGAGTGTGTTGGGCAAATTGTTTTAATAATACCGTTGAAAGGCCGTGCAGCCTTCGGATAAACACCCGCTACGGAATGGCTGGTGATTGCTCCGAAGGCTGTTTGAATAATCGGATATTTTCGGCCCCGTTGAGGAAATACTTGTGCATCTCACCAAACGCATCAACGAGTTTTTCGACAAACAATTGTGTCTTGATGGATAGATGACGGTGCCGCGGGTAGATAGCGCAGAGTGAAATATCGGTCGGTCGGTAATCATCCAATAACGTTTGTAACGCTCCCTTTTTAATTTCCTCGCCCACAATAAAATCCGGTAACAGGGCTATGCCCTGGTCGCGCAGCGCCACTTGCTTTAAGGAGTCGCCATTGTTGGACCACATGACGCAGTTGACGTGCACAGCCAGTTCCCCCTTGGGGCCGGCTAGCTTCCATTGGTTGCCCGTGGCCTGGAATCCGTAATGCAGGCAACGGTGATGCTGGAGTTCTTGCGGGTTTGCGGGCATGCCGTGAGCCTTCAAATAAGAGGGGGATGCGCAAAGTACCCGGCGAACCGGGGCAATCTCCCGGACGATCAAACTTGTTGATACGGTGGGCTCTGCAATACGAACGGTCACATCAAATCCCTCTTCAATCGGATCGACGAAGCGGTCATTCAACATCAAATCGACATGAACCTCGGGATATAGCGCCATAAAATCGGCAATGACCGGGGATAGGTAAAGGAATCCGAAGGTCATGGGCGCATTGACACGCAAGGTGCCGCGGGGCCTGCCCTGGAGTTGTGTCACTGCGGTTGTCGCGGCCTCCATTTCATTGAGGATGGAAACCGCTTTTTCATAAAACACCAGGCCCATTTCGGTCGGATTCACCTGGCGGGTGCTGCGCCGCAGCAGTTGGGTGTCCAACTCGTTTTCCAGGGCAATGACATACTTGTTGATGGCCGAGCGGGAAAGCCCCATTTCGCGGGCCGCAGCGGCAAAGCCGCCCATTTCCACCACCTTGGTAAATGCGCGCATGGCTAGAAACTTATCCAATTCGATTGTCTCCGTTTTGTAGACACAATGTCGATAATTTGCCTGATTGTATTCCAATCATAACATTGAAATACTGTGGCAAGTCGATGGGCACCATGTATCAGGCTTGGTGGGCAGACCGGGATAGAACCCTGGATAAACGCATGAACCGTCACACTGTGGACACATGCTGAAGAAAGTGGTTCAGGCCGCACCTACGGGTCTATATCGGTAAAAAACAGCATGTATGGAGGGCAGCTTATGCAGCGTACTATTCTGATGAACGGAAAATTCACTACCCTGGATACCGCACAACCCTATGCCACCGCAGTGGCCATCAAAGATGGTTTATTTGAGGCGGTGGGCAGTAATGAAGAAGTACTCGCCCTGAAAGATGACGACGACCTGGTCGTCAATCTCAAGCAACACACCGTCATTCCCGGCCTCAATGATTCCCACACCCATGTGATCCGCGGTGGCCTGCATTACAACCTGGAGTTGCGCTGGGAAGGTGTACCATCCCTGGCCGATGCGTTACGGATGTTAAAAGTACAGGCTGACCGCACCCCGCCCCCGCAATGGGTCAGGGTGGTGGGTGGCTGGAGTGAGTTCCAGTTTGCCGAGCGGCGTATGCCCAGCCTCGATGAAATCAACGCCGTCGCCCCGGATACCCCTGTCTTCATCCTCCATTTGTATGATCGCGCCCTACTGAACCGGGCCGCGTTACGCGCGGCAGGCATTAACCGCAACACGCCCAATCCGCCGGGGGGGTGATCTACCGGGATCGCCAGGGTAATCCTTCGGGCATGTTAATTGCCGAGCCCAGTGCCTTGATCCTGTATTCCACCCTGGCCAAGGGGCCGGTATTGCCGTTTGAGGACCAGCTCAATTCCTCACGTCACTTCCAGCGCGAGCTGAATCGGCTGGGTATTACCAGCGTTATCGATGCAGGCGGCGGCGGGCAAAATTACCCGGATGATTACCAGGTAATCCGGGAGCTGCATAAGCGCGGCGAGATGACCCTGCGCATTGCCTACAACCTGTTTGCGCAGGAAAAAGGCCATGAATTTGATGATTACCAACGCTGGACCGGGATGGTGAAGCCCGGTGATGGCGATGCCATGCTGCGCATGAATGGCGCCGGTGAAAACCTGGTGTGGTCGGCGGCGGATTTTGAAAATTTCCTGCAACCGCGCCCTACCCTGGGCACCGACATGGATGCCGAACTGGAAAAGATCACCCGGCTATTAGTGGAAAAGCGCTGGCCGTTCCGCATCCATGCCACCTACGATGAATCCATCACCCGCTTCCTCGACATCTTTGAGAAGGTCGATAAGGAAATTCCCTTCAATGGCCTGCGCTTTATCATCGATCACGCCGAAACCATTCGCCCGGCCAGTATTGACCGGATCAAGGCGCTGGGCGGCGGGATTGCGATCCAGCACCGGATGGCCTTCCAGGGTGAATACTTCGTGGAGCGTTATGGCGCTACTGAAGCCCAAATGACGCCCCCCATCACCGATATGCTCGCGGCTGGTGTGCCGGTAGGCGCCGGTACCGATGCGACGCGAGTAGCCAGTTTCAATCCCTGGGTGTCCCTCTACTGGCTGGTGACCGGCAAGACCCTGGGTGGTTTGTCCCTCTATCCTGAGGAGCGCCAACTGGATCGAGCCCAGGCGTTGCGGCTGTGGACCCGGGGCAGTGCCTGGTTCTCCGGCGAGCAGGACGTGAAAGGGACGATCACCGTCGGTCAATATGCGGACCTGGCCGTGCTTTCGGGGGATTATTTCAACATTGATGCCGAAGCGATCAAGGGGCTTGCTTCGGTGCTGACTATAGTGGGTGGCAAGATCGTGCACGGCGATGGGGATTTCAAAACACTCGCACCGCCATTGCCCCCGGCCAGTCCGGACTGGTCGCCCGTGAATACCTTCGGCGGGCATTATCACCGCGATAGCTCCACCGCCCGGGTGCTGGCGGGTACAGCACCCCTCTGCATACATAGCCACCACCATTCCCACAACCATTCCCACAACCATGCCCCCCGCGATCCCTTCTGGGGACCGCTGGGTTGTGGTTGTTTTGCGTTTTAATCATGGAGACACGCAGGATGAAAACGGTTATTGGTTTGTTATTGGCGTTGGTCATCGGCATCGCCTGTCGGTTGCTGGACATTCCCCTACCGGCACCGCCCTTGTGGGGGCCTTGCTTGTGCTGTCCATGACCGTTGGCTACATACTGATGGATCGCTTTGCCTGGCATCGCGCCAGCCAGTCCCGTTCACTGTGCGGTGGTCCTACCGGCGAATTGCCAAGCCGGGGTAAACGGCCATGATAGGAGCGATAGTGGGAACCCTGCTGGGGCTGGCGATTGGTATGGGTTGCCGTTGGTTTGATATTCCCTTGCCGGCGCCGCCGAAGCTGGTGGGGGCTTTACTGGTGGTCGCCATGACCATCGGCTTTATCGGCACCGATGTTTTTTTGCACTCCCGTAATCACACACCCGTAACCGACATACATCCCGAAGGAGATGACCATGAGCAATCCGAAACTTGAAGTGCTGACCCCCCAAAACAGCCAGCTGATCTTCATTGACCATCAGCCGCAAATGGCCTTCGGTGTACAAAGCATTGATCGGCAGACCTTGAAAAACAACACGGTGGGCCTGGCCAAGGCTGCCAGGATCTTTAATATCCCCACCGTCATTACTACCGTGGAAACCGAGTCGTTTTCCGGTCACACCTACCCCGAGTTGCTGGCGGTATTTCCCGATGCGCCGCTGTTGGAGCGCACGTCGATGAACTCCTGGGATGACCAGAAAGTACGCGATGCGCTGAAGAAGAATGGCCGCAAAAAGGTAGTGGTGTCAGGCCTGTGGACCGAGGTGTGCAATAACACCTTCGCGCTGTCGGCAATGCTTGAAGGCGGTTACGAAATTTATATGGTTGCCGACGCCTCCGGCGGCACTTCCAGGGATGCACATGACTATGCCATGCAGCGCATGATCCAGGCCGGTATCGTACCCATGACCTGGCAACAGGTGTTGTTGGAGTGGCAACGTGATTGGGCCCGTCGCGATACCTATGATGCCGTCATTGCACTGGTACAGGAGCACTCCGGCGCCTACGGTATGGGAGTGGATTATGCCTACACCATGGTACACAAGGCGCCCGAACGCGTTAAACATGGCGAACGCCTGAGCCCTGTACCGGCTAAATAAAGCTGGCGCCACCGGCCACCGGATTGTCACTGCGATAGTCCGATGGCTGCCCGGATGGCAGTTTCCACTCAGGATCAGGTGAGAGTGTCATGCGCGTTATCCCGCAGGTTAAAAATTGTCGCGTCCCCCTGGCTTTGTTGCTGGCACTTATCCCTGTTTCGCATGCCTGGGCCGATGGCCCGGGTTTCGAAACTTTTCGCTGGAATGAGGACTATCGCTATTTACACGCCCAACCATCACTGAACCCCTACGAACAGATAAAGTACAACCCCTTCGAACTGGCCGCCCGGCAAGGGTATATCTCGGTCGGCGGGTCGGTACGCAGCCGTGTGAACCTCTATCGCAATGATCGCTTCGGGGTACAGGGCGGGCGGGATGGTGAGCAGTGGTTACAGCGGTTTTATGGCCATGTGGATATCCATCTGGGCGAGGGATTCCGTACTTTCATCGAACTGGATGCGGGCTATACCGATACCAGCGGCGCCCTTGTCCCGGGTCCGTTCGATAAGGATAAAGCCGCCCTCGGCCAGGCATTCATTGATTGGCACGCCGGCGGCTCCCGCTGGCGTCTCGGGCGGCAGGAAATGGGGTTGGGATCGGCGCGCCTGATGGGCACCCGGGACGCAGCCAATATCCGCCGCTCCTACGACGGGCTGCGCTGGGATGGTGTCTATTCGGGGACGGATTGGCGGATGTTCTACCTCCAGGAGGTTCAGGTGGATCACCGGGCCTTCAGCGATACCAGCAATGACCGGCATAACACCCTCTGGGGATTAAACACAACCTGGGGCCTAAGCCTGGGTAAGGCTGACCTTTACTACCTGGGCCTGAAGCAACAAGACACTGTTTATAGCCAGGGAATCGACGATGAAGCCCGGCATTCAGTCGGTACACGGTTATTCGGCTCCCACCGGGACTGGGATTGGGATATTGAGGCGCTCTACCAGTTCGGCCGATTCGGTGAAGCCGATATTCACGCCTGGACGGTCGCCAGCATTGTTGGCTATCGGTTTCCACAGGTGCAATGGCAACCGCGACTTGCCCTGGGCATTAATATCGCCAGCGGTGATAAGGACACCCGGGACTCGCGCCTGGGTACCTTTAACCCGCTATTTCCCAACCTGGCCTATTTCGAGGAAGCGGCGATCCATGCGCCGCAGAATTTCTACAACATAGAGCCGGAAATCAGCTGGGTGGTGACATCCAAGCTGGGGGTCGCGCTGGATTGGAATTTTTTCTGGCGCCTTGAAGAAAGCGACGCCGCCTATGTGCGCGGTCTAACACCCTTGGCGGGCACGGCGGAGGTGAAGGGGCATTTCGTGGCGCATACGCCATCAATAAGCATTGACTACCAATGGAACCGCCACTTGGGTATGGATGTGAGTTACAGCCATTTTTTTGCCCGCCAGGTGATTACCCGCGCCGGTGGGGATGATGTGGATTTTTTTAAGGTTCAGGTTGAGTGGAAATTTTAACTTTCCTTAAAATACCGGGACATAGAGAATGAATCCTTTGCCAGCAGGATGAACCCTGACATGACAGAAACGCCGACAAAAACCTCCGCCTGGGCACCGTTCCGTATCCCGGTTTTTCGCGCCTTATGGATAGCCACACTGGCCTCCAATATCGGCACCTGGATGCACGACATCGGGGCCGGGTGGCTTATGACTTCGCTGTCCCCCTCCCCGATGATGGTGGCGCTGGTACAAACCGCCACCACCCTCCCGGTCTTTCTATTGGCGCTGCCCGCCGGTGCGCTGGCGGACATCGTTGACCGGCGCCGCTATCTCATCATCACCCAGGTATTTATGGCCATCGCCGCCACCTGCCTGGCAGTTATCGCACTTACCGGCGTTATGACACCCTGGCTGCTGGTGGCGCTGACCTTTGCCATGGGCCTGGGAACCGCGATGATGATGCCCGCCTGGGCCGCCATTACACCGGAGCTGGTGCCGCGTGCCGAACTGCCGTCGGCCATTGCACTAAACAGCATGGGGATTAACGTTGCCCGTGCGATTGGACCGGCCATTGCCGGTGTAATCGTGTCAATGGCGGGCAGCGGCGCGGTATTTGCGCTTAACGCCTTGTCCTTTATCGGGGTAATTAGCGTCCTCACTTACTGGAAACGGACTCCCCACTTCAGTGAATTGCCTGCCGAACGCGTACTGGGTGCTATGCGGGCGGGCCTGCGCTTCACCCGCCATTCGGCAGAATTGCAGGCGGCGGTGGTGCGTGGCCTGGGGTTTTTCCTGTTTGCCAGTGCATCCTGGGCGCTCTTGCCGCTGGTGGCCAGGCAGATTCCGGATGGCGGCCCGCAAGCATTCGGCATACTCGTAGCCTCGGTGGGGGTCGGCGCCGTGTTTGGGGCGTTGGTTTTACCCTCGTTGCGCGAAAAAATATCCCGCGATGGATTAGTGGTCGGGGCGACGCTGGTCTACGCCTTGTGCCTGTGGGCATTAGCAAACCTGAGTGGGTTATGGTTGTTAGCGTTGGTGATGGCGGTGAGCGGAATGGCCTGGATTACGGTACTATCGTCCTTGCAGGTAGCGGCCCAATTAGCCCTGCCCGGTTGGGTGAGGTCCCGTGGGCTTGCGGTGTTTATGTCCACCTTCATGGGCTCCATGGCCTTGGGAAGTTTATGCTGGGGCACGCTGGCGGACCTGTACGGCATCGGATTCTCCCTGACCGCGGCAGCTACCGGCGCAATGGTTGCGCTGTTATTGACCTGGCGCTGGAAGATCAGCGGGGCCGAAACCCTGGACCTGACGCCCGCCATGCATTGGCCTTCCCCACCGGTGGTTGGCCAGCATGATCGCGGTCCCGTTCTGGTGACTATCGAATACCAGGTACAGCCGGAAAAAATGGCTGAATTCCTGTCGTTAATCTATCAGCTGGGCAAACAGCGCCGACGCGACGGCGCATTCGCCTGGGGTGTCTTTGAGGATACCGAACGCACCCACCATTTTATTGAAACCTTTAATGACGAATCCTGGCTCGCGCATTTGCGCCAGCATGAACGGGTGACGATGGAGTCCCGCAATTTACAACAGAGGATAAAAGCCTGTTTGTCCAACAGCGAACCTATTGTTGTCAGGCATTACCTGAGTCCTGAGTGATAAAAAATTGAATCGAAAATGCCCGGTGGTTTGCACCAGGCGTGGTATTACTTACAACGTGGGAACCAGGCCAGTACTAGTCCGGAAAACCGGATACCTGGCGGGTACCCGGTAATGGTAATGGCTAATTATCGTTTGGTTTT
>CAMLKG010000063.1 GCA_946480695.1 uncultured Cellvibrio sp.
TTAAATAATTTTGTATTCAAGCCGGCACGTATAGATGTCATCCAGGGCGGTACCCAAACTACCATTCAGGATTTTCCGGGCCGTTGCGGATATTGGCATGTGGGAGTGCCGACTTCCGGTCCCTTTGATAGTTATTCATTCCGGTTAGGCAACCGTTTGTTGGAAAACGAGGAGTCTGCCGCTGGCCTGGAAATAACCTTGCAAGGGCCAATTTTGAAATTCGGTTGCGCAACAACAATTATTATCACCGGTGCCAGCATTGATGCGAAGCTGGACGGCACTCCTATTCCGCTATTTGAAGTTATTTCGATCAAATCCGGCCAGCAATTACAGCTTGGGCGAATTACCACCGGCGCGCGCGCTTATCTCTGTGTGGCGGGTGGTATTCAATGCCCGGATTACCTGGGAGCAAAATCCACTTTCACCCTCGGCCAATTCGGTGGGCATAATGGTCGGGCATTACGTGCGGGGGATGTGCTCGCGCTCGCACACAACTGCAATAAAGGAATCAGATCGCAGCCGGCTCCGAAAGGATTGCTTCCTGATATTGGCAATGCATGGCAATTGCGTGTCATTTACGGGCCTCACGGAGCACCGGATTTTTTTACCGCAAAAGATATTTCCACCTTTTTCGAAACCGATTGGGAAGTGCATTACAACTCCAGCCGTACCGGCGTACGCCTGATCGGTCCCAAACCTGAATGGGCGCGCAGTTCCGGCGGCGAAGCAGGTATGCATCCCTCCAATATCCATGACAATGCCTATGCTTTCGGGACAGTGGATTTTACCGGCGACATGCCCGTTATCCTCGGGCCCGACGGCCCATCCCTCGGCGGCTTTGTTTGCCCGGCAACGGTGATAAGCGCCGATTTATGGAAACTCGGGCAAGTACGCGCGGGCGATAAAATTCGTTTTATTCCTGTCACCATCAATGATGCAGTTGAGATTGAAAAAAAGCAAAACGAGTCTCTCCGGCAATTGCAATATATTCCGCACTCCTGGCAACCGGCGAGAATCCATTCTCCCGTTGTAAAAACATTATCCGCACAAGAATTTGGCGAAGATATTGTGTATCGCGTCGCTGGCGATCATTTTCTGTTGGTGGAGTACGGCGCATTAGCGCTGGATATTAAATTGCGCTTCCGCGCCCATGCGCTAATGCAATGGCTGGAAAAAAATAACCTAGATGGATTAGCTGAATTGACGCCGGGTATCCGTTCACTACAAATTCATTACGATAGCCAGAAATTACCGCTGGAGGCCCTACTCTCGCATCTGGAACATGCGGAAAAGGCACTAACGCAAGAGCTGGCGCAGCTCAGCGTTCCTTCGCGCATAATCCATTTACCGTTAAGTTGGAACGACGAAGCCTGCCAGCTTGCTATTGAAAAATATATGCAATCGGTACGAGCAAACGCTCCCTGGTGCCCGAGCAACCTGGAATTTATTCGCCGTATAAATGGATTAGATTCAATTCAGGATGTGAAAAATATTTTGTTCTCCGCATCCTATTTAGTAATGGGCTTGGGTGACGTCTATCTGGGAGCACCGGTAGCTACACCGGTTGATCCTCGCCATCGCCTGGTAACCACCAAATACAATCCGGCAAGGACCTGGACTGCGGAAAACTCTGTCGGCATTGGCGGCTCCTATTTATGCGTCTATGGCATGGAGGGCCCAGGAGGTTACCAGTTTGTCGGTCGCACATTACAAATGTGGAACCGCTACCGTCAAACTAACGCCTTTAAACAACCATGGCTATTAAATTTCTTTGATCAAATTCGCTTCTACGAAGTTAGCGCTGATGAACTGAAAAAAATTCGCCGCGATTTTCCACTGGGGCGTTACGACATTAACATCGAAGAGGGGCATTTCAGTTTAAGCGAGTATGAAAACTTTATCGCCGCTCATAAAACTGATATAGGAATATTCACCCATCAACGTGAAAAAGCCTTTGATGAAGAACTGGCCCGCTGGCATGCCGACGGCCAGTTCAATTACGAACAGGAGCAAATCATCGAAAGCGAAAGCGAAATGCAATTTCCCGAACATGCAACTCGAGTGGATAGCCCCGTCTCCGGCAGCGTATGGCAGACCCGGGCCAACATTGGCCAGGAAGTTAAGGCGGGCGATATATTGTTGATCCTCGAATCCATGAAAATGGAAATCAACATCAGCGCCCCATGCGCCGGCAAAGTTACGCACCTGTTAAAGAATGAGGGCGCGCGGGTCCAGGCGGGACAGACACTGGTGGTGCTGGAAGCCGCTGGAGGACGTGGGAAGGAAGCTATAGTCGCGGCGACGGGTTGAACGAGGCGCCCGCGCCCTTAAATACGATAGCCTTTACCTATAATGTTTCTATAGACGGCGAAGGACACATAACTGATACTCGCGCGGCGTATTTTGTTCATTGGCATGGAATCACCCTAGAAAGGTATTAAATGAACCCTGGCGACCCCACATCTACCTACTTCCAACAGCGTAGAAAACTATTATTAGGTATGGCTGCGGCTTCACTTCCCTTTGGTTTGTCCTCATGTTCAAGCAATGAGGAGAGCAAGGCGTTAGTGGTAGGCGGCCTGCCTGTAACCTGCAACCTGACATTACCCGTGGCCTGCGTTGCCAATTCTTTGGCTGGCGCGCCAACCAATCCCCAGGGCATAGGTTTCCAGTACAGTAAGTACAGCGGTTGGCCGGAAATCAAAGAGTCGTTAATGACCGGGCGCATTCAAGCCGCCTATATGTTGGCACCGCTGGTCATGGATCTCACAACAAAAAAGATTCCGCTCAAAATTGTTTCCCTGGGACACAGGTCCGGTGCGGTGATTATGGTACGCACGGACTCCAGTTATACAAGCTTCAGCCAATTGAAAGGCAAGCGCATTGCAATCCCGAGTCGCTTTGCGGTCGATTTTTTATTTTTGCGCAAAATGCTGGCGCAGGAAGGCATGACCCATAACGATATTGAAATTATCGAAATGCCGCCGCCAGATATGCCTGCCGCACTTTACGCTAACGCCGTTGATGCCTACTGCACCGGCGAGCCCTTTGGGGCTGCGGCACAAAAAGCGGGCTATGCGCGCCCCTTACGGATGACGCGCGACGAGTGGCGCAATTACATTTGCTGCGTACTAACCGTGCGCGAGGAATTAATTCAAACGCAACCGGAAGTCGTACAGGATTTGGTGAACCATGTGATGGGTGCCGGCGCCTGGCTGGACCAGGGCATGGTGAATCGCGAAAAAGCCGTGCAAATTGCCGCCGGTCGCCAGTTCTTCAACCAAGACCCCAACATCATCCGTTTCGTGATGGAAAACCCCGAAGACCGGGTGACCTATGGTGATATGCGCATGATCAAGGATGAATTTAATGAATTGATGGAGCTGTCCATCGCAGCGGGTACCCTGGGCAAACCGGTTGCATTTGAAAGCTATGTGGACGAAAGGTTTACCCACAATGCCAAACCTGTTGCTATTACCATTTAGTGTCAGGATTTGATCATGATTCGAATGATTTTATTGGTTGCGCTTTGCATAACAATGTCGGAAAACGTTGCTGCCGGAAATAGCACAACAAACACTGCTGAATTGAAATCCGGTGTATTTGAACCACCCCGCATGGCACCGGATTTTTCCCTGCCAAGTTCACTCAATAACCTGTTCACCCTTAGTGCGCAGCGCGGCAAAATTTTAGTGTTGGGTTTTGGTTTTAGCCACTGTCCCAATTTTTGTCCTATGACGCTTGCCAATCTCGCGCAAACCTATAAAAATCTCGGGCCTCTGGCTGATCAAGTTCAAGTGGTTTATGTAACTGTCGATCCGGAGCGCGACACCCCTGCGCGCCTGCGCGAATATCTAAGCAATTTTAATCCACATTTTATTGGTGTTACCGGCTCCACCGAAGAGCTGGCAGCCGTACGGCAGGCCTACGGGATAATGGCAAAAAAAGAAATGCATAAGAATGGCGGGACATATGATGTGCATCACTCATCGTATATTTATTTGATTGACCGCGAGGGTTTGCTACGTGCACTGGTACCTTTTGGCAAAAGTGCTGGCGATATAACCCACGACATCAAAATACTGCTGCACGATAAAAACCAACAGGCGGCATTATGAAAATTGCCGGTACTATCGCAATAGCCGTGACCTCCGCTGCATTGGTTATTGTTTTAATTTTCGCCTTTATTCCGGTTCACTATGATTCGCGCGAGGAAATTTTCGAAATCCCCAAGGGGACCTGGGCACAACGGATGGCAGGCAACACGGTAAATATTTTGCCCGACCAGATTTATTTAGCGTTAGGAGTACGTGATTTGCTAGTGTTACGCAACCTGGATGATGTGCCGCAAATGTTTGGGCCCACACTCATTATGCCGGGGCAAAGCTTCAAATTGCCATTTGAATTAGCGTCGGAGTATGACTTCGCATGTACGGCGCACGCGAGTGGGCAAATGCGGGTCGTAGTTGATCCGGAACCCTCACCGGGATGGAATCGCTTGCGGTGGCGAATTAAAAATTTATTTCGTTAACCTTCTTGGGAACATTTAAATAATAAAGGTAGTGGATGTGATTAAAATCAAAAAAATAATACCACCGTTAGCGCTGATCACCACGCTAATTGCAATCTGGTGGTCGGTGGTGGTTAAAACCGATAGTGTAATTTTCCCAACCCCGTTGCAAGTCATCACCGGTACAATGGAATTAGTTGAAGATGGTACATTATGGGAACACATAAGCTCGTCATTAATGCGCGTCGGCATTGGCTTTCTGCTGGCAGTAGTTATTGCAATTCCGTTAGGGTTATGGATGGGCCGCGTTGATGGCGCCTACGCTACCTTGAACCCTGTCTTTCAAATTATGCGTCCCATCTCACCAATCGCCTGGATTCCACTGGCAATTCTCTGGTTTGGGGTTGGCAATGCATCACCGATATTTTTGATTTTTATCGCGGCGGTATTTCCGTTAATTGTACAAACCGCCGCGGGTGTCCATACCATTGAGCCGCGCTACCTAAATGCGGCGGAAAACTTTGGTGTGTCACGTTACAAGCTTTATCGGCAAGTGGTAATTCCTGCGGTACTGCCCGATTTAATTGTAGGCATGCGCATTTCCCTGGGCGTTGCATGGCTGGTGGTAGTGGCGGCGGAAATGATTGCGTTGCGCTCCGGCCTCGGGTACATGATTATGGATTCACGTAATGCGGGTAACCGCTATGATTTGGTTATTGCCGGCATGATTATTATTGGCGTCATCGGACTTTTGCTGGACGGCCTGATGCGGTTGATGGAAGGGCATAAATCAGTAAGGTGGCGTTATGACCGATAAGATTGTTATCCAGAATATTAAAAAGAGTTTTTCCTCGGGCAGTGAATCCAAAACGGTAATTGACGGCATTAACCTCACCATTGCGGATGGAGAATTTATAGCCATTGTCGGCCCATCCGGTTGCGGCAAATCCACATTAATGAAAATGATCGCCGGATTTCTACCACCCGATGCAGGCAGTATTGCTGTCGATGGTGTTGAGCGTAAAGGCCCAAACGCTAACGGCATATTGATTTCCCAGAATGGCTCGGTTTTCCCCTGGTTAACCGTACAACAAAATTTAATGTTCGGCTTGAATGATGAGCATACCGATAAAGCAGCGGTTGCGGATCACTATGCGGACCTGGTGGGACTGAAAGGTTTTGAACAACATTATCCGCGCGAGTTATCCGGCGGCATGTTGAAACGCGCCGAAATCGCACGGGCGCTCGCTGTCAAACCGGAAATCCTGTATATGGATGAACCCTTTTCCGCGCTGGATGCATTAATGAGTTTACGCATCCGTACCGAGTTACTGCGAATTTTGGAAGAGGAACGACACACCGTTATCCTAATCACCCACGACGTGGAAGAAGCCGTTCATTTGGCAAATCGCGTGGTAGTGCTCTCCAATCGCCCGGCAACCATCCAAACCATTTTTGATGTGCCCTTTGCACACCCACGAAAATTATCTGACCCCGCCCTACAAAAATTGCGCGACGATATTTTGCGTGAGCTGGGTATTGAGGTGTAACGAGGTTGGTGCTGTGCAGGTGCCGGGTTTGATTAACCCTTTTACTTGTCATCACTGACCACCGAAACTGGACAAGTGTGTCCGGTTTCGGTGGTGATATTGATCATTTTTGAGCAGATATAAAAAAGCCCGAAATTTCCGGGCTTAATAATTGAGTGTTTAGGTAGCATCCCAAACTCTATAAATCAGCTATTTTAAAATTTCAATGCTGCTCTGGTTTCAATTCTTATTCATAGCGGTATTACCAATTTATGCTATAAATTTTATGGCTACAGCTACAACGGCGATAAAAATTAACGCAATCATTCCCATCTTAAAGAAAGCCTTTGTCAGTATATTTAAAGAAGATTCGTTAGCTGATCTTTCAATATTAACCATCTCCTCCAAAGATAACGGGTTTTCCACTTGGTGGTTTCTATCCCTCATAAGATGAAGCGCATCATCAAATTGCGAATCAAGAATTATCCACAAGCCAACCTCCACGCCAGTTTTCATACCAGCCAAGCCACGATCAGACATATGAATAGCAATACCCCTGGATTTTAAAAATTCGCCTTTTTGGTAAATATCATCACATGTAGCAGTTGTAATTAACAGTTTCATACTCGTTCCCCTACAATGATTAATTATCTAACCCTCCATTGCAGGCATATACAATTTTTTGGCAAGGACTTCTGGCTTGGTGCACTGGGTAACCAATCATCTTCATTTCTTGTTTCAGGTATAGGACATGAATTGGGGTCATTGCTATCGCTACACTCAGCTTTAATGCATTTAAAGAATTCTCCAGCATCAGGATCTGGTTGCGCCCAAGCGTCCATTTCTTCACCCATCTCCTCAAGAGCATCATTTATTGCATCCTTAATTCTTTCATTCCTGCGCATGGAGTCATTCAACTTAGCAATAAAATTTGCAGGCGTTATGGGACTACCGGGGCGGCGATAACCGGGATAATACTCGCCTCTAGAGCCTCTCCTTGCACCGCCTTTTTGCAAACCAAAAAAGTCGCCATAAATTAACGGATTCCCGCCAACATACGCATACGTATTTATGCCACCCTGTAACCCAATCGGATCAGATTCAATGTAACGCCCGATGGATGGATCATAATCCCGAAAATAGTTGTAATAAAGATTCGTTTCCGGGTCCAGGTATTGTCCGGGGAAGCGGCTAAATAATTCTATGCTGTTGGTTTGATTCGCCGCAAGCCTGCCGAAAGGCT
>CAMLKG010000064.1 GCA_946480695.1 uncultured Cellvibrio sp.
CGCTGGTTGCTGGATCAAACCCAGTCCACCTTCCACTTTGTGACGGTGAAGAAAAATACCGCCGGTACCGAAACGCCGGAAAACATTACCTTCAGCCAATTACAAGGTACTGTTTCTTCGACCGGTCAAGCAGTATTGACTATTCCCCTGAGCAGCATCAGTTCCGGTGTTGACCTGCGCAATACCCGCTTGAAGGAAATCCTCTTCGAGGCCCAATACCTGCCCAGCCTGCACTTCACTACCCAGCTTGACCTGGCAGCAATCAATGCCATGGCCGCCGGTAGCACCAGTGTCCAGAGCGTGACCGGTAACCTGGTCCTTCACGGTGTGGTCAAATCAGTCGTGTTTGATGCACTGGTGGTCAAGCATGCGAACAACAGCGTCAGCTTCTCACCACGCAAGCCTATCGTGATCAATGCAATTGATTTTGATCTGGCAGCAGGCGTTGAAGCCTTGCGCTCCATAATGACCCTGACCAGCATTGGCGAGAAAGTCCCCGTGTACTTCAAGATGTTCTTGAATAGCGACAATCCGACCAACATTGCTGCGACCACCCTGCCAACAGCTCCGGCAACCCCGTTGAGCCTGACCGGTACATCAGTAACTACCGGTGCAAGCCTGAACTGGGCGGATGCCAGTGCTAACGAAACCGGCTTCCTGGTGCGCCGTAAAGGGGCTGATGGTCGTTGGGCAACAGCAACCAACACAGCGGCCAATACTGTGAGCTACCTGGATGCGGTCACTGCCGGCAGCTATGACTATAAAGTCATCAGCTATACCGACAGTATCCCTTCAGCGGCAACAGCGCCATTGACCCTTGTGGTGGCAGGCGGCAGCTCTGCATCCTCAGTCACTACTACCTCTTCCAGCTCGGTAGTTACGTCTGTTAGCAGTTCCAGCAGAAGCACTACATCAATGACGTCTGCAAGCTCAAGCAGCGTTGCATTTGTCGGCGATGCGACAACAGGCCGCAACCTCTTCTCTACGACAGGCTGTCAAGGTTGCCATAAAGATAACGATGGCGATGGACGTTTCACTGATGGTATTACCCACTTTGACGTAAATAACTGGAAACACCCAGTGAACTTCCCAGCGGGTAATTACACCGGTACCAGCGTAACTGACCTGGCCCGTTTCATTAACCAACAGATGCTCGGTAATTTCGCTACCTGCTCCGCAGCCAATTGTGGCGAGCACCTTGCGGCATTCTTGTGGTCACTCAGGGGCAGAACCCAGGATAACGGTGTAGCCTGTGACACCAGTTCACCGGTTCAATACGGTATCCGTTCCGTCAAGTTGCTCACCTCTTTCGAATATCACAATTCATTGCAAGCATTGTTTAACAGAACATTGCCTTCCAACTTTGCATCGAAAGAATTGGCCAACCCTGACAAGACAGTTGCCAACCTGCCGAACCACCTGACCGAGACGGTTTCTGAAGCACGCCTCCTGTCCTACAAGAAAAATGCGGAAGACATTGCTACTTGGGCAATCAACAACAGTGCAATATCCTCATTGAATTGTAGCGACACCACCTCTGCAAACTGTGCGACCAGCTTCATCGACAACTTCGCGTACCTGGCCTTCCGTCGTCCATTGACCACTGAAGAAAAAACCGAGTACACCGCAATTGTCCGTAACGGTTCTACCGGTTTGCGTTGGGCAATCCAAACCGTGCTGATGTCCCCGCAATTCCTGTACCGCACCGAACTGGGTATTCCAGTTAGCCAGGCACGTTCGCAATCCTGGGGTAATAGCACTGTATTCCAATCTGCCGATGGCACTGCTTATGCGTTAGACCCGTATGAGTTTGCCTCTGCACTGGCTTACACCTACACCGGTAGCGCACCAGACAGAACCCTGTTGAGTGCTGCGGCTAACGGCCAACTTGAAAATGCGACCTCACTCGGCCAACAAATTGATCGTTTGCTCGATTCAGACCTGGGTAAAGCTCAAATCGGTCGCTTCGCCGGCTTGTGGTTCCGTACTGATGACGTCGTGAATATGACCCGTACCGCTGGCTCTAACTTCACCCAAGGGGTGAAAGACTCAATGGCGCAGGAAATCCGCGAAATCTACAAGTATGCGTTCTACAACAACTTGCCATTCACTGATATTTACACCGGCGACTACACCGTACTGAACAGTACCCTGTCGCAGTACTACGGTGTTTCAGGTGGCGGTACCAGTGCAACCGATTGGCGTATGGTTAACACCGCCAACTCCAAGCGCGGTGGCGTTCTTGCATCCGGTGCCTTCATGACCGTTAACGCCCATGCCGGTCGTACTTCACCGATCAAACGTGCGGTGCATATCCGTCAAGACATGCTGTGCCAAAACATTCCATTGCCAACATCCTTCGTAGATAGCACTGGTTTACGTGACAAGGCTGCTGCCGAAGCGCAAGTTGCATTGGAAGCTGGCAACCTGACTACTACCCAGTTCTATGACATGCAAACTGCAGTTGAAGGAACTCCTTGCTATCAGTGCCACAATGCAATCATCAACCCACTGTTCGGTGTAGATGACTTCGACCACGTTGGTATGCCACGCAGTGTTGTTAACGGCAAAGTGGTGCAAAAAGCGCTGGATCTGAACGGTAATGAGGCGCGTACTAATAACGTGGAAATCCCAATGGTTAACAACGGTGGACGCCTGTTCGGTGCCAACGGTGTAGGAACTGTGGGCTTCGCGGAAGTGAACGCCGAGAAAGATACTGGCTCACCGGGCCTGGCATTCAATGGTTCAAAAGACCTGGGCAAAGTGATTGTTGCTAACAGCCTGCCAGGCGTAAATGCGTGTTTGATCCAAAAATCATTCCGCTTCGCGACCGGTTATGCACTCAGCAGACAATTCCAGGATGACACACTGGAAACTGCGCTCAGCACACAGCAACAAGGCCAATTGGCATGCGTAGCCAATACGCTCACAACCAAACTCTCTGCAAGCAATGGCAACCCAAGGGCCATGCTGAAAGAGTTGGGTATGTCTAACGTAATTCGTTTCCGTCGCTAAGGCTAAAGGGTGGGGTTCGCCCCACCCCTAAGTGGACAACCAAAAACAGAATTCTAAATCCAAGAGGTTTGGTTATGAAAAAGATTGATAGCAGATTTCGCCACTTGCCCGAGGAAGACGCACTCGAGGCGATGGAGCATTTCAAAAAGCTCGAAGAAGGTCCCGCAGCTTTAAATGCTTATTTGAAAGAAGATTATTACAGCGGTAATCAAAAAATACGTGAAGATTTTGTCAAGCAAGATCGCCGCCGCTTCCTTGATCTGGTTGCCAAATCAGGTATTTCCGCAGGCTTGCTGAAAAGCTCGGCATTGCTGGGTGGCATCCTGGCCAATCGCCATGTTATGGCCCAGGACGCAACCAACAAGCGCGTCGTGTTTTGCTACCTGAATAGCGGCGCAGCATCCGGAGCCTGGATGCCATCCAGTTCCAGCCAAATGAACCAGATAACCCGCCCCTATGGTCCGGATGGTTACGGTGTTTCGGATATTTGCCACTTCCGTCAAGTTGACGTAATTACTTCCGGCCATGCTACTGCGCTTAACTCATTAGGTGTAACGGACTACAACTCGCCCACTATGGATAAGCGTATTGCAGCGGTTTTGGGCAGTAGCACCCCCCGCTCTTCAATTTACCTGGGTGCGAAAGCAACCACCAACGGTACCCTGTGTAGCAATATCGGCCCATGCCAGGACAACCCCACCCAGGCATTGGCCAATATTTTCAGCGGCACCAGCGGTGGCGGCGGTGGCACCACCACCGACACTACCTACGCCCTCTCCTATGATGCGCAATTGAGAGCCCTTGAATCCATCAAGAGCAAACTCAGCACCCAGGAATATGCGCGTTACCAGGAACACATCGATTCATTGAAGAAAATCAAAACCAATTTGGCTAACCAAAACAGTAGTAGCAGTACCCCAAGCACGACCAACTGCGGTAGCAATATCACCCCAAGCATGGCCAACATGCAGGCAACCGGTAAATCCCAAGCCGACATCGTTGTTGCTGCCCTCGCTTGCGGTATTACCAAGGTGGCAACCTTGCAATTGGGTAACCACCAGGGTGATTGGCTCGGCCATAACACCAACTGGACCCAGGATGCCCACCAGGCGTGCCATGGAGCACCAAACTCTAGTGCGTTTATCGAAATGTGGCGGTACCTGAACGATGTACCGGCATACCTGATCGATAAGCTGCGTAAAACTGCCGGTCCCGATGGCCAACCACTCATCAACTCAACTGTATTTGTGCAAGTGACTTGTATGGGTAATGGTATGGACCACACCTCCGGTAACGGTCCGTTCATCGTTGCCACCCAAATGCCCGGTTTTGTACGCGGTTTCTCTGCGCGTCAAGGCGGCAATGTGTATGACCTGAACGGTGCAATTCCAAAAGGTATGGGATTGAGCGGCATTACGTTGGGAAGTAATACACTGGGTCTCATCTAATCCCGGTGTAAGTGGTAAAAAAACGCCTTCTATTGCTTTGCATGGAAGGCGTTTTGTTTTTTCAGGAACTCATTTAGCATTGACGCCCGAAAATATAGTTTGAACTGTGGTAACCCTGATGAATAATAACAAGCAGTACCCGGCCAGTTTTATCGCTCATCTCCGCTGCCCTTATTGCGGCAGCCATCAAAACCAGGGATTTGATTTTAATAGCCTTCACTGCAATCAATGCGGAACCGATCATTTCCAATTGGGGGACATTCCCTGTTTGTTTCCAAATGGTGTTAATCACAAATTATTATGGCAGCATCAAATTGCCTCCATGAAAAATATTGCCCAACAAGGATTGGCAAGCATGGAGGAATCCCTTTCCCGCTATGATTTGTCGCCGCTAACCCGCCAACGCTTATTAGAAATTTATAACAGCAGCAAGCAAAACACCGCCGCAATAATTTCACTCATGCAACAACATGGCATTGAAGCACCGGAAGAGCACCAGCCCGGGCAATTCAATGCCGGTGACCTCAGCGAATATTTTGATTTGGTTTTGCGCGATTGGGCCTGGGATGATACGCAAAGCCCGGGCACTGAAAATTTACTTTCCTGTAATCGCGTACTGGATGTCATTGAAAAATTACCAATCGCACCAAAACGTATTCTGGTACTGGGAGCGGGTGCGGGACGATTGAGCTGGGACATTCATTGTCGAATCAAACCGGAATATTCAATTGCATTGGATAGCAATCCACTTCTCCTTGCGGTCGCCAACTCGCTAATTCATGGACGCCAATCACTCGCGTTCAGTGAATTTAAAAATTTTCCGCAAGTTAATTTTCCGGTGAACCGTACCTGGACGCTATCACCCACCCCGGATTTGGAAAACGCGCGTGCGACCTGGTTTCCCTTTGCAGCGAATGCCTGGCAATTACCATTTGACGAGGAAAGTTTCGACTTAATCATCACTCCCTGGTTTATCGATGTGAACGGTGGGGATGTAAGGGATTTAATTGGAATAATTAAAGATAAGCTCACTCCCGACGGCTACTGGATTAATTCCGGACCGTTGCTGTTCACACGTCATTTACCTGTGCAGCTAAAATATTCTGATGCGGAAATAAAAGAATTTATCGCTATGAGCAATTTCACTATTTGCTCGGAAAACCTGGACAATACCGGTTATCTTTTATCACCCATGGAAGCGCGGTTCCGACAAGAGCAAATATGGACTTTCAGCGCGCAAAAGCAATCGCAGGTAAAACCGGCGCCTGATAGCTATAAATTTCCTCCCAATTGGTTAGTCATGCATCACTTGCCAATACCAGCGGGGCACTACCCAATTACCAATCCCCATCCATTAATTGAAGCTATAGTGTCCCTGGTTGATGGTGCGCGTTCAATCAATGACATTTGTTTTCTCGTCGCCGCCCATATTCCTGAAGGGGTTGCAGTCAAAGATGTAGTTGTTACGGTTTTTGGACAAATACTTCAGGAACAAAACCAATAAAAATTTCGCTGTTTAATTTAAAACAATAATTTATTTACAGAGGCAACCGAAATGATAAGAGATACTTCCACTGGCTTTGGTATTGTCAGCATTATTTTTCATTGGCTCAGTGCAATAGTCACACTGTTCCTGTTCGGACTTGGGGTTTATTTGACAAGTTATGGTTATTATTCGCCGAATTATATCGAAACTGCGCACCTGCATTATGCCTTGGGTGTTTTATTGTTGGGATTAGTGAGTGTGCGATTAATATGGCGACTCACCAGTAGGACCCCTGTTACGCTTGCTAATAATTTACCGGCAAAAATCAGCATTAAGTTGATTAAGTTTTTACTCTATGCAGGGCTTTTCATTATTTTATTGAGTGGCTACTTTATTTGCACTGCTGAAGGCCAAACCATAAATGTCTTTGATCTTTTCCAGGTGCCCTCCTTTGTTTTACTGGAAACATCGCAAGTTAATATTGCAGGATTAACCCACAAATATGTTGCCTGGGGGTTATTCGCCCTTGTGTTAATTCATGCCGGGGCAGCGCTTTTCCATCATTTTTTTGTCAAGGACCCTACTTTGGTGCGAATGATCAAGGCCAAAAAGTAGTAAAAGCAATGCCATCAAACCTCACCCGCATATCATTTCAATATTAAAAACATGGTTTATTTGTAAAAATAAGCCATGTTTTGTGACCTCTTTTTCACTTTTACTATAAGTCGGATTAATTTAATTAATTTTTGTGAATTGATCGCGCTGTCAATTTGCGATACTGTGAAAGAATAAATATAAAAATTGATTTATATCCAAAAAAGTTTAAGTGTAGTTATAAGACCATAGCGCCAAATGGATACTTAAGGCGCCATAAAAAGAAAGGCCGTGATAAGAACGAGGGAAACAAGTGCTTTTTTCTGTGAAATGCAGCACTTTTCTGATTCGCCATCCAGTTGTAAATAATTTGTAGCCAAAACAGAAGATCTGTGTTAGTCGCGATGTAAAAAATTGTAGGATTTTTTTATCGAAGCTATTCAATTGATACTTTGTTAGCGCTACCAAAATAACAACAAACTGACTCACAACAACAAAAAAGGCGCGAACGACTATGTTGAAAACCCTGATTGTGTATGCCCATCTGCTCT
>CAMLKG010000065.1 GCA_946480695.1 uncultured Cellvibrio sp.
GGATCATTTCCCACATAACATCCGCCTGCGCGGATATCGTACCGGCAATACCTCACAGCCCAATAGCGACGCGGCTTGCAGCGGGGCACAGCCTAGCAGAACCCCCGGATTTTTGCACACAGACCCCAAGGCGGTTTTTGGATTAACGCAGGTTCAGACCTTTGGTCACTTATGTCACTGCTTCGCTACCGGTTCTGATGGTGCAATGCCATGCAGTGCTTTATCCACTGAGTTAATGCCAGCGTTCTCCCGGATTTAGGGAGTGACCATTGGTAGCCGCCGAAGGCGCGCGCAGCTTGCTGCGCGTGACTGAGGTGGCCACGCGCGGCGGTAGATGGTGAGCGTGAGATAAGGCTGACCCGCGCGTAACGCACAGGCTTGCTACGAAGTGCACCAGGTAAAGAGTTTCTTGCGGCTTTGCCGCCACCTTGGAACAACGGCGGCATTTAACATAGCGTAAATTATGCGGCGCGCAGCGCGGACAGTGGCTTGGTTGGCGTTGCCGCTTTTTGGCAACGCGAACCAAACACTGCGCATAATTCTCACGTTATGTTAAGTGGTGCTGTTGTGGTGTAGCCCCAGGATTGGGGCGCGTGCTGTAAGGAGGAACGACTGGAAGCGCGGGGGACGATAAACCAACAACGCCGCTAAACACATGACTGATTGGCGCACTGTTTGCGCCGTTGCTTTTTGCAAACAGTGTGACAAGCAGTGATGTGTGTGCAGCAGCTTTATTTCTATCTACTCACTATCCAACTCCGCATCACTTTCAATTTGTAGCTGTTCTATCAGCGCGTTTCGATCTTCCAGTTTTGCCGGGTGTGTCGCTGCATGGATTTCTTGCAGTTTGCGGATCGATACATGCGTATAAATCTGTGTCGTACCTAAGTCAGCATGACCAAGCATCGCTTGTATGTAGCGAATGTCGGCACCATTTTCCAGCATGTGGGTAGCCATCGCGTGACGCAGTAAATGGCAAGCGCCCGGTGCATCAATGCCTGCATTTTTTAAATAGCGCTTTACCTTGTCTCCCAGTTTGTTATCGCTAAAGGCTTCGCCGTAATCGTTCAGGAACAAGGCATGATTGTGTTCATCGATAACGAGTTGTGGGCGCACCTGTTGCAGATAATTTTTTATCCATAACGACGCACGCACGCCGAGCGGAAGCAATCTGTCTTTTCCACCTTTGCCGTTTTTCACGTACACCGTTAAGCGCGTCAGCGATACGTCTTGCAATTGCAGATTACATAATTCATTGCGGCGAATACCGGTGCTGTAAAGCACTTCCAGGATGGCGCGATCCCGGATACCCGTGTCGGTATGGGTATTCACACTGCCTAACAAGGTTTCAATTTCTTCTGGACTTAGCACTGTCGGTAAAGCGGGACTCTGGCGCGGCGCAATCAGTTCCGATGCCGGGTTATAGAGTAAATAATTTTCCTGCGTAAGCCATTTAAAGAACTGCTTGATATCGCTGATGTAATGATTACGTGTGCCTGCGGATAAACACTCGCCATTGTCCTGCCGATAATAAAATAGATAGCGCTGGTAGCTTTCCAGCATGGGTTTGGTGATCTCTTGTGGGGTGGCAATGCTGCGCTCATCACACCACGCAATAAAGCGGCGCAGATTGCTTTCACGGCGCTGCAAGGTGTTCTCCGAGTAATTGCGCACAGCCATGGCTTCGTTGTAGCGCAGGAAGTAGGGATAAAACGCGGTGTGCTCTATCGCCACCGGTAGTTTTTTAATAGCAATACGGCGTTTCTTTTTGATTGGCATAACTACGATTCCTTTCTATTTTTCACACAGCCAGATACGTGTTTTCCACCCAATCCTTTTGTAATTCCGGTAATGCCGCGCTGTGACTGGCTTTCACTTCGTTTTCATTGCCCGCAACCGCCCCGCGTTGAGGCCGCGTTGGCACCGCGAACCCTGCCACTTCACCCCGCGAACTTTCTGTCGTAGCTACATTTTTAGATTCAACACTGGAGCGGACACTGCCATTCATTAATTTATCCACATCCACTAACCCCATAACAAAGTGATTGGCTTGCTCGCCTTCACCTTGATACAGCAATTCATAATCGAAGGATTGGCCACGACTACCGCGATGTACCAACACATATTCCATGGAGACTAACCGCTGTAAATGCACACGCACTTGAGTTTCACTCCAGCCACAGAGTTCGCGCACATGACGGCGACTAAAACGAAAGTCGCGCTGCTCGATGCCATCCACCTTGCAGCTTTGTTGCACCCAGCCCTGGATTTCCTTTAGCAGCTTGCGGGTTTGTGGCGGTAACTCATCCAGAGTTTTTCCTAACACCTCGTGCGCAAGTTGATTGGCCAGTGCAATGTCTTGCGCAGTGACTTCGATGTATTCCAATGTGCCCAGCGTTTTTATGTCACGCTGGTATTGATGCAACAATGCAATGCTGTCGATCAGCGTTAAATACTTTTCATGATCACGGCGGGTGCGCGTTTTATCGCTGAGGAAGGTTAATTGATCAGCGTAGGGATTGATCACGGCCAACGGTTTTAACAGGCGCTGTGCGTTGCGGTGGAGTTGTAATACCTGTTCTTTTTTTATTTTTGACTCTAGACCCTGCAAGGTTCTTTTCAGGCGTTGCGCACGGTGGATCGCTTCGGTCTGTTCCCTGGATTCATTTACGGTCAACACTAAACAGCGGTTTAATAATTCTTCGTCAATGTCGATAGCCGTGGTGGTCAGGAACAACATCACCGGGCCTTCCACTTTGTATTCCCGTGTGACCAACTGGCCACTGGAATCATCTTTGCCGGTGGAGGCAATCGTCACTTCACCTTCGCTTTGCAACAGCTTTAACGCGTAACTCGCGGTGTGTGCGCCTTCCTCTTCACTGATCGCGAGGATTTTATTTTTTAAGCGCGTCTCACCCATGTAAAACAAACTCTGGCCGGTCATGGCCGAGTATTGCACCCGCTCGTCTTCCGGCATGAAGGACAGCACTGCATCCATCAGACTGCTTTTACCGGCCGCGCTGGAACTTTGAATCACCACAGCCAAGGGCTTATCCAGCTTGCGCGATACACCCGCCAGATAGCCCACTAATTTATTGGTTTCTTCACCGACAACACCGGCCAATGCAAAGTCACTGAGAATGCGTTGCGGCAGGTTTTTATCTCGCAGCAATTCCAGGGCTGCATCGCGCTCTTCATTGGTCAGTGCTTGCGTGGCGGTGCCCGCGCTTGTTTTATCGGCATCATTTTTTCTTAGCTGTTCCTGCTCCAGGGCGAGCAGCAACTTACCTAAATCCTTCTTGATAACCTCATCCGATAAACCCAACTCCACACACGCCTGGTTAATAAATATCTGCCGCTGCTTACAGCTGTATAAATCCAGCTTGTCAATAAAGAAGCCTTCGCCGCGCTGCACATACAACTGAATTTTTAAGTGCTCCGGGCCGGTGTTTTGTTCAAGACCACGCACGCGATACACACGCGCCTGATTGCCTTCGCCCAAGGTTGTATATAAACCATCGTCGCGGGATTCAAGTGCAAGCTGTGCAGGTAATGAAGGAACAGGGGTAGCTTGTTGATCAAGTGTGCTTATTATTTCAATCTTCGGTGTTGGCTCATGGACGGAGAGACTCGAAAGTCGCTCACGGCTTCCTGCCTCTTGCGACACTTGCACATCCTTGTGCATCGTCTCACACCCTGTTTTTTCTGTAACAGCAGCTAAGGGAAGCGGTCGATGCGCCGTAGTGATTTGCGGCGCTTCACCACTGCCGAGCCATTCCGCCTTGCGAATCACCAGCGCCAAGCTTTGTTGCGGTGGTGTAACCTTGAGCGCGTATTCATTCGCGTCCATACCTTTGGGGAACAACACCCGGAACGTATCAATGCCATGCTGGTTTAATTGCTTCGCGACTTTTTCAGCAGCGCTATTACCCGCAGCATCGCGATCATAGGCAATCAGTACACGCTTGATTTTTAACTCAACCAGCGCCTGCAATAATTCTTCGGTAAAACCATTCACACCGTAACTGCTGGTGACATTTTTAAAACCCCAGCGCCAGAACGTCAGTGCATCAATCAGCGCTTCACATAAAATAATTTCTTCACAACCCACAAGGCCGCTGATATTAAACACACCGGCGTGGTCGCCCGGTAAATACAGGTGATAGGCCGTTCCCTCGCGTAAATTGTTTAACAGTTTTCTGCCGTATAACTGCACAACATCACCCGATTGATTCAGCAAAGGAATCACCAGTGAACCATTCAAGTGTTCGTGGCCACTCTCGCGGTACACGCCCACACGCTGTAACCGCTCACGCAATTCCGCACCGGCTTTTCTGTTTTTGTGCGGTAAACGTAAACCCAGGGTGCGATTGGCGTGACCGAGTTTGAAGTGATTAATTAATTCCGGATCATTCAACCCACGCGATTCCAGGTACGCGATTGCCTCCGGTGATTGCAGCAAGGTTTCATGGTAGTAATCCACCACCT
Source organism: uncultured Cellvibrio sp. (assembly GCA_946480695.1). The sequence goes on from CAMLKG010000065.1 coordinate 4,489, forward strand.
CACGCAACAACTTTGCATCATCAGCACTGCTCGACACCGGCGCGGCGAGTTTGGGAACCGTAGTTTTTTTGATAGGCGATTCAGCAGCTAAAGGGGAAGTGACTGCAGCAATATCATTTTTTAACAACTCCACCGCATGGCGGAAACTCACACCCTGGATCTTCATCACCCAATCAATCACTGAACCACCGGCACCGCAGCCAAAGCAATTAAACAGGTTGGATGATGGGCTGATAATGCAGGACGGAGTTTTGTCGTTATGGAAGGGGCAGCACACAGCAACATCCTTTCCCTGTTTCACCAGTGCATATCCCTGGCTTTCCGCTAACCGCACCAGTGACACCTCGGTCTTGATGCGTTCGATCACCTCATCTGCAAACCGCGCCATATCCCCTCCCAGCAAAAACCTGTCAATAGACTCAGAGTAAAAATAACTCTGTTGCAGGGTACTCTATTTTAGGGTATTGTCAATCGACCCGCCAAAAACAGGAGTTACAGTCATGGTTTTAGCAACGCAATGGATGACCACCATGACCATCGACGAGAAGAGCTTTTACACTGACCTTGGAAAGCGCATTGCGCAAATCCGCAAGGCGCAGAACCTGACCCAAACACAATTGGCCGAACAGTTAGGTATTGCCCAACAAACCATGGCGCATTACGAGGGCGGAACATTACGGATTTCAGTAGCCACTCTGTTGGCAGCCGCTGAAGCATTGAATGTGTCAGTGGATGATTTTCTTTATGAAGAGGCGGCCACTAAAGGGAAAGTAAAACGCGGGCCGGATTCCAAACTACAGCAACAGATCGAGAAGATTCGCCAGTTGCCCCGCACCAAACAACAATTTGTGATGGAAATGCTGGATACCGTAATTCAACAATCCGGCAATTCCGCATGAGGGGGTAAAACAGAAGCGCTGGCCGTGAGTGCTACCAACACCCACGGCCAGCTAACCACCACTGACTAAGAAGGAGTCAACAATGGCTAGACGCGATTCTACGCAAGCAACACCACCCTGTCACATTCGCAGGATCAAGACCGGGAGTATGGTCTACGACTACCGGCGCAAGACGCAGTACCCGCCACAGGCTACGGTGCCCTGGTTGCAGCTTAAGGGGCATTGGTTGGAACAGGCGGGATTCACCATTAACACACCGGTGACGATTCGGGTGATGCAGGGGTGTTTGGTGTTGACGGCGGAGTAAAAAAACAAAACCCCGGGCAGCGAGCTGACCGGGGTTTTACCTGTCATTGCAATTGGATCTACTCGCTTTCCTCTTAAAAGAGAATTAACCGCAGCCTGACTTAAATAGGCATATCAATTTCATCTGCCTTTACGACGATCACATCACCTGATTGCATTTCGATTTCTAACTTCCTACCTTTAAGGTCTTGATCAGGGCCACGCAATTTATTGATGGAACTACTAGGCCCCCACTCTTCATTTCGCGGAATAATCAGCTCAGAAACTTTCCTAGCTTCAATATATTTAGAGTTCGAATCACGATCTCTAAGTATAAAGCTGCAGCTTCCGCCACCTTCCCATTTAAATACTATGTCGACTAAGACCCAATCATGCATAAAATTTTCTCCTATCTAAAAGTCAGTATTAACAACCGCCTTTTATTGCCCCCATGCCAGAACAAATTGTTACTTTGCCGCTACTCATACCTCTATCACTATTGGTTCCTGCTGAACCATTAGAATTATTTCCTAGCGGTAAATGAGCGCCTGGTGACTCAGGATCAACAACGTTACCTTCACCATCTAATCTATTACCATCAGCATCATTCACATGACAGTGAGGACCACAGTCTGCATCAGGATGAATTAGAATTCGTTGCTTGCCAGTTACTGGATCTATATAAGACCCTTGGCCGGCTTGAGGATTTGGACCCTTAGGGATCAGCCCGTTACCTGTTGCGATTTTATCGATTTCTTCTGGTGTTTTTCCTGATACATCACCTGGATTAATAGTGGGTGACTCACTTCCCGCGTCAACTCCTTCAGATACAGCATTCGCAACAATTGCTGCTGTCGCAACCATGGCAACAGTACCAACTACAGCACCAACTGCTGCGCCCGCTGGGCATGCAGGTCCTGTCATTGCACAGCCTGCTGCCGCACCTGCAACTGTATTTTTTCCTGTGGGGTCGATCATATTCACCGGATCATTTCCCACATA
>CAMLKG010000066.1 GCA_946480695.1 uncultured Cellvibrio sp.
ACCGGATACCTGGCGGGTACCCGGTAATGGTAATGGCTAATTATCGTTTGGTTTTACTGATAACTTTTAAACGCAGATTGCCACTGCCAGCACTGAGAACTTCATAGGTATAATCATAAGTGCCCGCTGTCGATGACCATTTATTATCGGTAAAGGTGACTGTCAGTTTATTACCTGTAAGGACCCAAGTTGTGTTCACAAAATAATGGGCATCATTGGGTGCCAGACGCAAGATCTTCCCGGTTCCTCCGGCAAAAAATGAAATCATATTGCGGAATCTTGCTGCCCCAAGATCAATGCTGGTAGGGACGTAGTGCTCAATTCCCACTCCGCTTTGTGTGTTGTCCTCATGCCAATCGCCATGAAGGTTAACTGCCGCAATGATGTTTAACTCGCAACCTTTCAACGACAAATTGCCGAGGGAAATGACTTCAACACCTGTACGGGTATCGTTGTCATCTGCGACCACTAAACGATATTTTGAATAGCTCCCCGGCGTTTGCACTGTGTAGTTGCGCGTTTCAAATCCACTCCAGTTAATTTCATTACTGCGTGAATCCACGGTGATCCACGCAGCCCCATTCCAGCCTTGTAATTGCCAGATTTTAGGTGAGCGAGTAGTGATACTGCCATTGGCGTAAGTAATTGCATAAGAATCCACATAGCGTGAATTACTCCACTCATAGCCGATCCAGGCAGGTGTTTGCCCTACCGCAGAAATCCACATGGAACTCAGGGAACTGTCAAATGCTTTCCAACCCGCATAAGTGCTGTCGTAGGCACCTGATACACTCACCGATGAATTGTCCGCACCTAACACCGGAACCAGGTCAGAGCTTGAATCGCAGCCGCAACTTTCGAGCGATAACTCGCCAATGGAAACCGCCACAATTTGCGCGCGATCATCATTATCTTGTTCTATAAATAAACGATATTGGGTGTAATAACCTGGTTGGCCCACAGTGAAAGTTCGTTTTTCCGAGCCAAGCCAGTTTATTTGGTTGGTGCGTCTATCCAGAGTTTTCCATGTTCCATTGCTATAGGCCTGCAATTCAAAATCCCGTGGTGCCCGGCCGGTGAGGGTGCCATTGGAAAAATGAATCGAATACCGATCAACTCTTTTGGAAGACGAAAATTGATAGGCAATCCACGCCGAGTTTTGATAGGTATTGGAAATCCACATGCTATTATCATTCCCATCAAACGCAAGCCATCCGGGATAACTGCTATCGTAATCACCGGAGGTAGTCACTGCACCGGGATTATAAGTAAATACCGGAACCTGGTTTGAACATTGGGATTGCGCCCCCACTTGGGAACTCAACACTAATGCGGCACAAAATCCGATTAAGGATCTATACAAATTTTGCTTCATCGATCTTATCCTTTCGCTAGTTAATTATTAATGTTTTACCGCCCCACCGAATGTCGGCATCGCGGCGGATTTATACTAGACGAAATTTTATTTGGCAGTGAAACAAAAAATAAAATTATTATTGGGTTTTGAGACACAGTAAATTAACTATTTTTTTCCTGATTAATTTTACAGATAAAAAGAAAAATTAAATTTATTGTTCAACAGAAATTTTGTGTGGCTTTGAAGACATAATTATCGTTAAGGATGGTTAACTTTTATAAAAAACCCCGGGGTTTTTTCGACAGCCTTTGGGTAAAAGTTTAAACCTGCGTTTTATCGTTCCGGAAAACAAAAGAATTTAATAAATATTAATCTCATAAAAAAATGAGATTCGATGAGGCTACAACAAGTTAGCAAGCGGAATTTTTTATAAATGCCGTTTCAAAACCACGGATGAAAAACACCATGCTGTTTAAACCTGGACTATGATATTGTCTAGTGGCAGCCAATTATTGCAAGGAGTAAGGCCTGTGAAATTTTATAGCTTGCTTTTGTGTTGCGCTATTTGTTGCTGCTTACCGATCATTCCAACGCCACGTTCGAGATACGGCTCTATCAACATTCCGTCGGTAGCAACGTCCATTACGGATTGGTAACTGTGCCTACCGCTTTTGATCGTTTAATGGTGCGTGGCGGCAGCTGCGGCGGCAATGTGGCGCTTCTATTAGGCATTCGTGATCCACGTGTCACGGCGTTGCGGCGGCTAGCGCTCCCACCGATTTTTATCGCGAAGCAGTGCGAATTAACTATGGCGACCAATACCATTGCCAATTCTTCGCGGGGAAAACATCTGAACAAGCTCGCCTGCGAATGCTCGCAAGTTCGCCGCTGCATTTTACGCTGGCCGCTGGTGTGAGGCTGGATCACGGTACCGCCGATGAGGTAGTCCCACTATGGAACGCCACTGAAATGGCGGCGCGTTTGAAAACCCAACCTTTACTCTCTGACCTGATGACTTACTCCGGAGCTTCACACAATTTGAGCCAGGCACCCGGTTTCGGTGAGCGTCAGCATATGATTTATGAAATGTTCCTTCATTAGCGGCGTCAATGCGCAACCAAATATGAATATGTATTGATGTCGTAGTCAATACAACAAACTCCGAAAATAAAAACGGCGAGATTTTGGCTCGCCGTTTTGATAACTATTCTACTTTCACCTTTTTGAACTCTATGGATTCCTTATCGTTATAGGCACGTATTTTCATCTTCAATTCAGGCAATTGGGGATCAAACTCAAGATAAACCAGTTCGCCATTGCTGCCTAACTTTTCAAATACCTCTATGAGTTCCATTTCGTCAAAATCTATATCGTAAATTGGGCCTTGGGGGCCACCGGCTCTAAAGTTTGTTATTTTTAATAACGGCTTAGGAGTATTCTTATATTCCTCGGTGAATATAGAGGGAATTTCATAAAATTCGCCGTTTACAAAAGTTACCGGTAACTCTTTATCGTGTGGAACCTTTCCATCTTTATATACTGGAGCCCACTTGTATAATTTGCGGAATCTATCCCACGCACCAAACGGAGGTCCATATTTTTTAATGTAAGCCAATTGCTCCGGAGTTACGCTTTCTGCTAACGTGCTTTCTATATAGTGATCTGATTGCTCTTTAGATTGGAAGGGCAAACCAAAGGCAGCGTTTAGGGAAATTTCAGCTTTTTCAGCATGGCTAAAAAAAATCTCTTTAACACCACCTCCATATAACCATACTGCTACAACACCACCAGGTGCTATACCAAGTAAAACGGATCGGTACGGCCTGTCGGGAAATTCCGTCTGTCGTTTTTGGAACATACTCAATATTTTGTCGTAAGGCAGCTCAAAATTTCCCTTATAAATTTGCTTCTCAGCGTACGAATAAAAGATAACCTCCAATCGGTCTGGTAATGGCTTAAATTTCGGCCCAACATCGTAAGCACTGGCGGACTCTCCCCAGCCAACATTCAGGGTTCCGCCTGAAGGAATATCCAAACCGTGATCTTCACCTTTGTAATAAAAAGTACCGCTGATTACCTCCATCGGATAATCACGTGGTGCCGTAGCGACAGCGTACCAATCAAACTCTGTCGTTTGTTTAATATCTTTACTCATTGCTTTATCTCCACATCCGCTGATAAAACTAACCAATACCACCAGCCCGCTTGTTAATAGGTGTTTAACCTTCATAATAAAATCTCCGGCGGCGATTTTTAATAATGCGCGGTGTAAAGCCAAACTCCTTTACAGGAGTATTAAAACGGCTGGACATATGCAGGTGTTCATTGCGGATTTTTTTAATAGTATTGTGGACTCGTTTAGCCGAGGTGATTTCCAAATTTTTTTCATAGATTGTAAAACGACAGAGCCACTGATGGGGAAATATTAATAAAAAACGGCGATTTAAATCGCCGTTTTAGAAAACTATTCTACTTTTACTTTTTTGAACTCTATGGATTCTTTATCATTATAGGCGCGTATCTTCATCTTCAATTCAGGCAATTGTGGATCAAACTCAAGATAAACCAGTTCGCCATTACTGCCTAACCTTTCGAAAACTTCGATAATTTCCATTTCGTCAAAATATATTTCGTATACAGGACCATGAGGCCCACCTGCACGAAAATTAGTTTCCTTCAAAAGTGGTTTTGGAGTATTGGCATATTCATCTGTAAACTGCGTTGGAATCTGATAAAACTCTCCATTTACGAATGTTGCTGGCATTTCGCCTCGATACGGCACTTTTCCATCCTTATAAACTGGAGTCCATTTGTATAGCTTGCGGAATCTATTCCAAGCTCCGAAAGGAGGGCCGAACTTTTTGATGTAGGCCAACTGTTCCTGACTTACGCTTTCTGCCAACGCACTTTCAATATAATGATCCGCTTGCTCTTTAGATTGAAAAGGCAAACCAAAGGCCGCGTTAGGTGGCAATTCAATTTTTTCAGCTTGACTAAAAAAAACTTCCGTTCTTACAGAACCAACCAACCACACGACAACGATACCACCTGGTGCAATACCCAATAAAATTTCACCGTAGGGGCTATCTGGAAAATCTTTTAAGCTCTGCTGAAATAGAGCAAGAATTTTTTCATAGGGTAATACAAAACTGCCTCGATACACCTGCCTTTCTGCATAGGAGTAAAATGTAACTTCTAATCTGTCTGGAAGAGGCTTAAATTTAGGACCAATATCATAAGAACTCATTGAAAGGCCCCAACCTACATTGAGAGTGCCTCCCGAAGGAATATCCAAACCGTGATCTTCACCTTTGTAATAAAAAGTACCGCTAATAACTTCCATCGGATAATCTCGCGGTGCCGTAGCAACTGCAAACCAATCAAACTCTGTTGTTTTCTTTATATCTTTACTCATTGCTTTATCTCCACATCCGCTGATAAAACTAACCAATACCACCAGCCCGCTTGTTAATAGGTGTTTAACCTTCATAATAAAATCTCCGGCGGCGATTTTTAATAATGCGCGGTGTAAAGCCAAACTCCTTTACAGGAGTATTAAAACGACTGGACATATGCAGGTGTTCATTGCGGATTTTTTGAATATTATTATGGATTGCCTTTGCGGACGCTATAACTAACCAATCCTCCGGCTTGGAACCCGTGTTGCCTTTCGCTCCTAGATATTTTTCAATATCTTTTTCAAGTAGCGGTAATGCAGGGTCCGTAGACAGGGTTATGTCTGCGCGCTGTTCCAGCTTTCCTGCTATTTGCAAGCTGAACTTGCGTGCATACCTGGCCATAATTTTTAATGGAATATTGCTGTACGCACTTTTAATACCGCGGCGGTTAGTTATTAACCTTCCAGAGACGGGAGAACCGCTCATTGCAGCACCGATTGGGTTAACCAAATATTCGGCCGCTCGTACGGTTGAGGCTACGTAATCTTTATCGATACGAATTTGCCCGTCTTTGTACCAGCCATCCTGCTTTAAATTCTGCATATCTTCTTTTAAATCCGATACCCGCCCCCGATTTATAACGCGCTCAATTTCATCACTGGGGCGAGCATATTCATAGCCATTAATCTGGCGATATACATACAGCTTACCCTCACTTGGCCACCTTCCGCCCCGCCCGCTACGCCATTCGGTGGTTTCAATTTCAATGTCTTCCTTTCGATGCCCTAATGAAATTAATTCCTCTTTTTCTTTTAGCAAATCACTATAGGCGCCTGTAGTCCTGACTTCGCGAATACGGGCATTTTGAATTTTTTTGTCCAGCAAATCTGTATTTGCAAGGTTGTAGCTTCCCCCGACATCCGAGTGAGCGCCAGGCAAATAAAATTCCGCGCCTTTACCTGCGCTTTTTGAGCTTTTGATCGTATGTAAGGGAAAGTCCTCCCGGTGTTCATCGGCAGCGGCGAGGTGCAATGCAAATTTTGCTTTGGCAACCGCCCTTTGGTCACGGGTATTATTCGCCATCCATGCCGGTTTTAACTGGCTCGCGTTAACTGAAACAACCGTGTCATAGAGGCCGGCAAAGATAATTTTAATTTGGTCTGGACGGGTTTCGGTATAGCCTAATTGACGGAAACGCTGTTCCAAGGGATACGTAATAATGACCCTTTGGGCTCCCATACCATCCGGGCTGGAAATTGTCATGGCCTCTTCAGTTGTTATTGCGTGAATGGCATGCCGTGCCGTGGCAGCTCCACGGCTAAATCCAAACACGTCGACGTCAACTTGTTTTATAAAATTTTCTTCTGGCTTTCTATTAAGAAATAATTTCCTTTGAAGCTGCTCTAATGCTCGATTAATACCATCACGCGCCCGCTGATAAATCCCCGAAGCACCGGCGCCCATCGCGTAGCCGACCAATCCATCGGCTTGCAGGTCAAAAGTACCCTGCCCTTCCACATACACCTTTACAACCGCGTCGTAGCCATTTTTATTGAGGCCAACCTCAACATGTGGCTCCATAAGGGCGATATTGGTTTTACCATTGTCATAACTGTTATCACTGCCGGTGCCCTGCTTTCTATAGGCAGCGGATTCTTTACCCTGCTCGAATTTTTCGCGCTCAGCAATATTCGTTTTATTATTTTTAGTACCGTCGCATAGGAGATGGATACGAATCAATAGCGGTTTTTTATCCTTGGGGTCTTCTGGTGCCTTTTCCTTTGTTGGTGGTTGG
>CAMLKG010000067.1 GCA_946480695.1 uncultured Cellvibrio sp.
CAGGTTTGGTGGATGCCCTGCTGCATCATTCGAAACAGCCGGTGAGCAATTTGAGTGTACTTCCGGCAGCCGAGCGGCAGCAATTGCTGGTGGACTGGAATGCGACAGCGGTGGCTTACCCGCAAGATAAATGTATCCATGAATTGTTTGAAGCACAGGCGGAGCGCACCCCGGATGCTCTGGCGGTTGTCTATGAAAACGAATCCCTGAGTTACTCCGTATTAAACCGGCGCGCGACAGAATTGGCTCATTACCTGTGCATGCAAGGAGTGTTGCCGAATACTTGTGTTGCACTGTGTTTTGAACGTAGTACGGATATGATAATTGCGATACTTGCAACGCTCAAAGCCGGTGCTGCTTATGTTCCGCTTGATCCTGCATACCCACATGAACGCCTTGCGTTTATGTTGACGGATTCGAATGCAAATTTATTGATTCATCATGCACAAACACGCTCGCTTGTAGAAAGTTTTACGCAAGTTGCCAAATTGATTTCCCTTGATGATTATCAAAAAGGCGCATGTGATGTTGTCAGTCATCAATCTCTTTCCGCGCTAACTAAAGTCTCTCCCGCAGATTTGGCCTATGTAATTTATACCTCCGGCTCAACAGGTGTGCCGAAAGGTATCGGTGTAGAGCACCACTCTGCTTGTAACCTCACCTGGGCCCTGGCCGATAAAATTTATGGTGGTGTTGAAACGCTGCAAGGCTTTCGCCTGGGCCTTAATGCTTCCTTTGCTTTCGACGCATCTGTTAAGCAAATCCTTATGCTTTGCCATGGTGTGAGTTTGCATTTAACACCGGCAGATGTTCGGCTGGATCCTGATCGTTTGGCGTTATATCTACAGTCTGCACGACTGGATGGAATGGATTTCACACCCGCCCAGCTTTCGCTGTTGCTGGGTGCACACCCTGAACTTCAGTTGCCGTCATGTGTATTGGTGGGCGGGGACAAAATTGATAAACAGCTGTGGGCTACCTTGAGGAGCCACAGTGAAGCAGCAGTCTTCAATGTTTATGGCCCAACAGAAACCACGGTGGATGCGGTCTTTTGTAATTTGACTCAACAGGGTGATGAACCTGCTATCGGACGTCCATTGCCGAATATGCAAGTGTATCTCCTGGATGCCAATTTGCAGCCGGTGCCAGTAGGGGTTGCCGGCGAGTTATACATCGGTGGTGCTGGTGTGGCGAGAGGTTATCTCAATCGTCCCGAGCTAACAGCAGAGCGTTTTTTGCGGGATCCTTTTGCAACAAGTGCCGATGCACGTTTTTATAAAACCGGCGATTTAGGGCGTTTCCGTGAGGATGGCACTATTGATTATCTGGGGCGCAATGATTTCCAGGTAAAAATTCGCGGTTTTCGAATTGAGCTGGGTGAGATTGAAGGGTGTCTTGCAGGCATTGATGGTGTGCAGGAGGCCGTCGTGGTTGCACGTGATAACGCAGGGGACAAGCGCCTGGTGGCTTATATCGTCATGGCACCGGATTGTATTTGCGATGTGGCCTCGTTGCGCCAGGCCCTGGCCAAAGATCTTGCTGATTACATGATTCCAGGTGCATTTGTGCTGTTGGACCAGTTGCCCTTGACCCCCAATGGCAAGGTGGATCGCAAGGCGTTGCCGGAACCGGATATGTCAGATCTGCAACAGGAATATGTTGCACCACGCACCGCGACAGAACAGAAACTGTGCGAAATCTGGCAAGAGGTCCTTGGGGTAGAGCGGGTAGGTATTACTGATAACTTCTTCCTGTTGGGTGGCCATTCGCTGTTGGCAACCAGGCTGAGTGCAGCAGTTAAAAGTGCGCTTGAGTTAAGGTTGGAAATGAAAATCATTTTTTCGTGCAAAGATCTGGCTGAGATGGCATTGATAATTGATGAATTGAGTGCTTTTCAAAAAAATGATGCCTTGAAAAGGGATGTTGAAAGTCAAGTCGAGATCGAGTGGTAAAAATGAAAATCGTTGATGTTATAAAAGTACTTTCTGATGCAAATATATATGTTTTTCTTGAAGAGGGGAAACTTAAAACCAGATCCAGAGAAAATACACTAACAGCTGACTTGATTGAACTTATAAAAAACAACAAGCAAGAACTATTGGATTATCTGTCGCGACATGAAAATACAATCCTGTTCAACGAGGGCGTAATAACTCCTTACGACGGGACAGAGGTAGTCTTGTCATTTAGTCAGCAGCGTTATTGGTTAATGGATCAGATTGAAAGTAATATCGGGCAGCGCAATCTGTTGTTTGCGCTTAAATTGTCTGGCGAGCTTGACTTGAATGTATTGGATCGGGTGTTTTCATCACTGGTTGATCGCCATCATGTATTACGAACTCAGTTTTTGTGCAATGAAAAAGATAACCCTATACAATTAATTCGTGAGGAATATGATTTTGCTGTCGTAAAAAAAGACTTTTCGAAATTGGCCATTGCTGATCGTGAACGTGCTATTGCCCAGGTTATTGACGAGGAACATACTCGCCGTTTTGATCTGAATACGGATCTAATGTTGCGAGTTAAACTTCTGCACATTGAATCTAAACAGTATATTTTGATTGTAACTATTCATCATATTGCCGCTGATGGTTGGTCGGTTGGAATTTTGATTGATGAATTTGCCCGGCTTTATGAGGCATATAAGCTTTCATTGGAAAATCCGCTGGTTCCGTTAGGGATAAAATATGCAGATTATGCGCATTGGCAACACAAGCAAGTAAATGAGCGAAAAGCGGGGGCCTTGGATTTCTGGCGCGGTGAGTTACTGGGCGCGCCGGAAAAAATTAGTTTGCCTGCTGATTATATTTCCCGTAGCGCGGAGTTGAGTGTAGCTGGCATTTCCAGGGTTACTATTGAGCGAACTTTAATTGATCAGTTTAAAAATAAATTATTTGCTAGCAAAGGTACTTTATTTGCGGGTTTGTTTGCCAGTTTAAATGTTTTGTTTTACAGATGGTGTGCACAGCAGGATCTGGTTGTTGGTGTGGTCGATGCGGGCAGGGATCGTAAGGAAGTAGAGCGGGTCGTTGGTTGTTTTGTGAATGCCTTGGCGATTAGAACGAAAATTCCGGCTTTCGAGAGTTTGGGTGATCTTCTCGAAAATGTTTGTGCTCATTTGTTGGATGTTGCAGAGCACAAATTTTTCCCCTTTGAAAAAGTTGTAGCAGAGTTAAATCCGGATAGGGTTGATTCAACAAATCCTTTTTTTAATGTTGCTTTATTGTTGCAAAACTTTGCTGATTCAAGTTGGGATATTAAGGATTTGCACGTTGATGTTTTGCCCACCTTAAAATCCAAAGCCTTTCTTGATCTACGTTTTGTTGCTTGGGAAACTGAGCAAGGGCTAATTGTTGAGTGTGAGTATCGCGAAGAGCTTTTTTCAGCTCGAACTATTGATGCTTTACTTGATTCGTATCGCATGGTGGTTGAACAGTTTGTTAATTGCGAACAACGAACTATAGACGCAGTGGAAATTTCCAACGATCTTTTTCTTCAAGCTCAGTCGATAAATTATCGGAAAAAGACAATTTGCGCAGTGGGGACTTTTACGCTTGATCCATTGATTGATAGCTTCGAGTTTTTGCAAAAAAAATTATCACTGCATGCCTCCCTGGATTTGCTACCTTTTCAGCAGGTTTTTCAACAGTTATTGGATTCAAACAGTGAATTTCGAAAAAATAAAAATGGATTCAATATTATTTTGTTAGGTCTGCATGATTGGTTAGGTGTTGGGGATTTTATCCAGCAAGGAAAAAATCTGCATGATGGGGTACATCGCTTTTGCTCGGCATTGGATGAGGTTCAACGAATTTCCTCTGTGCCTTATATAGTGATGCTTTGCCCTTCCAGTGCGCAAATATGCGGTTCAGATCAATTATTTAGTACTGTTGATGCGTTACACAAAAAAATAGCGGAACAATTTTCTGGTTCTTCCAAAGTTAAAGTGGTAATGCCTGCTGAGTTGGTGGATGGTGTCGATGATTGTTTTGACTATGAAACCTATCGGCTAGCTCATATACCATACACTCCCATTTTCTACTCCGCACTGATGAGCCGAGCGCTGAGGGCATTCAACGCTGCTGATAGCAAACCTTACAAGGTTATTGTTTTGGATTGTGACAATACCATATGGAAAGGAGTGTGCGCGGAAGATGGGCCATTGGGTGTAGTCGTTTCGGCAGAATATTTATACCTACAAAAGTTTGTGGTCGAGTTGCAGGAGAAGGGATTTTTATTATGTTTGTGCAGTAAAAATGAGGAGGGAGACGTCTGGGCGGTGTTTGATGAAAATAATAATATGCATATCAAACGCGAGCACATTATTGCATCCAGAATTAATTGGGAGCCAAAATGGAAAAATATTTACTCTATTGCTGATGAACTAAATCTCGGTCTGGAGAGTATTATATTCATTGACGATGACTTGTCTCAATGCTTGGAAATGCGCATGCATTGCCCGGATGTACTGACCATCCAATTGCCAGCGGCAGTTGATAAGATCCCAAAAGCTTTACGTAATATTTGGGCTTTCGATGTTGAGCAGGCTGCACTCGCAGGGAATAGAACTGCTCTTTATGAACAGCAAAACAAGAGAAAGCAATTTCTTATCGAACATAAAGGAAGTCGACAAGATTTTTTAGAGTCTTTAGGTGTTAATATCGATGTTAAAACACTGTCGGCTGATAATTGTGATCGAGCGGTCGAGTTGCTTGCGCGCACTAATCAATTTAATTTGAATGGATATTTGGTCAATAAGTCTGACTTGCTGGAGGGGCTTGATAATTATATTTTTGGGGTTACCGCCAGGGTTGAGGATCGCTTTGGTGATTATGGTCTTGTGGGTCTTGTTCTGTTTACTTATAAAAATAATAACTTGTCTGTACTTAATATGGTTTTAAGTTGTCGGGCACTGGGACGCGGAGTTGAATACGAGCTTTTAAAGGCCGTTGCTGCTGTCGCCTTTGAAAGAAATATCACTGGTATCGAATGGTCTTTTGTACCCTCTGCACGCAATACTCCTGTGTTTAATTTTTTGAGCCAACTGTATGGCGCTATTGCTCATGCTGAACCGGCCAGCTTAATCCCAAATCGTAAAAGTTATTGCTGCTTGCAAGCAGAGAGCATATTAAACCTGAATTATCTGGATATTTTAGAGAGAGAGGATTCAGCCCAACAGCTGCCTGCTCTTGAATCCCATGCGGGAAGCGACGGTTCTCTTAATGTATTGCCAGGGCGATGGTTGTCATCTGCGCAATATAATCAAATTTTTATATGGATGAATGATTTTGATTTGTTCCATCAATCCGTTGAAGATTGGGCTCGTGACAGTATTGCTTCACAGCGAGTGTCAGAGCAACAAAATTATGTTGCACCAGTTACCAATATTGAAAAGCGTTTGTGTGAGCTGTGGGGAGATATTCTTGGTGTTGAATCGATTGGTGTTACGGATAATTTTTTTAAAATGGGTGGAAACTCCCTGCTTGCAACGCGTTTGATAGCAAATATCAATCGATCTTTTGATATGAATTTACAGTTAAATTTATTGTTTAGTGCCCAGACGATATCCGCTTTGGCGGTGTTGATTGAGAACAATCAAATAATTGCAAGGATGGCTCTGGATAAGGAAGCTGCCTTGTTACCAAATGAGGTGGAATTATCAATATGAATCAAGTTTTAGAGATACTGAATATCCTGTCAGAGCAGGGAATTAAAATCAGCTTGGATGAAAATGCGAATTTATTACTGCGTGGCGATAAGAAAAACTTAAATAGCGCATTGGTTGCTTCAATTAAAGAATTGAAGCCAGAAATTATTTCTTTTTTGCAAGCGAATCAACTCAATAAACGCAATCTGATCCTGCCAGCAACACGCGACAGTAAAATCCCGCTGTCATACGCCCAACAAAGTTTATGGTTATTGGATCAGATCAATGA
>CAMLKG010000068.1 GCA_946480695.1 uncultured Cellvibrio sp.
CGCCAATTACCTGTGAAGCGCGCAGCGGTATCTGTTCCATGTGCTATGGCCGCGATCTGGCCCGTGGTCATCGCGTTAACGTGGGTGAAGCGGTTGGTGTTATCGCTGCCCAGTCAATCGGTGAGCCGGGTACCCAGTTGACCATGCGTACCTTCCACATCGGTGGTGCGGCATCGCGGGCATCTGCGGCAGATAGTGTGCAGGTGAAACAGGAAGGTGCAGTGCGCCTGTTGAACGTAAAAGTTGTTAGCAATCCAGCCGGTAACCTGGTTGCTGTTTCCCGTTCCGGGGAATTGGCCATCGCTGATGCCAGCGGTCGCGAGCGTGAGCGTTACAAGATTCCTTACGGTGCATTAATTACCGTAAAAGATGGCGAGTCCGTAAAAGGTGGCCAGGTAATAGCCAAATGGGACCCGCATACCCACCCGATCGTATCGGAAGTGGCGGGTACTGTGGCGTTCTCCGGAATGGAAGATGGCCTTTCTATCCGTCGCCAAACTGACGAATTGACAGGCTTGAGTTCTATTGAGGTACTGGATCCCGCCGAGCGCCCATCTGCCGGTAAGGATTTGCGTCCGGCGGTTACGTTGGTGGATGCGAAAGGCAAGGAATTATTCCTGGCGAATACCAACGTACCTGCGCACTACATGCTACCGTCCAAGGCGATTTTGAGTATCAACAATGGCGACACCATTAATGTGGGTGACATCATTGCGCGTATTCCGCAGGAAGGGTCTAAAACCCGCGATATCACCGGTGGTCTGCCGCGTGTTGCCGACTTGTTCGAAGCTCGTCGTCCGAAGGAGCCCGCAATCCTTGCTGAAATCTCCGGTACTGTCAGTTTTGGTAAAGAAACCAAGGGCAAGCGCCGCTTGATCATCACTCCAACGGATGGACAGGTATTGCCAGATGGCTCGACCCACTACGAAGTGCTTATTCCAAAGCACCGCCAGTTGACCGTGTTCGAAGGTGAGATGGTTGCCAAGGGTGAGGTTGTATCCGACGGTCCGGCTAACCCGCATGACATTCTGCGTTTGCAGGGTGTAGAAGCCCTGGCTCGTTACATTACCAACGAAATCCAGGATGTATACCGCCTGCAAGGTGTGAAGATTAACGATAAGCACATTGAAACTATCGTTCGCCAAATGCTGCGCAAAGTAGAAATTACTACCATGGGTGATTCGACTTTCGTAAAAGGCGAGCAGGTTGAGTACAACCAGTTGCTTGAAGAGAATGAAAAACTGCGTGCGGAAGGCCGTCAACCGGCTAACTACGAACGTCAACTGTTGGGTATTACCAAAGCGTCCCTGGCAACCGAGTCCTTTATTTCGGCAGCTTCCTTCCAGGAGACAACACGCGTTCTGACCGAGGCAGCGGTGACTGGCAAGAAAGATACCCTGCGCGGCTTGAAAGAGAACGTGGTTGTGGGGCGCTTGATTCCGGCGGGTACTGGTTTGGCATATCACTCGGATCGCAAGCGCCGCCGTGAAGAAGCTGTTAACCATGATGTTGGTGTAAGCGCAGAAGATGTTGAAGCAGCATTAACCGAGGCGTTGAAATCCGGCATTAACTAATGCGGATGAATCGCTGAGGTGCGGAGGTTGGAAAACCTCCCGGTAAATCCCGAGCAAGGCTGGCATTCCCAGCCTTGCTTTTTTATCGGTTGTTGACGATGCAACAGAGCCAGATAAGCGGGTTTTGCCTTGACGGTGGGTGGGGGCATCTTTACAATGCGCCACCCACTTTTACCCAAGTGGGAAGCAGGGCTATTTTTGATAGTTCGCTTTCTTAAACCTGCCTTCGTGATGAAGGCGTATATCTATGGAGTTTGTTTTCATGCCAACGATCAATCAATTGATTCGTAAGCCAAGAAAACCCATCGTAGACAAGAGTGACGTTCCAGCTCTGCAAGGTAATCCGCAAAGACGCGGTGTTTGCACTCGCGTTTATACGACCACCCCTAAAAAGCCAAACTCGGCGCTGCGTAAAGTATGCCGTGTGCGTTTGACCAATGGCTTTGAAGTGACCTCGTATATCGGCGGTGAAGGCCACAACCTGCAAGAGCACAGCGTGGTGCTGATTCGTGGCGGTCGTGTTAAAGACTTGCCAGGTGTGCGTTACCACACTGTACGCGGTTCACTGGATACTTCCGGTGTTGCCAAGCGTAAACAAGGTCGCTCCAAATACGGTGCGAAACGTCCTAAGTAATGGCTGGCGGATGTTATCCGCCGCTTGATTAGGTTGTTGAAGTTTTCGGTTTACTACCGAGTAAGGCCAAGCAGGCTATAAACAATAGGGTTTATAGGGTTGTCTTGGAAAATCCCTGAAGAGAGGCTATTTGCAATGCCAAGAAGACGAGTCGTCGCCAAACGCGAGACGCTGCCGGATCCAAAATTCGGTAACGTGACCCTGGCGAAATTTATGAACCACGTAATGATCAGTGGTAAGAAATCGGTAGCAGAGCGCATTATTTACGGCGCTATGGATATCGTTAAAACCAAATTAAATCGCGATCCTTTGGAGGTATTCTCCGAGGCTCTCGAAAACATCGCTCCACTGGTTGAGGTTAAATCCCGCCGTGTGGGTGGTGCGACCTATCAGGTTCCTGTTGAAGTGCGTGCATCCCGCCGCAGTGCCCTGGCTATGCGTTGGTTGGTGGAGTATTCCCGCAAGCGCGGTGAAAAATCCATGCCGGCTCGCCTGGCGGGCGAGCTGATGGATGCTGCCCAGGGTAAAGGTGCTGCGGTGAAGAAGCGTGAAGACGTTCACCGCATGGCTGAGGCGAACAAAGCGTTCTCGCATTTCCGCTTCTAGCCAGATGGCGTCAGTTTATCCGGGTGAGGATTAAAGGCAGCATTGCTGCCTTTACCTTTTAAAGAGTTAGTGATTGAGGAAGCACAGCCATGGCACGTAAGACGCCCATCGCACGCTACCGCAATATTGGTATATGTGCACACGTAGATGCCGGTAAGACTACAACTACCGAGCGCGTACTGTTTTACACTGGCCTGTCACACAAAATTGGTGAGGTGCATGATGGCGCCGCCACTACCGACTGGATGGTGCAGGAACAAGAGCGTGGCATCACCATTACCTCTGCGGCTATCACCACTTTCTGGAAGGGCATGGGAGGCCAATTTGAAGAGCATCGCATCAACGTAATTGATACTCCCGGGCACGTGGATTTCACTATCGAAGTGGAGCGTTCCCTGAGGGTGCTGGATGGTGCTGTTGTGGTGCTTTGCGGTTCCTCCGGTGTTCAACCCCAAACTGAAACTGTATGGCGCCAGGCCAATAAATACGAAGTTCCGCGCATTGTTTTCGTCAACAAGATGGACCGCACGGGTGCTAATTACCTGCGCGTTGTCGAGCAGTTGAAAACCCGTCTTGGGGCGAATCCCGTCCCGCTTCAAATGACCATTGGTTCGGAAGATGAATTCAAGGGTGTCGTTGACCTGGTCAAAATGCAGGCCATCATTTGGAATGAAGATGACCAGGGGATGTCTTTCCAATATGAGGCAATCCCGGCAGGTTTACAGGAGCAATGCGAAAAGTTGCGTGAGCAACTGATCGAGGCTGCGGCAGAGTCTTCTGAAGAGCTGATGGAAAAATATCTCGGCGGTGAAGCGCTTTCCGAGGCAGAGATCAAGGCTGGGCTTCGCGCGCGAACCCTCGCTGGTGAAATTATTCCCGTTATCGGCGGTTCGGCCTTCAAAAACAAGGGTGTCCAGGCAATGCTGGATGCGGTTATTGAATACTTGCCATCACCAACGGAAGTCAAGGCAATTGAAGGTGTGCTGGAGGATGGTGAAACGGTCGCTGAGCGTCACGCCAATGACAACGATCCTTTTTCCGCGCTGGCATTTAAAATCGCTACAGACCCTTTTGTTGGTAGTTTGACCTTTATTCGTGTTTATTCGGGGATGCTGAATTCGGGTGACTCTGTGTATAACTCCGTCAAGCAGAAGAAAGAGCGCATTGGTCGCATGGTGCAAATGCATGCGAACCAACGCTCTGAAATCAAAGAGGTTCTGGCGGGTGATATCGCAGCGGTCATTGGTTTGAAGGATGTGACTACAGGTGACACCTTATGCGATCAGGGCAATATTATTGTTCTTGAGCGCATGGATTTCCCGGAGCCGGTAATTCACGTAGCGGTAGAGCCGAAAACCAAGGCGGATCAGGAAAGAATGGGGGTTGCGCTGAGTAAATTGGCTCAAGAGGATCCTTCATTCCGTGTTAAAACCGACGAAGAAACAGGGCAGACCATTATTGGTGGCATGGGCGAATTACACCTGGATATTATCGTTGACCGTATGCGTCGCGAATTCAATGTGGAAGCCAATATTGGCAAGCCCCAGGTTGCCTATCGCGAAGCAATTCGCAACAAATGCGAAATCGAAGGTAAGTTTGTTCGTCAATCGGGTGGCCGTGGACAATATGGCCACTGCTGGATTCGTTTCGAGCCGGGCGCTGATGAAAATGCAGAGGGTCTGGAGTTTGTAAACGAAATCGTTGGTGGTGTGGTTCCAAAGGAATATGTGCCTGCCATTCAAAAGGGTATCGCCGAACAAATGCAAAACGGTGTTCTCGCGGGTTACCCATTGCTTGGTCTCAAGGCAACGGTATTTGATGGGTCATACCACGACGTTGACTCGTCAGAGATGGCGTTTAAAATTGCGGCATCCATGGCGACCAAGAAATTGGCCCAACAGGGTGGTGCGGTTCTGCTTGAGCCCATCATGAAGGTGGAGGTAGTTACTCCGGAAGAAAACATGGGTGATGTGGTCGGCGACCTGAATCGTCGTCGCGGCATGATCCTGGGGATGGACGAAAGCGTGAGCGGTAAAGTCATTGATGCTGAAGTTCCTTTGGCGGAGATGTTTGGTTATGCGACCTCGCTACGCTCCGCAACCCAGGGGCGTGCAACCTACACCATGGAGTTCTTGAAGTATTCTGAAGCCCCGCGCAACGTCGCTGAAGAAGTGATGGCAAAAGGCAAAATGAGAAGAGACGAAGAATAGTTTGATATTTCATCTTTTAGAGGAATAGAAAAGTGGCTAAAGAAAAGTTTGAACGTAACAAGCCCCACGTCAACGTGGGCACCATTGGTCACGTTGACCACGGTAAAACCACCCTGACCGCAGCTTTGACCAAGGTGTGTGCCGAGAGCTGGGGCGGAAGCTTCGTTGCTTATGACGGTATCGATAACGCACCGGAAGAAAAAGCCCGTGGTATTACCATTAATACGTCACACGTAGAGTACGACTCACCCAGCCGTCACTACGCACACGTTGACTGTCCAGGCCACGCCGACTATGTGAAGAACATGATCACCGGTGCTGCCCAGATGGACGGTGCGATCCTGGTGTGTGGTGCGACCGACGGTCCAATGCCACAAACCCGTGAGCACA
>CAMLKG010000069.1 GCA_946480695.1 uncultured Cellvibrio sp.
CATTGGCTTCCTCAGCCCAGGTTGCAGGTGTCATTAAAGCCAATGCTTATGGTTTAGGAGCTGAGCAGGTTGGCAGGGCTTTGTATGACATTAGTTGCAGGGAATTTTTTGTAGCGACCCTGGATGAGGCATTAGCGGCGCGCAAATTTTTACCTGATGATGCCGAAATTTATGTCCTCGGAGGTGTTCGTGCGGGTAATGAACACGAATGTGCAAAAACCAATTTAATACCTGTTTTATCTTCTATTGAAGCAATAGAGCGCTGGGCTATGATGAATTCTTCATTGGATATGCCCGCCCGATCCGTAATAAAAATTAATACCGGTATGACCCGCCTCGGTGTTGATATCCAACCGTTTAAAACTTTTTGCGCTGATGATCGCTTGCTTAAGGTTTGCAATCCCGTTTTGTTAATGAGCCACTTGGCTTGCGCTGATGATCCTTCTCATCCTTTAAATCATGCACAATTTAAAAACTTTTTAAGTTGTGCCGCGCAGATGCGCAGTATGTTGCCAGGTATACGTTTAAGTTTGGCTAATTCTTCCGGAATTTTCCTTGGCAATAAATGGCAATTCGATCTCGTTCGTCCAGGGGCCGCACTTTATGGCATAGCGCCACAACCTAATACGGTTAATCCAATGAACCCCGTGGTAACTTTGAAATTACCAATTATTCAAATACGTACTTTAACGGAGGAGGCGAGCATTGGATACGGTGCGGATGTTAGGCTGCCAAAGGGCAGTCGTATTGCAATCGCAGCAGGTGGGTATGCAGACGGGGTGAATCGCACATTGGGTAAAAATCCAGAAGGGTTTTTGTGTGGACACCAAGTACAATCGATTGGTCGAATTTCTATGGACGTTACTATATTCGATATTTCAAAAATTCAATTGCCTGATGAATATTTGCAACAAGCTTCGGTTGAAGTGATTAATGAAAAATTGTCACTTGATTATTTAAGTAGAAAAAATAACGCCTTGGGTTATGAAGTTTTAACCAGCTTGGGTAGTCGCTATAAACGTGAATATATAATGGGGCCTCATAATGTCTGAAGCTGGAAAATCTGAATTGGGTGCGCTATGGGAAATAGTAAAAAAACTCGCAGATGGCCAGTTTCATTCAGGAGAAGAGTTGGGGGGGCTTTTAGGAGTTAGCAGGGCCGCTGTGTGGAAACACCTCCAAAAACTTGAATATTACGGCATTGCCTTATCGTCGGTAAAAGGTCGAGGTTATTGTATTCAAGGGGGATTGGATTTGCTTGATCGGGAACAGATTCGAGCCCATTTAAAATCACAACCGCCATTGGTTTTGCATGTCCTTCCGCAATTGGATTCCACCAACTCTTTTCTCATGCGCCAGGAAAGCCCGGCTCTGCAAGTGTGTTTTGCCGAATTTCAATCAGCAGGTCGAGGAAGGCGTGGGCGTTCATGGGTTAGTCCGATGGGGCAAAATATTTATTGCTCGATAGGCTGGGTATTCGAGGGTGGCGTTGCGGCAATCGAAGGTTTGAGCCTCGCGACAGGTGTAGCGATTGTGCGAGCTATTAACAAAATTGGATTGATCGGAGCTGCGCTTAAATGGCCAAACGATGTTTTATATCAAGGTAAAAAGCTGGCTGGTATTTTAATTGAAATGACGGGGGATCCTGCGGGCTACTGCCAGGTTGTAATAGGTGTTGGATTGAACGTATCAATGCAGGCATCACAAACTGCTGCCATAGATCAGCCCTGGGTTGCACTAAATCAGATATTAATCGAGCAGGCCCAGTCGCTGGTTTCCCGCAACCAGCTAGCTGCAGTCCTTTTGGATGAATTGGTAAATGTGCTGCAAACCTATCATGAGATGGGGTTTGCCGGTTATCAAATGGAATGGATGGCGGCAGCCGCCTATAAAGATGTAGAAGTTCAATTGCGTAATGGGCAATCATTGATGGCAGGTGTTTTCCTGGGAGTTACAGAAACGGGCGCTTTGCGTTTACTGATGGAGGGCAGGGAGCATATTTTTCATGGTGGGGAAATTTCATTGAGGGTTTTGCAATGATTTTTGAATTGGACATGGGAAATACGCGCTGTAAGTGGCGATTACGCAACGAAGGCAGAATTGTTGTCCGAGATTCCCTTCCGATTTCGAACTTGTTCCAGGATTTGGAAGCACAACTGGCAGTATTCAAAAACGAGATCCGGAGGGTTTGGGTTGCCAGTGTGGTTGATCCAGTGCTGGAAGGTGCGTTTTCTCAATGGTGCATGAATTACCTCGCGCTCACTCCCGAGTTTGCACGCACGGCCCCCAATTGTCGGGGGGTTTCCAATGGATATAAAGAGCCGATGGTGCTGGGTGTGGATCGTTGGCTGGGCATAATTGCATGCTATCAACTCACCCACAGAGCGT
Organism: uncultured Cellvibrio sp.; assembly: GCA_946480695.1. The sequence goes on from CAMLKG010000069.1 coordinate 2,389, forward strand.
TTTTGCTTGCATCCTTTGGAACTGCTGTAACCGTAGATATAGTTAACAAAGATGGCGAACATGCCGGAGGATTCATAGCTCCCGGTTTGAATCTTATGCTAGATTCACTCCAGGATAAAACCCGCAGGGTTAGGGTAAGTCGTGACTCAATTTACCTGGACTTAATGCCCGGCAGGACAACGACAGATGCTGTATATGGAGCGGTAACGGCTATGTTTGCTGGGTTAATTGAAAATGGCATAAAGCAATTACAAAACAAGGCTCCTGATGCAGGCTTTGACATCATTTTTACTGGCGGTGATGCGCAAAAAATTTTGCCGTTCTATCCAGGGGCTATATATATGCCGGATCTGGTATTGGATGGTCTTGCGTATGTTCTCGATAATTCCAGGTAATTGGAGTAAAAAATGCGGGCAATTTTTTTGGTATTACTGATTGCGAATCTGGCATTCTTTGTACAGCAGCATTTCTTTAAAAGCTCCGATACAACAACTTCTGTCAGGCCGGTTACGTCCGGGGTTGACGAAACGAAAAATAATTTACAGTTACTATCGGAAATCGGAGGGGTGGACGGTTTACGAAAACAATCGAGTCCTTCTGTGATAGAAAAGCATTCGGAATCTTCGGTGCAAAGCAGCGAGTTATGCACGATGATTGGACCTTACGAGCAACTATTACAAGCAGAATATGCGGTTGAGCGATTGAATGCCTTGGGGGTAAATGCCCATATAACACCGATAGAAATACAGGAAGGTGAATCTTTTTGGGTTTATTTAAAGCCGGAGATGTCGGAAAAAGAAGCGGTCCGCCGCTTGTACGAATTGCAAAAGAAAAATATTGAAAGCCATGTAATTACCAAGGGTGAATTAACAAATGGGATTTCATTTGGTCGATTTGCTGATTATGTCGAGGCGGAAGCCCGGTTAACTGAAATTAAAAATCAGGGTTACGGGGCTGCAATAAAACGTTTGCCCAAGACAATTCAGGAGACCTGGGTTGTTATTAATTCAGGTTTTGCGGAAAAAGTAGACGATTCAGTGTGGGGTGATCTTTTGGCAAAGCAATCCGGCCTGGAAAAGAGACAAAATTTTTGTTTAGGTGTTGCTTCCCAATAAATGTTTCAATAGAATTCTGCCTCCACAAACAGCCGTGGTTGAAAAGCTGGCGTAGCTCAGTAGGTAGAGCAGCTGACTTGTAATCAGCCGGTCGGGGGTTCAATTCCTCTCGCCAGCTCCAATTTTAACCAGGCATGTTATCGTAACTGTGTGAATTTATTAAAAAAATAGATTGACAGTCGGCGGTGTGGGCCGGAAAATGCCGGCGATTTTCGGCAGGGGTTCCCGAGCGGCCAAAGGGATCAGACTGTAAATCTGACGCGCGAGCTTCGGTGGTTCGAATCCACCCCCCTGCACCAAATTCTCTTAATCGAGAAAGGCAAAAAGCCTGAGAGCTAGCAGCCAATATCTGATTCAAGCGGGTATGGTTCAATGGTAGAACCTCAGCCTTCCAAGCTGATGGCGCGGGTTCGATTCCCGCTACCCGCTCCAAATTGTTGAAAGTTCAGGCTCATATAGCTCAGTTGGTAGAGCACACCCTTGGTAAGGGTGAGGTCAGCAGTTCAAATCTGCTTATGAGCTCCAAAATATGCTGCGAGAGAGTGCCTCTCGCAGCTTTTTTATCTGTGTATGTAAAAGTCATCTACGTCTGAGGAGGCGCTCGCAATGGCGAAGGAAAAGTTTGAACGTAACAAGCCCCACGTCAACGTGGGCACCATTGGTCACGTTG
>CAMLKG010000070.1 GCA_946480695.1 uncultured Cellvibrio sp.
TGGTTAGCCAGGGCAATATCACTGGCCGTTACTTCAATGTATTCCAATGTGCCCAGCGTTTTTATATCACGCTGGTATTGATGCAGAAGCGCAATGCTGTCGATCAGGGTTAAATACTTTTCATGATCGCGCCGCGTGCGGGTTTTATCACTGAGGAAGGTTAATTGATCAGCATAGGGATTGATTACCGCCAGTGGTTTTAATAGGCGCTGTGCGTTGCGGTGAAGCTGCAACACCTGTTCTTTTTTTATTTTGGATTCTAAACCCTGCAAGGTTCGCTTTAATCGCTGTGCACGGTGAATCGCTTCGGTTTGTTCGCGGCTTTCATTCACAGTAAGTACTAAACAACGGTTTAATAATTCTTCATCAATGTCGATGGCCGTGGTGGTCAGGAACAACATTACCGGGCCTTCCACTTTGTATTCGCGTGTAACCAGTTGGCCACTGGAATCATCTTTGCCGGTCGAGGCAATCGTCACTTCACCTTCGCTCTGCAATAGCTTTAACGCATAACTAGCGGTGTGTGCGCCTTCCTCTTCACTGATCGCGAGGATTTTATTTTTAAGCCGGGTTTCACCCATGTAAAACAAACTCTGGCCGGTCATCGCCGAGTATTGCACGCGTTCATCTTCCGGCATAAACGCCAGCACCGCATCCATGAGTGAAGATTTACCGGCCGCGCTCGAACTTTGGATAACCACCGCCAGCGGCTTATCCAGCTTGCGTGATACACCCGCCAGATAACCCACCAGTTTATTGGTTTCCTCACCGACAACACCGGCCAATGCAAAGTCACTGAGAATGCGTTGCGGCAAGTTTTTATCACGCAGTAATTCCAACGCTGCATCACGCTCTTCATTCGAGAGCGATTGCACAGCAGCGGCAGGATTTGTTTTATCTAACTCATTTTTTCTGGATTGCTCTTGCTCCAACGCCAATAGCAATTTTCCTAAATCCTTTTTAATGACTTCATCTGATAGCCCCAACTCCACACACGCCTGGTTAATAAATATCTGCCGCTGCTTGCTGCTGTATAAATCCAGCTTGTCGATAAAGAAGCCTTCGCCGCGCTGCACATACAACTGGATTTTTAATTGCTCCGCGCCGGTGTTTTGTTCCAACCCGCGCACGCGATACACGCGCGCCTGATTGCCTTCGCCCAACTGCACATATAAACCGTCATCGCGGGTTTCAAGTAGCAGTTGTGCGGCGGGTAATGGTGGAACTGGTGTTGCAACTTGATCCAGCGGATTATTGGTAAATACAGGTGAAGATTTTTCATTGACAGTATCGTGCTGGATTTCGAGTTCCGCAGATTCGATAACATCAGCAGCATTAGCAGCTAAAGGAAGTGATGGCGATGCTGTAGTGATCTGCGGCGCCTCACCACTGCCGAGCCACTCCGCCTTGCGAAGCACCAGCGCTAAACTTTGTTGCGGTGGCGTTACTTTTAAGACGTATTCATTCGCATCCATGCCCTTGGGGAACAACACCCGGAACGCATCAATGCCATGCTGGTTTAATTGCTTCGCGACTTTTTCCGCTGCCACATTGCCCGCTTCATCGCGATCATAGGCAATTAGCACACGCTTTATTTTTAACTCAACCAACACTTGCAACAGTTCATCGGTAAACCCATTCACGCCGTAACTGCTGGTGACATTTTTAAAACCCCAGCGCCAGAACGTCATTGCATCAATCAGCGCTTCACACAGGATAATTTCTTCACAACCTGCCAAACCTTCGTAATTAAATACACCGGCATGATCACCCGGCAAGTACAAGTGATACGCCGTTCCCTCGCGTAAATTGTTTAACAGTTTTCTGCCGTATAACTGCACAACATCACCGGATTTATTAAGCAGTGGAATCACCAGCGAACCATTCAGGTGTTCGTGGCCGCTCTCACGATACACACCCACACGCTGCAACCGCTCGCGCAACTCCGCACCGGCTTTTCTATTTTTGTGCGGCAGACGTAAACCCAACGTGCGATTGGCGTGGCCGAGTTTGAAGTGATTAATTAACTCGGGATCATTCAATCCGCGCGATTCCAGGTACGCGATGGCCTCCGGGGATTGCAGCAAGGTTTCGTGGTAGTAATCCACCACCTCACGCAATAGCTTTGCATCATCCACATTGCTCGACACCGGCGCGGCCAGTTTGGGAACCGTAGTTTTTTTGATAGGCGATTCAGCGGCTAAAGGGGAAGTGACCGCAGCAATGTCATTTTTTAACAACTCCACCGCATGGCGGAAGCTCACGCCCTGGGTCTTCATCACCCAGTCAATCACCGAACCACCGGCACCGCAGCCAAAGCAATTAAACAGGTTGGATTTGGGGCTGATCACGCAGGACGGGGTTTTGTCGTCATGGAAAGGGCAACACACCGCGTAATCTTTACCTTGGCGCTTCGGCGCATAGCCCTGGCTCTCGGCCAACCGCAGTAGCGATACCTCGGCCTTGATCCGCTCGATCACTTCATCCGCAAACCGCGCCATAAAACCCCCGTTTGGCAAAACACCGTCAAGCCTCTATTAGGGTTTTATTTTAGTATCATATATGGTACTTTTGTCAATCAGGAATGGTACGGGAGATTTACAGTATGGCCATCGTCATCAATTGGTCTTTCCCTATGAGCTTCCCCGTCCAGCTTATCCAGTTACGTAAACAGCATGGCCTTACCCAACAGCAATTGGCTGACGCCGTAGGGATTCATGTGAACCAGATTAAACGGTACGAGGCAGGTACCACACAGCCTACTTTGGAAGTGCTGATTAAGTTCACCAAGGCACTGCATATCAGCATGGATACGCTGGTCTTTGGAGACGCGCCCGAACTGGATGACCAACTGCGCATGCAACTGGAAGCGATTAAGGATTTGGAAAGTGAGGATAGGAGGATTATCCACGAGGTTCTGGCTGGACTGATCTTTAAATACCAAGCCAAGCGCTGGACTCGCCCGGCGAGCTAAGGGGTAATAACAAGCGATAAACATCATTATCTGAAAGCGCCAGACCAATGGGCGGCAACCCAATGGCCCGGCTAACCACCACCGACTGATAAGGAGTCAACAATGGCTAGACTCGATTCTACGCAAGCAACACCACCCTGTCACATTCGCCGAATCAAGACCGGGAGTATGGTCTACGACTACCGGCGCAAGACACAGTACCCGCCACAGGCAACCGTGCCCTGGTTACAACTCAAGGGGCATTGGTTGGAGCAAGCAGGATTCAACATTGATTCACCCGTGACGGTTCGAGTGATGCAAGGTTGTCTCGTGCTGACGACGGAATAAATTCAGCGAGTGACGCACAATAAAAAAGCCCAGCGG
>CAMLKG010000071.1 GCA_946480695.1 uncultured Cellvibrio sp.
AGGCACCAGGCGCAGGTGGTGTGTGTCTCTTCGCTGTGATCGTCGCTGGCTGTGGGGCTGGTTGCCAACGTTTCCACATCGCCTGCGGTTGCCGAGGCTGTGGCGCTGCGCACCAGTTCCTGCATGTGCCGCGCTTCATGCAGGGGTGCACCCGCCAGGGCGTTGAACAACGCCACCAGCAGAAGCACGATGTGGAAAGGTAGGGCGGGGTTGGTGCGGCGCAGCATGAGGGGATGCGAATCATACTCAACTGGGGAGGCGAATCGTTGGGCGAGCCAATGTGCGTTCAGGTGCTTCGGTTTGAGCAAAGAACCGGCTACGCGGAGGCGCAGCATTGCTTGGATCAAATTCAGCTGCCTGCTGGAAAATTTAAACTTGTCATCGCTCGACACTGCTGGCCAAATGAAGTGCAACGCCTAGCCAGTCAGAAGACGAGGGTTTATTCGGAACTCTCGCTCAGTTGTTTCGAGTAGTCTGTTGCGGTTTAGATTGATAAATTTATCAAATGACATACACAATAAAAGATTGTCGGGAAAAGGAATTTTATGCTTATGGCACCACACGGATATTTGAAAAAAGAGCCAATGTGCTAAGAACTTTGCGAACTTGGATCACATTCTTGGGGATAGTGGTTCCAGTAATTATTGGGGGGCTTGTTCTTACTTTTGGTCAAAATGCACACGTGTTGCCCATTTTTATTGTGGTTGCTGGAGTGGTGGGGCTTATGCAGCTTACACTTTCAACTTGGTCTATAGTGGCTCGATGGGATGAGAAATATGAATATGCTGTTGACTCATCCAGGCATAATACTGAAATTTTTAATGCATTTAAAAGGCTTGCGGATGCTGAGTTTACTGATCGAGAGGAGCAGTATAAAGAAGCAATGAGAGAAAATGAGGCAAGAGAGTTTAAAGATATTGGGCAAGGTATTTCCGATAAGGAGCGGAGGTATGCGTATAGAGAGTCATTGAAATACTATCAAAAGCCATGTTATATATGCAATATTGTGCCAAAAACAGTCAAGCCGTCAAAGTGTGATGCGTGTGGTAATTTTTAAAGGATCTAAACAATGAGCCCCAAAGTTGAGAATTTTGTTCGCGCCTATTTGGTGTTGTCAACTGCAGAAAAGAAAGAAGTCATTAATATCGTAAAGGCATTGGAGGGGGCGGGTCCAATGAATGAAAGTGTGATTGCAAAGTCTTTTGGAATTGAATCGAGAAGCAATACAGTAAATTTTGCACCAGCCCCAGGCAGCTGCCCAACCTGTGGCCGGTAATTGTTAATATTTTGGTCAACTCGAGAGCCCCAAGCAGCGCTGTCGGCTTTCTATGCTACATGGCTCTATCCGTCATTTGTTTGTAAATCTAATTAAATAACCATTCTATATAAGGAAAAGTCAATGAGCGCCCTCACATCTAGGTCTGAAATGCAATTGATTGATCCGCAAGCGCAGATCGTTGTCGATTTCTTGAGGAACGTTGGTCTGCCTTACGACAATATAATTGCTGCACATGATCAGAGGGCAATCATTGGACAAAATCTACCAAACTTTATTGAGTCTTTGCCGGATGAGGTCAAAAAGGGGGCTCGATATTTGTCTAAATTCGTTGTCGGTGCCGGGTTTGGATTATTTGATTATTCCCTTAATGCTATTTGGAATGAGGTTGTTCTTGATCTGCATAAGAAAGCAATAGCTTATGGGCTTGATATATTTTACGATGCTGCAATTGGCGGAAAGGCTAGAGATTTTTATCAATCCGAGGATGATCTCCGATCCCTCAAGGACGCAGTACTTCTTGATACATGTAGAAAACTAGAGCTAATCAGCGACACAACACATAAAAAACTCAAGCATATTCTCGATATGCGAAATGATATTGGAATTTCGCATCCGACGAATTACACGATTAATGCTTTTGAACTCTTGGGATGGTTGCAAACATGCATTCAGGATGTCCTGAATGATCGCCCGACAGAGGCGGCCCTTCAGGTGCAAGCGTTCATTCAGAACCTGAAGACGTACACACAGCCACTTGATCCAGCCAATCTGGCGACAATTTCAGGCAAGATTGGTGCGTTGGCGTCACACCATTGCGGCAATATTCTTCGAACTATGTTTGGTATCTATGTCGCTCCTGAAACGGATCCGCAGGTGCGCAAGAATATCTCTCTCTTGGCAGGCTCTGTCTGGAAAGCTAGTGGTGATGATACCAAGTATAGATTGGGCTTGACCCTAGAGGGTTATAATACCAATCTCTATCGCGATAAATACCTGCTTGGCGAACAGTTTTTTCAGGCAGTTGGCGGTAACGCATTTCGATCAAATGCCGAGCGTGCTATTATCGTTGATGGCCTTGTTGATCAACTATTGGAGAAGCACAATGGTTGGGATAACTTTCACCATGAGGGGCCTGTCGCCGATAGCATCTCTTCTTACATAAACAACCAGCAAGACATTCTTCCGAATTTTGCGCCGAAATTAGTTAAAGTCATCCTAATGTGTCGCATTGGTCGCGGCATTTCGTATTGCAATGGAGTATCTCCCCGTGGTCGGGTGTACTACGATCGAATCCTCGGCTTGCTCGGTGATCAGTTCACGCCGACGGCACTCGCCGCTCTAACTCAATATGAAATTCAAGCAAAGCTGGAGCGCGATATTTGTCGTCAACAAGCATGTTTGGCCCTGGGGGTGTTAAAGTCGGGCGTTGTGAACCAGCGATTGCTGGAGTGCATCGACTTCTTGATTGCCAATCTTCCCGCCAATGGAAAAGTTGTCTTTGATAGCCGTTTTAAGAATTTATCGTCTGGCTATATTACTTGGCCGTAAGTTAGATTTCTCGCCTAGGTAAAGAATAAAAAACGCCAGCAAACGCTGGCGTTTTTCTATGGTAGAAGGGAGATTACCCCTTCTGCACCATCTTGATGATGCTGGAAAAATCCAGCCCCCCATGCCCCGCCAGGCTGTGCGCCGCGTACAAATTGCGCGCCATGCCCCCCAGCGGCGTGGCAGCCTTCACCGCCATCGCATTCTCCTGCGCCAGGCCCAGGTCCTTCAGCATCAGGTCCGTCCCAAAACCGCCCGCATAGCCTTTGCTGGCGGGTGCAGTTTCCATCACGCCCGGGTAGGGGTTGTACTTCTCCAGCGCCCAGTTGCCACCCGAGCTGCGGCGCATGATTTCGCTGAGCACCTTGGGGTCCAGGCCGTTGGCCACGCCCAGGGCAATGGCTTCGCTGGTGC